>NZ_CP041764.1:4460795-5098052 GCF_009817885.1 Serratia rhizosphaerae
TTTGTAATACAGGTTGTGGGTGGCAAACCCGTGCAGGTCGACGTTGCCCTGCGGCGACAGGTAGATCTTGTTGGCGTAGCTGGCCAGGTAGTACTGTGTCTGGTTATAGCTGTCGCCAATGGCGTAAATGGGTTTGCCGCTGTCGCGGAACTCCCGCAACGCCTTGCCGATATATTGCAGCGACGGCTGATCGGCGCCGGCGAAATCATTCAGCTGCAATACCAGTCCGGTAATGTTTTTATCGTCCTTGGCCTTGCGGATACTGTCGACCAGATCGAACAGAGAGTTTTCCTGCAGTTCGCTGGCGGAAGCGCCGAGGAATTCGCGGCTACGCTGCAGCAGGCGGTTTTTCATACTGGGCTGATCGACCACCATGCCGCTCAGGTTGACCAACAGTGCGCCGCGGGTGCTTTCAGCCGGCGGGGTGCTCTGGAAGGCAAAATAGATGCCGACGCCGATCAAAATCAGCACGATTAAAAACAGGTTGAGAATAAACTCTCTGACAAAATTCAGCAGACGCCATGTCCACCTGAACGTTCCGGCAATGATACGCCACAAAGTATGCATGTTTTCTCCAAACATGGGCTGAGGATGTCCCGTTATCCTAATGAGCGGCCAGCCAAATGTCAGCTTTAAATCACCGTCGACAGCCGTTATTGTCAATGCTGTAACTTGCTGTTTAGCTGTGCTACCGTGATGAAAATGAAAATTGTTATCAGGAGTTTGTGATGGATGCGCTGGATCTGTTGTTGAACCGCCGTTCGGCCGCTCGCCTGGCGGCCCCTGCGCCGAGTGGTGAAATACGGCAAAATATTATCAATGCCGGTTTACGCGCGCCCGACCACGGCGCGCTGCAGCCTTGGCGTTTCGTGCTGATTGAAGAGCAGGGGCTCGAGCGTTTCAGCCAGCTGTTGCAGACGGCCGCCCGGCAGGATGGGTTGGACGATGCGGCGATTGACAAGGCTAGACAGGCGCCGTTCCGTGCGCCGCTGATTATTACCGTGATCGCCCATTGCAGCGACAGCCCCAAGGTGCCGCACTGGGAGCAGGTGGTGTCCGCCGGTTGTGCGGTGCAGGCGATGCAGATGGCCGCGCTGGCGCAAGGGTTTAACGGTATCTGGCGCACCGGCGCCTGGACCGCGCATGCGCAGGTGCGTGAAGCGTTCGGCTGCCGTGAGCAGGACGAAATCGTCGGTTTCCTGTATCTGGGCACGCCGCAGCTGAAGGCGGCCAGTAAAGTCGTCGCGCCGGACAGCGCGCCGTTTGTCAGCTACTTCTGATTTTTCCGGGCGAGACGCAAAAAACGCGCAATATCCCGTAATTTTGTACTGTTTATGAGCAGGTCGACGCATTATCACCGGCTTGCTCTTATCAATCCCTCCGGCAAGCGCTACCCTATATTCCAATTGATTGAAGTTGTACCCAGGTGGCATATCAATGCGCCTTCAGCCGGGTGATGCACCGGGCTGGCATCGCGGCATATATGTTATCTTGAAGGCTGTTAACCGAAGGAAGTGGACTATGACATCGCCAACCATCCGCCTGACCCAGTACAGCCACGGTGCTGGCTGCGGCTGCAAGATTTCCCCGCAAGTACTCGAAACCATCCTGCACAGCGAACAGGCCAAATTCGTCGATCCGCGTTTGCTGGTGGGTAATGAAACCCGTGATGATGCGGCGGTTTACGATATCGGCAATGGCACCGGCGTGATCAGCACGACTGATTTCTTTATGCCGATCGTCGACGATCCGTTCGATTTTGGCCGTATCGCCGCGGCCAACGCCATCAGCGACGTGTATGCCATGGGCGGCAAACCGATCATGGCGATTGCCATTCTTGGCTGGCCGGTGGCCAAGTTGCCGCCGGAAGTCGCGCAGCAGGTGATCGACGGCGGTCGCTATGCCTGTCAGCAGGCGGGGATTGCGCTGGCCGGCGGCCACTCCATCGATGCGCCGGAGCCGATTTTCGGCCTGGCGGTCACCGGCATCGTCAGCACCGAGCGGGTGAAAAAGAACAGCGCCGCGCAGGCCGGCGCCAGACTGTTCCTGACCAAACCGCTGGGCATCGGCGTGCTGACCACCGCCGAGAAGAAAAGTCAGCTGCGGCCTGAGCATGCCGGGCTGGCGACCGAGGTGATGTGTCGATTGAACCTGCCGGGCGCCGAATTTGCCGAGGTGGCCGGGGTCAGTGCAATGACCGATGTGACCGGCTTTGGCCTGCTGGGCCACCTGAGCGAAATGTGTCAGGGTTCCGGGCTGCAGGCGACGCTCTGGTTTGACCGGGTGCCGAAGCTGCCGGAGGTTGAACGTTATATTGCCGAAGGCTGCGTGCCGGGCGGCACCGGCCGCAACTTTGACAGTTACGGCCATCTGATTGGCCCGATGAGCGACGTACAGCGTCAGCTGCTGTGCGATCCGCAGACCTCGGGCGGGTTGCTGTTGGCGGTGATGCCTGAGGGCGAAGCGCAGGTGCAGGCGATCGCCGCGCGCCACGGTCTGCAGCTGGAAGCCATCGGTGAATTGCACGGCGCAGTGGCCGGCAAGCCGATGATCGAGGTCCAGTAGCGGTGACGGTGCCAAGCAGGGCGGATTGCAACGACTACCGCCAGATTTTTCTGCAGGATGTGCCGCTGATCGACGTGCGCGCGCCGGTTGAATTCAGCGCCGGCGCGTTCCCGCAGGCGGTGAATTTACCGTTGATGAATGACCGGGAGCGACAGGCGGTGGGCACCTGCTATAAGCAGCATGGCCAGCAGCAGGCGATCGCGCTGGGTCATAGCCTGGTGCACGGCAAACTCCGCCAGGCGCGTACCGAAGCCTGGCTGGCCGCCTGCGCCGAACGGCCGGCGGGCTATATTTACTGCTTCCGCGGCGGGTTGCGCTCACAGCTGGTGCAGCAGTGGCTGCGCGAGGCGGGCGTTGACTACCCGCGGATTATCGGCGGTTATAAGGCATTGCGCCATTATCTGTTGAATATCCTCGAATACAGCGCCGAGTTGCCGATGGTGATCGTCGGCGGTAATACCGGCTGCGGCAAAACCCTGATGGTGAATGAGCTGTCGAACGGCATCGATCTGGAAGGGCTGGCGCGCCACCGTGGTTCGTCGTTTGGCCGTACGCTGGCCGGACAAAGTGCGCAGATCGATTTTGAGAATCGTCTGGCTGTGTTATTGCTGAAAAAACAGCATGGTGGCTGCCGTCAGTGGGTGCTGGAGGATGAAAGTCGCCTGATTGGCGCCAATAGCGTACCGCTGCCGGTGTTTAATCGCATGCAGCAGGCGCCGGTCGTGGTGATTGATGATCCGTTTGAGGTGCGTCTGGCGCGCCTGCAGGCGGAATATATTGATGATATGCACCAGGCGTTTATCCAGGCCTACGGCGCTCAGGACGGCTGGCAGCGCTACGGTGAATATCTCCATCACGGGCTGTTCGCCATCCGGCGTCGTTTAGGCATGGAGCGCTACCAGCTGTTGACGCAGCGGCTGGAGTGGGCGCTGCAGTTCCAGCACGCCAGCGGCAGCAGTAACGCCCACCAGGAGTGGCTGGTGCCGTTGCTGCAGTATTATTACGACCCGATGTACCGTTTCCAGTTGGAAAAGAAAGCCCAGCGGATTGTGTTCCGCGGCAACTATGCTGAAGTAAGAGAATTCCTGATGACGTATAGCCAGAAAAACGGTGAATAATGCGACTGTTTATAGCCGAGAAACCGAGTTTGGCGCGCGCCATTGCTGATGTGTTACCCAAACCTCACCGCCGCGGCGATGGTTTTATCGCCTGCGGCAAGAACGATGTAGTGACCTGGTGCGTCGGCCACCTGCTGGAGCAGGCCCAGCCGGACGCCTACGATAGCCGCTTTGCGCGCTGGTCGCTGGCAGATTTGCCGATCATTCCCGAAAAATGGCAACTGCAGCCGCGTCCGTCGGTCAGCAAACAGCTGAATGCGATTAAAAAGCTGCTGCTGGAGGCGGATGAAGTGGTGCACGCCGGCGACCCGGATCGCGAAGGGCAGTTGCTGGTGGACGAGGTGCTGGATTATCTGGCGCTGACGCCGGAAAAGCGTCAGGCGGTGCGCCGCTGCCTGATTAACGATCTTAACCCGCAGGCGGTTGAGCGGGCGGTTGAGCGTCTGCGCGATAACCGGGACTTTATCCCGCTGTGCGTGTCGGCGCTGGCGCGTTCACGCGCCGACTGGCTGTACGGCATCAATATGACCCGCGCCTATACGCTGCTGGGGCGTAATGCCGGCTACGACGGCGTGCTGTCGGTAGGCAGGGTGCAGACACCGGTACTGGGGCTGGTGGTACGCCGTGACGAAGATATTGAAAACTTTGTACCGAAAGACTTCTTTGACGTAAAAGCGCACATTGTCACGCCTCAGGAAGCGCGTTTTGTCGCCTTGTGGCAACCGAGCGAATCCTGTGAGCCATACCAGGATGAAGAGGGGCGCTTACTGCACCGTCCGCTGGCCGATCACGTGGTGAAGCGTATTGAAGGACAGCCGGCGCTGGTTACCGCTTATAACGATAAGCGTGAGTCCGATATCGCACCGCTGCCGTTTTCGCTTTCTACCCTGCAGATTGAAGCAGCGAAGCGTTTTGGCCTCAGCGCCCAGCAGGTGCTGGACGTTTGCCAACGCTTGTATGAAACCCACAAACTGATCACTTATCCCCGCTCCGACTGCCGCTACCTGCCGGAGGAGCATTTTGCCGGCCGCCATGCGGTGCTGAACGCCATCAGCGTTCACCAGCCGGATCTCTACCCTCAGGAGGTGATCGACAGCGAACGCCGCAACCGCTGCTGGGATGATAAAAAAGTCGATGCGCACCACGCGATTATTCCTACCGCGCGCGCCAGTAAGGCCAACCTCAGCACTGACGAGCTGAAAGTATACGGGCTGGTGGCACGACAGTATCTGCTGCAGTTCTGTCCGGATGCGGTATTCCGTAAATGCGTGATCGAACTGGACATTGCCGGCGGCAAGTTTGTTGCTAAGGCGCGTTTTCTGGCCGAGGCCGGCTGGCGTACCCTGTTAGGCAGTAAAGAGCGGGATGAGGAGAACGAGGGCGCGCCGCTGCCGGTGGTTGCCAAAGGTGATGAACTGCTGTGTGAGCGCGGCGAAGTGGTGGAGCGGCAGACCCAGCCGCCGCGGCCCTTTACCGACGCCAGCCTGTTATCGGCGATGACCGGCATTGCGCGTTTTGTACAGGATAAAGCGTTAAAGAAAATCCTGCGGGCGACCGATGGTTTAGGTACTGAAGCCACGCGTGCGGGTATTATCGAACTGCTGTTCAAGCGCTCGTTTCTGTATAAAAAGGGGCGTTATATCCATTCGACGGAAACCGGGCGGGCGTTGATTCACTCTTTACCGGAGCTGGCGGCGAGGCCGGATATGACCGCGCACTGGGAGGCAACCCTGACGCAGATTAGTGAGAAATCCTGTCGCTACCAGGATTTTATGCAGCCGCTGGAGGGAACCTTGCAGGAGCTGATTTATCAGGCTAAACAGAGCCGGGCCAGCCTGGCGTTTCGCGGATTGCCGCCGCCGGCCAGCGCCGGCGGTAAAAAACGCAAAAAAAGCGCCGCCAAGGCGCGGGGGAAAAGCGAATGAATTACCCGATGCCGTTGGCGATCGCCGTCGCTGGCATGCTGTTTTCCTCAATGGCCGGGGCACACCGCGGCGACGTAGACGTGGTGCTGCCGGTCGCGCCGGAGATCTGGGGCGCAGCGAAGAGTACGACGGCACCTGCGCCATGCCTGCGCTGCTGTATATATCAAGATCAGAACTATTCGGAAGGGGCGCTGCTGAAGGTTGAGGGTGAGTTATTGCAGTGTCAGCGTGATAAAAAACAGGTAGGCACCCATTCGTTGATTTGGGTGCGCCTGAACAAGTGACGGCGTCACGCATGGCGGGGCGTTATGCTGCGCAAATAGTCAGCCAGTAGCGGAATGTCCGCCGGCGCCAGCGGATAGGCGTCGGCCCGCTGCGGCTCAACCCAAACCAGCGCCGAATGACAGCGCTGCTGCAATTCGCCGCTGAACGCACCAACCCGCCAGGCATGCAGACGAATGAGACGTTCACCCGTTTGCCAGCTATTGCTGGCGACGTAGCTGCCGATAACCGCCTCAATGCCCAGTTCTTCCGCCAGCTCTCTGGCTAACGCCTGCGGCTGGCTCTCGCCGGCCTCCAGCTTTCCGCCGGGAAACTCCCACAAGCCGGCTTGGTCGCTCTGCGCGTCGCGTTGCGCCAACAGAATTTGGCCGTCGCGTTCAATAATGGCCGCAACTACATCAATGGTTTTCATACTTTTTTCTGGATAAAGCCCCGGCAAAGTCGCCGGGGCAGGATGATTACAGCGAGAATTCGGCCCAGACGGGCGCGTGGTCGGACGGCTTTTCCATACCGCGAATCTGGTAATCGATGCCGGTTGCCACACACTGTGCCGCCAGCGGCGTGCTGGCTAACAGCAGATCGATGCGCAGGCCGCGGTTGTCATTGAACCCTTTCGAGCGGTAATCGAACCAGGAAAACTCGTCGTTGCGCTCCGGGTTGGCATGGCGGTAGGTATCAACCAGACCCCAGTTCAACAGACGCGCCATCCACTCGCGCTCTTCCGGCAGGAAAGAGCACTTGCCGGTGCGCAGCCAGCGTTTGCGGTTTTCATCACCGATGCCGATGTCATAATCGGTTGGGCTGATATTCATATCGCCCATAACCAGTACCGGGTTTTCTACCGACAACTGCTGTTCAAGATAGTCCTGCAGATCCTGATAGAAGCGGGTTTTAGCCGGGAATTTTACCGGATGGTCGCGGCTTTCACCCTGAGGGAAATAGCCGTTAATCACCGTCAGCGTGCCCTGAGGCGTGGCCAGATCGGCCATGATAATGCGGCGCTGCGCATCTTCTTCATCAGTCGGAAAACCGCGACGTACGGCGATGGGCGCCTCTTTGGTCAGCAGCGCGACGCCGTAGTGGCCTTTCTGGCCGTGATAGAATACGTGGTAGCCGTGTTTGCTGACTTCTTCCAGCGGAAACATGTCGTCGTGAACTTTGGTTTCCTGCAGGCCGATCACGTCGGGCTGGTGCTGTTCGATAATGGCGGCCAACTGGTGGGGACGCGCGCGCAGTCCATTGATATTAAAAGAGACAAACTTCATGAGCGGTGCCGTTTTCACGAGAAAAATGTGTTGTGATAGTAGCAGAGTTTGGCGCTAAATGTAATGTAAGCCAGCGACGACGGCCGCTGGCCATCGGCCATTATTTGGCCCAGCGATCGTAATTTTTCGGTTGATAGTCGTCGAACTGCTGAAGCAGTGTAGACGCGGAGTTGCTGGTGTGCAGGGTGCCGAGATAGTCATGACGCATAAACCCCTGATCGGCAACGTGCTGCAGGAAGTGATTTAAAGGGCGATAGAAGCCGTTGACGTCCAGCAGCCCGACGGGTTTGTTGTGATAGCCTATTTGGCCCCAGGTCCAGATTTCAAACAGCTCTTCCAGCGTGCCGATACCGCCCGGCAGGGCGATAAACGCGTCCGCCTGCGCGGCCATGCGCGCTTTGCGGGTATGCATATCGGGCACCACTTCCAGTTTGGTGAGGCCGCGGTGCGCGGTTTCCGCTTCGACCAGGCGTTCAGGAATAATACCAATAACTTCGCCTCCCGCCTCCAGCACCGCATCCGCGACAATGCCCATCAAGCCTTTTTTGCCGCCGCCGTAGATTAAACGCCGCCCTTGGGTGGCTAAAGCGTGCCCGAGCTTGCGGGCGTGGTCGGCATAATCGGGGTTAACGCCTTCGCTGGCGCCGCAAAAAACGCAAATATTATGACGCATGCACTTTCCTTTCCTTACTGCGTAAAAGAAGCATGTGGTATAGCTAATTGCGCTGGGGAGTTCAAGTTTGAACGTGGGAAAGAGAGGGGGATATTGCCGTTTCGCGATGTTTGGCACCTAAAACAGCGTGAGACTCGAACCTTATCGAAGCTTCTCATCCTTCCCCAGTGCGGAGAATTATGTGGCTTTTGAGACGTTGGTATGTGTTGATAGCTTTGAAGAGATGGTGGTGGGGGAAGGATTATTCGTCGCTACGCTCCTCACCCTTCGGGCCGCGCTGAAGCGCGTTGTTTCGCTACGCTCAACTCGAACCTTATCGAAGCTTCTCATCCTTCCCCAGTGCGGAGAATTATGTGGCTTTTGAGACGTTGGTATGTGTTGATAGCTTTGAAGAGATGGTGGTGGGGGAAGGATTATTCGTCGCTACGCTCCTCACCCTTCGGGCCGCGCTGAAGCGCGTTGTTTCGCTACGCTCAACTCGAACCTTATCGAAGCTTCTCATCCTTCCCCAGTGCGGAGAATTATATGGCTCTTGAGACGTTGGTATGTGTTGGGAGTTTTGAAGAGATGGTGGTGGGGGAAGGATTCGAACCTTCGAAGTCTGTGACGGCAGATTTACAGTCTGCTCCCTTTGGCCGCTCGGGAACCCCACCATGATATTCATGGATTTACAAATTGTAGACGCAAACATAAAAGGTGTAACGCACTGCATCATAATGTTTGCTAAGTATCCTCTTGAAAAGAGGATGATGGTGGTGGGGGAAGGATTCGAACCTTCGAAGTCTGTGACGGCAGATTTACAGTCTGCTCCCTTTGGCCGCTCGGGAACCCCACCACGAAATTCGTGGATTTTACGAATTTTTAACTACCAGGAAGCTGACCGGCTTCCCTTGCTACCTCGACTGCGTAAGCGCTGTCTCGGTAAGCGGGGCGCATCATATCAAATGAAGCGCCGGTGTAAAGCATTGAAATGCAGAAAATGAATCGTTTGCCGTTTTTTTATTCTTGGCGCTGCATCTGTGAACAGGGTGCGATGTTTTTGTGCAACTTCCTGCCGTCGCCTGCACGGCAGGAGTTAACGGATAAACGGCTACAGAATAACGGTGCGGTTGCCGTAGACGAATACCCGCTGCGCCAACACATGATATAGCGCACGGCTGAGTACGTTTTTCTCGACGTCGCGACCGGCGCGCATCATATCCTCGGCGGAATAGGTGTGGTCAACATGGATCACGTCCTGCATGATGATCGGGCCTTCATCCAGATTGTCATTCACGTAATGCGCCGTGGCGCCGATGATTTTCACCCCGCGTTCATAGGCCTGGTGATAAGGGCGTGCGCCGATAAACGCCGGCAGGAACGAATGGTGGATATTAATGACCTGATTAGGGTAATGCTGGACGAACGCCGGCGTCAGTACGCGCATATATTTGGCCAGCACCACATAGTCGGGCTGATACTGATCGATCTGGGCGATCATCTGCTGGTCATGCTGCTCGCGCGTCAACCCTTCATGGCTTACCAGATGGAAAGGAATGTCGAAGCGCTCCACCAGGGTCTGCAGGGTGTCGTGGTTACCGATCACCGCAGCGATTTCAACATCCAGGCCGCCGTAGGCGCTTTTCATCAGCAAATCACCCAGGCAGTGGGCTTCTTTGGTGACCAAAACCACGATGCGGCGGCGTCCTGCGCTGTGTAATTCGCGCGCTGAGCCTTCCGGCAGCGCGTCATCCAGGTCGGCCAGCAGCGTGCTGTCGTTGAAGATGCCTTCCAGTTCGGTACGCATAAAGAAACGCCCGGTACGATGGTCGACAAACTCATTGTTTTGCACAATGTTGAGCTGATGCTTGTAGCAAATATTGGTGATCTTGGCGATCAGTCCTTTCGCGTCAGGGCAGATAGTGCGTAATACTTTACGTTGTATATTTTGGTGTGGCATGGATGAGGATCCTGTCTGATACTGAAGCGCCGGCCATTCCCGGCGTCAGCGTACTGTTCACCGTGAACTTAACGTCCGCAGCATTTTTTATATTTTTTCCCCGAACCGCAGGGGCAAGGGTCGTTTCGTCCCGGTTGCGGCCGGGTGCCGTCGATATAGTACCAGCGTTGCTCCAGACGAAGGAAGCGGGAGCGCTCATGCATGGTCTGGGGGCCGTCATGGTCATCATCGGTAAAGCGGGCGATAAACTCGACAAATCCTTCCTCGTCGTCGCGGCCGTTTTGTTCCGCCACTATCGTCAGGCCCTGCCAACGGGTGGTGCGAAAGCTTTCGGTGATGGAGTCACGCCACTGTGCGGCGTGGCAATCCGGATGCCAACTGGCAATCAGATAGTCGACCTGCTGTTTGACATAGGCCGTATAGCGTGAGCGCATCAGCGTGCCTGGCGTTGGTGCGGCTTCAGCGCCGCTGATGTAGGGCTCGCAGCAGACGTGATACCCGGTACCGCTGCCGCAGGGGCATAATTCAGACAAAATAACTCCTAAAGCCTGCGGCCATTGTCAATACTGGCCGATATTCAAACATATTGAGCGCATATGTTACCTAACAATATTGAGCGGTGACAATGTACCCTGATGGGTCAGTGTGCAAAACCATTTACCGGCAGAAGGCAGACGATCATGCGACAAATCAAAATTGGGCTGGCGTTAGGGGCAGGCTCGGCCAAGGGGTGGGCGCATATCGGCGTCATCAATGCGCTGAAGAAAATGGGGATCGAGCCTGATATCGTCGCCGGTTGTTCCGTCGGATCGCTGGTGGGTGCAGCTTATGCCTGCCACCGGCTGCCGGCGATGGAGAAATGGGTGCGCTCATTCAGCTACTGGGACGTGATTCGTCTGATGGATCTGTCCTGGCGTCGCGGCGGTCTGCTGCGCGGTGAGCGGGTGTTTAATGCGGTGGGGCAACTGTTGCGCGTTGACGATATTGAACAGTGTGCGCTGAGATTCGGCGCGGTGGCCACCAACCTCAGCACCGGTCGTGAATTATGGTTAACCCAGGGTGATATCCACCAGGCGGTGAGGGCATCGTGCAGTATGCCTGGGCTGCTGTCGCCGGTGTGGTTCGACGGCTACTGGCTGGTGGACGGCGCGGTGGTGAACCCGGTGCCAATCTCGCTGACCCGGGCATTGGGGGCGGATATCGTCATCGCGGTGGATTTACAGCATGATGCGCATTTAATGCAGCAGGATCTGTTTTCGGTACGAAGCGAAGCGGAAGAGCCGGCGGTGATGGCGGATAGCTGGCGCGGGCGACTGCGGGAGCGTATCGGAAAAATGCGCATCAAGAAAACCAATATTACGCCGACCGCCATGGAAATCATGAGCACATCGATTCAGGTGTTAGAGAATCGTCTGAAACGTAACCGTATGGCGGGCGATCCGCCGGATGTCCTGATACAACCTTACTGTCCGCAAATATCCACGCTGGATTTTCATCGGGCGGAGGAGGCTATCGCCGCAGGAAGCTTGGCGGTGGAAAAACAGCTTGAGCAGCTGTTGCCGTTGATAAAACAAAAATAGTTGCCGCGATTCACGGCAAAACGCAATGCCGGGCTGATTTCCGGCAGGCGCAAGTGGCCATTTTGAGCCACTATTACAACATGAAAAGGGAAGAGGCTCGGCTAATGGCACTACCACTGACAGGCAAGCGCATTCTGATTGTTGAAGACGAACAGGTCTTCCGTTCGGTGCTTGTCGGCTACCTGACATCGTTGGGCGCGCAATCGCATGAAGCCAGTAATGGCTTACAGGCGCTGAGCGCCGTGGAGGATGTTCAGCCCGATCTGATCCTGTGCGATCTGGCAATGCCGGAAATGGGCGGGATTGAGTTTGTTGAGCATTTGCGTCTGCAGGGAGACAAGATCCCGATTCTGGTGATTTCAGCCACCGATAAAATGGCGGATATTGCTAAAGTGCTGCGTCTGGGCGTGCAGGATGTACTGCTGAAGCCGTTAACCGATCTTAACCGTCTGCGCGAAGCGGCGCTGGCCTGCCTGTATCCCAATATGTTCACCTCGCCGGCGTTAGAGGAGGCCGACCTGCTGCAGGACTGGGATGCGCTGAGCAAGAATCCTTCCGAGGCCGCCAGCCTGCTGAAGCAACTGCAGCCGCCGGTGCAACAGACGATCGCCCACTGCCGTATCAATTATCGCCAGCTGACCACGGGAGAAAACCCCGGCCTGGTATTGGATATCGCAGCACTGTCAGAGAATGATTTGGCGTTTTATTGTCTGGATGTTACGCGCGCTGGCGATAATGGCGTGCTGGCTGCGTTATTATTGCGCGCTTTATTTAATGGCTTGTTACAAGATCATTTAGCTAATCAGCGCCACCGCCTGCCGCAAATGTCAACATTGTTAAAACAAGTTAATCAATTATTGCGTCAGGGGAAATTGGACGGACAATTTCCCCTGCTGCTTGGTTACTATCATGCCGAATATAAAAACCTGATTCTGGTTTCTGCCGGTCTGCACGCTAATATCAATACCGGCGATAACCAGATTCAGCTGAGCAACGGCGTACCGCTGGGCACGCTGGGGGCGGCTTACATGAACCAGATCAGCCAGCGCTGCGCGGCCTGGCAGTGTCAGGTTTGGGGGGCGGGCGGGCGCCTGCGCCTGATGCTCAGCGCGGAATAAATACGCGGCAATCTCCGTATATTTGATAGGATCTACCACGCTATTAAGGGTGAATAATCATCGTAAACCCGAGACTTGGGTAATTGTCCTAATTTCTCCCGATTTCAATTCGGGGTAATGCTCGCTGCTATTTAGCTGGTATACTCCGAGAGTTTTGTATAACGGATAAAAGCTCATAAATTGAGCGTAGTTTAAGAGAGGAATAATGTCTGCTTTAAATCGGAAAGTCAGAAAAGCAGTGATCCCGGTGGCCGGATTAGGCACACGGATGTTACCGGCAACAAAAGCGATACCGAAAGAGATGCTGCCGCTGGTGGATAAACCACTGATTCAATACGTTGTTAATGAATGTATTGCCGCAGGGATCAACGAAATCGTTCTGGTGACGCACTCCTCTAAAAATTCTATCGAAAACCATTTTGATACCAGCTTTGAACTGGAAGCCATGCTGGAAAAGCGCGTGAAGCGTCAGCTGCTGGATGAAGTTCAGTCCATTTGTCCGCCGGGCGTAACGGTGATGCAGGTGCGCCAGGGGGTGGCCAAAGGTTTGGGGCACGCGATAATGTGCGCCTATCCATTAGTCGGCGATGAGCCGGTCGCGGTGGTGTTACCGGATGTCATTCTGGATGAATACAGCGCGGATCTGAGCAAAGACAACCTGCATGACATGCTGACGCGTTTTGAACAGAGTGGCACCAGCCAGATTATGGTTGAACCGGTGCCGCAGGAAAGCGTCGGCAACTACGGCGTTGCCGATTGCAAAGGCTATGACCTGCAACCGGGCGAAAGCGCGCCGATGGTCAGCGTGGTGGAAAAACCGTTGCCGGCGCAGGCGCCGTCTAACCTGGCGATCGTTGGTCGTTATGTGCTGTCTGCCGATATCTGGGCGCTGCTGGCACAAACTCCGCCGGGAGCCGGTGATGAAATCCAGCTGACCGATGCTATCGATATGCTGATGCGTAAAGAGCCGGTTGAGGCTTACCACCTGAAGGGCAAAAGCCACGATTGTGGTAACAAACTGGGCTATATGCAGGCGTTTGTCGAATACGGATTGCGTCATGCCAGCCTGGGCAAAGAGTTTTCCCAGTGGCTGCAGCAGTTTGCCGCCGCTGAAAAGATCTGATCCATTTTCCGTCTTAATTTGAAAAACTAGGATTTCCCATGAAAGTAACCGTTTTTGGTATTGGCTACGTAGGCTTGGTACAGGCTGCGGTGCTGGCTGAGGTTGGTCATGACGTGATGTGTATTGACGTTGATGAGCGCAAGGTCGAAAACTTGAAGAAAGGGAACATCCCTATTTTTGAACCGGGCCTGACCCCGCTGGTGCAGCAGAACTATGAGGCGGGCCGCCTGCACTTTACTACCGACGCCAAGGCTGGTATCGAACACGGCATCATCCAGTTTATCGCCGTCGGTACGCCGCCGGATGAAGACGGCTCTGCCGACCTGAAATATGTGACTGCGGTAGCCCGTACCATTGCAGAAAACATGGCCGATCATAAAGTGGTGATCGACAAGTCTACCGTGCCGGTCGGCACCGCGGATAAAGTACGCCAGGTGATGACCGAAACGTTGGAAAAACGCGGTAGCACGCTGACCTTCGACGTGGTTTCCAACCCTGAATTCCTGAAGGAAGGGGCGGCGGTTGCCGACTGCATGCGTCCTGAGCGTATTGTCATCGGTACGGATAACAAAGATGTTATCGAGCCGATTCGCGAACTGTATGAGCCGTTCAACCGTAATCATGACCGTATGATTATGATGGATATCCGTAGCGCCGAGCTGACCAAATATGCGGCTAACTGCATGCTGGCGACCAAAATCAGCTTTATGAATGAAATCTCCAACCTGGCAGAACTGCTGGGGGCGGATATTGAGAAAGTACGTCAGGGCATCGGCTCCGACTCGCGCATTGGCTACCACTTTATCTATCCGGGCTGCGGCTACGGCGGCTCTTGTTTCCCGAAAGACGTGCAGGCGCTGATCCGTACGTCTGAAAACATTGGCTACCAGCCAAAACTGCTGCAGGCGGTGGAGCAGGTGAACTACCAGCAGAAGAGCAAGCTGGTGCAGTTTATCAAACACTACTTTGGTGAAGACCTGCGTGGCAAAACCTTTGCGCTGTGGGGCCTGGCATTCAAACCAAACACCGACGACATGCGTGAAGCCTCCAGCCGCGTGCTGATGGAAGCGCTGTGGGCCGCTGGCGCCTGCGTACAGGCTTACGACCCTGAAGCGATGAACGAAACGCAGCGCATCTATGGCGACCGTGACGATCTGAAACTGATGGGCACCAAAGAAGCTGCGCTGAAAGGTGCCGATGCGCTGGTGATTTGCACCGAATGGCAGAATTTCCGCGCGCCGGACTTTGACGCGATTAAAGGCGCGCTGAAGCAGCCGGTTATCTTCGACGGGCGTAACCTGTATGATCCGGAACGTTTGCAAAACCGCGGCTTCACGTATTATGCGATTGGCCGCGGCGCATCGGTGCAGCCGGTCATTTAAGAGGTGAGTATGAAATTTTTGGTTACAGGCGCCGCCGGGTTTATTGGCTATCACGTTGCCGAGCGTTTGTTGACCGCAGGGCACCAGGTTGTCGGTATCGACAACCTGAATGACTATTATGACGTTAGCCTGAAAGTCGCGCGCCTTGACCTTTTGGCCGGGAAACCGGCCTTTCAGTTTATTAAGCTGGATCTGGCGGACCGTGAAGGGATCGCAGCATTGTTTGCCGAACACCAATTCCAGCGGGTGATTCACCTTGGCGCCCAGGCCGGGGTGCGTTATTCGTTGGATAACCCAATGGCCTATGCCGACTCTAACCTGATCGGTCATTTAAACGTGTTGGAAGGGTGTCGGCATAATAAGGTTGAGCATCTGCTTTACGCGTCTTCCAGTTCGGTTTATGGCCTCAATCGTAAGCTGCCGTTCTCAACGGAGGATTCTGTCGATCATCCGGTTTCTTTGTACGCAGCGACGAAAAAAGCCAATGAGCTGATGTCACACAGCTATTCGCATCTATATGGTATACCCACTACCGGCCTGCGTTTCTTTACCGTCTATGGTCCGTGGGGGCGTCCTGATATGGCGCTGTTCAAGTTTACCAAGGCAATATTGGCCGGCGAGAGTATTGATGTATATAACCATGGTGAGATGCACCGTGATTTTACCTACATAGATGATATTGCCGAAGCCATTGTCCGTTTGCAGGATATCATTCCGCAACCGAATGCCGGGTGGAGCGTTGAGCAGGGGTCTCCGGCCACCAGTTCTGCACCATACCATGTATATAATATCGGCAACAGCTCACCGGTTAAGCTGATGGAATATATCAGCGCGCTGGAAAATGCGTTGGGCGTGACGGCGCATAAAAATATGCTGCCGATGCAGCCTGGTGACGTACTGGACACCAGTGCGGACACCAAGGACTTGTATAGCACGGTTGGCTTTAAGCCGGCGACCAGCGTGGATGACGGGGTGAAACGTTTTGTCGATTGGTACAAGGCGTTTTATCACGAGCAGTAAACGAACAGCTTACTGGAAAATTAAAGGGGCTACGGCCCCTTTTTCTATTTCAGTCTACCGCATCATCGGATATGCCTGTCTCATTTTATATCATGAAATGCGATATTGGAGAGCAGGTAGACAGCAAAAAGGCTCCCGCAGGAGCCTTTTTAGTGCGATTAAGCAGCGCGATTACAGCAGGAAATCTTCCAGAGATTTACCTTGCTCTTCGATAGCTTTCTTAATCACGGCTGGAGTACGGCCCTGGCCAGTCCAGGTTTTGGTTTCGCCGTTTTCGTCTTTATATTGGTATTTAGCTGGACGTGCGGCACGTTTTGCTTTACCAGCGGATTTAGCGGCCATGGTCTGCAGCAGTTCGTTAGGGTCAATACCGTCTGCAATCAGCATTTCGCGGTATTGCTGCAGTTTACGGGTACGCTCTTCGATTTCTGCTTGAGCCTGGCTGTCTTCTTCGCGACGTTCGTTCACAACAACTTCCAGTTTCTCAAGCATCTCTTCCAGAGTGTCCAGGCTGCATTCTCTGGCTTGCGCGCGCAGAGTACGGATGTTGTTCAAAATCTTTAAGGCTTCGCTCATTGTCCTAGTCTCAATTTATATTGGTGGGGGCGTCTGGATAATAATAGAGTGCTCTTTTCTTTTCTGCAATAGCCAAATTGCGAAGAGTGCCCAAATATGCCATTTAAAAAACCATTACGCGGAACACTCCGGGTTATTACACCGCTTTATGTTCGGTTTTAATGGTGGGGCTTTTAAGCCAATTTTTCAACAGCTATTGCTCATGTTTGTGAGGTGCGGGCTTTCATTACCGGGAAATAATTGCATTTTATATCGATATTAGCCTCTGTATTGGTGAGTCAATATGCTCTGAAGGTATGTAAACAATGGGGGTATATGCGTAAAGATTTTGTCAGGAAGTGATGTTTGAGGGTGACTAACTATAAATGGCAGTCCGTGGCCTGCGAGTAATTTATTTAGGTAACAATGACGGCCCGGGGCTATACGGCGTTACGTCCTAACGTAATGGGCATCCCATATCTTTTATCTCAGGGCAAACCATTAGCATTAATTAATAGTGCACGGGGCTATCTGTCGGCGGTAAATAGCCTAAAGGAGAACAGGGCCGCAGGGCGCTTTACGATACTCGGTTATCGGGACTGGGCGCGTCGCCAGCTTATGATACACTTGATTCTCAGAATCGATGTCTGAATATTTCTTATACCACCTGGAATTGCTGGCTCATGGCTCAACTTTATTTTTATTACTCGGCAATGAACGCGGGGAAATCCACCGCGCTGTTGCAATCTTCATATAATTATCAAGAACGTGGTATGCGTACGCTGGTGTTCACCGCAGAGATTGACCACCGCTTTGGCGTCGGTAAGGTCAGTTCGCGAATCGGCCTCTCATCGCAGGCGCAGCTGTATAATAATGACACCTCGCTGTTTGCCATGATTAATCAGGAGCATCTGCAGCAGACGGTGCACTGTGTGCTGGTGGATGAGAGCCAGTTCCTGAGCAAAGCGCAGGTCGAGCAATTGTGCGATGTGGTTGATCAGCTGGATATCCCGGTATTGTGTTATGGGCTGCGTACCGATTTTCTCGGTGAGTTGTTTATCGGCAGCCAGTACCTGCTGGCATGGGCGGATAAGCTGGTGGAGTTGAAAACCATCTGCCACTGCGGCCGTAAGGCGAATATGGTGTTGCGGCTTGATGAGCACGGTAGAGCGATGCAGGCGGGCGCTCAGGTGGTGATTGGCGGTAATGAGAGCTATGTGTCGGTATGCCGCAAACATTACAAAGAGGCGATGCACGCAGAGGCGTAATCTGCGGCGTGATATCGCATAAAAAACCCGCCTGACGGCGGGTTTTTGCGTTTAGCAACGGAAGATTACTGCTTGGCTTTCTTCTCCGCCTTGGCGGCGGCCGGCGCTTTAACGGCTTCTTCAGCTTCGCTGAATTCACGGCCGTAGAAGGTATCCAGCATGATTTGTTTCAGCTCGGCAATCAGCGGATAGCGCGGGTTGGCACCGGTGCACTGGTCGTCAAATGCGTCTTCAGACAGCTTATCGACTTTTGCCAGGAAATCGGCTTCCTGTACGCCCGCTTCGCGAATGGAGGCAGGGATGCCCAATTCGGTCTTCAGCGCGTCCAGCCATGCCAGCAGCTTCTCAATTTTCTGTGCGGTACGGTCGCCCGGTGCGCTCAGGCCCAGGTGATCGGCGATTTCAGCGTAACGACGGCGCGCCTGCGGACGGTCATACTGACTGAAGGCCGTCTGCTTGGTCGGGTTGTCATTGGCGTTATAGCGAATCACGTTACTGATCAGCATCGCGTTGGCCAAGCCGTGCGGGATATGGAACTCGGACCCCAATTTGTGGGCCATGGAGTGACACACGCCGAGGAAGGCGTTGGCGAAGGCGATGCCGGCGATGGTCGCCGCATTATGTACACGTTCACGCGCTACCGGGTTTTTCGCCCCTTCTTTATAGCTGACCGGCAGATACTCTTTCAGCAGTTTCAGCGCCTGCAGCGCCTGGCCGTCGGAGTATTCGTTCGCCAGTACTGACACATAGGCTTCCAGCGCGTGGGTTACCGCGTCCAGGCCGCCGAAGGCGCACAGCGATTTCGGCATGTTCATCACCAGGTTGGCGTCGACAATCGCCATATCCGGGGTCAGGGCATAGTCCGCCAGCGGGTATTTCTGGCCGGTTTCATCATCGGTCACCACGGCAAACGGTGTAACTTCAGAGCCGGTGCCGGAGGTGGTGGTAACGGCGATCATCTTCGCCTTCACGCCCATTTTCGGGAACTTGTAGATACGTTTACGGATGTCCATAAAGCGCAGCGCCAGATCCTCGAAGTGGGTTTCCGGATGTTCGTACAGCACCCACATGATTTTGGCCGCATCCATCGGCGAACCGCCGCCTAGGGCGATAATCACGTCCGGTTTGAAAGCGTTCATCTGCGCGGCGCCTTTACGCACGATGCTCAGCGTGGGGTCGGCCTCCACTTCAAAGAACACTTCGGTTTCGATACCGTGGGACTTCAGCACGCTGGTGATTTGGTCAGCATAGCCGTTATTGAACAGATAGCCGTCGGTGACAATAAACGCGCGTTTCGCGCCATCGGTCGCCACTTCTTCCAGTGCGATAGGCAAAGAGCCGCGACGGAAGTAGATAGATTTCGGAAGTTTATGCCACAACATGTTTTCTGCTCGCTTCGCTACGGTTTTCTTGTTGATCAAGTGTTTTGGACCGACGTTTTCCGAGATGGAGTTGCCCCCCCATGAGCCGCAGCCCAGCGTCAGCGAAGGCGCCAGTTTAAAGTTGTACAGGTCGCCGATGCCCCCTTGCGAGGCCGGGGTGTTGATCAGGATTCGGGCGGTTTTCATCTTGTCGCCAAAGAAGGCGATGCGCTCCGCCTGATTGTCCTGGTCAGTGTACAGGCAGGAGGTATGGCCGATACCGCCCATCGCCACCAGTTTTTCCGCCTTGTCGACGGCATCGGCAAAGTCTTTGGCGCGGTACATCGCCAGCGTCGGCGAGAGTTTTTCATGGGCGAAGGGTTCGGATTCGTCCACCAACTTGACTTCACCGATCAACACCTTGGTGTTGGCCGGCACGCTGATGCCCGCCATTTCGGCGATCTTCGGCGCGGATTGGCCGACGATGGCGGCGTTAAGGCCACCGTTTTTCAATATAATATCCTGTACCGCTTTCAGCTCTTTGCCCTGCAGCAGGTAGCCGCCGTGCGAAGCGAAACGTTCGCGTACCGCGTTATACACCTCATCAACAACGATCACGGATTGCTCTGAGGCGCAGATCACGCCGCTGTCGAAGGTTTTCGACATCAGAATAGAGGCGACGACGCGTTTGATATCGGCGCTCTCATCGACCACCACCGGCGTATTGCCGGCGCCGACGCCGATGGCCGGTTTACCGGAGCTGTAGGCCGCTTTGACCATGCCCGGGCCGCCGGTGGCGAGAATCAGGTTGATATCCGGGTGGTGCATCAGTTGGTTGGACAGCTCGACGGAAGGCTGATCGATCCAGCCGATGATATCTTTAGGCGCGCCGGCGGCGATTGCCGCCTGCAGCACGATATCCGCAGCTTTATTGGTGGCGTTTTTGGCCCTTGGGTGCGGGGAGAAGATAATGCCGTTACGGGTTTTCAGGCTGATCAGCGCCTTGAAAATGGCCGTAGAGGTCGGGTTGGTGGTGGGCACGATACCGCAGATAAGACCAATAGGTTCAGCGATGGTGATAGTTCCGAAGGTATCGTCTTCGGACAGCACGCCGCAGGTTTTTTCGTCTTTATAAGCGTTGTAGATATACTCGGAGGCAAAGTGGTTTTTAATCACCTTGTCTTCAACGATACCCATACCGGACTCTTCAACGGCCATTTTAGCCAGGGGAATACGTGCATCGGCAGCGGCGAGGGCAGCAGCACGGAAGATAGCGTCAACCTGTTCCTGGGTGAAGTTGGCATACTCGCGCTGGGCTTTTTTGACACGTGCAACAAGCTCGTTCAATTCAGCGATATTTGTTACAGCCATAATGCTCTCCTGATAATGTTAAACTCTTTCAGTAAATAAGCCGTGTAAGCAGCAAGTATAGTCAGGTATCGGAACACCATGGAAAACGTCGGTTTTCTTTACTGGTCAGCTACCTATGATGCTGATTTGCTTAAAGAGCTTTGCTCAGGAATTTGATGTCGGTCAGGCAACGGCGGGAGCGGCACGCTGTCTGACTACGACTAAAAGCTTAACTACTCTTGGGTAGTGTTTTTATGATTTAAATCACAAAAAGTGCAAGCTGACACCTTTCAGCTTAGCGTTGTTGAGAAATTTCTTATTTATAGTGCGCCGACGCTTTTTTGAAACATAAAACTCACCAAAAAACACATGATGCTAACATGTGATTAAGGAAATTCTTACAAATATCATTCGGACGAAAAATGCTGTCTCCGGCGGATGGATTAGCCGCACTATTTCCATTACATTAGCGCGCATGGGGCAGTGCGCTCTAATATAGCGATTAATGCGGAGTTCTTGTGGGGCAATCATTGTTGGATTTTTCCGGCTATATCAAATTCTTTGTTGGCCTGTTTGCGCTGGTGAACCCCGTAGGGATTTTGCCGGTTTTTATCAGTATGACCAGCTACCAGGCGGAAGCCGGACGTAACAAAACCAATCTGACCGCCAACCTTTCCGTGGCGATTATCCTGTGGACGTCATTGTTTATCGGCGAAGGGATTCTGCGCCTGTTCGGCATCTCTATTGATTCGTTTCGTATTGCCGGCGGGATCCTGGTGGTAACTATTGCCATGTCGATGATCAGCGGCAAGCTGGGGGAAGATAAACAAAACAAGCAGGAGAAATCGGAAAGCGCGATCCGCGAAAGCATTGGCGTGGTGCCGCTGGCGCTGCCGCTGATGGCCGGGCCAGGGGCGATCAGCTCGACCATTGTCTGGAGTTCCCGCTACCACAGCTGGCAGAACCTGCTGGGGTTCACGCTGGCGATTGCGCTGTTTGCCTTCTGCTGCTGGCTGCTTTTCCGCGCAGCGCCTTTATTAGTTCGTTTATTGGGGCAGACCGGCATCAACGTTATCACACGCATTATGGGCTTGTTGCTGATGGCGTTAGGCATTGAATTTATTGTTACCGGCGTGAAGGCTATTTTCCCCGGTTTACTCTGACGCTGTAATTTGAGCCGTTAACGCCGCTTTCGGCTCAAATTATTTTTAAAGTTTAAACTTATTTATTGAATGCATGAATGAGGTGCAGAATACGTCCGTTTTTTATACCAATGCACTATTTTGTGGCATGACTCTCACTTTATTTGGCGATAAAGCATTCACTCGTTAATTTTTTAACCTCTCCTCGCCGATTTTCTCCTGTTTTTGCTTATCTTGTGAACATTTGTTGTTAATTTGATCACATCATTCTGTGGGGCTTGTCTCGCTCTCATCCAGGTGATATTAGTGACTAGGCTCGCATTGCCAGATGTTTATTCTTTGAATGTTCAATTTGTTAATTTAATGTTTGTTTTCGGCGCGCAGTGATGCCGCGCAGGCGTGCCTGTCGGTCATTTGTTTAAATTTGTTGAGTAAAATCATTGTGATAATCTGATTTTTCTTCGCCAGGATCTGCAGGGAAATGTTGGAAACAGCGGCAACAAAAGAGAATTGCTTAACATTTTTATAAAATTTATTGGCGATGGATTTTGGCATCTGCTAATTTCCGAGCAACTTTCCTGCGCCGTTTAACCGCGCAGCAGACAAACAGGAATGATTTTTGCTGGTATCCGTTTATTGAAAATACGTATAAGCATTTCACAAAATCCCATAAGACATGCTTATTGATGACAGGGGCTTCGACTATGCAGAAAACCGTTACGCGCACGCCTTTAGCTATTTTTATTACCGGACTGTTTTTTTCTGCGCTGAATACTAGCCATGCCGCTCAGATGCCTGCCGGGGTTAAACTGGCGTCACAGCAAACTATTGTGGTGAATAACGGTTCGGAAGTGGCGTCGCTGGATCCGCATAAAGTTGAAGGCAATCCGGAAAGTAATATTATCCTCAATTTACTGGAAGGACTGGTGAGCACCGACGCCAACGGGCGCGTGGCGCCGGGGGTAGCGGAGCGCTGGGACAATAAGCAGTTCAAAGTCTGGACCTTCCATCTGCGCAATACGGCCATGTGGAGCGACGGTTCTCCGGTGACCGCCGGGGATTTCGTCTACAGCTGGCGCCGCCTGGCGGATCCTAACGTCGCATCGCCTTACGCCAGCTACCTGCAGTACGCCAAGATTGCCAATGCCGATGCGATTCTGAGCGGTAAAAAACCGCCGCAGGCACTGGGGGTTAAAGCTCTTGACGCCCATACCCTGCAGGTGACGCTGAGCGAACCGGTGCCTTATTTGCTCAGTATGCTGACGCATACCTCGATGAAACCGGTCAAGCAGTCGGTGGTAGAGAAGTTTGGCGATAAGTGGACGCTGCCGCAGCATTACGTCGGTAATGGCGCCTACCGGCTGAAGCAGTGGGTGGTTAACGAGCGCATCGTGCTGGAGCGCAGCAACACCTATTGGAACAATGCGGCGTCGGTGATTGAGCAAGCCACCTTCCTGCCGATCTCCTCAGAAGTCAGCGACGTTAACCGCTACCGCAGCGGCGAGATCGATATCAGCAACAGCGCCATTCCGCCAACGCTGTTCGGCAAGATGAAACGTGAAATCCCTGAGCAACTGCACGTCAATCCTTACCTGTGTACGTTCTATTACGAAATCAATAATAAGAAGGCGCCGTTTACCGATCCGCGGGTGCGTGAAGCGGTGAAGCTGACGCTGGACCGCGACATCATCGCCAACAAAATTATGGGGCAGGGACAGATCCCGGCTTATGGGTTTACGCCAACCTTTACCGAGGGTGGCAACTTTACCGCGCCCGAGTGGGCGACATGGACACAGGCCCAGCGCAATCAACGCGCCAGGCAACTGCTGAGCGAAGCCGGCTACGGCGCGGGCAACCCGCTGAAATTCTCGCTGCTGTACAACACCTCCGATCAAAACAAACAGCAGGCGATAGCCGCTGCGTCGATGTGGAAAAAGAACCTCGGCGCAGACGTTACCCTGAGAAACCAGGAATGGAAAACGTCGCTGGAAAGCCGTCGTCAGGGGGAGTTTGACGTTGCACGCGCCACCTGGTGCGGCGATTACAACGAACCGAGCGCCTTCCTTAATCTGGCGCTGTCCAACAGCAGCAACAATACCTTGTTCTATAAAAATGCGCGCTTTGATGCGCTGATGGCCTCCAGCCTGCAGGCGCCGGACGCCGCCGCGCGCACCGCGGTGTATCAGCAGGCGGAGACGCAGCTGGATAAAGATTCGGTGCTGGTGCCGGTTTATTACCGCGTCAGTGCGCGCCTGATCAAACCGACGGTGGGTGGGTTCACCGGTAAAGATCCGCTCGATTATATCGATGTGAAAAATCTGTACATGATCAAGCAGTAACGGGTATTACACCGTGCCGGCAACGGCGGGTAATACGAGGGAGAAGCCAGCCGCCGCAGTCGTTCCGCGACGGCTGGATACACGGCCCGCATAACGGGCCACGCCGTCTCGGCATCGAGCCGGTGATAATAAAAAACTGGAGTGGATAACCATGACCAACATCACAAAGAAAAGCCTGCTGGCCGCCGGTATTATGGCCGCGCTAGGCCTCGGCGCCAGCGCAATCGCCGCCGAGGTGCCGGCGGGGGTACAACTGGCTGACAAACAGGAGATCGTTAAAAATAACGGCTCTGAAGTGCAGTCGCTGGATCCGCATAAAATTGAAGGGGTGCCGGAAAATAACGTCACCCGCGATTTAATCGAAGGCCTGGCCAATAATACGCCGGACGGCGGTATTGAGCCGGGCGTGGCGGAAAGCTGGGATAATAAAGATTACAAGGTATGGACGTTCCACCTGCGTAAAGACGCCAAATGGTCGAACGGTAAGCCGGTTACGGCGCAGGACTTCGTTTATAGCTGGCAGCGCATCGTGGACCCGAACACCGCCTCGCCATATGCCAGCTATCTGCAGTATGCGCACGTGGAAAACGTCGATGACATCATCGCCGGCAAAAAAGATAAATCGACCCTGGGGGTGAAAGCGCTGGACGACCACACCTTCCAGGTGACGCTGAGCGAACCGGTGCCTTATCTGGTGGAGATGACGCCGCACTACGGCATGAAGCCGGTGTATAAAGAGGCGGTGGAGAAGTTTGGCGAAAAGTGGACTTTGCCACAGAACTATGTCAGCAACGGTGCCTATAAGCTGAAAGACTGGGTGGTTAACGAACGCATCGTGCTGGAGCGCAACCCGGAATACTGGAACAACGGCAAAACCATCATCAACAAAGTGACGTTCCTGCCAATTGCCTCTGAGGTGACCGACGTAAACCGTTACCGTACCGGCGAGATCGACATGACCTATAACTACTTGCCTATTGAGCTATATCAGAAACTGAAAAAAGAGATCCCGCAACAGGTACACGTCGACCCGTATCTGTGTACCTACTACTATGAAGTCAATAATCAGAAAGCACCGTTTACCGATGCGCGCGTGCGCGAAGCGCTGAAACTGGGCCTCGACCGCGATATTATCGTCAATAAAGTGAAGAATCAGGGCGACCTGCCGGCCTATGGCCTTACGCCGCCGTACACCGACGGAGCGAAGCTGACGCCGCCGGCGTGGTTCGGCTGGAGCCAGGAAAAACGCAACGAAGAAGCGAAAAAACTGCTGGCGGAAGCCGGTTACGGCCCGGGTAAGCCGCTGACTTTCAGCCTGCTGTATAACACCTCGGATCTGCATAAGAAACTGGCCATCGCCGCCGCCTCCATCTGGAAGAAAAACCTGGGCGTCAACGTCAAACTGGTCAACCAGGAGTGGAAAACCTTCCTTGATACCCGCCATCAGGGCAACTATGACGTGGCGCGCGCCGGCTGGTGTGCCGACTACAACGAACCGAGCTCCTTCCTGAATATGATGCTGTCCGACAGCAGCAGTAACACGACGCACTATAAGAGCGAAGCTTTCGATAAGCTGATGGCCAATGTGTTGACGGCGAAAAGCAAAGATGAGCGCGCCGCTCTCTATCAGAAGGCGGAAGTGCTGCTGGATAAAGACTCTGCCATCGTGCCGGTCTATTACTACGTGAACGCCCGTCTGGTGAAACCTTACGTGGGCGGTTATACCGGTAAAGACCCGCTTGATAACGTGTACGATAAAAATCTGTACATCATCAAACATTGATACGGTAAGGGCTGGTGACGTTGTCACCGGCCCGGTCAAAATAATAAGCCGTTATCAGGCTGTAGCACAGGGTTAGGGCAATGCTGAAATTTATACTTCGACGCCTGTTAGAGGCGATCCCGACACTATTTATTCTTATCACCATTTCATTCTTTATGATGCGGCTGGCGCCCGGCAGTCCGTTTACCGGCGAACGCGCGTTGCCGCCGGAAGTACTGGCGAATATCGAAGCCAAATATCATCTCAACGATCCCATCTGGAAACAGTACGGCAATTATCTGCTGCAGCTGTCGAAAGGGGATTTCGGCCCGTCGTTTAAATACAAAGACTATTCGGTGAATGATCTGGTGGCCGGTTCATTCCCGGTATCGGCCAAACTGGGGGCGGCGGCGTTTCTGCTGGCGGTGATCCTGGGCGTCAGCGCCGGGGTGATCGCGGCGCTGAAGCAAAATACCAAATGGGACTATACGGTGATGGGGTTCGCCATGACCGGGGTGGTGATACCCAGTTTCGTGGTGGCGCCGCTGCTGGTGCTGATCTTCGCCATCACGCTGAAGTGGCTGCCGGGCGGCGGCTGGAACGGCGGCGCCTTCAAATTTATGGTCCTGCCGATGGTGGCGCTGTCGCTGGCCTATATCGCCAGCATCGCGCGTATTACCCGCGGCTCGATGATTGAAGTGCTGCACTCCAACTTTATCCGTACCGCGCGCGCCAAAGGCCTGCCGATGCGGCGCATTATTTTCCGCCATGCGCTTAAACCGGCGCTGCTGCCGGTGCTGTCATACATGGGTCCGGCGTTTGTCGGCATCATTACCGGCTCGATGGTGATTGAAACCATCTACGGCCTGCCGGGCATCGGGCAGTTGTTCGTCAACGGCGCGCTGAACCGCGACTACTCGCTGGTACTGAGCCTGACGATCCTGGTCGGCGGCCTGACGATTCTGTTCAATGCGATTGTTGACGTGCTGTATGCCGTTATCGATCCGAAAATTCGCTATTAATCTGGAGCACGCCAATGATGTTGACCAAAAAGAACAGCGAAGCTCTGGAAAACTTCAGCGAAAAGCTGGAGGTCGAGGGGCGCAGCCTGTGGCAGGACGCCCGTCGGCGCTTTATGCATAACCGCGCGGCGCTGGGCAGCCTGATCGTGCTGGCGCTGATTACCCTGTTTGTGATTATCGCGCCGTGGCTGTCGCAGTTTGCGTATGACGACACCGACTGGGGGATGATGTCGGCGCCGCCGGATCTGGAGTCCGCCCACTATTTCGGCACCGACTCTTCCGGCCGCGATCTGTTGGTGCGCGTGGCCATCGGCGGACGTATCTCCCTGATGGTCGGCGTGGCGGCGGCGCTGGTGGCCGTCGTGGTCGGTACGCTGTACGGCTCGCTGTCCGGCTATCTGGGTGGCAAGGTTGACTCAGTGATGATGCGCCTGCTGGAGATCCTCAACTCCTTCCCGTTCATGTTCTTCGTGATCCTGCTGGTGACCTTCTTTGGGCAGAATATTTTTCTGATCTTCGTGGCGATCGGCATGGTGTCGTGGCTGGATATGGCGCGTATCGTACGCGGCCAGACGCTGAGCCTGAAGCGTAAAGAGTTTATCGAAGCGGCGCTGGTGTGCGGCGTCTCCACCCGCAACATCGTACTGCGCCATATTGTGCCGAACGTACTGGGGGTGGTGGTGGTGTATGCCTCGCTGCTGGTGCCCAGCATGATCCTGTTTGAGTCTTTCCTCAGCTTCCTGGGGTTAGGGACGCAGGAGCCGTTAAGCAGCTGGGGCGCCTTGCTCAGCGACGGCGCCAACTCGATGGAGGTTTCACCGTGGCTGCTGCTGTTCCCGGCCGGTTTCCTGGTGGTCACCCTGTTTTGTTTCAACTTTATCGGCGATGGCCTGCGTGACGCCCTCGACCCGAAAGATCGTTAAGGAGCGCCATCATGACTACCCTTGAATATCCGCAGGCTGCGGCCGCACAGGCGGCCGACGGCGCGCCGCTGCTGGACGTGCGCGATCTGCGCGTGACGTTTTCGACGCCGGACGGCGACGTGACGGCGGTTAACGATCTCAACTTCGACCTGCGCGCCGGCGAAACGCTGGGCATTGTCGGTGAATCCGGTTCCGGCAAGTCGCAAACCGCGTTCGCCCTGATGGGGCTGCTGGCGGCCAATGGCCGTATCGGCGGCTCGGCACGCTTTAACGGCCGGGAAATCCTCAACCTGCCGGAGAAGCAGCTCAACAAACTGCGCGCCGAAGAGATTTCGATGATCTTCCAGGATCCGATGACGTCGCTCAATCCCTATATGCGCGTGGGCGAACAGCTGATGGAAGTGCTGATGCTGCATAAGAACATGAGCAAAAGCCAGGCGTTTGAAGAGTCGGTGCGGATGCTGGATGCGGTTAAAATGCCGGAGGCGCGCAAGCGCATGCGCATGTATCCGCATGAGTTTTCCGGCGGGATGCGTCAGCGGGTGATGATCGCCATGGCGCTGCTGTGCCGGCCGAAACTGCTGATTGCCGATGAACCGACCACCGCGCTGGATGTGACGGTGCAGGCGCAGATTATGACCTTGCTGAACGAGCTGAAGCGCGAATTCAATACCGCCATCGTGATGATTACCCACGATCTGGGCGTGGTTGCCGGCATCTGCAACAAGGTGCTGGTGATGTACGCCGGGCGCACCATGGAGTACGGCAGCGCCCGCGACGTGTTCTACCGGCCGAGCCATCCGTACTCGATTGGCCTGCTCAATGCGGTGCCGCGTCTTGACGCCGAAGGTGAATCGCTGCTGACCATCCCCGGCAATCCGCCGAACCTGCTGCGGCTGCCGAAAGGCTGTCCGTTCCAGCCGCGCTGCCCGTATGCCATGGATCAGTGTGCGAGCGCTCCCGCGTTGGAGCCGTTTGGTGAAGGGCGCCTGCGCGCCTGTTTCAAGCCGGTGGAGGCCTTGGTATGACGACAGCAACCGAAAAGAACGTTCTGCTCGAAGTGGCCGATTTAAAGGTGCACTTTGATATTAATGATGACAAAAAGTGGTTCTGGCAACCGTCGAAAACGCTGAAAGCGGTAGACGGCGTGACGCTGCGCCTGTTTGAAGGGGAGACGCTGGGCGTGGTGGGGGAATCCGGCTGCGGCAAGTCGACCTTTGCCCGGGCGATTATCGGCCTGGTCAAGGCCACCAGCGGCAAGGTGGCCTGGCTGGGCAAAGATCTGCTCGGCATGAGCGATACGGACTGGCGCAAGGCGCGCAGCGATATCCAGATGATCTTCCAGGACCCGCTGGCGTCGCTGAATCCGCGTATGACCATCGGCGAGATCATCGCCGAGCCGCTGCGCACCTACTATCCGAAGATGCCGCGCCAGGAAGTGCGGGACAAGGTCAAGGCGATGATGATGAAGGTCGGCCTGCTGCCGAACCTGGTCAACCGCTACCCGCATGAGTTCTCCGGCGGCCAGTGTCAGCGTATCGGCATCGCCCGCGCGCTGATTCTGGAGCCGAAGCTGGTGATTTGCGATGAGCCGGTATCGGCGCTGGACGTCTCCATTCAGGCGCAGGTGGTCAATCTGCTGCAGCAGCTGCAGCGTGAGATGGGGCTGTCGCTGATCTTTATCGCCCACGACCTGGCGGTGGTGAAGCATATCTCCGACCGCGTGCTGGTGATGTATCTCGGCCATGCGGTGGAGTTGGGCACCTATGACGAGGTGTATCACAACCCGCAGCATCCTTATACCAAGGCGCTGATGTCGGCGGTGCCGGTGCCCGATCCGGATAAAGAGCAGGACAAGCAAATCCAGCTGTTGGAAGGGGAGCTGCCTTCGCCGATTAATCCGCCTTCCGGCTGCGTATTCCGCACGCGCTGCCCGATTGCCGGGCCGGAGTGCGCCAAAACGCGTCCGCTGCTGGAGGGCAGTTTCCGCCATGCGGTCTCCTGCCTGAAGGTGGACCCGCTGTAACCAACGGCGGAAAAACAAAAAAACCTGCCGTTTGGCAGGTTTTTTTATCAGTACCTTACGGTTACTCTTTCCACAAAATATGGCACAGCTTGTGGTCTTTCTCGCGGCAGATCAGCACGCGGGCAAACACGTCGTTGATCGGTTCGCCGTCGCTTTCCGCCAGGCCAATCACCACTTCGGCAAAGAAGTCCGGGTTTAAGTCGTAATCGACATGCTCATGCCAGTCTTCCGACGGATCGTACAGCTCGGCGCCGCCGCGCTCCTCAAACTGCAGATTGAACAGCAGAATATCCGCCGGATCCAGATTGTCGCCGGCCAGTTCGAGGAAGATATCGTATGCCTGCTCCAGCGTTTCGTCTTCGGTAAGGCGGTTATTCAAATCCATAAAAAATTCCAGTCATAAATGATGTGGCAAATAGTAAACCATGCCCGGCGCTAATTACAGCAGCGGGCTGAAAAAGTAAAATACGCGTTCAAGGATACGGTGCCAGAACGGCCGCTTCAGCCACTCTTTGGACTCCAGCAGTCTGGAGCGGGCGATATAATCGTCCTGGACGCAGGCCAGATCGCTGCCGAAGCCGTCATCATCGATCACCAGCGTGATTTCAAAATTCAGCCACAGGCTGCGCATATCCAGATTTACGGTGCCCACCAGGCTTAGTTGGCCGTCGACCAGCACGCTCTTGGTATGCAGCAGGCCGCCTTCGAACTGGTAAATTTTCACTCCGGCTTCCAGCAGCTCGGAGAAAAAGGCCCGGCTGGCCCAGCGCACCATCATCGAGTCGTTATCGCGCGGTACGATAATGCTGACCTCAACGCCACGCAGTGCGGCGGTGCAGATGGCGTGCAGCAGGTCATCGCTCGGCACGAAGTAGGGGGTGGTCATAATCAGCTGCTCGCGCGCGGAATAGACCGCCGTCAGCAGCGCCTGGTGGATCATCTCCTCCGGGAAGCCGGGGCCGGAAGCGATCACCTGAATGGTATGGCCGCTTTCCTGCTCAAACGGCATAATATTCATATCCGGCGGCGGCGGTAAGATGCGCTTGCCGGTTTCAATCTCCCAGTCGCAGGCGTATACGATCCCCATCGTCGTGGCGACCGGGCCTTCCATGCGCGCCATCAGGTCGATCCACTGGCCGACTCCGGCGTCCTGCTTGAAATAGCGTGGGTCTACCATGTTCATGCTGCCGGTATAGGCGATGTAATTGTCGATCAGCACCACCTTACGGTGCTGGCGCAGGTCCATACGACGCAGGAATACGCGCAGCAGATTTACTTTCAGCGCTTCGACCACTTCGATGCCGGCGTTACGCATCATGTTCGGATATGGGCTGCGGAAGAACTGCAGACTGCCGGCGGAGTCGAGCATCACGCGGCAGTGGACGCCGCGGCGCGCGGCGGCCATTAGCGACTCGGCAACCTGATCGGCCAGCCCGCCGGGCTGCCAGATATAGAACACCATCTCGATATTGTGTCGCGCCAGCTCAATATCGCGAATCATCGCCTTCAGCGTGGCGTCGGTGGTGGTCAGCAACTGCAGCTGGTTGCCCTTGACGCCGTCGATGCCCTGGCGCCGGTGGCAGAGCTGAAACAGCGGCAGCGCCACTTCACTGTATTGTGTGGCGAAAATCCGACGGCTTTCCTTCAACTCATTCAGCCAGCGCGCGGTGGAAGGCCACATGGCCTTGGCGCGTTCGGCGCGACGTTTCCCCAAATGCAGCTCGCCAAAGGATAAATAAGCGACGATGCCGACCAGCGGCAGAATGTAGATAATCAACAGCCAGGCCATAGCCGAAGGCACGGCGCGACGTTTCATCAAAATACGCAGGGTAACACCGGCGATAAGTAGCCAGTAGCCGAACACCAGCAGCCAACTGATTACGGTATAAAATGTTGTCATAAAGGCGAAAAATCCCGTTCGCAAACCACCAACGATGAGTGTACGCACAGATCATCAAAGGGGAAACCTTTTCCCGGATCTTAAGTGACATAAATGTGTCGAAGAGAAACGGGATGTACAGCGTGGAAATAACTTTTTATTTGCCATAGGGCGTCGTTTATTACTGTTTCGTTGCATCACAGGCGGCCGGACGGGGTGCAGCCGGTAGGGGGAAAGGTATATAATGCCCCGCGTTTGGCAATGACGTATAAGTGGTAAAATTATGAGACGCAGTAGAAATGAAGTGGCCCGTTGGCGGATGATGCGGCAGAATCAGCGGCGCAGGCATCGCTGGCTGGAGCGCCAGTCGCGAGGGTATCGGCATATTATGCAGGTGCGGCGCCTTCTGGATAATCAGCACCGGCGTTCCTTGCTGTTTACTGTGTCTTGCGAATGGTGAAGCGACGGCCAGACCGATAAAAAAACAGTCCCTGACGGGACTGTTTTCGTTTGGGCTATTTCTTCATTGCGCGGGACAGCACCGCGGCGCCGATGGCCATCAGCGTGGCGGCGGCGGCCAGCACGGCGATAAAGGCCTGGTCAAAAGAGGCGCGCGCCAGTTTAATCAGCGTTGCTCCCTGATCCGCACTCAGTTCACCGGCCTGGCGTAATGCCTCATCCAGGCTGTCATAGGCCAACTGCGTCACCGGCAGATCGGCGGGCAGCATCAGACTGTAACTGTAGACCACGGTCATCAGACCGCCCAACAGAGTGATGCCCAGCACGCTGCCCAGCTCATAGGCCACGTCCTCAATTGACGCCGCCATACCGGACTTTTCCTCCGGCGCATTAAGCATAATAGCGGTGGAGGCGGCGGTAATGGCGGCGCCGAGGCCAAAGCCGGCGGCAAATAGCAGCGCCAGTTGCCATAGCGGCGCATCGTGATAACACCCAATCAGTCCGGCGATGGCCAGGGTGGTCAGCAGTAGGCCGCCCAGTATCAGAGGCCGCTCTCCCCAGCGCGGCAGCAGCAGCCCCGCCAGCGGGCCGGAAAGGGCGGAAGCCAGCGGAATCGGCAGGATAAACAGCCCGGCCTGCAGCGGCGTCAAGCCGCTGACCAACTGCAGACGCTGGCTCAATACCAGCTCAATGCCCACCAGCGCGATCATCGAGATCACCGCCACGGTGACGCCGCTGGCGAACAGCCGGTTGCTGAACAGTGAGAAATCAATCATCGGCGCTGCCGCCGCGCGAACAGGGTTAAAAACAGCAGCCCTGACGTAGCGGAAAGTGCCAGAATCGGCAGTGACGGCTGGGTCTTGCTCAGTTCTTTTAACGCATAAATACTGCTGACCAGCCCCACCATAATCTGCAGCGAACCCGCCACGTCAAAGGGACGCTGGCTGTTACCGCCGCACTGGGGAATCAGCCGCCAGGCCAGCGGCAGCACGACCAATACCACCGGAACGTTGATCAGAAATACCGATCCCCACCAGAAGTATTCCAGCAAGATGCCGCCGACCACCGGCCCGACCGCCGCGCCGCCGGAGGCGACCGCCGACCAGATGCCGATCGCCAGCGCCCGTTCGCCTGGCTCGGTAAATACGTGGCGTACGATAGAGAGCGTCGCCGGCATCATCATGGCGGCGCCGATAGCCAAAAAGGCGCGGGCGGCAATCAGTATTGCGGCGCTGGGGGCGAAGGCGGCACACAGTGAGGCGACGGCAAACATCGGCAGACCGGCGATAAACATTTTTTTGTGGCCGATACGGTCGCTGAGCATGCCGGCGCCCGGGAGCAGACCGGCGACCACCAGCGGATAGGCGTTAACGATCCACAGTTTCTCCGATGCGCTGGCTTCCAACGCCGTCGTCAGCCGCGGCAGCGCGGTATACAGCACGGTCATATCAATGATAATTAAAAAAAGCGCGCTGGAGATCATTGCCAGGATCAACCAGCGGTTATTTGCGTGCATAATGACATCCTAAATAGAAACGGGGCGGCGAAACGCCGCCGTAACGTATCCCCAGGTTTTGGTGGGGTTAACGCGCATACTATAAATCCATACGTTCGTATTGAAAAGGGGAATGCAATGGGGCGACAGCGAAGTATCGATCGCGATCGAGTGTTGGATGCGGCGGAAGAAATCATTGCAACGCAAGGGGCATCCGGCCTGACGATTGATTCCGTGGCGAAGGCGATGGGGATTTCGAAGGGCGGCGTACAGTACTGTTTCGGCAGTAAGGACGCGCTGATCGACGCCATGTTTGATCGCTGGGGTAAGGCGTATGATAACGTTTTTAACCAGATTGCCGGCGACGACCCTGCGCCGTTGACCAGGGTGCGGGCGCATATGCTGGCGACCTGCAACTCCGATCACACCTCCAGCGCCAAGGCGGCAGGTCTGATGGCGACCCTGATACAAACCCCTGAGCATCTGCAGAGCAGCCGGGAGTGGTACCGCGAGCGGATTGACGGCCTTGACCTGGATAGTGAAGAGGATAAACGCGCCCGGCTGGCGTTCCTGGCTACCGAAGGGGCCTTTATGCTGCGTTATTTTGGCCTGATGGACATCTCCGAACAGGAATGGGCATCGATGTTTGCCGATATGCAGCGCTATATACTGGATGCGCAGTCGGCGTCATAACGCGGCGGCATCGCCTATCGCACCGATAGATGGCGATGCCCGGCGCGGCGGAGTATGTTTACACCACAACATATTCCCTCGAAGAACCCACTTGGCCAGCGACTCCGCGCTGGCTTTTTTTTGCCTAAAATACCTGTTTGAAGGGTTTGACCACCACGTCGCCGTACACGCCAGCGGCAACGTAGGGATCCTGCTGCGCCCACTGCTGCGCATCGCTCAGCGACTCAAACTCGGCGATCACCGTCGAACCGGTAAAGCCGGCGCTGCCGGGATCGTTACTGTCGATGGCGGGGTTCGGCCCGGCCACCACCAGACGGCCCTCATCGCGCAGCGCCTGCAGGCGGGCGAGATGCGCCGGGCGCACCGCCAGACGGTTTTCCAGCGTGCCGGGCAGGTCTTGCGCATAGATCAGATACAGCATGTTTCACCTTTAAAATCATCGTTATATCAGGGGTAAACCAAAGTAGCCTAAAAGCATCGGCAAAGAAATGATTTTTGCGGAGACTGGCGTTAATGCCTTGAAGGCGCTAGTTTTTATTCGTATAGTGCGGCCCGCATCGGGACGAGAGAAGAATTAAGGTGAAAGTATGACGGAATTTGTGCGGGAAAAACTCAATCTGCCGGCGGGGAAAAGCAAACTGCTGCTGCACTCGTGTTGCGCACCCTGTTCAGGCGAGGTGATGGAGGCGATTCAGGCGTCCGGTATTGATTATGCCATCTTCTTCTATAACCCCAATATTCATCCGCAAAAAGAGTACCTGCTGCGCAAAGAGGAGAATATTCGTTTTGCGGAGAAACATGGGGTGCCGATCATTGATGCTGACTACGATACCGACAATTGGTTCGCGCGCGCCAAAGGGATGGAGCACGAGCCGGAACGCGGTATCCGCTGCACCATGTGTTTCGATATGCGCTTCGAACGTACGGCGCTGTACGCCTATGAGCATGGCTATGACGTGATCTCCAGTTCACTGGGTATTTCGCGCTGGAAAAATATGCAGCAAATCACCGACTGCGGCATTCGCGCGGCACAGAAATATCCTGAACTGACGTATTGGGATTATAACTGGCGCAAGAAGGGCGGCGCGTCGCGCATGATCGACATCAGCAAACGCGAACGTTTTTATCAGCAGGAATATTGCGGCTGCGTCTATTCGCTGCGCGATACCAACCTGCACCGCAAAGCGCAGGGACGCCCGTTAATCAAGTTGGGCGTACTGTATTATGGTGATGACGAGGAATAATCCTGCTCTGTCAGGCTGAACGAGGCGGGGAATGGCGAATTATAGATTCGCAGCAAATACCGAAGGCGGCCGGCCGAATTGCTTACTGAATGCCGTGCTGTAGGCGCTGTGGCTATCGTAACCACTCGCCAGCGCCACCTGCGTGATCGGTATTCCCTGCATCAATAGCGTTAACGACGACATCAACCGCAGTTGCTGACGCCATTTGCCGAAGGTCATGCCGGTTGATTGAAGAAAACGCCGGTGGAACGTTTTGTCGCCCATTGCCAGCCTGTCTGCCCACTCGACGGCGGTGGCGCTATCGCCTGGGTTGTCCAGCAGTGCCTGGCATACATGCTGCACCGGGTTGCCGGCATCGCCCGTTGGCCACGGAAGATGAAGCGGCAGCGCCGGCTGGGTATGTAGTTCTTCAACCAAAAGCTCACCGAGCAAATGTATACGTTTAGACGGTATGGTCGTGTGGTCGGCCTGGGCCAGCGCCATGATCAACTCGCGCAGCAGGCCGGAGACATGAACGACGCAATCGCGCTCCGGCAGGCGGGGGCAGACATCTTCGCGCACGAACAGGCCGCATGCTTGCAGCGCCACGGGGGCAACCAGACGGTGCGCCACGCCAGAGCGCAACCAGACCGCCGCCGTAGGCGGCACCAGCCATTGTCCGCTTTCAGCTTCCACACGTAACAGACCGTGATTGGCATATATCAGATGACCGTACGCATGTTTATGCAAGGGTACGATATGGCCTGCAGGGTAGCGCACGGCTACGCCGAATACCGGCAGGCCGCAGGTATCTTTGGTGCTCAGGTCGAGCGCGTGACCGCCGTTTTCAGGAGAGGAAAAGCCCATACCGCTGCAGTTTGTCCAAATAAATAAAGAATATGTCTATTTTTATGTAGATGGCCGAGGTGCGCAAGCCTAATATCGAAGGCAGGCAATCAACCGGGACTATTTACTCATGCACGCACTTGGGCTTTTGCAACGGCTACTAACACTGGCTCCCGGTCGGGGTCTGCGCGCGCCCGTTCGCGCCATGACCCATCCTGATTCCCCCTGACCCCGACCATCGTCAGCTTGTTCCGAGCCAGGGGAATCGGGTGTCAACGATTCCCCTGGAGTGTTTTTTATGCTGACCGATCCTTCCCAAAAATACCGTCCCCTCTCACCGGTCGTTCTTGCCGAGCGTCAATGGCCATCACGTACCCTGACGCAGGCCCCGATCTGGCTGTCCACCGATTTGCGCGACGGCAATCAGGCGCTGTTCGAGCCGATGAATCGCGAGCGCAAATTGCGCTTGTTCCATAAATTGGTGCGCATCGGTTTCAAAGAAATTGAAGTCGGTTTTCCCGCCGCCTCGCGCACTGATTTTGACATTGTTCGCCATCTCATTGACGCAGGGCAGATCCCCGGCGACGTCACCCCGATGGTCATGACGCAGCTGCGTGATGACCTGATCGCCGAGACGGTGCGCAGCGTGGCAGGCGCGCGGCGCGTGATCGTGCATTTCTACAACGCCATCGCCCCCGCATGGCGCGAGATGGTGTTCGGCATGGGCGTGCCGCAGATTATCGAAATGGTAGAACGTCACATTACGCTGTTCAGGCGGCTGACGGACGCCCACCCGGAAACCGAATGGGTCTTGCAATACTCGCCTGAAACTTTCTGTATGGCCGAGCTGGATGTTTCACTGGCCGTCTGCAACGCCGCTATTCGTGCCTGGGATGCCGGGCCGCAGCGGGCGATGATCATCAACCTGCCGACCACGGTAGAAGTCTCTACGCCCAACGTCTTCGCCGACCAGATTGAATGGATGGATCGGCGGTTGGAGCGGCGCGAGCACATTGTGCTGTCTGTGCATCCGCATAATGACCGGGGGACAGGCGTGGCCTGCGCCGAACAAGCCATGCTGGCCGGTGCGCAACGGGTTGAAGGCTGCCTGTTTGGCAATGGCGAACGCAGTGGCAACCTCGATGTGGTGACGCTGGCGCTGAACCTGTATACGCAAGGCATCGCGCCTGGGTTAGATTTTTCCGACATTGCGGCGATTGCCCGCGTGGCTGAGGAGTGTACCGCGCTGCCCATTCACCCGCGACATCCGTATGTGGGCGACCTGGTATTCACGGCGTTCTCCGGCTCGCACCAGGATGCCATCGCCAAGGGTCTGAACGCGCAAAAGGGCGATGCGATTTGGCGTGTGCCTTATTTGCCCATTGACCCCAAAGACCTGGGCCGAACCTACGACAGCATCGTGCGCGTCAATAGCCAGTCGGGAAAGGGCGGGATCGCATTTTTGCTGCAACGCGATCACGGCATCACCATGCCGCGCCGCATGCAGGTGGAGTTCAGCGCCATCGTTCAGGCCCTGGCCGACGGCAGCGAAACGGAACTGACCAGCGAGCAAATATGGGCGGTGTTCGAACGCACTTACCTTGCCCCGGCATGGGAACAGACCCGCTTTATTTATCGCGGCCATCGCCTGTTCGAGCACGCGGACGGGCAGGGTATCGCGTTGGAAATGGCGGATGCGGAGGGCAATATCAAGACGGTCGAGGGGACTGGCAGCGGCCCGATTGCCGCGACGGTAGCGGCGTTGGGCCAATCGTTACGCATCGACAGCTATGAGGAGCGCAGCCTGGGCGCGGGTTCCGATGCGGCGGCGCTGGCCATTGTGGAGGCTGCCATGCCCGGCGTGCCCGGCTCACGTTTTGGCGTGGGTCAACATGCGAACATCGTCACTGCTTCGGTACTGGCGGTGTTGAGCGCGGCGGCCAGGTTCTCGCCGCCAGATGAAACGGTCGGCTGACCTGGCCCATCTGTTCGCGGATTCGTGATGCGTTGCGACTTGGCGCGCATCACGAATGACGTACACCAACGGTATCTGCAGTTCCCTCCACAACGTCACATTTCCTGCAGCTGTTAATTTATTGGTTTTACATCCTGCGTCATTTATACGCAGGCTTGATACGGTTTTTTTGTGCCCGGCGGGAGAAACACAGGTTAAAAAAACGTGTAGCAGCGGCGTATAAAGGCTAACGGTCAGTTAACCATTTTGCGTTTTTGGCGGCGGAAGTGACGAATCATGCCGATTACAGCGATAGTTTGCCGTTCGTTATTGAATATGATTGCTATTTGCATTTAAACTTGGCGAACCAGAGGAAACTGAACCATTATGCTGCTAAAAAAGATGTTCCCAATTCGCCGTTTGTCAGTGCCGATTGTCCTCTCCGTTGGCTTACACAGCGCCCTGGTGGCCGCTTTACTCTATGCCTCCGTCAAGGAGGTGATGATGCCGCCCAAGCCAGAGGATGCGCCGATCAGCGTCATGATGGTCAATACCGCCGCGCTGGCGGAACCGCCGCCGCCGGCGCCTGCCGAACCGGAACCAGAGCCGCAGGTAGAACCAGAGCCGGAACCTGAGCCGATCCCTGAGCCGCCGCCGGTGCCGAAAGCGATTCCCAAGCCGGAACCGGTGAAGCCGAAACCAAAGCCTAAGCCAAAACCGAAGCCGAAGGTGGAAAAAACGGTAAAACGCGAGCCGAAGAAAGCCGAGCCGCGTCAGCCTTCGCCGTTTGAAAATGATGCGCCGGCCAAACCGGTCGATAAAGCGCCGGTGAAGCAGGCGCCGGCAGCGCCGGTGCAGGGGCGTTCAACCGATACCGGGCCGAAGCCGCTGAACCGCGTGGCGCCGTCATACCCGCCGCGTGCACAGGCGCTGCAGATTGAGGGCAGAGTGCGGGTTCAGTTCGACGTCGACAGCGATGGCCGCATCAGCAACGTACGCATTTTGTCGGCCCAGCCGCGCAATATGTTCGAGCGTGAGGTGAAACAGGCGATGCGTAAATGGCGTTATGAACCGAAAGCAGCGAAAGACCGCATCGTCAATATTCAGTTCAAACTGGACGGCACCGCCTCGCTGAATTAATGCCGGCAAACAGCTAAAGAAAAAGGGTCGCTAGTTAGCGACCCTTGTTATTTTTGTGTTTGTTGCGGCTTACTCTTCAAAGCCGACGCGGAAGTTCATCTTGCCGTCCGGCAGCGCGCGCGGGTTGCCTTCGTCGTCCACCGCCACATAGGTAAACAGCGCTTCGGTCGCGCGATAGCGTTGGCCAATCGGCGAGGTGGACACCTTCTTCACCCACACTTCAACATTGATGGTAATCGAGCTGCGGCCGGTGCGGATACAGTGGGCATAGCAGCACACCACATCGCCGACGGCGACCGGTTTAAGGAACGTCATGCCGTCGACGCGCACGGTAACAACGCGGCCTTCGGCGATCTCTTTGGCCTGAATCGCACCGCCGATATCCATTTGCGACATCAGCCAGCCGCCAAAAATATCGCCGTTGGCGTTAGTATCCGCCGGCATAGCCAGCGTGCGGAGCACCAGCTCCCCGCTGGGTAAAGGTCGTTGTTGTGTCATAGTCGTTTATTTTTTTGAGAAGTGGATCACATTATATTGCCCGCAATTGCCGCCGCGGGCATTAACAATTTTGTAACTATTTTTTCTGTTCTTCCGGCATATGCTTATAAATATAAACGCCGCTCAGTAGGGTAAACACCAACGTCAGCGCGGTCAGGCCGAATACTTTAAAGTTGACCCACACGCTCTGCGGCAGCCAGAAGGCCACATAGATATTGGCCAGCCCGCAGGCGAGGAAGAACAGCGCCCAGGCCAGATTGAGGTTGCTCCAGATACGATCCGGCAGCGTCAGCTCTTTGCCCAGCATCCGCTGGATCAGCGGTTTTTTCAGCACCAGTTGGCTGACCAGCAGCGCGATGGCGAACAGCGTATAAATCACCGTGACTTTCCATTTGATAAACAGATCGCTGTGGAACACCAGCGTCAGCGTGCCGAACACCGCCACCATCAGGAAAGTGATCAGCGTCATTTTTTCTACCTTGCGGTATTTCACCCAGGTGAACACCAACGCCAGTGCGGTCGCCACGATAAGCGCGCCGGAAGCGACGTAAATATCGTAAAGCTTATAAAACGCAAAAAAGACAATTAACGGGAGAAAATCAAGAAACTGCTTCATAAATCAATCCATCATCTGTTCGTCGGCCGACTATACCGGATTCGGCCGGATCTGTGTACCGCCGGAGGTTGCTGATTATCGGCGTTTTGTTCGCGGATTTCCGCTTTCCGGGCAAGAATTTGCATAAAATTACCAAAGTGCGTTTCGGCCATATGACGTACCCAACGCAATAGCGTCCGTTGATAATTTACCATGGAAAGTGGTCAGCGTCAGAGTAGCCGGATAGGTAAGGGGATATTTTTGTGACGACGTCACTTTTGGCGCAGTGTGTCGGGCCGGGAAAATAAAAGGGCACGCCGAAGCGTGCCCTTAAAGCGTTCCACAGCCGTAATCAGTTGCGCAGCAGCATATAAAGACGGAACAGATACACCAGCAGCAGCGCGGTCACCAGATTGCTCAGCGCGGTCAGCACCACGCCGGCGACGCTCGGCGCCAGCGCCGAAAGGTGGCTGACCAGCAGCAACACCAGCAGCTTGGCCGCCAGCCACAGCATCATGGCCGGAACAATCAGCCGGGCGTTGGCAAAGGCCAGTTTGGCGCTCTGCCGCAACGACGCGAACACGCCTTGCTTATCAGTGGAACAAATCACCGGCGCCAGAGAAAATGCGACGGCGATAATCACCCCGGGCACGACAAACAGCGTCAGGCCGAGCTGAATCAGCAGGGTGCAGATAAACAGCAGCAGCAGCAGGCGCGGCAACTCCGGCGCGGAAGCGCCGATCGCACGCAGCGCGCTGACCGGCTGCCCCTGAGAAACCAGACGGATCAGCGTCAGCATACCGCCGACCAACAGTAAATTCCCCACCAGCGCGGCAAAGGTGGCCGCGGCTGATTTTTTCAGCATCACCATTTGCTGTTCCGGGGTCATCTGCGCCACAAACTCCTGCAGCCCCATCCCGGTGGATGTGGAGAGTTCATTAAACGCGGCGTCCAGTATCTTGAGCTGTTCGGCGTCAGGCTGGAATGCCTGATCGAGCAGTATCGAAATAAACGCGGTCAACAGCGCCAGCAGCAGAATAGTGGCCAGCTGGTTGCGGAAAAAGTTAAAACTGTCACGGTACACAGTGTTAGCCGTGATAGACATGCAGACTCCTTGGCGTTGGGAACAGAGATAATCAGTGGTGGATTGTACCTTGTTCCGGCTCGCTGTGGCACCCCGCAAGCGCTATGGCGCTGATTTCTTCAGCGATTATCGTCTCCGGCAGCGCCAGCGGCTGGGGAACGGGCAGCGGCGGCAGGCCGTAGCGTTCGCGTGCGCGATCGCAGGCTTCATTGCGCAGCCCGTTTTCGCCCGAGGCGTCAAATTCACGGCACGGCGTCGGCCGGTTAAGGTAAATAGAACAGGATACGGCCTGGCCGATTTCACCGTCGAGCGCGGTGCAGCGCGGGGATTTGCTGTTGGTCCCCTGCATACAGCGCAGGAACGGGGTTAACGGCTCGGTGAGCGTGCTTGGCACCACGCCGCCGCCGTCATCGCCTTCAGCCCAATAGAATGACACTCGAAAATAGGCGCAGCACGCGCCACAGCTAACACAGGGATTGAGAATTTCGCTCATCTTGATTGCCACCTTCTCCTACGGTCACCAACCAAAACCAACACGGAGCGAAAAAATTACTCAGTGTCACGCGTTTCTGCAACTGAAATTCCACTTGTTTACATTTTTTACAACAAATCTACTTTTTTGATCTAGATCAATTCTCGATTTATTAATCATTTAGGTAACCCTGATTTTTGTGCGAATTAATAATTTTACACATAAGATGTGATCTCTATGCGATCAAAAATACCTTGTAATAGGTATATTCGGCAGGGCTAGAAACCACACATATGGAATGGATGATGATGAAGAAGACTACTTTAGCGGTATTGGCGGCGATGGTCGCGCCAATGGTGCCAATGGCGGCAAATGCGCATCAGGCCGGGGATTTCCTGCTGCGCGCCGGCGCGGCGACGGTGCGTCCGACCACTGGTTCGGATGACGTGCTGGGTCAGGGCTCATTCGACGCCAGTAACAATACCCAGCTTGGGCTGACTTTCGGCTATATGGTAACGGACAATATCGGCGTTGAATTGCTGGCGGCGACCCCGTTCCGCCATAAAGTGTCGCTCAGCGGCCAGGCAGTCAGCGGCGATATCGCTACCGTGCACCACCTGCCGCCGACGCTGATGGCGCAATATTACTTTGGCGACCGTCAGGATAAGCTGCGTCCTTATCTGGGCGTGGGCGTCAACTACACCACCTTCTTTGATGAAAAATTCAATCAGAAAGGCAAGGACACCGGTCTGAGCAACCTGAGCCTGAAAGACTCCTGGGGCGTTGCCGCGCAGGCTGGCCTGGACTATAACCTGGATGAACACTGGATGCTGAACATGTCAGTGTGGTGGATGAACATCGAAACCAAAGCCCGCTTTGACGATGCGTCCGGCGGCCATCACAGCATTGATACGCGTCTGGATCCGTGGGTATTCATGTTTGGCGCCGGCTACCGTTTCTAAGCGGGAGCGTATGTTTCACGGGGAGGCGCCTTGCGGCGCCTCCTTGGGGTTTACTTCAATTGCATCACGTTTTCTACCGACTTCACGCCGGCGACGCCGCGGGTAACCTGCACCGCACGGTTGGCGTCTGCGCTGGTGCTGACAAAACCGCTTAGCTGCACGCGCCCTTTAAAGGTTTCGACGCTGATCTCCCGCGATTTGATGTTTTTATCCGCCAGCAGCGCCGATTTCACCTTGGTGGTGATTACCGTGTCGTCAATATAGCCGCCAGTTCCCTCTGATTTTGCCGTCGGCGCGCAGGCCGTTACCGCCAGCGCCATCACACCGGCCATACACAGTGCCGCAAGGGTTTTAAATAGCTTCATAGTTACTCTCCATGCCATGTTATTTTTTTAACGACAGACTACGTTGGCATACGGATTGCCGCAGCCATCATTAGTGTGAAACAAAGGACAGATTAGTCAATCGGATATTAGGAAATATGATGAGGTTATTCTTAAATGCCGGGTGCGTGGGGCGCACCCGGTAAAGCAAGGTTCAGCCGCGGGTGGCGTCCTTCATCTCACTGACGAATTTGCCCAGCCTGGCGAGCATCTCTGCCGGCTGTTGCTGATACTGTTCAATGATTTTCACGATGGCGGAGCCGGAAATCGCGCCGGCAGCGCCGGCCTGCAAGGCGTCACGCACCTGAGACGGCTCTGAAATACCAAACCCCTGTAGCGCAGGCGCGGCATGATATTCACGCAGCGTATTGATCAAGTGGTTCAGCGGCTGCTGCGCGCGGCTTTCGGTGCCGGTGACCCCGGCGCGGGACAGCAGGTAAGTATAACCGCGCCCGTGAGACGAAATTTCGCGCAGCAGATCGTCATTGGCATTCGGCGGACAAATGAAGATCGGCGCGATATCGTGACGCAGCGCGGCGGCGCGGAACGGCGCGGATTCTTCAAACGGCACGTCGGCGACCAGCACCGAATCCACACCGACGTCGGCACAGCGCTGATAAAAAGTATCGATGCCTTTATGGAACACCAGGTTGGCATACATCAGCAGGCCGATAGGAATATCGGCATGCTTCTGGCGGATGGCCGCCAGCATTTCAAAGCACTGGCTCGGCGTTACGCCGGAGGCGAAGGCCCGCAGCGTGGCGTTTTGAATGGTAGGACCGTCCGCCAGCGGATCGGAGAAGGGGATGCCCAGCTCCAGTGCGTCCGCGCCGTTCTCAATCAGGGTATCGATAATCTGCAGCGACAGCGTCGGGTTAGGGTCGCCCAGCGTGACGAACGGCACGAAGGCGCCTTCCTGCCGGCTCGCCAGGCGCTTGAACAGTTGCTGATAACGTTCCATCACATTTCTCCCCGTGCTTTCAGAATATCGTGAACGGTAAATATGTCTTTATCTCCGCGGCCGGACAGGTTCACCACCAGAATCTGCTCTTTCTGCGGCGTTTCACGGATCATTTTCAGGGCGTGCGCCAGCGCGTGGGAGGACTCCAGCGCCGGAATAATGCCTTCGTGACGTGAGAGCGCCTTGAAGGCCTCCAACGCTTCGTCATCGGTGACGGAGACATAATCCGCCCGGCCGATGCTGTTCAGATGGGCGTGCTGCGGTCCGACGGACGGGAAATCCAGGCCGGCGGAGATCGAGTAGGATTCTTCGATCTGGCCTTCCGCGGTCTGCATCATCGGCGACTTCATGCCAAAGTAGATACCGACGTGGCCGTGTTTCAGCGGCGCGCCGTGCTGGCCGGTTTCGATGCCCAGCCCGGCAGGCTCGACGCCGATAAGTTTAACGCTGGTCTCATCGATAAAATCGGCGAACATGCCGATGGCGTTGGAGCCGCCCCCCACACAGGCCAATACCGCATCCGGCAGACGGCCTTCGCGTTCTTGCATCTGGGCCTTGGTCTCTTCGCCGATCATGCGCTGGAATTCGCGGACGATGGTCGGATAGGGATGCGGGCCGGCGGCGGTGCCTAACATATAGTGCGCCTTGTCATAGCTGGCGGACCAGTCGCGCAGCGCTTCGTTACAGGCATCTTTCAGCGTGGCGGAGCCGCTGTGCACCGGGATCACCTCGGCGCCCATCAGCCGCATGCGGAATACGTTCGGCGACTGGCGCTCAACGTCTTTGGCTCCCATATAGACGCGGCACTTCAGCCCCAGCAGCGCGCTGGCCAGCGCCGACGCCACGCCGTGCTGGCCGGCGCCGGTCTCGGCGATAATTTCAGTTTTGCCCATGCGTTTCGCCAGCAGCGCCTGTCCCAGCACCTGGTTGGTTTTGTGGGCGCCGCCGTGCAGCAGGTCTTCACGTTTCAGATACAGTTTGGTGTTGGTGCCGGCGGTCAGGTTTTTACACAGCGTCAGCGCGGTAGGGCGCCCGGCGTAGTTTTTCAGCAGGTCGATAAACTCGGCCTGAAACTCTGGATCGCGCTGGGCGCTGACAAAGGCTTCTTCCAGTTGGATCAAAGCCGGCATCAGAATTTGCGGCACGTACATTCCGCCAAATTCACCAAAATAAGGGTTAAGCAGCGTCATCGGGGTTCCCGTCCTATGCGTTAATTCGTTAAAAATGTCTGCCGTTCAGTAAGCGCGCAGCGTCTGGAAGACGGCGCTCAGACGCTGAGCGTCTTTAATGCCGGGCTCGCTTTCCACCCCGGAATTGAAGTCCAGACCGGCGCAGCCGAGCTGTGCGGCCTCAATACAGTTATCGGCGCTCAGGCCGCCGGCCAGCAGCACGTTATCCAGCGGCTCGGCGTGCAGCACGCTCCAGTCGAAGCGCTGTCCGGTGCCGCCGGCGCCGTTATCCAACAGATAGCGGTCGACGTGCTGCAGATCGCGCGCCGGCACCTGCGTTTTAACGCTCAGGGCCTTCCAGATCTGGCAGTCGGCGGGCAGGCGGGCGCGCAGGGCGCTGATATAATCCTGGTCTTCGGCGCCGTGCAGCTGTACGGCGCGCAGGCCCAGACGCTCAACGGTTTGCGCCACGGTGTCGACCTGCGCGTCGCAGAACACGCCGACGTACTTCAGCGGCGCGCCGGCGATTACTTCGCGTGCGCGGCTGATATCCACATAGCGCGGTGAACGGCCGACAAAAATCAGCCCGCCATAGTTGGCGCCGGCCTGATACGCCGCCGCCGCGTCCTGCGGCCGGGTCAGGCCGCAGACTTTATTGTCGCCGAGGATCACGCGACGCACCGCCGCACGCAGATCCGGCTCCGACATCAGCGCGCTGCCGATCAGGAAACCGTTGGCGAAGCGGCTGAGCTCGCGGATCTGCGCGTAGTTATTGATGCCGGATTCGCTGATCACCGTGACGCCGTGCGGCACCTGCGGCGCCAGCGTGCGGGTGCGGTTCAGGTCGATGCTCAAATCGCGCAGGTCGCGGTTATTGATACCGACGACTTTGGCGCCGAGCGTAACCGCCCGCTGCAGCTCTTCTTCGCTGATGACTTCGGTCAGTACGCCCATCTTCAGGCTGTGCGCGACCGCCGCCAGCTGTCGGTACTGCTCGTCGCTGAGCACCGACAGCATCAGCAGAACGGCGTCGGCCTGATAGTGGCGCGCCAGGTAAATCTGGTAAGGGTCGATGATAAAGTCTTTACACAGCACCGGCTGGCTGACGGCGTTACTGACCAGCGGCAGGAAGTCAAAACTGCCCTGGAAATACTTTTCATCGGTCAGCACGGAAATCGCTGAGGCGTACTCTTTATAGACGCCGGCAATCTCCGCCGGATTGAAATCTTCCCGAATCAGCCCCTTGGAAGGCGAGGCTTTCTTACATTCGAGAATAAACGCCGTTCTGGCGCCCTGCAGGGCATGGTAAAAACTGCGTTCGCTGGGGACCAGTTCGTTCTGAAAGCTGGCCAGCGGCTGTTGTTGCTGTCGTGCTGCGACCCAGAGCGCTTTATCACGAACAATCTTGTTGAGCACGGTTTCCTGCATCATTTATCCTCTTGCTGCCAACGCGGTTACTCGCTCATAGGCTTGGCCGCTGTCAATCATCGCTAATGCCTGCTGCGCGTTTTGGCGCAGGTCTTCCTGTCCGAATAATTTCAGCAGTAACGCGACGTTAGCCGCCACTGCTGCGGCGTGAGCAGGCTCGCCTTTACCTTGTAACAACCGCGCAAGAATGTCACGGTTTTCTTCCGGCGTCCCACCCAGCAGCGCCTCCAGCGGGTAGCTCGGCAGGCCGAACGACGCCGGCGTCAGGGTGTAGGTGGTGATGTCGCCGTTGTTCAGCTCCGCCACCTGCGTGCTGGTGTGGATCGCCACCTCGTCCATGCCGCCGCCGTGTACCACGGCGGCGCGCTGATAGCCCAGCACCCGCAACGTTTCGGCGATCGGCAGCACCAGTTCGGGGCTGTAAACGCCAATCAGCGCCAGCGGCGGTCTCGCCGGGTTAATCAGCGGCCCCAGCACGTTGAACACCGTGCGGGTTTTCAACTGCTGACGCACCGGCATCGCATGGCGGAACCCTGTGTGGTACTGCGGGGCGAACAGAAAACAGACGCCCAAATCGTCCAGCGCCTGACGCGCCTGTTCGGCCGGCAGATCCAGACGGATGCCGAAGGCCGCCAGCAGGTCGGAAGATCCAGAACGGCTGGAGACGCTGCGGTTGCCGTGTTTGGCCACCCGGGCGCCGCAGGCCGCTGCGACAAAGGCGCTGGCGGTGGAAATATTGATGCTGTTGGTGCCGTCGCCGCCGGTGCCGACGATATCGGCGAACAGGTAGTCCGGACGAGGGAACGGCTGAGCATCCGCCAGCAGCGCCTTGGCCGCGCCGGCAATTTCCGCCGGCCGCTCGCCGCGTACTTTCATGCTGATTAACGCGGCGGCCAGCTGACTGGCTTCCAGTTCGCCGCGCACGATGGCGCTGAACAGCTGCTGGCTTTCCTGCTGGCTCAGCGACTCGGCGCGGTACAGTTTTTCAAGAATAGGCTGCATTATTCTGCCCCCTTTGGCGGCTGAGCCAATGCCCAGACCAGCGTTTGTTCCAGCAGGCGCGCGCCGTGCGTGGTTAAAATCGATTCCGGATGAAACTGGAAGCCGCAAACGCGATCGGCGTCGTGCCGCACCGCCATCACCATGTCGCCAAAGCGGGCGTTCACCGTCAGGGCGGCGGGGATGTTGCTGCCCACCAGCGAATGGTAGCGCGCGACCGGCAGCGGGTTCGCCATGCCGGCGAATATTGCGTCATCGTCGTGGCGAATGGCCGAGGCCTTACCGTGCAGGATTTCGCCGGCCTGGCCGACGTGGCCGCCGTAGGCTTCCACAATCGCCTGATGCCCCAGACAGATGCCGATAATCGGCAGCCGGCCGCGCAGACGCTGCAGCAGCTCCGGCATACAGCCGGCGTCGGCCGGTGCGCCAGGCCCCGGCGACAGCATCAGCACCGGCTGTTCCAGCTGGCTCAGCCGTTCAATAATCACTTCGGCGGCAATCTGGTTGCGGTAGATCACCACCTGATGACCGCTGGCGCGCAGCTGATCCACCAGGTTGTAGGTAAAAGAGTCGACGTTGTCGAGCAGTAAGATATCGGCCATCAGAACACCTCCTTGGCATGATGCGCGGTGGCGATGGCGCGCAGCACGGCGCGTGCTTTATTGCGGGTTTCGTCGGCTTCCGCCTGCGGGACAGAGTCGAGCACTACGCCGGCGCCGGCCTGCACGGTGGCGATGCCGTCTTCCACATAGGCGGAACGAATCACGATGCAGGTATCCAGATCGCCGGTGGCGGTGAAATAGCCCACGGCACCGCCGTAGCTGCCGCGGCGGCTGCCTTCGCTGGCGGCGATCAGCTGCATGGCGCGCACCTTCGGCGCGCCGCTCAGCGTGCCCATATTCATGCAGGCCTGATAGGCATGCAGCACGTCCAGATCCTGACGCAGCGTACCAACCACGCGTGACACCAGATGCATCACGAAGGAGTAGCGGTCCACTTTGGTCAGATCGGCCACGTAGCGGCTGCCGGCCTGACAGATGCGCGCCAGGTCGTTACGCGCCAGATCGACCAGCATCAGGTGCTCCGCCAGCTCTTTATGGTCGGTGCGCATCTCCAGCTCAATGCGGCTGTCGAGGTCCCGATCCAGGGAGCCGTCGGCTCGGCGGCCGCGCGGGCGGGTGCCGGCGATCGGATAGATTTCAATCTGCCGGTTGCCGGCGTCATATTTCAGTGCGCTTTCCGGCGATGCGCCGAACAGCGTGAAATCGTTGTCCTGCATAAAGAACATATACGGGCTGGGGTTATTGTCCTTCAGCGTCTGGTAGGCCGCCAGCGGCGTCGGGCAAGGCAGGGAGAAGCGGCGTGACGGCACCACCTGGAAGATTTCTCCGTGGCGGATCGCCTGCTGCAGTTCGCTGACCGCCGCGCCATATTGCTCATCGCTCTGGTTGCAGCTTAGCTGCATGTTTTCCAGCGTCTGGTGGGGAATCGGCTGCGGCGTTTGCTTCAGCTGCTGCTGTATTTGTTGCAGACGCTGTTGCAAACGCTGCTGCTCCGCATCGTCGCCGGTAAACACGCTGGCCTGCAGGCGGGCGACGCCGCGCTGGTGGTCCAGCACCAGCAGTGTTTCCGCCAGATAGAAGCAGAAATCCGGGCAGCGCTGGTCCTGACGCAGCTGCGGCAGCGCTTCAAAACCGGCCACCAGGTCGTAAGCGAACAGCCCGCCCAGCATCATTGCCTCACGCTCGTCGGCCGGGGAGTCGACCAGCTTCAGCAGCGTGCGCAGCGCATCGAATACCGACAGCGAACGCAGACGCGCATCTTCATCCTGCACTGCATCAATCTGCGGGAAGGTCAGCTCACGGCCATTGGGGCGTACGGCAATCTGCACCTCGGCCGGCAGCGCCTCATCCAGCAGCGGCAGCAGCGCGGCGCCGTTGGCGCTCAGCGCCTGCAGGCTGACCTGACGCCCCAGTGCGGTAATGCGCAGTGCGCTATCGATCACCAGCAGGCTTTGCAGGTTCTGTTTGCTTTCAATTTCCGCCGACTCCAGCAGCAGTGTGGCCGGCCGGGCGCCGCACAGCTGATGGAACAGGGTGGTGGGGTCGCCCCGGTAGTCGGCTTGCGCCTTGAGTAATGTCAGTTGTGGTTTGCTCATTGACTGTACTTCCCGTTAAATTTTGCCCATAAAAAAGCCCGCATTACTGCGGGCCTGGAGAATCTGCATTGTCGGATGACAGGTATGCGTGATTACACCGCCCGCGAAAGGGAGGTACGCCACCAACGAAGAAGAGAAGTTTGTTTGCTCATTATCGCGCTCTCGCTAATTATCATCCAACACGGGGATTGCCGTGAACTTGTGTACTAGTTAACTGGTTCATGGCTGCGATGTCAATACTTTTAATCAGCAATGTTTTTATCAGCGTCGTGAATTATTTTCATCCAACGCATCGTCGGGGCCGGAGAATAGATTTCCGTCCGGACGGTATTAGCGGTTATGATAAAAAGCTAAGCCATTGCAGGATATTTCTTTTGACTGACACCACTGCTCCATCCTCCGCCTTTACCCTGTACGATCTCCACAGCCACACTACCGCTTCAGACGGATCTTGCACGCCAGCACAACTGGTACAGCGTGCGGCGGAGATGCGCGTCGGCGTACTGGCGATTACCGATCACGACACCACCGACGGCCTGGCTGCGGCGGCGGCGGCCATTGAGCAGCAGGCGCTGCCGCTGCGGCTGGTCAACGGCGTGGAGATCTCCACCCGGTGGGAAAATCACGAGATCCATATCGTCGGTCTGGGCATCGATCCGGCACATCCGGCGATGGTGCAGCTGTTGGCGGAGCAGATTGAACGGCGGCAGCAGCGCGCGCAGGAAATTGGCGTCCGTTTGGCCAAAGCGCGTATCGAAGGCGCCTTTGAAGGCGCACAGCGGCTGGCCGACGGCGGGGCGGTAACGCGCGGACATTTTGCCCGTTACCTGGTGCAGGTCGGCGCCGCCGACAATATCGCCCAGGTGTTTAAAAAATATCTGGCCAAGGGGAAAACCGGCTACGTTCCGCCACGGTGGTGTACAATAGAACAAGCCATTGATGTGATTCATCAATCCGGCGGACAGGCGGTTGTCGCGCATCCCGGTCGTTATGATCTGACGGCGAAATGGCTAAAACGCCTGCTGGCGTATTTTGCCGAACACGGCGGCGATGCGATGGAAGTTGCCCAGTGTCAGCAGGCGCCGAATGAACGTACGCAGCTGGCGCAATATGCCCAGGATTTTCAGCTGCTGGCGTCGCAGGGCTCAGATTTTCACCAACCCTGCGCCTGGATTGAACTGGGACGCAAACTGTGGCTGCCCGGCGGCGTAGAGCCGGTGTGGCGTGACTGGCCGCCGGCGCGGCAATGATTGGTTAGCCTGACGCATCAGGCATGAGTGCGGGCGGCGGCGTCCGCGTGCAGCACTTTTAGGAGTAACAGATGAGCCAGCTTTTTTATATTCACCCGGACAACCCGCAACCGCGTTTAATCAATCAGGCGGTTGATGTGCTGCGTAAAGGCGGGGTGATCGTGTATCCGACCGACTCCGGCTATGCGCTGGGGTGCCGGCTGGAAGAGAAATCGGCCATGGAGCGTATCTGCCGCATTCGTCAACTGGACGGCCACCATAACTTTACGCTGATGTGCCGCGATTTGTCGGAGCTGTCGACCTATGCTTATGTGGATAACACGGCATTCCGCCTGATCAAGAATAATACGCCGGGGCATTACACTTTTATCCTCAAGGCGACCAAGGAAGTGCCGCGTCGCCTGATGAATGACAAGCGTAAAACCATCGGCCTGCGCGTACCGTCCAACCCGATTGCGCTGGCGCTGCTGGAAGCGCTCGATGAACCGATGATGTCGACCACGCTGATGCTGCCGGGCAATGATTTTGCCGAATCCGACCCGGAAGAGATTAGCGATCATCTGGGTAAGCAGGTCGATCTGGTGATCCACGGCGGCTTCCTGGGGCAACAGCCGACCACGGTGGTGGATCTGACGGAGGCCGCGCCGGAAGTGGTGCGCGAGGGCGCCGGCGACCCGTCGCCGTTCCGCTGATAACTCTATAGAAATTCTGAAAATCGGCTTTCGCGACCGCAAACGTGGCGAAAACCGCTATTCTACGATAACAAAATAATAAGTAATGGCAGGGCGCGTAACAATGATAAAACAGACTTTACTGGTCGCTTCCTTACTGGCTTCTTCGGCGGCGAACGCCGGTTTTTATTCTGGCAGCGCGCTGTTAGCGGAAAGTGACGGCTATGTGAAGAATAAAAACGGCGTGGCGACCGTCGCCGAGGCGTTGAACGGCGGTATGTTCATGGGCTATGTCGCCGGGGTATTCGATACCTATTCGATGCAGGGCAACCGCAACATCTGCCCGGATGCCGGAATGAGCGTCGGCACGGCGTCCGATGCGGTGATGCAATACCTCAACGACCATCCTGAACAACTGCACTATTCGGCGCCGTCGGTGATTATGCTGGCGCTGGCGGCCGCTTATCCTTGCGAGCGCCATTAAGCCGCCAGGGCCGGCGTTCGCCGGCCCTGTCTTATTCCCCACGTTGTAAGATTCTCAGCGTTTACCCTTGGCATCTGATCCCTGGTGATATCCGGCTAGCGTAAAGTAACGTCTGTGTTGTGGCCGAGGCGGTTACTGATGATTCTTGGCGGTACACCGTCATTCCACATGCTTTGCGCTGGCGTCTTGCGCATGGTGTGCGTAGAAACGTGCTTATGCGTTATTAGGCTTATTTCAGGCTGTCAGCGCTGAGTGAAAAACGAACATTCTTTTTAGAATCATTAATTCTAAAATTTGTGTAGAATGTGCGGCCACGTTGAATGATGCGTGGTAGCTGGTGTGGTGCCGCGTGTGCCATGCAGCGTGCCAAAAAGTATGCAAGATTATAGGGTTATGGCGCCGATTGCCGTAACTGATTGAACGTATAGTATACGCAGACGCCTGTGAAGGCGACGCAAGAGGTTGCTCCATGAGCGAAAAATTACAGAAAGTTTTAGCGCGTGCCGGTCACGGTTCGCGTCGTGAAATTGAAGGCATGATTGAAGCCGGACGCGTCAGCGTCGACGGTAAAGTGGCGACGCTGGGCGATCGCGTGGAAGTGAATCCGGCGATGAAAATCCGTATTGACGGCCATGTGGTGTCGGTAAAAGAGTCGGAAGAGGCGGTGTGCCGCGTACTGGCTTATTACAAGCCGGAAGGCGAGCTCTGCACCCGCAGCGATCCGGAAGGGCGCCCGACGGTGTTCGATCGTCTGCCGAAACTGCGTGGTTCGCGCTGGGTGGCCGTGGGCCGTCTGGATGTGAATACTTCGGGGCTGCTGCTGTTCACTACCGACGGTGAACTGGCCAACCGTCTGATGCACCCGAGTCGTGAAGTTGAACGTGAGTATGCCGTGCGCGTATTCGGTCAGATTGACGACGACAAGGTGAAACAGCTGAGCCGTGGCGTACAGCTGGAAGATGGCCCGGCGGCGTTCCGCACCATCAAGTTCCAGGGCGGGGAAGGCTTGAACCAGTGGTACAACGTAACGCTGACCGAAGGACGCAACCGCGAAGTGCGTCGCTTATGGGAGGCGGTCGGCGTACAGGTCAGCCGTTTGATCCGCGTGCGTTATGGTGATATCGATCTGCCGAAAGGCCTGCCGCGCGGCGGCTGGGCTGAACTGGATCTGTCATCGATCAACTACCTACGCGAACTGGTGGAGCTGAAGCCGGAAACGGTCAGCAAGCTGCCGGTCGAGCGTGAGCGTCGCCGTGTGAAGGCCAACCAGATTCGCCGTGCGGTGAAGCGTCACAGCCAGGTCTCTCCAGGACGTCGTGGCAACGGCGGCGGCAAGCCGGTGGGCGCTAAATCTGCCGCCAAGCCGGCGCGTAAACGCAGCTAATCCGCAGCCCCGCGTAGCCGCCAATCGACGGCTACGCGGAGGATGATTACCAGTCGATGCCCTGTTGGGCTTTGATGCCGGCGTCAAACGCATGTTTCACCGGCCGCATCTCCGTCACCGTATCCGCCAGTTCCAGTAAATCACGATGGCAGCCGCGGCCGGTAATTATCACCGTCTGATGGGCCGGGCGCTGCGCCAGCGCCGTCATTACCGCTTCCAGTTCCAGATAGCCGTATGCGACCATATAGGTCAGCTCATCCAACAGCACCACATCCAGCGACGCATCGGCCAGCATGCGTTTACCGTGCTGCCAGACCGCCTGACAGGCCGCCGTATCGCTCTCTTTACTTTGCGTCTCCCAGGTAAAGCCGGTAGCCATCACCTGAAACTCCACGCCATGCTGCTGCAGCAGATTCTTTTCACCGTTGGGCCATTCGCCCTTGATAAACTGAATGACGCCGGCCTGCATGCCGTGGCCTACCGCGCGGGTGACCGTGCCGAACGCCGCAGTGGTTTTCCCTTTCCCGTTGCCGGTGAATACCAACAGTAACCCCCGGCTTTCCTGCGCGGCGGCAATACGCGCGTCGACCTGCTCTTTTAAACGCTGCTGACGCTGCTGGTGGCGATCTTCAGCCATAAGGCATTCTCCCTATTCGGTGGCGCCGGGTTTGCGGTTGGGCTGGGCGTCAAAGCTCATGCCGGTTTTACGGCGGCTGTCATCACCCATCAGATACAGGTACAGCGGCATGATATCCGCCGGGGTTTTCAGCTTGTTTTTGTCTTCATGCGGGAAGGCGGCGGCGCGCATACTAGTGCGCGTTCCGCCCGGATTGATGCAGTTTACCCGCAGATGACGGCTTTTATACTCTTCCGCCAGCACCTGCATCATGCCTTCGGTGGCGAATTTGGAGACGGCATAAGCGCCCCAGCCGGCGCGTCCCATGCGGCCAACGCTGGAGGTGGTAAAGATCAGCGAGCCGGCAGGGGATTTTAACAGCAGCGGCAGCAGCGCCTGGGTCAGCATAAAGGTGGCGTTGACGTTGACCTGCATCACATCGTGCCACATTGCCATATCGATCTCGGCCATTGGCACGATATCACCCAACAGGCCGGCGTTATGCAGTACGCCGTCCAGACGCGGCAGCTGATCCGTCAGGTCGGCGGCGACCTGGCGGCATTGCTCCTGCGTGGCATGCAGCAGATCCAGCGTGACGGTCAGCGCCGGCGCGCCGCCTTGGGCGGCAATTTCGTCGCGAACAGCCAACAGTTTGCTTTCGGTGCGGCCCAGCAGCACCAGCTGTGCGCCGAAACGCGCATAGGTTAATGCGGCTTCGCGGCCGATGCCGTCGCCTGCGCCGGTAACCAGAATGATGCGTTGCTCCAGCAGATCGTGTTTAGGGTTGTAATGCACAATAATTCCTCGCGCCGTGACGGGCAATTTCCACCGTTTTCGGGGAAATGCAGTGGGTGTGGGAGGCCGGCGGCGGGCGTGTCGGTTCGACGGTCGCGCTGGCCCCGCAGCGAATGCGATGATCACATTGATAAATAATGCGTGTTATATGCCTGAAACGGATCGCATTTTCAATGATAAGGCGGGCGAAACGGCATTCTTTTGTAACAAAAACGGAACAATCCCAGCGTGCCGCCCGGGTGAAGACGCTCATCCGATGCGTCGCGTATTCCAGGAAGGGGAATTTGCCGCGACAGCCGGGGGAACAGTTGGCTAGAATGAACGAAGACAACTAACAACCTGTTATCAAGGCGGAATCTGTGGAGTTTATATCTGTTTACGGCCTGTTTTTGGCCAAGGTCGCCACGGTGGCGATCGCTATCGCCGCGCTGGCGCTGCTGGCGGTAAGCCTGGGACATCGCAAGAGCCAGCAAAAAGGGGAGCTGCGGCTGACCGATCTCGGCGAACAATACCGCGATATGCAGCGTGATATGCGTCTGGCGCGGATGGATGCGGCAGAGCAAAAAATCTGGAACAAGCAGTTTAAGAAGCAGACCAAGGCCGACGATAAGCTCAAAAAGCAGCGGGCGAAGGCGGGCGCGGTGGAGGCGGGTAAGCCTTGTCTCTACGTGCTGGATTTCAAGGGCAGCATGGACGCGCATGAAGTCTCTTCACTGCGCGAAGAGGTCTCTGCCGTGCTGGCGGTGGCAACGGCGCAGGACGAAGTGCTGCTGCGTCTGGAAAGCCCTGGCGGCGTGGTGCACGGCTACGGCCTGGCCGCTTCGCAGTTGGAACGCCTGCGCAACGGCGGCATCCGCCTGACGGTGGCGGTGGACAAAGTCGCCGCCAGCGGCGGTTATATGATGGCCTGCGTGGCGGATCGCATTGTGGCGGCGCCGTTTGCCATCATCGGCTCCATCGGCGTGGTGGCGCAGATCCCCAACTTCCACCGCCTGCTGAAAAAGAACAATGTGGACGTCGAGTTGCACACCGCCGGTCAGTTCAAACGTACGCTGACGCTGTTTGGTGAAAACACCGACGAGGGGCGTGAGAAGTTCCGCGAGGAGCTGAATGAAACCCATCTGCTGTTCAAGCAGTTCGTCCATCAGCAACGTCCTTCGCTGGATATCGACAGCGTGGCGACCGGTGAGCACTGGCTCGGCACGCAGGCCCGGGAAAAAGGGCTGGTCGACGCGGTGGGCACCAGCGATGACCTGCTGATTGCCGAAATGGAAACCCATGAGGTGATCGGGGTGCGCTATACCCGCCATAAACGGCTGATCGACCGCTTTACCGGCAGCGCGGCGGAAAGCGCCGATCGCCTGCTGCTGCGCTGGTGGCAGCGCGGAGAAAAGCCGCTGCTGTAAGCCGGGGAGTATCGCGGGGGCCTTGGCCCCCGTTTTTTTATCCGTCGCTCAATCGATCAGATGGTATTTTTCTGAAAGTCGGTGGGCGAGATGTTTAAACATATTAAATACCGCCGTAGTTTTTGCCGTCGGCAAACCGTCCGGATCTAAAAAGTATTCGCCGCGAAATACCAACACGCCGTTTTTTTGTTCGACATCGGTGGCGACCATGCCGTGGAGATAATCCTCATGCTGACGGATGATGTTATTTGCTTCTTTGAGTAACGCTTCGCGGTTAATCGGTGAAGTATCATTGTTCATTTATTGCACTCCGGATATCTTTACTGCGCATATACTAGCGCTGCTTTCCGTTTATCCGCAAATAAACTAAGGTTTAGCTGCCGTCTGGACGGCTGGCAGGCTATGGAAATTGGCGAAAAAGCGTTTTCCGTGCTAATTAGGTTGCGTGGCGCTTTTTATCAGGTACAGTGTGGGATTTTGCGGCCTCAGGTGGAAATTTTTGTTTACGCCAACGGCGAGCCATAGACGGCCATACCTCTGGAGCATGGCTGAAAGGCGGGGGCGATCAGCAACTTGCGTTCAGGTTGAGCAGTTAAGCAGCCAACGGAAAAAAACATGTTGATCTCCGGCCAGACTGCCGCAATATAAAAAAGAGATGTGAATTGCCGCGGCACGGCGAGATAAAAGACTTCTTTTCAGAAGAAATAAATTAGGTAAAGGTAAATATGGGTAAAGCTCTTGTAATAGTTGAGTCCCCGGCAAAAGCCAAAACTATTAATAAATATTTGGGTAATGACTACGTGGTGAAGTCCAGCGTCGGTCATATCCGTGATTTGCCGACCAGTGGCTCAGCCAGCAAAAAGAGCGCTGACTCAAGCGAAGACAAAACCAAGGCCAAGAAAAAAGTTAAAAAAGACGCAACGACGGCGCTGGTAAACCGAATGGGCGTCGATCCTTATCACGGCTGGAAAGCGCATTATGAAATCCTGCCTGGTAAAGAAAAAGTTGTCGCAGAGTTAAAATCGTTAGCGGAAAACGCCGACCACATTTATCTCGCAACCGACTTGGACCGCGAAGGGGAAGCCATTGCCTGGCACCTGCGGGAAGTGATCGGCGGCGATGATCAGCGCTTCAGCCGCGTGGTGTTTAACGAAATCACCAAAAACGCCATTCAGCAGGCGTTCAGCGAGCCGGGCGAACTGAATATTGACCGGGTTAACGCCCAGCAGGCGCGTCGCTTTATGGACCGCGTTGTGGGCTATATGGTCTCGCCGCTGCTGTGGAAGAAAATTGCCCGCGGCCTGTCCGCCGGCCGCGTACAGTCGGTGGCCGTCCGCCTGGTGGTGGAGCGCGAGCGCGATATCAAAGCCTTCGTGCCGGAAGAGTACTGGGAACTACGCGCCGACCTGCTGGCGCAGGGTGAAACCGCGCTGCAGATGGAAGTGACCCATGCGCACGGCAAACCGTTCAAACCGGTAAACCGCGACCAGACCTACGCGGCGGTGGCGTTGCTGGAGAAAGCGCGCTACACGGTGCAGGATCGTGAAGACAAACCGACCAGCAGCAAGCCGGGCGCGCCGTTTATTACCTCCACGCTGCAACAGGCGGCCAGTACGCGTCTGAGCTTCGGCGTGAAGAAAACCATGATGATGGCGCAGCGTCTGTATGAAGCGGGCCACATTACCTATATGCGTACCGACTCCACCAACCTGAGCCAGGATGCGCTCAATATGGTGCGGGGTTATATCGGCGACAGCTTCGGTGAGAAATACCTGCCGAAAGCGCCGAATCAGTACAGCAGCAAAGAGAATTCTCAGGAAGCGCACGAAGCGATTCGTCCTTCGGACGTGAACGTGGTGGCCGAACAGCTGAAAGATATGGAAGCGGATGCGCAAAAACTGTATCAGCTGATCTGGCGTCAGTTTGTCGCCTGTCAGATGACGCCGGCGCAGTACGATTCCACCACGCTGACGGTAAAAGCCGGTGATTACCAGCTGCGCGCCAAAGGCCGCACGCTGCGTTTCGACGGTTGGACCAAGGTGATGCCGGCGTTGCGCAAGGGCGATGAAGATCGCACTCTGCCGTTTGTCGACATCGGCAGCGAGCTGGATCTGCAGCAGTTGATCCCGAGCCAGCACTTTACCAAGCCGCCTGCGCGCTACAGCGAAGCATCGCTGGTGAAAGAGCTGGAAAAACGCGGCATCGGCCGTCCTTCCACCTATGCCTCGATCATCTCCACCATTCAGGATCGCGGCTACGTGCGGGTGGAAAACCGCCGTTTCTATGCGGAAAAAATGGGCGAAATCGTCACCGACCGGCTGGAAGAGAACTTCCGCGAGTTGATGAACTACGATTTCACCGCCCGCATGGAAGATGGCCTCGACCAGGTGGCGAACAACCACGCGGAGTGGAAAGCGGTGCTGGACGAGTTCTTTGCCGAGTTCAGCGAACAGCTGGAAACGGCGGAAAAAGACCCGGAAGAAGGCGGGATGCGCCCGAACCAGATGGTGCTGACCAGCATCGACTGTCCGACCTGCGGCCGCCAGATGGGCATTCGCACCGCCAGCACCGGGGTGTTCCTCGGCTGTTCCGGCTATGCGCTGCCGCCGAAAGAGCGTTGCAAAACCACCATCAACCTGGTGCCGGAAGCCGAAGTGCTTAACATACTGGAAGGGGACGATGCGGAAACCAACGCCTTGCGCGCGCGCCGTCGCTGCCAGAAGTGCGGCACCGCGATGGACAGCTACCTGATCGATAACCAGCGCAAACTGCACGTGTGCGGCAACAACCCGGCCTGTGACGGTTACGAGATTGAAGAGGGCGAGTTCCGCCTGAAAGGCTATGACGGCCCGGTGGTTGAGTGTGAGAAGTGTGGTTCTGAAATGCACCTGAAAATGGGGCGCTTCGGTAAATACATGGGCTGCACCAACGAAAACTGTAAGAACACGCGTAAAATCCTGCGCAGCGGTGAAGTCGCGCCGCCGAAGGAAGATCCGGTGCCGTTGCCGGAATTGCCATGCGCCAAGTCGGACGCCTATTTTGTGTTGCGTGACGGCGCGGCCGGCGTGTTCCTGGCGGCCAATACGTTCCCTAAATCGCGCGAAACCCGAGCGCCGTTGGTGGAAGAACTGCAGCGCTTTAAGGACCGTCTGCCGGAAAAACTGCGTTACCTGGCCGATGCGCCGGTGGCCGATCCGGAAGGCAACAAAACGCTGGTGCGCTTCAGCCGTAAGACCAAGCAGCAGTACGTCTCTTCGGAGAAAGAGGGCAAGGCCACCGGCTGGACCGCGTTCTTCGTCGACGGCAAATGGGTTGAAACCAAAAAGTAATCGTTGCTGACGGCAGCAATCTTAAAAAACCAGCCCGGGCGGCTGGTTTTTTTATGCCCGTGCCCGGGGAAATCGGCCATTCTGGTGCGTTTTAATCACCGCGGACCGGCGTTGCGCATTGATAGTAATGCGAAATAATCGTTATCATAGTGTGACGTGGATCTATACTTGAAGCTATGGCGTGATATAGTGGTTATATAAAAATATGTATTTATGATTAAAGCTTATTAACAACGGCGTTTTCTGCAGCATCTGGGTTAACACTGTGTTATGGCTCACCAACTTTTCAGCATACCGGGAAACACCGATATACCTGAATGCGGCCTGGCCGCAGTGTTTAACCTAGGATGGTATAAGATATGAAATTGCAGCAGCTTCGTTACATTGTGGAAGTGGTTAATCACAACCTGAATGTGTCATCGACAGCGGAAGGGCTTTATACCTCTCAGCCCGGCATCAGCAAACAGGTGCGTATGCTGGAGGATGAACTGGGTATTCAGATCTTCGCCCGCAGCGGCAAACACCTGACGCAGGTGACGCCGGCAGGCCAGGAGATTATCCGCATCGCGCGCGAGGTGCTGTCCAAGGTCGAGGCAATCAAAGCGGTTGCCGGCGAACATACTTATCCGGATAAAGGCTCCCTGTACGTCGCCACCACCCATACGCAGGCGCGCTATGCGCTGCCTAACGTGATCAAAGGCTTTATCGAACGTTATCCGCGCGTCTCATTGCATATGCATCAGGGGTCGCCGACGCAGATCGCCGAAGCGGTGTCCAAAGGCACCGCCGACTTCGCTATCGCCACCGAGGCGCTGCATCTGTACGACGACCTGATTATGCTGCCGTGCTACCACTGGAACCGCGCGGTGGTGGTGAAACCCGATCATCCGTTAGCCGGCAAAAGCCATATCACCATTGAAGAGCTGGCCGAATATCCGATAGTGACCTACACCTTCGGCTTTACCGGTCGTTCAGAGCTGGATACCGCCTTTAACCGCGCCGGGCTGACGCCGCGTATCGTGTTCACGGCTACCGATGCCGACGTGATCAAAACCTACGTCCGCCTGGGGCTAGGGGTGGGGGTGATTGCCAGCATGGCGGTCGACCCGGTGCAGGATCCGGATCTGGTGACCGTCGACGCCCGCGATGTGTTCACCTACAGCACCACCAAAATCGGTTTCCGCCGCAGCACCTTCCTGCGCAGCTATATGTACGACTTTATCCAGCGCTTTGCGCCGCATCTGACGCGCGACGTGGTGGACACCGCGGTGGCGCTGCGCTCGAATGAAGAGATCGAGGCGATGTTCAAGGACATCAAGCTGCCGGTGAAGTAGGGCGTAAAATTAACGATTTACCGCAGGATCAACACTCGGGTGTTCGCTCACCTGTTTCAATCTGTTGATTGAAACAGGCTGTAAAGCCAGACTTACCGGGAGGGAACATTTATCCCTCCCGTTTTCATATCTCCTTAGAGCGCAGAGCCAAGGCGATATTGATTCACGTTACATACTCACCACACATCCCTTCTAACGTGCCCTCGACGCTATCATCTATAGAGCTGAGTTATGGTCTGATAGCTTTTTACTAACATGGAGTGGGTCACGCATTCAAAAGTGTCATCGTGGCGATTCACTGTAAATTTACTCTAGACCCAGGTCACATCTTTTTCTGTTTATACCCTTAAAATAATCTGCAGATTTTCCAGCATGCATGTGCTAAATATTAATAAAAAATCAATATGTTAACCTGAAAGGATATAGGTTATGAGTACTCGACGGGATATACAGGATGGAGCGAAATTTGAATGGCTGACAAGCTATGTTGGCGATGATGTTGAATACATCGTTTTTCTTTGAAAACTTACAAAGCCAGCGTGTTTTTTCGTGGTATACAGACAGCGGCTATAGTGGTGAAGATCTCGTTTCTAACCTGTTTGGATTTTATCGTTATATGATTCCTGGCCGATATGATTATCGAGTCAGGCCCGTGAGTTATACTGCGGCTGTGCGTCGATGGGATTATTACGGCTCTATCGGCTCCCATAAAAATAGCGGTTTTCTACCGATACTTTTTCCTGATCCAAGCGACCCTTGTGTCAGGCGCCAACCGTACAAGGTAAATCTTCCACATTTTATGACGTGGATGCGTCCGTGGGATGACTTTACGTCCGGGACTGTCAACGTTCTTACGGGCAATGGAACATCATTTGAATTCAAAGGAGTGAGGTAACCGTGAGAACGTTGTTGAAGTGGGGCAGTTTGACGCTGATGGGCGTGCTTCTTCTGAGTGGTGTGTTTATCTATGTCGTTGCATCAGGCGTTAATGAGGTGACTGAATACACGGAAAACGACTTTTTTACCTATCGCATCCTGACGGATAAAGAGATCGCGCAAGCGCCGCGTATTTCAGCGGATTACGTTTTTGTCTCGCAGCCCGGCGACGGGCATGCACCATCAAACGCTATTATTTTTCAACGTGCCTCTGACATCGAGCCGCTCAGGATTTATCTGCGGGGCTTGGGTTACGCTCTGGATAAGCGGCGACTTGGCGCTAATGAGGTTTGGTCGCAGCAGGAACGACATGGCGGCGCGGTTTTTTATCTCTCTTTTAATCGCGGCACTGGTGAAGCGGTATTGACCAAAGTGCAGAACGATTAATTCCTGCCGGATCCCGGCGTTACTTTTTGCCTGCCGATGCCTAGGTGTTTTCCTGTCTTTTGTCGCACGCGGCGTCCACAATCCTTGCCAATGATGTGGTTGTTTATTGCTCCTTTTTTGGTGGGTTTCATCCTAACCCTTTGACTTTGTTAGCGCTTATCGGCGCGCCATCGCTTTTGCCTATCGCTGTGATCAAATCGTGTTGTTATCAAAACGTTACATTACGTTTGTGTTATCTTTAAACAAGACCTCAGTAATTACCCTGTTTTTGACATAATAAAAATGGAGGAGCTATGTCGTCCAATCTTAGTGAAACGAGTATGGATAAGCTGGTTGCACTGAATAGCGAATATCACTATTACAGCCTGCCACAGGCGGCCAAACAGCTCGGAGATATCGACCGGCTGCCGAAGTCCATGAAAGTGCTGTTGGAAAACCTGCTACGTCATATCGACGGCGATACGGTGCAGGTTGAGGATTTACAAGCGATCGTCGACTGGCAGCGCAGCGGACATGCCGACCGTGAAATTGCCTACCGCCCGGCGCGCGTGCTGATGCAGGATTTTACCGGCGTGCCGGCGGTGGTCGATCTGGCGGCGATGCGCGAAGCGGTGCAGCGGCTGGGCGGCAATGTCGAACAGGTCAACCCGCTGTCGCCGGTAGATCTGGTGATTGACCACTCGGTAACCGTCGATGAGTTCGGCGACCCGCAGGCATTTACCGATAACGTGCGCATCGAAATGCAGCGCAACCACGAACGTTACACCTTCCTGCGCTGGGGGCAGCAAGCCTTTAACCGCTTCCGTGTGGTGCCGCCGGGCACCGGGATCTGCCACCAGGTCAACCTTGAGTATCTGGGCCAGACCATCTGGCATGAGGAGCAGGACGGCAAACGCATCGCCTACCCGGATACGCTGGTGGGCACCGATTCCCATACCACCATGATTAACGGCCTGGGCATCCTCGGCTGGGGCGTCGGCGGTATCGAAGCGGAAGCGGCGATGCTGGGGCAGCCGGTATCGATGCTGATCCCGGACGTGGTGGGCTTTAAACTGACGGGTAAACTCAGTGAGGGCATCACCGCCACCGATTTGGTGTTAACCGTCACGCAGATGCTGCGTAAGCACGGCGTGGTCGGCAAGTTCGTGGAATTTTACGGCGACGGCCTTGCGCAATTACCGCTGGCGGACCGCGCCACCATCGCCAATATGGCGCCGGAATATGGCGCTACCTGTGGCTTCTTCCCGGTTGATGAGGTCACGCTCGGCTACCTGAAACTGAGCGGACGCAGCGACGAGCAGATCGCGCTGGTGGAAAGTTACGCCAAAGCGCAGGGCATGTGGCGTCATCCCGGCGATGAGCCGGTTTTCACCAGTTCGCTGGCGCTGGATATGTCGACGGTGGAAACCAGTCTGGCCGGGCCGAAGCGGCCGCAGGATCGGGTGGCGCTGTCGGCAGTGCCGCAGGCCTTCCAGGCCGCGACCGAGCTGGACATAGGCGGCCAGAAAAACCGGGCGGACTCCGTTCCTTTCACGCTGGACGGCGCAACACATCCGCTCAGCAACGGCGCGGTGGTGATTGCCGCCATCACGTCGTGCACCAACACCTCTAACCCCAGCGTGATGATGGCCGCCGGCCTGTTGGCGAAAAATGCGGTGGATAAAGGCCTGCAGGTGAAGCCATGGGTGAAAACCTCGCTGGCGCCGGGTTCCAAAGTCGTGACCGACTACTTCGCCAGCGCCGGGCTGATGCCTTATCTGGAGGCGCTGGGCTTTAATCTGGTGGGTTACGGCTGCACCACCTGTATCGGTAACTCCGGTCCGCTGCCGGAGCCGATCGAGCAGGCGATTAAAACCGGCGATCTGACCGTCGGTGCGGTGCTGTCCGGCAACCGTAACTTTGAAGGTCGTATCCATCCGCTGGTAAAAACCAACTGGCTGGCGTCGCCGCCGCTGGTGGTCGCCTATGCGCTGGCCGGTAATATGCAGCTGGATCTGGCCAAGGATGCATTGGGAGAAGGGCACGACGGTAAACCGGTGTATCTGAAAGACATTTGGCCAAGCAATACCGATATCGCCAAGGCGGTAGAGGAAGTCCGCACCGAGATGTTCCGTAAGGAATACAGCGAAGTGTTTAACGGCGACGAGGAGTGGCGGGCAATCGAGGTGGCTGCGTCGGCGACCTATAACTGGCAGGAGGACTCCACCTATATCCGCCATCCGCCGTTCTTCAGCACCATGCAGGAAAAACCCGAGCCGGTGCAGGATATCAACAACGCACGCCTGCTGGCGATCCTGGCGGATTCTGTCACCACCGACCACATCTCCCCGGCGGGCAATATCAAGCACGATAGCCCGGCGGGACGTTACCTCAGCGAGCACGGGGTGGCGGACAGTGACTTCAACTCCTACGGCTCACGTCGCGGCAACCATGAGGTGATGATGCGCGGCACCTTCGCCAATATCCGCATCCGCAACGAGATGGTGCCGGGGGTGGAAGGCGGCTATACGCGCCATATCCCGTCACAGGAAGAGATGGCGATTTATGACGCCGCGATGCGTTATCAGCAGGAGCAGGTGCCGCTGGCGGTGGTCGCCGGTAAAGAGTACGGCTCCGGCTCCAGCCGCGACTGGGCTGCCAAAGGGCCGCGCCTGCTCGGGGTGCGCGTGGTGATCGCCGAGTCTTTCGAACGTATTCACCGCTCAAACCTGATCGGCATGGGGATTTTACCGCTGGAATTTCCGCAGGGCGTGACGCGCAAAACGCTGGCGCTGAGCGGGGATGAGAGCATCAGCGTCGGCGGCCTGCAGAGTCTGCAGCCGGGGCAGACGGTGCCGCTGCATATCACCTATGCCGACGGCCGTGAAGAGGTGGTGGATACCCGCTGCCGCATCGACACGCAAACCGAGCTGACCTACTACCAGAACGATGGCATCCTGCATTACGTCATCAGGAAAATGTTGTAATAAAAAAGGGCGCCTGCGGGCGCCCTGATTATTTTAGCGTGGGTTACTTCTGGTCCAGCAGATGGCCCATTTTGGCCGCTTTGGTCGCCAGATAACGCTCATTTTTCGGGTTGCGGCCGACGATCAACGGCACCCGTTCGACGATGTTAATCCCGGCTTCACTCAGGATTTCCACCTTTTTCGGGTTATTGGTCAGCAGACGCACCGCATCCACGCCCAGCAGTTTAAACATGTCCGCACACAGGGTGAAGTCACGCTCATCCGCCGCGAAGCCCAGCTGATGATTGGCCTCCACCGTATCGGCGCCTTTGTCCTGCAGCGCATAGGCGCGGATTTTGTTCAGCAGGCCGATGTTGCGGCCTTCCTGGCGGTGATACAGCAGGATGCCGCGGCCTTCTTCGGCAATGTGCTCCAGCGCGGCTTCCAGTTGGAAACCGCAGTCGCAGCGCAGGCTGAACAGGGCGTCGCCGGTCAGACATTCCGAATGTACGCGCGCCAGCACCGGCGTATCGCCGCTGATATCGCCGAAAACCAACGCCAGATGATCGTGCCCGGTGGCGAGTTCTTCAAAACCCACCATCAGGAAATCGCCCCAAGGTGTCGGCAGTTTAGCCTCTGCCACCCGTTTAAGCTGCATGTTACTCTCCAACACTTTCGATTCAATCGCTGCAACGCATGGTACGTCCGACATGAACGCCTGACCAGCATTAAACGCGCCGCCGCGTATTCTAATGGCTTATTATCGACTATTCTGCCATAACTTCTTGCCCAGTGGTGCTCAGCAAACCAGCATCCGGCGCCGTGCGCCACCTATTGATGCAATAGGGGGCCGGGCTTTCCTCCGCCTGGCGGCCTGCGTCCGTGCCGTCTGCTATGTTCTTGAGATTACAAGGTTGTTACACTGCGCTCTGAACCATAACCGGGATGATAAAATGTTTGATATCGCAAAACGCACCGCCGGCGGAACCCTGTTGCTGTTGTTAATACCGCTGGCCGTTTGGCTGACCGGCTGGCAATGGCAGCCCGGCGGCGATAATGCGCTGCTGAAAGTGATGTTTTGGATGACGGAAACGGTCACCGCGCCGTGGGGCATACTGACCAGCGTGCTGTTGTCGGCCTGGTTTTTGTGGTGCCTGCGCTTTCGTCTTAAACCGGCGATCGGGCTGATGGTGCTGCTGCTGGCCTCGATCCTGGTGGGCCAGGGGATAAAATCGCTGATAAAAGAGCAGGTGCAGGCGCCGCGACCGTTCGTGATGTGGCTGGAGCAGCAGCACAATATCAGTGAGGAACACTTTTATTCGCTGAAGCGTAAGCAGCGTGCGGCGCTGGTGAAAGATCAGCTGCAGGGGCAGCCGCTGGTGCCGGAGTGGCTGCGCAAGCACTGGCAGTTTGAAACCGGTTTTGCTTTCCCTTCCGGCCATACTACGTTTGCCGCCACCTGGGCATTGCTGGGCGTCGGCCTGTTGTGGCCGCGCCGGCACTATAAAACCGTGGCGGTGCTGATGGTCTGGGCCGCCGGCGTGATGATCAGCCGTCTGCTGCTGGGGATGCACTGGCCGCGCGATCTGGCGGTGGCGACCTTAATCAGCGCATTACTGGTGGCGATCGTCTGCTGGCTGGCGCAGCGCTGGTTCGGGCCGTTGACGCCGCCGCCGGAAGAACAGCAGGAGATCGCACATCGCGGCCACAGGCGTTAGGCCGTTGTTGTGACGATGTCACGTTGGCGGCGAATGCCCGTCGCCAACGTATTAATCCCCCCGCCTTGTAATTTATCGCTTTCGCCCCCATTTCATTATTAATTCACTATTTTGAGATGCGTTCTCATCTGGGTGTCCGATGACGTCGTTATTGCCGAATATACCAGCGTCTTTATGCATTTATCGCACGCCAGGGTTTCCCTGCCGCTGCGGGAAATGCTAACTTAATGTATTACGGACGCCACCCTTGGGCATAATTCATCCGATAAACTCGGCATCGCGGGAAAGAATGTGAAATATTTACTTATTTTTTTGCTGGTTCTGGTGATCTTCGTTATTTCCGTAACGCTTGGCGCGCAGAACGATCAGGTTGTGACGTTTAATTATCTGGTGGCGCAGGGCGATTACCGGGTATCCACACTTCTGGCGACGCTGTTCGGCATGGGGTTCGTACTTGGCTGGATTATCTGCGGCCTGTTTTATCTGCGTACGCGCCTTGCCCTGAGCCGCGCCGAGCGGAAAGTAAAAAGGCTGGAGTCGCAGCTGGAAACGCCAGCTGAACCGGTGACTCAGCCCGTTGTCAGCAAGGAATAACCTTCTATGTTAGAGCTGCTGTTTCTGTTGCTGCCCGTGGCTGCCGCCTATGGCTGGTACATGGGGCGCAGAAGTGCTCAGCAGGATAAACAGCAGGAAGCCAACCGCCTGTCGCGTGAATATGTGGCCGGGGTTAACTTCCTGCTTTCCAACCAGCAGGACAAAGCGGTCGATCTGTTCCTCGATATGCTGAAAGAGGACAGCAACACCGTGGAGGCCCACCTGACGTTGGGTAACCTGTTTCGTTCCCGCGGCGAAGTCGATCGCGCCATCCGTATTCACCAGGCGCTGATGGAAAGCTCGTCGCTCACCTTTGAGCAACGCCTGCTGGCAGTACAGCAGCTGGGGCGCGACTACATGGCCGCCGGGCTGTATGACCGCGCTGAGGATATGTTCAGCCAGTTGACCGGTGAGCAGGACTTCCGGCTGGCCGCGCTGCAGCAACTGCTGGTGATTCACCAGGCGACCAGCGACTGGCAGAAGGCCATTGAAGTAGCCGAGCGTTTGGTCAAGCTGGGTAAAGACAAACAGCGCGGCGAAATCGCGCATTTCTACTGTGAGTTGGCGCTGCAGGCGATGGGCAGCGACGATCTCGATAAGGCGATGTCGCTGCTGAAACGTGCCGCCGCCGCGGACAAGCAGTGCGCCCGTGTATCGATCATGGTCGGCCGCATCTGTATGGCGCAGGGCGAGTATGCCAAGGCGGTGGAGTCGCTCAAGCGAGTGCTGGATCAGGATAAGGATCTGGTGAGTGAAACCTTGCCGATGCTGCAGGAGTGCTATCAGCACCTGCCGCAGCAGGAAGCCGCCTGGGCCGAGTTCCTCAAGCGCTGCGTGGAGGAGAACTGTGGCGCGACGGCAGAGCTGATGCTGGCCGAAGTGATCGAGCAGCATGAAGGGCGCGACGTGGTGCAGGTGTATATCAACCGTCAGCTGCAGCGTCACCCGACCATGCTGGTGTTCTACCGCCTGATGGACTACCACCTGGCTGACGCGGAGGACGGTCGTGCGAAGGAGAGCCTGCTGTTGCTGCGCGATATGGTCGGAGAACAGATCCGCACCAAGCCGCGCTACCGCTGCCATAAGTGTGGCTTTACCGCCCATTCGCTCTATTGGCACTGTCCGTCATGCCGCTCCTGGGCTTCGGTGAAGCCGATCCGCGGGCTGGATGGCCAATAAAAAACGGGGCGAATCTTTCGCCCCGTTTTTTTAAGCGTGACCTATTTCTTCTTGCCGCTTTTGACGTTTATCTTCAGCAACTGCCGCAGTTTTCTCAACTCTTTCTGGCTCAATGGGGCTTCAACCACTTCTGTGGTTTCCTGGCTGTCAATCTCCGCCTGTCGCTGCGCCTTTTTCTGACCGGCGGCCGGCACGGCGAAACTGTCCGCCAGGCGCTGGCAAACTTCCGCGCTCAGCGAGCATTCGCCGGCCAGCGCTGCGGCTCTGACTTTCTCTTTCAGCTCAAGAGGGATTTTTATCGTTAGGGTAGATATCTCGCTCATGTTACAGCCTTGTATGAGATAGGGAGGCTTCACGCTAATCCAGCCAGATTACGCCGTCTAGTGAGTCACAAAAAATTAATATTGGGCCTGTCAGCGGAGGCTGGCTCCGCAGATAAAAAAGTGCGGGGCAGAATGCCCAGACATCGTGCAGTTAACGCCTTGCGGCTGGGATTTCCGGCGGCCGGCATGTAGAATGCGGCGTGCCGTTTTTGCGGGTTCGCCCTGCGGAGTACTCCGGGGAAGGCCGATGTCCATTTTACAAAGGGTAAAAGCAATGAGTTCTGAAAGTAACGTTAATAACAATGGCTTAAAATCATCTCCGATCGTTGTTGCGCTGGATTATGCCGATAAGAACGCCGCGTTAGCCTTTGTCGATCGCATCGACCCGCAGGATTGCCGCTTAAAAGTGGGCAAAGAGATGTTTACCCTGTTCGGCCCGCAGCTGGTGCGCGATCTGCACCAGCGCGGCTTTGACGTATTCCTTGATTTAAAATTCCACGATATTCCCAACACCACGGCGCATGCGGTGGCGGCGGCGGCCGAGCTGGGCGTGTGGATGGTTAACGTCCACGCCAGCGGCGGCGCGCGCATGATGAGCGCGGCAAAACAGGCGCTGCAACCATATGGCGCCGATGCGCCATTGCTGATTGCCGTCACGGTGCTGACCAGCATGGAGGCGGAAGACCTGCGCGCGATCGGCATCGACATCAGCCCGGCGGAGCAGGCGGAACGTCTGGCGCGCCTGACGCGCGACTGTGGCCTGGACGGCGTGGTGTGTTCCGCTCAGGAAGCGCAGCGGCTGAAAGCCGCCTGCGGCAGCCAGTTCCAGCTGGTGACGCCGGGGATCCGCCCGCAGGGCAGCGCGACCGGCGATCAGCGCCGCGTGATGACGCCGGTCGAGGCGCAGGCTGCCGGCGTCGACTATATGGTGATCGGTCGTCCGATTACCCAATCCGCCGACCCGGCCGCTACGCTGGCCGCTATTCGCGCATCATTGCGATAATTCGGAGGCCAGGATGAAAGACAACAATAGCCGGCTGGTTTACTCCACCGACGGCGGGCGAGTGAAAGAAGAAGAGGCCAAACCGCAGCGTCCGCGCGGCGACGGTATCGTACGCATTCAGCGGCAGACCAGCGGCCGTAAAGGCAAGGGCGTTTGCCTGATAAGCGGTCTCGATCTGGATGACGGCGCACTGGACAAACTGGCGGCGGAGCTGAAGAAGAAATGCGGCTGCGGCGGTTCGGTGAAAGACGGCGTCATCGAAATTCAGGGCGACAAGCGCGATCTGCTCAAACAGCTGCTGGAAGCAAAAGGCATGAAGGTCAAGCAGGCGGGCGGTTAAGCGGATATATAGCCATGCCGCGGTGGTGCATTGCGGCATGGCTTATCGTGTGTTTGGGCGGTGAACCCGGTGACTGCAGGAAAAAGCCACAGACAAAACAGAGCGACCTGAAATTATTTTTTTCGTTATCTACAACCTTGCCGCTTTTGCCGGTTTACCGACAGCGGTCTGCGCCATCCGTCGGGTTATTTACCAACCTGATGACCGATGATCCCACCGACTGCCGCGCCGCCAAGCGTACCTAACGCGCTGCCGTCGGTCAGTACTGCGCCGCCGACTGCGCCGGCGCCGGCGCCGATAGCGGTATTACGATCGCGCTTGGACATGTTGGAGCAGGCGCTCAGCGAAAATGCCAGCGTAATCGCCAGAGCGGCGGTAGCAAAACGTTTGTTAATGATCATCATAATGACTTCTCCTTAGCATGGGCTATATGGAAGTGCCTTAAGTAAGTATATACCCTGTCACTTTCCTGCTGCTTTTTTGTTGACGTCGGCGTTGAGTGCCGCCGCCAGCGTATGCCGCCGAAAGAGACCGGGCACAGGCGTAAACCATACATCAAGCCTGCTATTCACACCCATACAGTAACAAATAAACCGCCGACACAGGGCCTGCGGATAAAACTACGGCAAACCGCGCCGCAGTATTTAAGTATAAATAGTTACATTTCCATTTGCAGGTAAATATTCTGAAACTTTTGCGGAGGTACCGGTTTCAGCCTGTGCTGACGCGCGGGCGCACGCTTTGCCCGCGGCAGCAGAAAGCTGCCTGTCTTTAGCCAATTTGCCCATACCCGTTGCCGCCGGCGCCTTTGACAATAGCGGCAAAGCCGGTGAATTGAGGAAAGACGATGCTTAACGCGCTAAAACAGCAGGTTCTGGCGGCGAATCTGGCGCTGCCGCGCCATCGCCTGGTGACGTTTACCTGGGGCAACGTCAGCGGCGTGGACCGCCAGGCGGGGCTGATGGTGATCAAACCGTCCGGCGTCGAGTATGAGGCGCTGTCGCTGGAGGATATGGTGGTGGTGGAACTGGAGAGCGGCAAGGTGGTGGAAGGTAACAAAAAACCGTCATCCGATACCGAGACGCACCGCGCGCTGTATCTGAATTTTGACGACGTCGGCGGCGTGGTGCACACCCATTCCCGCCATGCCACCATCTGGGCGCAGGCCGGTCTGGATCTTCCCGCCTGGGGCACCACCCATGCCGATTATTTTTACGGCGACATTCCCTGCACCCGTAAAATGCACGATGCCGAGATCCAAGGTCGCTATGAGTGGGAGACCGGTCAGGTGATTGTGGAAACCTTCCGCCAGCGTCAGCTGGACGCCGCCGCGGTGCCGGCGGTGCTGGTGCATTCACACGGCCCTTTTGTCTGGGGCGCGGACGCCGCCAATGCGCTGCATAACGCCGTGGTGCTGGAGGAGATCGCCTATATGGGGATCTTTTCACGCCAGCTGTCGCCCGACCTGCCGCAGATGCAGCCGACCCTGCTGGATAAGCACTACCTGCGCAAACACGGCAAGCATGCCTATTATGGCCAGTAAGCGCAGGGCGTTATTCGCCCACCATATCGAGCTGTACGCCCTGATGCTGCAGTAATTGCTGATAGGCCGGCGCCAGCCGGGTGTCGGTGATCACCCGGCTGATTTGCTGCGGCGTCGCCAGCGGGTTGGGCTGTATCTGGCCGAACTTGGAGGCGTCGGTCAGCACGATGTTCTCCACGCCTTTCGCCAGTACGGCGTTGACCACATCGGCGCGCATCATATCGCGGCCGGTAAAGCCGGTATCGGCGTGATAACCGTCGATACCGATAAACGCCTTACTGAAATGCACCTGCTGAATGCACAGGCGCGTCAGCGGGCCGACCACGGTTTCACTCTGCTTCTGATACATCCCGCCGAGGACAATCACCTCACAGTCGCTCTCTTTCAGCAACTGGGCGATATAATGGCTGACGGTAATCAGCGTGATATGCCGCCGTTCCGCCAGGTAGCGCGCCAGCAGGGCGTTGGCGCTGCCGCTCTCGATAAAGATGGTTTCGCCGTCGTTGACCTGTGACGCCGCATAGCGCGCCAACTGCTGTTTAAGCACGAAGTTGGACATCATACGGGCATCGACGTCATCGCTTTCCAGCGCCACGGCGGCGCCGTGGATGCGCTTTAGATAGCTGCGCTTTTCCAGCAGATTCAGATCCTGCCGGATGGTCACTTCCGAAACGCCAGACGCACGCGCCAGTTCGCTGACGCTGATGCGGCGCCGCTCGTTGACCCATTGCAAAATGCTCTGTTGTCTTGCGTTCATAGGTTCCTGATGGGGCGGAGTGCGCCTGTTTTCAAAGAGATAGTCGGTGCGGGCGATCATAGCACGCCGCGCCGGCGGGGTAATGCGCTAAAACCTCTCTGCATCGTCAGCGGCGCGCTTTTGGTTTAGCATAGGGTAAACAGCGTTTGAATCAGCAGATAACTATGCAGGAGTCCGACATGGAAATTTACCTCGATAGCGCGGATGTCACGGCGGTAAAACGTCTGGCGCGGGTGTTGCCGTTACAGGGGGTGACCACCAACCCGAGCATTGTCGCCAAAGAAGGCAAGCCGCTTTGGGAGGTGTTGCCGGCGCTGCGTGATGCATTGGGTGGCACCGGCAAACTGTTTGCACAGGTGATGGCGAATGATGCGGAGCGGATGGTGGCGGACGCGGTGCTGCTGAATCAGCGTGTACCGGGGCTGATTGTGAAGATCCCGGCGACGGGCGAAGGGCTGGCGGCGATGAAAAAGCTGCAGTCGATGTCGATTCCGACGTTGGGCACGGCGGTGTACGGCGCCACGCAGGGGCTGCTGGCGGCGCTGTCCGGCGCCGAGTATGTAGCGCCGTACGTAAACCGCGTCGATGCGCAGGGCGGCGATGCGCTTGAAATGGTGCGGGAGCTGCAGCAACTGCTGACGCTGCATGCGCCGCACGCCAAAGTATTGGCCGCCAGCTTTAAAACGCCGCGTCAGGTGCTGGCGTGCATGCTGACGGGCTGCCGCGCGGTCACCTTGCCGGTCGAGGTGGCTGAACAGCTGATCGCCACGCCTGCGGTGGATGCGGCGCTGGCGACGTTTGAGCAGGACTGGCAGGCGGCGTTTGGCAGTACGGTATTGAGCTGAGCAGACCTCCATGTCATCAGGCGGCAGACTGCCGCCTTTTTTGTGCGCTGGGTTTTATTTTGGAATGGTAGGTCTATAAAAATAAAACATCGTTTTAATTTTATGCATGCGATCACTTTTATTCCTGTCGTGAACCGTTAGTGTGGATAGCCCAATCGTTTCGCAGCGGCCCGGGAAGGCGGCAGTCGACGATGCGTTGCTATAACCAGTTCATCCAGACGGAGTGAGTGATGCAGATAAAACGTGCGATAGACAAGATCCCGGGCGGCATGATGTTGGTGCCGCTGTTCATCGGTGCGGCTTGCCACACCTTTGCGCCGGGGGCAGGCAAATATTTCGGTTCGTTTACCAACGGGTTGATGTCCGGCACGGTGCCGATCCTGGCGGTATGGTTCTTCTGTATGGGGGCGGCGATCAAACTGAGCGCTACCGGCACCGTATTACGCAAATCCGGTACGCTGGTGGTGACCAAGATCGCAGTCGCCTGGGTGGTGGCGGCGGTGGCCTCGCGCCTGCTGCCGGAACATGGAGTGGAAGTCGGCTTCTTTGCCGGGCTGTCGACGCTGGCGCTGGTGGCGGCGATGGACATGACCAACGGCGGCCTGTACGCGTCGATTATGCAGCAGTACGGCACGAAAGAAGAGGCCGGGGCGTTTGTTCTGATGTCGTTGGAGTCCGGGCCGCTGATGACGATGATTATTCTCGGTACCGCCGGTATCGCCTCGTTTGAACCTCATGTGTTTATCGGCGCGGTGCTGCCGTTCCTGGTGGGATTTGTGCTGGGCAATCTAGACCCGGAACTGCGTGATTTGTTTGGCAAAGCGGTGCAGACGCTGATTCCGTTTTTTGCCTTCGCGCTCGGCAATACCATCGATCTGAGCGTTATCGCCCAGACCGGCCTGCTGGGGATCCTGCTGGGCGTCGCGGTGATTATTGTCACTGGCATTCCGCTGATCGTCGCCGATAAACTGATTGGGGGCGGCGACGGCACCGCCGGCGTGGCGGCATCCAGTTCGGCCGGCGCTGCCGTGGCGACGCCGGTGCTGATTGCCGAAATGGTGCCGCAGTTTAAGCCGGTGGCGCCAGCGGCGACCGCGCTGGTGGCCACCTCGGTGATTGTGACGTCGATTCTGGTGCCGATCGTGACCGCGATCTGGTCGCGGCGGGTAAAGGCGAAAGCGGCGATGCGTGAACACATCGCGATGGTGAAATGAGTGCTCAGAATAATGGGCAGAAAATGCCGGTCAGTGAACCTGACCGGCATCCGGTCCGAGTGGTGAAACAATCACCGACGGTTCAGTTGGTAATACACTTCATTCCAGCGCAGTTCATTCTTGAAGGCCGGCAGCGTTGTCTCATTATCAATCAGCAGAAACTCAATGTTGTGCATCTCTGCATATAAACGCAGGTAGTCGGCGTTCAGCGCCTGTGAGAACACCGTATGGTGAGCGCCGCCGCCGAGGATCCAGGCTTCGGCGGCGGTGGCGAGCGACGGCTGCGCCCGCCAGATGGCGCGCGCCACCGGCAGCTTCGGCAGCGGGTGTGGCTGCTCTATGGTATCGACCTGATTCACCAGCAGACGGAAGCGGTCGCCCATGTCGATCAGGCTGGCGTTGACCGCCGGCCCGGCCGGGGTGGAGAAGATCAGCCGCGCCGGATCGTCTTTACCGCCGATGCCGAGCGGCTGCACGTCCAGCAGCGGTTTCTGCTCGGCAATCGACGGGCAGACCTCCAGCATATGAGAACCGATCACCAAATCATTGCCCGGCTGGAAGTGATAGGTATAGTCCTCCATAAAGGAGGTGCCGCCCTGCAGTCCGTCGGCCATCACTTTCAGAATGCGCAGCAGCGCGGCGGTTTTCCAGTCGCCTTCGCCGCCGAAGCCGTAGCCCTGCTGCATCAGGCGCTGCACCGCCAGCCCCGGCAACTGCCGCATGCCGTGCAGATCTTCAAAGTTGGTGGTGAAGGCGTGGTAACCGCCCTGTTGCAGGAAACGCTGCATCCCCAGTTCGATACGCGCGGCGTCCAGCAGATTCTGCCGCTTGGCGCCGTGCAGGGCGACCGCATCGCTCAGCGTGTAGCTGGCTTCATAGTCGTCGATCAGCGCGTCCACCTCGCCGTTGCCGACCTCGTTAATCACGCTGACCAGGTCGCCGATGCCGTGCGCGTTGACCTCATAGCCGAACTGAATCTGCGCGCCGACCTTATCCCCTTCGGTCACGGCCACCTGACGCATATTGTCGCCAAAACGTGCGACCTTCAGCTGTTGGCTCTCCTGACGCGCGGCGGCGACGCGCATCCACTGCGCAATGCGCTGATGAGCCTGCTTATCCTGCCAGTGGCCGGTGATCACACTGTGCTGCTGGCGCATGCGCGCGCCGATAAAGCCGAACTCGCGGCCGCCGTGCGCGGTCTGGTTCAGGTTCATAAAGTCCATATCCATACTGTCCCACGGCACCTCGGCGTTGAACTGGGTATGGAACTGCAGCAGCGGCTTGCTGAGGATTGACAGACCGGCGATCCACATCTTGGCCGGCGAGAAGGTGTGCAGCCAGGTGATAATACCGATGCAGCCCTGCTGATAGTTGGCGTCGCGGCAGACGGCGCTGATTTCATCCGGCGTGGTGAGCAGGGGTTTTAACACCAGTTTCACCGGCAGGCCGGCGTCCTGATTAAGGCTGTTAACCACCTGTTCGGCGTGTTGTTTCACCTGCTGCAGGGTTTGCGGGCCATACAGGTGCTGGCTGCCGATGACAAACCAGACTTCGCGTTGTGTAAATACGTCCATCAGAAACTCCAGGTCGGTTGGCGGTTATTGGGCATGGTCAGGGCATGATGCCGGCGCGGCATAGCGCGGTTCGGCGGCCTGACACCACTGTTGATAGCGTTGATAAAGCTGCTGGTAGCGCGCTACGCGCTGCGGGTCGGGCTGCAGGGTGCGCTCCAGGCCGCAGGCCATATGGCGCTGCGCCGTCGGGATATCGGCATGCCGTCCGGCGGCGACGGCGGCGAAAATCGCCGCCCCCAGCGCGCAGCACTGATCGGAGGCGACAATTTGCAGCGGGCGGTTCATCACATCGGCGCAGGCTTGCATAATGGTCGGCGATTTACGGGCGATACCGCCCAGCGCCAGCACGTTTTCCACCGGAATATCCTGCTGCTCAAAGCACTCCATAATGGCGCGTGCGCCAAAGGCGGTGGCGGCGATCAGGCCGCCGAACAGCGTCGGCGCGTCGGTACCGAGATTAAGATCGCCGATCACTCCCTGCAGGCGCTGGTTGGCATACGGCGTGCGGCGGCCGTTGAACCAGTCCAGCACCACCGGCAGATGTTCCAAAGAAGGATTGGCGGCCCAGGCGTCGGTCAGCGTCGTCAGCAGCTGCTGTTCAATCTGCGCCAGCTGCGGCTGCAGCTCCGGCCGGCTGCGGGCGGCTTCGCGCAGCGGCCAGCTCAGCAGGCGGCCGAACCAGGCGTACATGTCGCCGAATGCCGATTGGCCCGCCTCCATGCCGATCAGCCCAGGCACCACGCTGCCGTCGACCTGGCCGCAGATGCCGGCGATCGCCCGGTCGCCGACGCGTTGAGGCTCGGCCAGCAAAATATCGCAGGTCGAGGTGCCAATCACTTTGACTAGCGTATGGGGACGGGCGCCGGCGCCCACCGCGCCCATATGGCAGTCGAACGCGCCGCCGGACAACACCACCTGCGGCGACAGGCCGAGCCGCTGCGCCCACTCGGCGCTCAGCGTGCCGACCGGCTGTTCGGCGGTCCGGGTTTCTTCAAACAGCGGATAGGGCAGACAGTCAACCAGCAGCGGATCCAGCGCGGCGAAGAACGCCCGCGGCGGCAGGCCGCCCCAGTCAGGGTGCCACAGCGTTTTGTGGCCGACGCTGCAGCGTCCGCGGATAAGGTGCTGCGGCGCCGTAGTGCCGGACAACAGCGCCGGCACCCAGTCGCACAGCTCTACCCAGGAGGCTGCCGCCCGGCGCACCGCCGCATCCTGACGTGAGACGTGCAGGATCTTGGCCCAGAACCATTCCGATGAGTAAACGCCGCCGATATAGCGGGTGTAATCCGCAAACTCGCCGCTGCGGCACAGGCGGTTGATCGCCTCCGCCTCATCGATCGCCGTATGATCTTTCCACAGGACAAACATGGCGTTCGGGTTATCGGCGAACTCCGGCCGCAGCGCCAGCACCTGGCCGTGTTCGTCGATGGGCGCCGGCGTAGAGCCGGTGGAATCGACGCCGATGCCGATCACGCTTTGACGCTGCGTCGGCGTCATACGCTGCACCAGCGCGACAATCGCCTGTTCCATGGCGTCGATATAGTCGCGCGGGTGATGGCGGAACTGATTCTGCGCCGCGTCGCAGTAGTCGCCGCGCTGCCAGCGCGGGTAATAGGCCACTTCGGTATCCAGCTCCTCGCCGCTGCGGCAATCTACCGCCAATACGCGCACCGAGTCGCTGCCGAAGTCCAGTCCCAGGGCGATTGCGTCTGCCGTCATGATAGTGACTCCTGATTAAAAAGGACGGCTATCACCATAAAAGCGCGCCGGGCGGGCCGGTGAGGATACGTTGGCTGGATGTATGCACATTTCTGCTTCCCGCAGCGATTTTGTGATGGCTATCAAAAGTTGGCGACAGACTGAATCGGCTAAATATATGGACTTGTCTGCTGTTATCTCTGGATGTGATAGCGCTCTACATTTCATTAACAAATAACCGCTAAAACTTATCCGGTCTGCATGCCGACGGCGGGCAGGGCGCGCCAATAAGCGCCTTACCGATGAGGCAACCGAAAATACCCTAATGAGAACGTTTTCACTGCGCGAGATTTTCAGCGCCGGGGAGAACCACACAGCGGAGAGCACTATGCATAAATTCACTAAGGCGCTGGCGGCGATAGGACTGGCGGCGGTTATGTCACAATCAGCTATTGCCGAAACCATGAAACTGGGCTTTCTGGTGAAACAGCCGGAGGAGCCGTGGTTCCAGACCGAATGGAAATTTGCCGATAAAGCCGGTAAGGACCTCGGCTTTGAAGTGATAAAAATCGCGGTGCCGGACGGCGAAAAAACCCTGAACGCCATCGACAGTCTGGCGGCCAGCGGCGCCAAAGGGTTTGTAATCTGTACGCCGGATCCGAAACTGGGTTCGGCGATCGTCGCCAAAGCGCGCAGTTATGACCTGAAAGTCATCGCCGTTGACGATCAGTTCGTCACCGCCAAAGGCAAACCGATGGACAGCGTACCGCTGGTGATGATGGCGGCCAGCAAAATCGGCGAGCGGCAGGGGCAGGAGCTGTGGAAGGAGATGAACAAGCGCGGCTGGAACGCGGCAGAAACCGGCGTGATGGCGATTACCGCCAACGAGCTGGATACCGCGCGCCGCCGCACCACCGGCTCGATGGACGCTCTGAAGGCCGCCGGCTTCCCGGAAAAACAGATCTATCAGGTGCCGACCAAATCCAACGATATCCCCGGCGCCTTTGACGCCGCCAACTCCATGCTGGTACAGCATCCGAAGGTGAAACACTGGCTGATTATCGGCATGAACGACAACACCGTGCTGGGCGGCGTGCGCGCCACCGAGGGCCAGGGCTTCAAGGCGGCGGACGTGATCGGCATCGGCATCAACGGCGTTGACGCCGTCAGCGAACTCTCCAAGGGGCAGGCCACCGGCTTCTACGGCTCGCTGCTGCCAAGCCCGGATATCCACGGCTATAAGAGTATCCAGATGCTGCATGACTGGGTAGCGAAAGACGTTGAACCGCAGAAGTTTACCGAAGTGACCGACGTGGTGCTGATCACCCGCGACAACTTTAAAACCGAACTGCAGAAAAAAGGCCTGATGTAATGCCTGAGCCGCCCGGTTTACGTCGGGCGGCGTGTTTTCGCAAGCCATGAGGAAAGCATTATGACCGCCAGCACGCCTTATCTGGCCTTCCGCGGCATCGGCAAAACCTTCCCCGGCGTCAAGGCGCTGGACGATATCAGTTTTAGCTGTCAGGCCGGGCAAATTCACGCGCTGATGGGTGAGAACGGCGCCGGCAAATCTACGCTGCTGAAGATCCTCAGCGGCAACTACGCCCCCAGCCAGGGGGAGATCTTACTGCAGGGACAGCCGGTGCGTTTTAACGCCACCACCGAGGCGCTGGACGCCGGCGTGGCGATTATCTATCAGGAGCTGCATCTGGTGCCGGAAATGACGGTGGCCGAGAATATCTACCTGGGGCAGTTGCCCAGCAGGCGCGGCCTGGTGGATCGTAAACTGCTGCGCTATGAGGCGCGGCTGCAGCTGGAGCATCTCGGGCTGGATATTGACCCGGATACGCCGCTGAAATACCTCTCCATCGGCCAGTGGCAGATGGTGGAGATCGCCAAGGCGCTGGCGCGCAACGCCAAGATCATCGCCTTTGATGAGCCGACCAGCTCACTGTCGGCGCGCGAGATTGAACACCTGTTCCGGGTGATCCGCGAACTGCGCGCCGAAGGGCGGGTCATTCTGTACGTGTCCCACCGTATGGAGGAGATCTTCGCCCTCAGCGACGCCATCACGGTATTCAAAGACGGGCGCTACGTGCGCACCTTTGACGATATGAGTCAGGTGGATCACGAGCGGCTGGTGCAGGCGATGGTCGGCCGCGATCTGGGGGATATTTACGGCTATCAGCCGCGTGAACACGGCCCGGTGCGGCTGCAGCTGGATAATCTGCAGGCGGCCGGAGTGAAAACGCCGATCAGCCTCAGCGTGCGCGCCGGCGAGATCGTCGGCCTGTTCGGGCTGGTGGGCGCCGGGCGCAGCGAACTGATGAAAGGCATTTTCGGCGCCACGCGCGTCGGCGGCGGCCGGTTGACGCTGGACGGCGCGCCGCTGACCATTCGCTCGCCGATCGACGCCATCCGCGCCGGCATCATGCTGTGCCCGGAAGACCGCAAAGCCGACGGCATCATCCCGGTGCACTCGGTGCGCGACAATATCAATATCAGCGCGCGGCGCAAAAGCCTGCGGGCGGGCTGCCTGATCGACAACGCCTGGGAAAACCGCAATGCGGAGCAGCATATCCGTTCGCTCAATATCAAAACCCCCAGCGCCGAACAGCTGATTATGAATCTCTCCGGCGGCAACCAGCAGAAGGCGATCCTTGGCCGCTGGCTGTCGGAGGAGATGAAAGTGATGATGCTCGACGAGCCGACGCGCGGCATTGACGTTGGCGCCAAGCATGAAATCTATAACGTGATTTACCAGCTGGCGCAGCAGGGCATCGCGGTGCTGTTCGCCTCCAGCGACCTGCCCGAAGTGCTGGGGCTGGCAGACCGCATCGTGGTGATGCGCGAAGGCGCGATTTCCGGCGAACTGGCGCACGATGAGGCCAGTGAGGAACAGGCGCTCAGCCTGGCGATGCTGCGCACCCCCGATATTACCCCTGATGCCGCGGCGGCGGTGGCCTGACCGTGGAGGAGAAAAAGATGTCGACCCTAACGACCAATTCGGTAAAAAACCGTGGCAGCCTGGGGCTGTCGCGCATCTGGGACAGCTACGGCATGCTGGTGGTCTTCGCGGTGCTGTTTCTGGCCTGCGTACTGCTGGTGCCTAACTTCGGCTCATTTATCAATATGAAAGGGCTGGGGCTGGCGATCTCCATGTCCGGCATGGTGGCCTGCGGCATGCTGTTCTGCCTGGCCTCCGGCGATTTTGACCTGTCGGTGGCCTCGGTGATCGCCTGCGCCGGGGTGACCACGGCGGTGGTGATCAATATGAGCGAAAGCCTGTGGATCGGCGTCGGCGCCGGGCTGCTGCTGGGCGTAGCCTCCGGCCTGATTAACGGCTTTGTGATTGCGCGGCTGAAAATCAACGCGCTGATCACCACGCTGGCGACCATGCAAATCTTCCGCGGCCTGGCGTATATCATTTCCGACGGCAAGGCGGTGGGGATTGAGGATGAACGCTTCTTCGCCCTCGGCTACGCCAACTGGCTGGGGGTGCCGGCGCCAATCTGGATCACCATCGGCTGCCTGATCCTGTTCGGTTTCCTGTTGAATAAAACCACTTTCGGCCGCAACACGCTGGCGATCGGCGGCAATGAAGAGGCGGCGCGCCTGGCCGGGGTACCGGTGGTGCGCACCAAAATCATCATCTTCGTGCTGTCCGGGCTGGTGTCCGCCGCGGCGGGCATTATTCTGGCGTCGCGCATGACCAGCGGCCAGCCGATGACCTCGATCGGCTATGAGCTGATTGTGATCTCCGCCTGCGTGCTGGGCGGCGTTTCGCTGAAGGGCGGCATCGGCAAGATTTCGTACGTGATTGCCGGGATACTGATTCTCGGCACGGTGGAAAACGCCATGAACCTGCTGAATATCTCACCGTTCTCGCAGTACGTGGTGCGCGGAGCGATCCTGCTGGCGGCGGTGATTTTCGACCGCTACAAACAGCAGAGCAAACGTACCGTTTAAGGCACGCTATCGCGTTGCCGGCGCAGGGCCGGCAGCGCGGCAGGATAACCGAGTATTATGGAGGCCAGATGTACCATCGTATGGCGCAGGAATCCCAGTCAGACCCGCTGATGCCGGGCTACAGTTTTAACGCCTACCTGGTGGCCGGCCTGACGCCGATTATGGCGGAAGGGCCGTTGGATTTCTTTATCGACCGGCCGGGCGGCATGAAGGGCTATATCCTCAATCTGACCATCAAGGGCCAGGGCAAGGTGTTTGACGGCGAGGAGACGCTGTACTGCAACCCCGGCGATCTGCTGCTGTTTCCGCCGAAGGCGGCGCACTATTACGGCCGCTCGCCGGACAGCGACTGCTGGCACCACCGCTGGGTCTATTTCCGCCCGCGCGCCTACTGGGCCGACTGGCTGGAATGGCACAGCAAGAATCATCAGGTCGGACGGCTGACGCTGCCCAACGGCCAGCTGCTGCAGGAGTTCGACCGCCTGTTCGCCAATATCGAGCAGACGCAGCGTTCCGGCAGGCGGCTGGCGGAAGAGATGAGCATGAACCTGCTGGAGCGTCTGCTGCTGCGCGCGATGGAAGAAGACCCGCTCAGCCCGCAGAAAATTATGGACCCGCGGGTGATTGAAGCCTGTCAGTTTATTACCGGCAATCTGGCGGGGGAGCTGCGTATTGAGGAGGTGGCGCGCCACGTCTGCCTGTCGCCGTCGCGGCTGGCGCACCTGTTCCGCGAGCAGGTGGGCATTAATATTCTGCGCTGGCGCGAAGACCAGCGGGTGATCCGCGCCAAACTGCTGCTGCAGACCACTCAGGAGTCGATCGCCGCCATTGGCCGCGTGGTGGGCTATGACGACCAGCTTTACTTCTCGCGGGTGTTTCGCAAGCGCGTCGGGGTCAGCCCCAGCGACTTTCGTCGCCGCAGCGTGGAGATTAATTATCCGGCGCAACGAGGCCGCGAACGGGCCTGGAACAACCCGGGCGTTGCGGCTGCAGATTAACATTTAATTTACTTCTTGTTCCGTCCGGCATCATGGTGTCAAATCACAGGGTGATAACTGGCCTTGCAGAGGAAACACCATGGCTGAAACTCTTCGCGTTGGGCTGGTGGGCTACGGCTACGCCAGCAAGACCTTTCATGCGCCGCTGATTGCCGGCACGCCGGGCCTGGAACTGGCGGCGGTGGTCAGCAGCGACGCCGGCAAGGTGCAGGCCGACTGGCCGGCGCTGCCGGTAGTCAGCGAACCTCAGGCGCTGTTCAATGACCCCTCACTGGATCTGATCGTCATTCCCACCCCGAACGATACCCACTATCCGCTGGCGCAGCAGGCGCTGGCGGCGGGCAAGCACGTGGTGGTGGATAAACCGTTTACCGTGACGTTGTCACAGGCGCGCGCGCTGCAGCAGCAGGCGCAGCAGCGTGGCCTGCTGCTGTCGGTATTCCATAACCGCCGCTGGGACAGCGATTTTCTGACCTTGAAAACGCTGCTGCAGGAAGGATCGCTGGGGGACGTGGTCTACTTTGAATCGCACTTTGACCGCTTCCGGCCGCAGGTGCGCCAGCGCTGGCGTGAACAGGGCGGCGCGGGCAGCGGCATCTGGTACGATCTGGGGCCGCATCTGATCGATCAGGCGCTGCAGCTGTTCGGCAAACCGCAGACGCTGTTTGTCGATCTGGGCCAGCTGCGGCCCGGCTCGCAGTCGGTGGACTATTTCCACGCGCTGCTGCAGTACGGCAAACGGCGCGTGGTGCTGCATGCTTCCATGCTGGCGGCGGCGGAAGGCCCGCGTTATATCGTGCACGGCACCCAGGGCAGCTATATCAAATATGGCCTGGACCCGCAGGAAGACCGGCTGAAGGCCGGCGAACGGCTGCCGCAGGCCGACTGGGGCTATGATATGCGCGACGGTGTGGTGACACTGTCACGTGATGATGTACTGGCGGAGCAGCCGCTGCTGACGCTGCCCGGCAACTATCCGGCCTACTACGCCGCCATCCGCGACGCGATTAACGGCGACGGCGCCAATCCGGTGCCTGCCGCCGAAGCGATCGCCGTGATGGAAATGATCGAACTGGGGATTGAGTCGGACAAACAGCAGGCCGCTTTGCCGGTCAGCTAACCCGCAGGTCTTTTTTATGACGGGCTCCGCCGCTGAGCCCGTTTTTTTGGCAAGGAATTCTGATTGATGTCTTGGTTACAACGTCTGCGTATCGATAAATTTTTACTGGTTTTGATTCTGGTCGTCGTGGTGGCCTCGCTGTTCCCGTGCGAAGGGATATGGCAGGTGTTTTTTGAGCGGCTGACCACCGCAGCGATCGCGCTGCTGTTCTTTATGCACGGCGCCAAGCTGTCGCGACAGGCGATTATCGCCGGCATGAGCCACTGGAAACTGCATCTGGTGGTCTTTCTCAGCACTTTTGCGCTGTTCCCGCTGTTGGGGCTGGCGATGAACCTGCTGGTGCCGAGCTTTATGACGCCGACGGTGTATCTCGGCTTCCTGTATCTGTGTGCGCTGCCGGCGACGGTGCAGTCGGCAATCGCCTTTACCTCCGCCGCCGGTGGCAACGTAGCGGCGGCTATCTGCAGCGCTTCGGCCTCCAGTATCCTCGGCGTATTTCTGTCGCCGCTGCTGGTCGGCGCGCTGATGCATACGCAGGGCGGCAATACCGACGTGCTGCACGCCATCGGCGCGATTATCCTGCAGCTGATGGTGCCGTTTGTGATTGGCCACCTGGCGCGCCCGCTGATTGGCAAATGGGTCGACCGGCACCGCAAGCTGATTAACCTGACCGACCGCTCCTCGATTCTGCTGGTGGTGTACACCGCCTTCAGCGCCGCGGTGGTTGAGGGCATCTGGCATAAAATCGACGGCATGTCGCTGCTGGTGATTCTGGTGATGTCGCTGGTGCTGCTGACGGTGGTGCTGATCATCAATACCTACGCCGCACGCCTGCTGGGCTTTAATACCGCCGATGAGATCACCATTGTGTTCTGCGGTTCGAAAAAGAGCCTGGCGAACGGTATTCCGATGGCGAACGTGCTGTTCCCGGCCGCGGCGGTGGGGGCGATGGTGCTGCCGCTGATGATTTTCCACCAAATCCAACTGATGATCTGCGCGGTGCTGGCGCAGCGCTATGCGCGTAAAACGGCGCGTGAGCAGCAGGCTGCGGCGGCGGAATAAGTCCGGTGGCCGGCAGGGGTTAACGGAACCAGGTCGGCCATTCGCGCTGAGCGCAGCGGTGTAACTCGTCCGCCTGTCGGCGGCAAACCGTCAGCAGCAGCTGCCGGAGCCACTGATGGGCGGGATCGGCTTTTCTGCGCGGATGCCACATCTGGGAAACGGTGATTTCCGGCGTGGCGACGGGCAGACTGAAAGCCTGCAGCGTCTGCCGGGTGCCGCCGCCCAGCGTTTTCTGCATAAAAAACGATGCCGGCACCAGCGCCACCAGATCCGACTGCGCGGCGATGGCCAGCGCGGCGGAAAAATCCGGCGTGACGGCGGCGATGCGGCGCGTCAGCCCGTGTGCGGCCAGCGCCTTATCCACCGGCCCCGCGAGTTTGCCCTGCCGTGAGGTGATGACGTGCCGGCAGGCGGCGTAACGCTCGGGCGTGACGGGCATTGGCGTGACCAGCGAATGCCCCAGCCTGACGGCCGCGATAAACCGATCCCTGAACAGCGTCTGGAGGTGGATTTCCGGCCCCATGCCGTGTAATACCCCGACCTCTATATCAATGTCGTCCTCTCGCAGCGAGCGTGGGGTTTTCTCCGGCTTCGGCACAAAGCGCAGACATACCTCCGGCGCCGCCTGCGCCGCCGCCGTCACCAGCGCGGCGCCAAACGTCTCGACAAAGCCTTCGTTAGTCCGCAGACGGAACGTTTGCCGCAGCGTCCGCAGATCCAGCCCCGAGGTCGCAGGCAGCAGCAGGGAGCGCGCCTCGGTCAGCGTCTGCCGGGTACGGTCGCGGATCTGTTCGGCATGCGGGGTCAACACCATGCCGCGTCCGGCCCTGACCAGCAACGGGTCGCCGGTCACCTGGCGCAGGCGGCTGAGGGTTCTGCTCATCGCCGAGGCGCTGAGCCCCAGGCGGCGGGCCGCACCGGCCACGCTGCCTTCTGCCAGCAGCGCATCGAGGGCGGCCAGTAAATTAAAGTCGGGGTTACTCATGTTCGACTCCTGTTTTGGCATGGCGTCTGCTGCACTTTATAAATGCAAATGCTGCGTCTTCCGCCTTATATCATGGAAGCCTATATTGCCTGAACAGACTTTACATGCGGTAAATGCAGGAGTGAGCCATCATGATGAAGAACACGCAGAGCGGCAGTATTTTAATCGTCGGCGCATCACGCGGCCTGGGCCACGCCATTGCGCAGGAGTTTCTCCGGCATGGCTGGCTGGTTACCGGCACGGTGCGCGGCGACAATACGCCGCTGCATCAGCTGGCGCAGAATTATGGCAGCCGTCTGCAGCTGGAACAGTTGGATATTTGCGAAGAGGCGCAGCTTGACGCCTTACAGCAGCGCCTGGCGAGCCGCCGCTTCGATATGCTGTTTGTTAATGCGGGCATCACCAACCGCGATCCTACTCAGACGATTGGCGAGGTGAGCGCGCAGGAATTTATGCAGGTGATGCTGACTAATGCGCTGGCGCCGATGCGCGTCATCGAGCGTTTGGCAGAACGGGTGGCGGACGACGGCCTGATTGGCGTGATGTCCTCCGGCCAGGGCAGCGTGGCCAACAACCATACGGGGCAGCGCGAACTGTATCGCGGCAGCAAGGCGGCGCTGAATATGTTTATGCGCAGCTTTGCCGCCCGCCAGCACGGCGGCGCCCGCGCGCTGGTCGCCATGGCGCCGGGATGGATCAATACGGAATTGGGCGGTGCAGACGCGCCTTTGACGATTGAGCAGACGATTCCGCAGCTGGTCAGGGTGTTGCTGGCCAAACGGGAGCGGCCGGGGCTGGAATATCTGGACTATCTCGGCCGGACGGTGCCGTGGTGAAGGCGACAGCGGCATGACGCCGCTGTCGTGATGAGCCGGCGTTAACCGGCCACTTTGGCGCGCAGCGCCTGTTTTTCCTGCTCGCTGAGAAACGCCATGGTCAGGCCGTTTTCCTGCGCGCGGCGCATCTCTTCCGGCGTCAGTCCCGCCTGCGGCGCGGCCACGCGGTATTCATGCTCAATCTCGATGCCCTGTACGGCAGGATCGTCGGTATTGATGGACGCCGTCACGCCGTGGCGCAGGAAGGTCGCCAGCGGGTGCTGCGCCAGCGCCGCTACGGTGCTGGTCTGAATATTGGAGGTCAGGCAGGACTCAATGCCGATGCCGTGCTCGGCGAGGTAATCCATCAGCGCCGGGTCTTCCACCGCTTTCACCCCGTGGCCGATACGTTCGGCGCCAAGCTCGCGAATCGCCTGCCAGATGCTCTCCGGCCCGGCGGCTTCGCCGGCATGGACGGTAATACGCAGCCCGGCGTCGCGCGCCCGGTTAAAGTGGGACAGGAACAGGCTGCCGGGGAAGCCCAGCTCGTCACCGGCCAAATCGAGCGCGGTGATCGCGTCGCGGTGCGCCAGCAGGCCTTCCAGCTCTTGCAGACAGGCTGCCTCGCCGAAGGTGCGGCTCAGAATGCCGATCAGGCGAATATCGATATCATGGTCGCGGCAACCGGAACGAATACCGTCGACGACCGCCTCGACCACGCCGGCTACCGGCAACTGATGCTGCAGCGCCATGTAGTAGGGGGAAAAACGCAGCTCGGCATAGTGCAGGCCGGCGTTGACCGCATCCTCGACGTTTTCATAGGCGACGCGGCGGCAGGCGTCCAGATCGCCCAGCACCGCCACGCCCCAGTCCAGTTTTTGCAGAAAACTGACCAAATCCGGTTCGGTATGGGTGATCTGCACGTGCGGACGCAGGCTTTCCAAATCGTTCGCCGGCAGGTCGAGGTTGAACTGGCGGCCCAGATCGAGAATGGTTTGCGCACGAATGTTGCCATCAAGATGGCGGTGGATATCGGTAAGCGGGAGGCGTGGGTCAATCATGTTGTGCACTCGCTGATGAGGGAAGGTAAAGTGCAGATCAGTATAAAAACAATTTGATGAAAATAGCCATGCCGTTACATAAAAAAGTGATAACAATCACAATAAAGCCGCGCTGTGGCGTATTTTTATGCAACGGCAGACGGCAAGCCTGCCGTTGCGGCGGATCAGTCGCGCGCCCCAAGCGCCGCAGCGGGCCGCCGTTCTGAGTGCGCGTGGACGGGCTGCAGGTGGTGCGTCTGCAGCCAGCGTTCAATATGCGGCAGGCTGAGTGGCTGGGACTGATCGAGCGTCAGCACCGGCCCCAGCGCCATCGGCGTCGCGCGCTCGGCCAGCTGGCGCAATTCCGGTACATACTCCGCGCCGGGGTGGCCGTCGGCACGCTGGTGCAAGCGGCTGGCATAGCGTTCAGCCGCCAGATCGCCCGATATCTGGTTCCAGATTTCCACGACGTGCGCGATCCCGGCCTGCTGCAGATAGCGCTGCAATTCGCTTCTGGGCTGGAAACCGAACCAGGCGTCAATTACATAGACGCAGTTCGCCGGCGCATGCGCGACGATCGACCAGATCGTCTGATACGCCGCCCGGCCGATGTCACGGTTAAGCTGGCGATCGACCGGGGCGAACAGCTCCATAAAAGGCTCTTTGATGCCGTCAATGGTCAGATAGGGGAAACCAAAGCGTTCGGCAATGTGGCGAGCCACGGTGCTTTTCCCCGAGGCGGGAACGCCGTTGACCAAAATGACGCATTTATTGCCGTTGGTAGAGAATGCTGCACTCATAAGATCTCCACAACTTGCTGCCGTTGGGTTGCGGCCCGCAGTTTTGCCATCGTCTGCGGGTTGTCCAGCCATTCAACAATCGCGCGCAGGCCGGCTTCAATGTGGTCATCACTGCTGGTGGCGCCGAACAGGATCACGATATCGGCTTTTTCGCTGCCCTGGAAAGCGATGGGCTGGTCAAGCACCACCAGGCTAAAGCAGTCCTTAATCACGCCGCACTCGGGCCGAGCGTGAGGAATGGCGATGCCTTCATCAAAAACGTAATATGCGCCATGCGCCAGCGTATTGTTGATAACTGCCTGGCAGTAGGATGCTTCAATATAACCTTGTGTCACCAGCGGCTGCGCCGCCAGGGTAATCACCCGTTGCCAGTCCTGCTCCTTAACGCCGAGCTGGATGGCGTTGGCTTCGATCAACAATTGTTTTATCGACATAGCTGGTCCTCAGATACTTTTTCTTATGACATTGCGTAACTCATCAATCTTCACAAAGAGTTCATCAACCCGATCGCGATACGCTTTACTTTTAGCGTATATTTTTAGCGCCCGGTTATATTCCAACATTAATTGTTTCTGTATTTCGCCGTCCTGCGGATGGCTGTCTAACTGGCGCTCCTGGCGGGCGATACTTTCCGCGATTTGCGCCGCCTCCCGGTGATATTGATCGTCATCGGCAATCACCGTTTTACTATGCCGCTTCATAAATTTAAACATGGTTGTCTCCAGCCCCGGAGCGCGCCGGGGCGCCAGGCATGATTTTCTTTCAACGTTTAAAAGGGAATAAAATTATTCAGCGAAATAAATTCATTTTTTCAGTTAATACATTAGTCACCGCTTCATTCGCCGGGATCAGAAATTTACGTACGCTGTCGCTGACTTTGCCTTTCTCAAACGTTTCTTTGCAGCGTCCGACCCATTGCACATTCATTTCCGTGCCGACGTTAACCTTATCAATGCCGCCGCTTACCGCCCGGCGCATATCATCATCGCTGACGCCGGTTCCGCCGTGCAGCACCAGCGGCGTAGCGGTGGCGGCGGTAATTTCCATCAGGCGTTGATGCTGGATTTGCGCCTTGCCGGTATACAGCCCGTGCACCGTGCCGACCGATACGGCGAGCATATCGACGCCGGTTTCATCAACAAAACGCTTGGCATCGGCCACCGTGGTAAAACTGATGTCTTCGGCGGCGACCATCTTCCCGTCCTCGGCGCCGCCGATAGCCCCCAGTTCCGCCTCCACCGAAACGCCGCGCGGCCGGGCCATTTCAATCACCAGGCGCGTATTGGCGATATTCTCATCGATGTTCAGGTGGGAACCGTCATACATGACCGAGCTGAAACCGGCGTCGATGGCCGTACGGATCGCGCGCGGGTCGGAGCAATGGTCCAGATGCAGGCAGGTTGGTATCTGCTCGCTGGCGGCGAGAGAAGAGACGGCGTCGACCAGCAGCTGATAACCCAGATATTCGGCGGTGCCGGTGGATATCTGAATCATCAGCGGGCTATCGGCGCGCTGCGCCGCGCGGAAATAGGCGGGCAGCATTTCCAGACAGTGAAGATTGAAAGAGCCGAGCGCTTTGTAGTTGCGGGCTTTGGCCAGCTGTAACAACGCGGGAAAGTTATAAAGTTTCATGGACTTTTTCCTCATGGTGCTTGGTTGATTTACCGTTAACGAACCACGCGAGAAGCGCGACAAAAGCAATAAACAGGCCGACGAACAGCCAGTTGTGCTGCAGAGCATTGCCCAGCACCAGCCCGCTGCTGATGACGTCGGAGTCGCTGAAGGTCAGCCCGACGAAGCCGTAGCTTTCGAGCATGGGCACTAACAGCGCCGGCAGCAGGGTGATAAACAGGCCGTGCACGACGCCGCCGATCATGGCGCCGCGCCGTCCGCCCAGCGCATTGCCGAAGATCCCGGCGGTGCCGCCGGCGAAGAAGTTGGTCAGCAGGCCAGGCAGAATCATCGCCAGGCCAAACATCGGGAAGACGATCATGCCGATGACCGAGCCGAGCGTGGTGGCGAGAAAACCGACGATCACCGCGTTGGGGGCGTAGGGAAACAGCACCGGGCAATCGAGCGCCGGTTTTGCGTCGGGCACGATGCGCAGCGCTATGCCGCGGAAAGCCGGCACCAGTTCGTTGAGCAACAGGCGTACGCCGCTGTAGAGGATGAACACCCCGGCGACAAACTGAATGGACTGCATAAAGGAGTACATCAGGTAGTTCATGCCGTCGGCGTATTGGGCGATATACTGCGGGCCGGCGGCCAGCGCCGGGATCAGGTACATCGGGACCATCACCACCGCCATCGACACATAGGTGTCCTGCAGGAATTTAAAGTTGTCCGGCAACTGCAGATCTTCTGTGGAGCGGGAGCCTCTGCCGACCACTTTGGCCACCGCCGCCTGCACCAGATAGCCCAGCGTGCAGAAGTGTCCCAGCGCCACATCGTCGGCGTCGGTAATACGGCGCACCACCGGCTGCGCCAGCGCGGGCATCAGCACCGCCATCACGCCGCCAAAGATCCCGCCGGTCAGAATCAGCGGCAGCCCGCTCAGCCCGGCCTTATAGCCGACCACTGCGCCGATGGTGGCCATCCACAACAGCGCCTGACCGGTCAGAAAGATATATTTGAACGGTGTCAGCCGGGCGATGATGATATTGACCACAAAGATGACCAACAGCGTCAGCGCCACTTCAGAACCCAGTTCGCGATTGGCCACCCCGGCTATTGCGGCGACGTCGGTAATATAGCCGTGCATGCCGAAACCGTGAGTGAATATATCGTTCAGATAGGTCAGGGCGCCGACGATAATATTAATGCCGGCCATCATGATTAAAAAACCCAACAGCGTTTTAAAGGTGCCTTCGGCCACTTTACCCGCGGACTTTTTCTGTAGCAGCAGTCCTAACATGGCAATCAACGCAATAAGCACCGATGCCTGACCCAGCAGGTCCTTTACGATGAAATTTATCATGCTGTTCATGATGGCAGCCCTTGCATATTCCGTTCCTTAAGAAACGCGACGATCTTCTGCTCAATCTCCGCTTTGTCCGTCAGCTTATTAAGAATAATGACCCGTTTCTTTTCTTCTTCGCTGGCATCGGCATTGAGAATATCCGCAAACGTTTTTTGAGTGAGAATAATATCGGACTTAAATGCTCCGGCTTCTGATATAGTGGTGTGGTCGATATCCGCGTCGATCTCTAGTTTTTTGAGTACTGCCTTGGCGCTCATTTCAATAGCAAAGCTTGAACCTAAACCACAGCCGCATACGCAGAGTATTTTTAACATGACGTTGCTCCTCAAATAATATTTAACTGTTTGGCCAGTTTGTAATGGTGCCCTTCGGTATCTACCAGACGCTTTTTCATACTGATTAAATCAATGGGAATTGCCTGATTGCCGGCATTAATCACGATGGCTTTATTTTTCATGCCGGATTGAATACAGCGCGCGACCTCATTGGCCATCAGCGTGCCTTGATAAATCTCTTCGCCGGTGGGGTCGCCGTTGCGCAGGCCATACCCGACGATGGTCTTGCGAATACGGACGCCGATATGCGGCTCCAGCTGCTTGATCATGGTGTCGATCGCCCCCTGGAAGCCCGGTGAATACTCTTTGGTGTAGCCCTCGGAACACAAAATAATTACGCTGTTTTGCAATGTCAGCTTGTGTTTTATTCTCTCGGCCAGCTCCGGCAGGTTATATTGACACTCCGGAATGAGCGCGAAATCGGCATTGGATTTAATGGCGGACTGCAGAGTCAGTTCGCCGCAATATCCGCCAAGCAATTCCAACATAAATACGCGGCCGGGCAGTGCCCTGCCGGTATTACGTAATTTGGCGACCTCTTTGAGTATTTGTTCGCAGGCGGTAGAAAAACCGACGGTATAGCTGCTGCCGAATACGTCATTATCAATGGTCATGCCGATGCCGAAACAGTTTACGCCAAATTCGCTCAGGGTATTTAAAAACTGCAGGGAGCCGTCGCCGCCGGCCATAATAATGACGTCAATCCGCAGTGCCTTGAGTTGTTTACTGATGCCTTCATATTCCGATGCATAGAGTTTCCGGCTGGTTCTGCCGGAGCTAAGAAGCGGAATGGCGGAAATGGCGTAATCGATCAGATCGCGTTGCGTCATAGGGCGGTGCCGGTTTGCCAATAACCCCGGAATGCCGCCGTCAAATAAAACTATTTCGGCATGCGTCAGATTGGCTATTTGAAAAATAAAATTATTTATACCGCTGACATCGCCGCCGCTAATCACTATACCGATTTTCATCGTAGGCCTCCCTCGTTGCTGTAACGTCATTGTTAAATTTTAAATAGGGGGGAATTTGCAGGCGACATCACAAAATAACGACAAAAATCGTCGTTATAGCGATTGACTCATTAGTTCGAGGTGGACTTTTTGAGAATTAAATCACATTTCAAAAGCCAGACCGTACTGGGGGTGCTGAGGTTTTTTTATTTTTATTCAAAGAGTTGATTGATTTAGCCGCTGAAATCATGGGCTGATGGGAAGGGCGTTCCGCTAATTCGGAAAAACTTAATACAAATGTGAGATCCATCGCATTTTATTGCGGATTTGGCATTTTTCGCCGGTAAGCGGCGTCTGGCGCACCGTTAAACGGCGCGCGCAGATGTCGCCCGTCAGGCTTTAATGACGCTGATGCCCGCCTGTTGCAGCGGGGATATCAAGGCCTCGTCGGTGGCGCGCTCCACGATAATTGATTGCGCCAGCGTAATATCGCCGATGGCATATTGTGAGGCGGCGTTAAGTTTGGCGGCGGAAGCCAGCACCACGGTTTCTGCCGCGCGCGCCGCCAGCGCGCGTTTGATATAGGCCTCCTCCAAATCGCCGGTGCTGAGACCGGCGGTAGGGTGAACGCCGGTCACGCCCATAAAGTAGAGATCGGCGCGAATATGCGACATCGCCTCTACCGCGGCCGCGCCGACGGTGACGATCGAATGTTTAAACAGCCGGCCGCCAATCAGGATCACCTCGATCTGCGGGTGGTCGACCAGCCCGACCGCCACGCTGGGGCTGTGGGTGACAATGGTCGCCTGTAAAGACAGCGGCAGCTGTTTCACCAGCTCGGCAGAAGTGGTGCCGCCGTCCACGATCGCCACCTGGCCCGGCAAAATCATGGCGGCGGCGGCGCGGGCAATGGCGCGTTTGGCGCCGGACTCCTGCTTGTTGCGTTCGGCAAACGGAGCGATGGCGGGGGATACCGGCAGCGCGCCGCCGTGCACGCGCTGGAGTAAGCCTTCGCTGTCCAGCTCGCGTAAATCGCGCCGGATGGTGTCTTCCGACAGCCCGAACATCTCACTTAACTGTTTGGCCAATACCTGGCCCTCGCTGGCAAGTTTCTCCAGGATTAGCTTCTTGCGCTGGCTGGTCAGCATACGTCCCCGTCAATTTTGTTTGCACGAATGATCTTGATCATACACGAAATTGCACGATAGTATCAATGCGACCCTCAACCCCTTTGGAGCAGGCAAGATGATCCCAACAAAAGATCGCGTACGCATAGTGTCAACGCAGCTGTTATCCGATGACTGGTATGTGCTGAAAAAGAACACCTTTGATTTTCTGCGTCGCGACGGCAGCTGGCAGCGGCAAAGCCGTGAAACCTATGACAGAGGCGACGGCGCGGTGATTTTACCGATCAACCGCCAGGCGCAAACGGTGATCCTGACGCGGCAGTTTCGTTTCCCGGTGTTCGTCAACGGTCACGACGGCATGCTGATTGAAGCGGCGGCCGGCCTGCTGGATAACGCGTCGCCGGAACAGCGTATTCGTGCAGAAGCCGAAGAAGAAACCGGCTATTTCGTGCAGAACGTGCGGAAAGTCTTTGAGGCTTATATGAGCCCCGGCTCGGTGACCGAAAAACTGCATTTCTTTATCGGTGAATATGACGCCTCGGCGCGTATGCATCAGGGCGGCGGCCTTGAGGATGAGGGTGAAGATGTCGAGGTGCTGGAGATGACGCTGAAAGAGGCGCTGCAGGCCATCAGACAGGGAACGATCGTCGATGCCAAAACCATCATGTTATTACAATTTATCGCCCTGAATCCTGACTGGGAGAACGCCTTATGAAAGCGCAACAAATTCTGATTGCTGGCCCTTATCGCAGCGGCACCAACGGTGATGCGGCGCGTATTGCCGCCAATCTGCATCGTCTGGAGCAGGCGGCGCTGGCGGTCTATCAGCGCGGGCATGTGCCGGTGATTGGCGAATGGCTGGCGCTGCCGCTGGCCGGCGCCGCCGGCTCACAGCAGGTGGGGGATGAGATCAGCGAGGCCTACCTGTATCCGGTTGCGCATCGGCTTATTGCCCAGTGCCAGGGGATTTACCGTATCGAAGGCGCTTCGCAAGGGGCGGATAAGGACGTGGAAGTGGCTGAGGCGCTGGGACTGACGGTCTATCGTCAACTGGCGGAGATCCCCGCCGTACAGTAATCGACAACGGCGGGCGTTGGCCCGCCGTGATGCGTTAGACTGGCGTTGCCACAAACTGCAGGCCGGCGATCAGCCGGTCCATGCCGTCCTCCAGCTTGCTGCGCGGGCAGCCGACGTTGAGACGAACAAAGCCGCGACCCTCTTCGCCGTAGGTAAAACCGGGCATGATCGCCACCTTTTCCCGCTCGATCAACGCCTGTTGCAGCGCATGGTCGTCAATATTCAACGGACGCAGGTCGATCCACGCCAGGTAGGTGGCCTGCGGCGGCTGCCACGCCAGCTGCGGAAAGGCCTGATTAAGCCGTTCGGCAACGTAGCGCAGGTTGCCCTGCAGATAGTCACGCAGCGCATCCAGCCAGGGTGCGCCGTGGCGGTAGGCGGCAATATGCGCCACAATTGCCAGCACCGCCGGGGAGGAGAGGCCGTCGCGGCCTTTAAGCTGGTGCAGATAGGCGTCGCGCGATGCCTCATCGCTGATAAAGCCGTAGGCGCCGGTCAGCGCCGGAATATTGAAGCTTTTTGAGCCGGAGGTCAGCAGCGCCCACGGCGTGGCACCGACCTGGCTCCACGGCAGATGCCGATGTTCGCCCCAGACCATATCCATATGGATCTCGTCGCTGATGACCCGTACCTGATGGCGTTCACACAGCGTTGCTATCTGCTGCAGCTCTTCGGCGCTCCACACTTTACCGGTCGGGTTATGCGGGCTGCACAGCAGCAGAATTTTGCTTTGCGGCCGGGCCAGCAGCGCCTCCAGGTGGGCCATATCGCAATGCCATTGGTTACCGGCCTTCTGTAGCGGGCAGGCCAACAGCTGACGTTGGTTGCCGAGAATCGCCTTGTAAAACGCGTCGTAGGCGGGGGTATGGGTGACCACGTATTCCCCCGGCGCTGACCACTGGCGGATCAGCTGGGAAACCATATAAATCACCGATGGCCCATACACAGCGTCGGCGGTATCGATCGCGGTCTGGAAGCGCAACTGATACCAGTGGCGCAGTGCGCCGAGGAAATCTTCATGCTGCCAGCGGCTGTAGCCCAGCACGCCGTGCTGCAGCCGCTGCTGCAGCGCATCCAGAATGCAGGGCGCAGTAGCGAAGTCCATATCCGAAATGGTGAACGGCAGCAGATCGGCGCTGCCGAAGCGGTCGGCGATATAGTCCCACTGGGTACACCAGGTGCCGTGACGGTCGATCGGGGTGGAAAAATCAAACATGGGTTGCTCCAGACAGTTCCGCTGCAGGCCGGCTTGCCGCTATTAATGAGTCTAATTCATCTTTGACCGACTGTACCTGCGGGCCGATCACCACCTGCAGACCGTGCGCGTTAAGCCGCACCACGCCGATGGCGCGGTTCTCCTTCAGCGCCGCATCGTCGACCTTGCTGATATCCGCCACCGACAGCCGCAGGCGGGTAATGCAGTTATCCAGCGAAACGATATTGCCGGCGCCGCCCAGCGCGCTGAGGATCGCCGGAACATTATAGCCCGACTGGCCCACCGTACCTGACGAGGCGTGCGCCGCGCTGCCGGCGTTGTCACTGTCGCGGCCCGGCGTCTTAATGTTAAAGCGCAAAATGGCGAAACGGAAAATGGCGTAGTAGGCGGCGAACCAGATGGCCGCCACCAGCGGCACCAGATACCATTTGGTGGCGGTGCCGTGCAGAATGCCGAACACCACAAAATCGATGATGTTGCCGTCGGTATTACCGATGGTGACGCCAAGCAGCGCCATCACGGTAAAACCGAGGCCGGTGAGGATCGCGTGGATCAGATACAGGAACGGCGCGACGAACAGGAACAGGAACTCGATCGGTTCGGTGGTGCCGCCCACCACGCAGGCGACCACGCCGGAAATCAGCAGCCCTTTGATCTTATGCCTGTTCTCTGGCTTGGCGCAGTGGTACATCGCCAGCGCAGCGCCCGGTAGCCCGCCGAGGAAGGCCGGCATCTTCCCCTGGGACAGGAAGCGGGTGGCGCTTTCCGCAAAGCCGTGGGTGGTCGGGCAGGAGAGTTGGGCCTGGAAAATGGTCAGCGCGCCGCTGACGCTGTGGCCGCAGACGTCCAGCGTGCCGCCGGCGTCGGTAAAGCGGATCAGCGCCACCAGAATATGGTGCAGACCGAAGGGCAGCAGCAGGCGTTCGCCGCTGCCGAAGATCATCGGACCAAAAGCGCCGGCGCCGTTAATCACCCAGCCCAGGCCGTTAATGCCGGCGGCAAACCACGGCCAGATCAGCGGCACCACCAGCCCGCACACGCCAAGCGTCAGGGTGGTGATAATCGGGACAAAACGCGTGCCGCCGAAGAACGCCAGCGCATCCGGCAGGCGGATGGTATTAAAACGCTCATGCAACAGATAGACGATAATGCCGACTAGCACCGCGCCGAGGATGCCGGTATCGATCGACTGAATGCCGAGCACGTTCTGGATATTATGCGCCTTGAGCACCAGCGGATCGCTGCTGGGCAGTACGCCGCTGGCGGTCAGATAGAAATTGGTCGCCAGATTGAGCACCGCGAAGCCGACGAAGCCGGAAAAGGCGGCGACGCCTTTATTGTCCCGCGCCATGCCGAGCGGGATGGCGATGGCGAACATCACCGGCAGGAAGCTGAAGGCAAAAGACCCCACCTTGCTCATCCAGGTAAACAGCAGCTGGCAGGCAGGGTGGCCGAGGAACGGCAGCAGGCTGATGACATCGCGGCTACTGAGCGAACTGCCGATACCGAGCATAATGCCGCAGAACGAGAGCAGCGCGACGGGTAGCATAAAGGTTTTGCCCAGGCTCTGGAAAAACTCCCAGAGGGTAACTTTGGGTTTTTGACTTGCTGGCATTACCGGAGACTCCTGGCGAATGAAAATGAGCAGGCAAGCGCGCCTGCCGAAGGTAAAAATAAGATAAAACGATTTACCTATTAAAAATGCGCCGATTATCACAATTAAACGGTGAACTTTTCACCGCTATACAGAAAGCCGGTAAATCGTTTTACTGTATCGGGCTGATGGGTATACATTTAGCGCCATGACCATCGTTTGTTGAGGTTACACCATCAAAAAGATCACCATTACCGATGTCGCACTGCACGCCGGGGTGTCCGTCAGTACGGTTTCGCTGGTGCTGAGCGGCAAAGGGCGCATTTCTTCGGCTACCGTGGCGCGGGTGCATCAGGCTATCGAACAGCTGGGTTATGTGCGCAACCGACAGGCGGCGACGCTGCGCGGCGCGGCGTCCGGCGTGATTGGTCTGATCCTGCGTGATATCGGCGATCCTTTTTATGCGGAGATGACCGCCGGCCTGAGCGAAGCGCTGGAAGCGCAGGGCAAGGTGCTGTTCTTGATGCAGAGCGGACGCGACGGCGCCGGGCTGATGCGTTGCTTTGACACCTTGCTGACGCACGGCGTCGACGGACTGGTGCTGGCGGGGGGCGCACGCGCTGTCGACGGCCTGCAGGCGCAGGCGGCTGAACAGGGCGTACCGCTGGTGTGCGCCGCGCGCTCCGGCGGCGTGGCGGAAGTGGACGTGGTGCGGCCGGACAATATGCAGGCGGCGCAGATTGCCACCGAATTCCTGATTAAACGCGGCCACCGGCAGATTGCCTATCTGGGCGGGCGCAGCGACTCGCTGACCCGCGCCGAGAGGCTGGGAGGCTTTTGCGCCACGCTGGTGCAGTACGGTTTACCTTTTCGCAGCGAGTGGATTATCGAGTGTGAGAGCCAGCAACAGGCGGCGGCGCTGGCCGCCGAACAGCTGCTGCGTCAGCACCCCAACATCAGCGCCATGGTGTGCGATAAAGCCTCGGTGGCGCTGGGCGCCTATTTCGGCATTATCCGCAGCGGGCGCGGCATTGGCTCGGACGGCATCGACAGTTTCCTCAGCCAGCAGGTGGCGCTGATCGGCTTTGGCGACGCGCCGGATGCGGCGCTGAGCGAACCGTCGCTGACGCTGGTTTCCACGTCGGCGCGTGACGTCGGGCGCAGCGCCGCCGCCCGTTTGCTGCAGCGGATTGAGTCCCCCGAACTGCCGCCGCAGGACGTGATTCTGGCGCCGAAACTGATTGAGCGGGCGTCGGCATAGCGGCCGGGTTTCTTATGGTCTACATTGATGCGTTCCCATGCTGATAACAAGGAGGGCACGATGCAGAGTCTGCCGATCGTTCCACGCCTGATGACCGACGTGCGCACCGGCGCAAAACGCCACACCATCCGTTGGCAGGAGCGCACGATTTCACCAGGTCTGATGCGCTATGTCAGCACTGAGGATCCAAACAGCACAGCCACGGTGAGGGTTAGCGCTGTCGTCACCATGCTGCTGTCATCGGTTGCGTGTTATTTGGGTAAATCAGATGAATGGCCGGATGCCGTGCTGCTGGAAGGCATGAGAGAGCACTATCCTGATATTCAACTGGATTCGCGGGTGGAGGTGATACACCATTCCGCGCCTTTGCCGGATGCTGAAAAATAATATTTGGCAGCCTTAGCAGCGCTTTTCGCGCAGAAAATCGATAAATACCCGCAGCCGCGGGGGAATATGCCGATTGGCAGGAAAATAGAGGAAAAAGCCGGCGGCTTCGCTGGCATGATCCGCCATCACTTCCACCAGTTGTCCGTTTGCCAGTTCCTGCGCTACCGTCGCGTGAAAGCGTTGCGTTATCCCCAGCCCGGCTAATGCCGCGTCTTTCAACAGCCGATCCTCATTGAAAATCAGGTTGCCGTTTACCTCTATCACTTGATGAGCGCCGCGATGCGTCAGGAACCAGGGTTCCAGTTTACCGCTGCCGGGGAAGCGATAGCGCAGGCAATTATGTTCGCGTAGTTGTTCCGGCCATTGCGGAGCGCCATGCGTGGCCAAATAGCTCGGGGCGGCAATCAGCACCCGTCGCTGTCCGTGGTCGAGCGGGACGGCGATCATCTCTTTTTGCAGCATGGCGTGCATGCGAATGCCGGCGTCAAAATTGTTCGGTACCAATTCCGCAAAGCGATCGTCGGTGCACAATTCCAGCTGAATTTCGGGGTAACGCGCCTGAAACTCGCCAAGCAGCGGCATGACCAGCAGTGATGCGGCCAACTGCGGCAGCGTGATACGTAACTGGCCGCTTGGCATTCCCTGCCGCGCCCGAAGATCGTCGGCCGCAATGTCGATATCGCGCATGGCTGGTATAACACTGTGATAAAAGCGCTGTCCTTCATCGCTGAGCCTGACCGAGCGGCTGGTACGATTAAATAAGCGCACGCCCAGGCGGTTTTCCAGTGCCTGAATATTTTGTGATACCGCCGGCGGCGTGACCCCGAGGTGATTGGCGGCGCGGGTAAAGCTGCTGAGGCGGGCGACGGCCTCAAAAAAGGGCAGCAGCTGCAGGAGTGAGCTCATTAATCATTAACCTCTGCTTTATGATGTATTAAATTTTAGCGTATTTAATTTTATGTTGAACGCCCTAAACTGGATTGATCGTCAATTCAGGAGCGTTCATACGATGTCGGCCAACTATCATTCGGTTATCAAACGGTTACGGACGGTAAATCAGCGGGCTGTTGCACAGGGCAGCATTGTCGGCAGCGTAGTGCTGGTGGCGCAGCATGGGAAGATCATTGCCGCACTGGCCAGCGGTGAGGCCGACCGTGAAAGACGGCGACCGATGAGGCGCAATGCGCTGTTCCGGCTGTCTTCGGTGTCTAAGCCGTTTATCACGTTGGTGGCGCTGCGGATGGCCGAACAGGGAAAGCTGACGCTGGACGACGCGGTGAGTCGCTGGTTGCCGTGGTTTCGTCCGGCACTCGACAACGGCGAGACGCCGGTTATCCGTCTCCGTCATCTGTTGACTCACACCGCCGGGCTGGATTATCGGTTTAAACAACCGGCGGATGGACCGTACCATCAGCGGGCGGTGATGGACGGTCTGGAGTTATCGACGCTGACGCTAGAGCAGAACCTGCGGCGGCTGGCGGAAGTGCCGTTGACGGCGGAACCGGGCAGTCAGTTCAGCTATTCGCTGGCGATTGACCTTTTGGGCGCCGTCTTGGAACAGGCGGCAGAAATGCCTCTACCGTATCTGTTTAACCATTGGGTGGCGCAGCCGCTTGGGCTGGCGGACAGTGGTTTTGTTGCTCAGGATACCGAGCGGCTGACAGGCGCCTATTACAATACCGATGCCGGACCGGCGGTGATGCAAGATGGTCAGCGTTTATCTTTGCCGCCTGAATTCGGCTTTGACGTTGAATTTTCCCCGTCACGCGCGTTGGACGCCACGGCGTACCCGTCAGCAGGTGCCGGTATGGTTGGTTCGGCGGATGATGTGCTCAAGCTGGTGGAAACGTTGCGCAACGGTGCCAACGGCCTGCTGCAACCGGCAACGGTGGCACTACTGCAGCGGCCGCATGTCAGCGCTGCCGCCGAAGTTCAGGGGCCGGGCTGGGGGTTCGGTTTTGGCGGCGCATTGCTGGTAGATGCTGAACTGGCATCGACACCGCAGCATAATGGCACGCTGCAATGGGGGGGCGTTTATGGGCATAGCTGGTTCTGCGATCCGCAGGCGGGGCTTAGCGTAGTGGCGTTAACCAACACGGCGTTTGAGGGTATGTGCGGTGATTATCCGCAGGAAATCCGCGATGCGGTGTATGCCGGGCTGGCGACATAGGGGATAGAGAAAGGGGGCTGTAACAGCCCCCATAATGCGATTATTGTGCCGGAGCCGGAGCCGGAGCCGGAGCCGGGACTGGCATTGGCGCCGGCGGTACGCCCTGTTCCGGGCCGGCCAGCATGCCGAACATGCCGAGGAATTCCTGCAGCGACATCTTGTTGCCGTTCAGCTCCACCTGATTATCGGCATAGTGGAAACGGGAGCCGATCACATCGTCCTTCAGCGTGGTCAGCTTAAACATCTGCCCCATGGCCGCCAGACCCTGCACCTGCTGTTGCGCCAGCTTCTGCGCCTCTTCGGCGTTGTAGCCCTGCAGTTTGGCGGTTTGCGCGGTGGCTTCCGTCGCCATCGGCACAGGAAGATTCAGGCTGGCGTCGAGTTTCTTCACCGCGCGCGCCAGCAGCAGATCGTCCGGCGCCTGCGGGGAAACGCCCTGGGTCGGATCGACCAGATCCAGGTTCAGCGTGAAGGTGCCTTCGCCTTTGCTGTTTTTCCAGCTCAGTGGCGCAACGTTAATGGTCGGGTTGCCTTTCAGCAGCAGCGGCAGGTTCTGCATCACGATGGCGCTGGCCTGCTCCTGATAGGCTTCAGGCGGCAGAGACTGGCTTTGCTGCAGCAGGGCGGCCATTTGCTGATTGTAGCGGTCGGCGAACTCTTTCAGCGATTTGCCGTCCAGCTTGTCGATTTTCAGCGTCAGCTTGCCGGAGCCGAAGTCGGCACCCTGCAGCTTCAGCGCATCCATGGTGTAATCGATCTGGCCGTTCAGGTTACCGTCCTGCTCGCCAAATTTGCTCGCCAGATTGAAGCCGTCCAGCGTCAGCGCCTCTTTGTTATCGACCGCGACTTTCAGCTGCTTAATGTTCAGCGCCTGATCGCCGAGGCTCAGGTCGTACTGGCCGTTGCGGGTGTCGGTTTTCAGCGTAATGCCCTGCAGGGTGATCTGCTCGGTCTGGCCAAATTCGGTACGGCCGGACAGCGTGGCGCTGTCGCTGCTGCCGTCCACCTGCACCGCTTTCAGATCGCGGGCGACGTCAATGGTCAGATCCGCGCCGGCGAATGTCAGCGCGTTGCCGTCCTTCTGGTAATCCAGCGGCAGCACCTTGAGCGCCGTGGAGGTATCGCCGTTATAGGCAATGCGTGAATCGGCGGTAAACGGCGCTTTGCCTTTGGCGATATCGAACAGCGTTTTCACCGCCGGGGTATTGGCCAGTTCGGTGCGTACCGATGCCATGCTGGGGATCAGGTTAAAGCGCTTGAGCTGGGCGAACGGGAAGGGGCCGTGGTCGATCACCTCCTGCAGCACCACTTCCTCACCCGGCTGCAGCGCCGCCTGCTCGCCGCTGGCGGTGCCGTCCGGACGGATGACAAAGCGCAGGTGGCTGCTGAACAGGCCGCGCTGGTAATCTTCATAGCTCAGTTTGATGCCGGCCTGCGGCAGGTAGCTCTCCAGCTGGCTGTTGGTGCTGCTCACCACTTCGCCCATCCGCTGCTCAATGAGTTTACCGGTGTACCATGAAGCCCCGGTCCATGCTGCGCCAAGAATCGCAATAACGCCGACGGCGACGACTGACTTTTTCATCGTTCTCTCATCCTGTTGTAAAGGGTTTGGCATTCCTGTGGCGCTTAACACTGCGCGTAAGCGGTGGCTGCATCGTCGCAAGGCGAACAGGGCCAACAAAAAAACGCCCGCAGGCGTTTAATTGTGAAGGCATGCGCCTGCTTTTAGCAACCCATTTGCTGAAATTTACCAAATGGTTACGACAAAAGAGTATAAACCCGCGCGATGCGGCCGCTGCCGCTGACGCTCACCGGCGACTCGCAGGCGGGGATAAAGCAGGATTCGCCCGGTTGCAGCCGCAGTTGCTGATCCTGTCGTTCCAATATGGCTTCGCCGTCCACGCAGAATACGATGGCCGCGCTCTGTTGCGCCAACTGCTGGGGCGCGGCGGACAGCGTATGCAGCGAAAAGGCGAAATCGTCCACCGGAATCGGGAAGAACAGCTCGTCGCCGCGCGGCTCCGGCCGGGTCAGCAGCGCGTCGGCGGACTGCGGGCGGAACTGCAGGTTGGCCAGCAGCTCCGGGATATCAATAAATTTAGGCGTCAGGCCGGCGCGCAGCACATTATCCGAGTTGGCCATCACCTCCAGCGCCACGCCTTGCAGATAGGCGTGCGGCGTTTCTGCGTACAGAAACATCGCTTCGCCCGGCGCCAACTGCACGACGTTCAGCAGCAGTGGCGAGAACAGGCCGTTATCATCCGGGTAAAAACCGGCGATAAAGCGGATGGTGTTCCAGGGTTCGCCCTGCTGATTGTTGAGCGCCGCTTTCAGCACGCCCAGCGCCCGGGCTTTTTGTTCGCCCTGCATACTGAGCAGGCCGGCGAACAGCTTCGCCAGGCGTTCCGTGTCCGGCTGCTGCAGGAAAGCGGCGATATCATGATGGGCGCTGGCGATGGGCTGCAGCAGGGCGGCAATATCGTCCAACTGGCGGAAACCGTTCATCGCCAAAAACGGCGTCAGGGCGAATACCAGCTCCGGCTTATGGTTCGGATCCTTGTAGTTGCGCTCGGCGGCGTCCAGAGGAATACCGGTGGCGTTCTCTTTGGCAAAACCGATTTCTGCGGCGGATTTGCTGGGGTGCACCTGGATCGACAGCGGCTGATCGGCGCACAGTACTTTAAACAGGAACGGCAGCTCGCCAAAGCGTTCGGTGACCTGGCGCCCCAACTGCTGTGGTTGGTTTTCATTAATAACATCGCGTAATGCGCGTTGCGCGCCCGTGGCGTCCGTCACCTGAGAACTGCTTTTGGGGTGTGCGCCCATCCACAGTTCCGCCATCGGTTTTCCCTGCGGGTTGGCAATGCCGTACAGTTTGGTGAGCGCGTCGTGGCTGCCCCAGGCGTAGTTTTGCACCGTATTGGTCATTTTTTGCATGATGACTCCCTGAGTGAACAATGAATTGCCGCCAGTAAACAACGCCGCTCGGGGGCATGCAAGCGGATAAGTCGAAAAGCGGGCCGCCATCATTCGGTAAATGCGAATAATTATTATATCGCTATACTGGAGTGGTGAGTTTTTAGCCGATGCACTAAGGAGAAGGTAATGGCAGTCATGCGTAGCGAAAAAGATTCGATGGGGGCGATTGACGTTCCGGCCGATCGCCTGTGGGGCGCTCAGACGCAGCGCTCTCTGGAACACTTCCATATATCTACGGAAAAGATGCCGACCGCGCTGATTCACGCGCTGGCGCTGACCAAGCGCGCCGCCGCCGAAGTTAATCGACAGCTTGGCCTGTTGCCGGACGAGCGCGCCGGGGCGATTATCCAGGCGGCGGACGAAGTGTTGGCGGGGCAGCATCCGGATGAGTTCCCGCTCTCTATCTGGCAAACCGGCTCCGGCACCCAGACCAATATGAATATGAATGAGGTGCTGGCTAATCGCGCCAGCGAGCTGCTGGGCGGCGAACGGGGAGAGGGGCGCCGGGTGCATCCTAATGACGACGTCAATAAAAGCCAGAGCTCCAATGATGTATTTCCTACCGCGATGCACGTCGCCGCCGTGATTGCGCTGCGTCAGCAGCTGATCCCGGCGCTGCAGACGCTGCAGCGTACGCTGAGCGATAAGGCCGAGGCGTTTCACGATATCGTTAAAATCGGCCGCACCCACCTGCAGGACGCCACGCCGCTGACGCTGGGGCAGGAGATCTCCGGCTGGGCGGCGATGCTGGCGCACAGCCTGCGGCATATCGACGCTAGCGTGCCGCATATCGCCGAACTGGCGTTGGGCGGCACCGCCGTCGGCACCGGGCTTAACACCCATCCGGAATATGCGGTGCGGGTTGCCAAGGCGCTGGCGGAGCTGACCGGCGAACCGTTCGTCACCGCGCCGAACAAGTTTGAGGCGCTGGCCACCTGCGATGCGCTGGTGCAGGGGCACGGCGCGCTGAAGGGGCTGGCGGCCTCGCTGATGAAAATCGCCAATGACGTCCGCTGGCTGGCCTCCGGTCCACGCTGCGGCATCGGCGAAATCGCCATCCCGGAGAACGAGCCGGGCAGCTCGATTATGCCGGGGAAGGTCAACCCCACCCAGTGTGAGGCGATGACCATGCTGTGCGCGCAGGTGCTGGGCAATGACGTCGCGCTGAATATCGGCGGCGCATCGGGTAACTTTGAGCTGAACGTCTTCCGCCCGATGGTGATCCATAACTATCTGCAGTCGATCCGCCTGCTGGCCGACGGGATGAACGGTTTCAACACCTACTGCGCTTCCGGCATCGAACCGAACCGCGAACGCATCGGCCAGTTGCTGAATGAATCGCTGATGCTGGTGACGGCGCTGAATACCCACATTGGCTATGACAAGGCGGCAGAAATCGCCAAAACGGCTCATAAGGAAGGGCTGACGCTGCAGGCCGCGGCGCTGAAGCTGGGGTATGTGACGGAGCAGCAGTTCGGCCAGTGGGTGCGGCCGGAAAATATGGTCGGCAGTATGAAGCCGTAGCGGTTGTCGGGCGGTGTAAAATGGGCCTGCCGAGGGGCAGGCCCTGTTTGAACGTGGTTATTATCAGTTCAAACTTTCCTCATGGCATAGTGCCGTTATATGGTTAATTACCGGATGAATATTATGATTAACGTAATCTGATTAGAAGTGAGTGACGTATTTTAAAAGGACTTAATATGCCAATAACGTTCAATACATTGTGGGAAAACCATCCCGAGATTAATGGCGATGCCAATCCATGTCGCAAACCTAACGGCGATAAAGCTTTTGATGACCAGTGTGCTATTCGCATTGGTACTGCCTTAGCCCGTTGTGGGTATGATGTGACAAAGTTGTCAGGTGTTACTTCTTGTTGGATACACCCGAAAAGCGATGGACATATCTTACGGGCAGAAGAACTGGCCAACGCATTGGCCAGAACGGCGGTGCCAGGGTTAGGCCGAATGGTGAAAGTTGCTCCGGCAAAATTTGATCGGGTATTGAAGGGGCAAACTGGGATCATCTTTTTTAAGGACTACTGGCGGCGAAAAAATGAAAACTTTCGCAATCGCTCAGGTGATCATATCGACTTATGGAACGGTACACGCCTAACGTCAAAACTCAGCTATGCCCGTATACAATGGGGGGTGTCGTGGGAAGGCACCATTAGTAACTACTTCAAATCAAGAGAAATTTGGTTCTGGAGAGTTATATGAGACGTTTTCTTTCTATTTTAGTTGGTGCTGCTGTCGGTATTGGCGCCATTTTGTTGATATTCCCGTACATTGCGTACTGGATCGTGGGGCCTATCCATGGTGATGACCAAATGAATGCAAACCTTGTGGTGCTTATCGTAGGGGTTTTTATCTGTACCCTGATTGGCGCTTTCTTAGGAAATTGGCTCTACTCCCGGCTAAAACAATATCAATAATATGAATATTAATGCATTGGTCAGTAGCCTAACCTCGATCAGCACAATCGGGAAGGCTCTTTGAGGTGGATGATGTTTCTTTGCTCAGCCCGCGGCTTCTATATCTGTTCGGTATCTTTAATCCTGATAGTAAAGCGGATTAACCATGGTTCAAGGGGAGTTCCTCAGCGCGTAGGCGCATCGGTATACAGGTGCAGACGCTTTACCACCAGCCGCAGCGGTTTGGCCTGCGGCTTATGTTTATGTTTTACCGCGTTGGCGTCGTAGTTGAGCAGCTCGCCAATCTTTGGCACCGCCGCGCCGCGCTCCAGCTGACACAGCGCCAGCAGCGGCAGCGGGCAGGGGTGCTGCACCTGTTTTTGTTGCTGCTGATACCACACCCGGGCGATAGGCTGCACCTTGACCGGGCGTTTGATCTTCAGCGTCGCCTGCTGCGGCAGGCGGCTGACGTCGTCAATTTCCCGGCTGACCAGCTCCGCCCACTGCTGGCGGTTATACGGCGGCACCGCGCGTCCGGCCTTCAGGCTTTTTTCCAACTGCTGCAGCACGTCGTCGCGCTTTACCTTCTTGATAATATGCTTATTGGCCCAGCCGAAACGCACCGAGTCCGGGTTGGTGAGTAGGGTAATGGTGCGGTAGGCGCTGAGGGTGATCAGTCCGTGCAAATGGGTATGGACAAAGTCGAAGCGCTGTTCCGGCGCCAGCCCGGATTCGACGGTGATGATATGTTCCAGTTCTGCCTTCAGACGGTTGATCTGTGAGACTTGTTGCTGCAGGGCGGCGTACTGCAGCTGCTCCACCGCCAGACAGAGCACGCCCGGCAGGCGAACCGCCGCCTTGCTGCTGACGTGCTGCTTATTGTGATGGATAAACAGCCGCTGGTAGTGCTCAAGCGCCAGGTCGCGCGCCGCCTGGCCGAGGTGCTGCTCAACGGCGATCTGTTCGATGGCCTGATGTTCTTTGCCTTTCTCAATCTCCGGCAGGCTGAACACCCGCGCGGCCAGCAGCCGCAGCGGCACGATCTGCTGGTGGAGTTCCGCCAGCGCCGCCTCCAATTGATTAAAGCACTGGTTCATCCGGGCAATCAGGTCGTAGTTGCTCATCGTTACCTCGCATTTTAGTTACAACATACATTGTAGGATAGGCCAACCACGGGGGCAACCTCAGCAACGGTAAATAGGGGAAATAACGATGTAGTCAAAGCCAGACAGGACAGACAAGGTGAGACGGGCGGAGAATATAGGCGCGGCGAGGGCCGCGCCCACAGCGGCAGAGTTAAATGCGTGCGGCTTCAGGCAGTTTGCGCAGGTAGTGCACCACCAACAGCGACAGCAGCAGCATCACACCGATAAAGGCCACCACGCCGCTCCAGCCGAAGCTGTGCCAGAACACGCCGCCGAGCGTGCCGGCGACGCTGGATCCGGCGTAATAGCTGAACAGATACAGCGAGGAGGCCTGGCCTTTGGCGCGGCGCGCGCGGCGGCCAATCCAACTGCTGGCCACCGAGTGGGCGGCGAAGAAGCCGGCGGTAAACAGCATCATGCCGACAAAGATCACCGCCACCGGCGCCAGCGCGGTGAGCAGAATGCCGCTCAGCATAATCAGGATCGATCCCAGCAGCACCGGGCCGCGGCCAAAACGCGCCGTCATCGCGCCGGCTTTCGGCGAACTGTAAGAACCGGTGAGATACACCACCGACAGCAGGCCGACAATCGCCTGGCTCAGGTGGTAAGGGTTTGCCAGCAGCCGATAGCCGATGTAGTTGAACAGAGTGACAAAGCTGCCCATCAGCAGAAAACCTTCGGCAAACAGCAGCGGCAGCCCTTTATCGTGCCAGTGCAGCTTGAAGTTGATCATCAGCGTGCGCGGGCGCAGCGAACTGGCGCGAAAATGTTTAGAGGCCGGCAGAATGCGCCAGAACACAAAAGCTGCGATCAGCGCGAACAGACCGATTACCGCCAGCGACACTCGCCAGGAGAAGAAATCGGTCAGTACGCCGGTCACCAAACGGCCGCTCATGCCGCCGATGGAGTTACCGCTGATATACAGCCCCATGGAGAACGCCACAAAGCTGGGGTGAATCTCTTCGCTCAGGTAGGTCATGCCCACCGCCGCCAGCCCGCTCAAGGACAGCCCGATCAGCGCGCGCATCAGCAAAATGCCGTGCCAACTGGTCATCACCGCGCAGATCAGCGTACACACCGCCGCCAGCAGCAGCGCCACCACCATCACCGATTTACGGCCGATGGCGTCGGACAGCGGGCCGGTAAACATCAGGCCGATCGCCAGCAGCCCGGTGGAGAAGGAGAGCGACAGGCTGCTTTCGGCCGGAGAGATGCCGAAGTCCTGCGACAGCACCGGCAGGATCGGCTGTACGCAGTACAGCAGTGCGAAGGTGGCCAGACCGGCGGAAAACAGCGCCAGCGTCACGCGCATAAACTGCGGCGTACCGCGTTCAATATAGGGGAGTTTGTTCAACGAAGAGCGTTGGGTTTTTGGCGCAGCGGCCGCCGTTTCATCATTGGCGGCCCGCGTCGACGGCGTCTTGGCCGCAGAACGCATTGGGGAATTCACACAGGTTCCTTACCGGACTTCGGAAATACACAGCGATGGTTGCTGTATAAAATCATAGGGAGTGGCGAATTTTTTGTCTAATATATTAATAATTAAAATTGAGACGTTTTAAATATGAATATCGAACTGCGCCACCTGCGTTACTTTATCGCCGTTGCGGAAGAGCTGCACTTTGGCCGCGCCGCCCAGCGCCTGCGGATTTCGCAGCCGCCGCTCAGCCAGCAGATACAGGCGTTGGAAGAGATGGTCGGCGCGCGCCTGCTGGCGCGCAACAACCGCAACGTCAGCCTGACGCAGGCCGGCGAAATGTTCCTGAAAGAGGCCTGGCAGGTGATCGACCAGGTGAATCGTGCGGCGGAAAAGGCGGCGCGTCTGGAGCGCGGCGAATCGGGAGAACTGACCATCGGTTTCACCTCGTCGGCGCCGTTTATCGGCGCGGTGTCGCGTAATCTGCGCGCATTCCGGCAGCAGCATCCCGACGTGCATATTAAAATGCGTGAAATCAATACCAAGCAACAGTTGGAACCGTTATTGAACGGCGAGCTGGATCTGGGCGTGATGCGCAATACCAAGTTGCCGGATGCCTTGCGGCACACGCTGCTGCTGCGCGAACCGATGCTGGCCGTGGTGCCGGAAGGGCACCCGCTGGCGCAGCTGGCGCCGGATGCTCTGCGTTTTAGCCATCTGGCGCAGGAGCCGTTTGTGTTTTTCTCGCGTGAGGTCGGCACCGCGCTGTACGATGAAACGCTGCTGCTGTTGGAGAACGCCGGCATCACGCCGTATATCACGCAGGAAGTGGGCGAGGCGATGACCATTATCGGCCTGGTGTCCGCCGGGTTGGGGATTTCCATCCTGCCGGCTTCGTTCGGCCGGGTGAAGCTTGACGGCGTAACATACCTGCCGCTGGCCGAACCGCAGGCGCAAACCGAAGTGTGGCTGGTGCACCATCGCCAGCGGCCGTTAACCGCCGCCGCCCGCACGCTGATGCAAATGGTGTTGGCGCGCGCCGAAGCGCCGGTTTAACCGGCGTAAATACGATGAACTTCACTGAAACAAAGCGGAATTTGTGCTGCTAATCACATAACGAATCAAATAGTTGACGCTTTATTATAAAAGCTCCACCATACCCTTTAGTCTTTATTTAGCAGCGCGAAAAATAGTAGGAGCCGGTTTGTGATTGCGGACGCTCAGCCTGGGCATATTGATCAGATCAAACAAACAAATGCAGGGGCGGTGTACCGACTGATCGATCAGCACGGGCCGATTTCGCGAATTGAACTGTCAAAACGTGCCCAGTTGGCGCCCGCCAGCATCACCAAAATCGTGCGCGAACTGCTGGAAGCCCACCTGGTCAGAGAGACCGAATATCAGGAGGTCGGCAGCCGCGGCCGTCCGGCCGTCGGGCTGGAGCTGGATAGCGAGGCCTGGCACTATCTGTCTGCACGCATCAGCCGCGGCGGCATCACGCTGGCGCTGCGCGATCTCAGCAGCAAAATGGTGGTGGAAGAGCAACTGCCGCTGGCGGCGGAGCATGAGGAGCCGCTGTTGACGCGTATTCTGACGGAAGTCGATCAATTCTTCAGCCGCCATCAGCGTCGCCTGGAGCGCCTGACGGCGATCGCCATCACCTTGCCAGGCATGATCGATGCGGCCAACGGCATTGTGCACCGCATGCCGTTTTATGCGGTGGAAGATATGCCGCTGGGGCCGGCGCTGTCGTCCCGCACCGGTTTGCCGGTGTTCCTGCAGCATGACATCGGCGCCTGGACCATGGCCGAGGCGCTGTACGGGGCCTCGCGCGGCTGTCAGAATGTGATTCAGGTGGTGATTGACCATAACGTCGGCGCGGGAGTGATTACCGGCGGGCGGGTGTTGCACACCGGTAGTCAGCGGGTGGTGGAGATTGGCCATACCCAGATCGACCCTTACGGCAAGCGTTGTTACTGCGGCAATCACGGCTGCCTGGAAACGGTGGCCAGCACTGAAAACATGCTGGAGATGGCCCAGCAGCGCCTGCAGCTCTCGGCGAATTCCACGCTGCGCGGCCAGCCGCTGACGGTGGAATCCCTGTGCGACGCGGCGCTGACCGGCGATCAGCTGGCAAAAGATATTATTTTAAGCGTCGGGCACAGCGTCGGGCGCATTTTGGCGATAATGGTCAATCTGTTTAATCCGGAAAAGATCCTGATTGGTTCGCCGCTCAACCGTGCGGCGGAAATTCTGCATCCTGCCATCGTGTCCTGCATTCAGCAGCAATCCTTACCAATCTATAGTCAGGCGCTACAGGTTGAGTCCACGCAATTTTTCAACCAGGGCACTATGCCCGGTGCGGCACTGGTGAAAGAGGCGCTGTACAACGGTTCACTGCTGGTGAAACTGTTGCAGGGATGACGATTTCACCGTCTTTATGCCGACTTGTATCAGAACTTGTTATTGTTTAACGACAAAATATTGAGCTATCTCAAGCTGCCCGCATTACGTATCCCCTAAAATTTCTCCGTTCTACCTTCCGCCGCCGTGGTGGCATTTCTTTTGGTTAACGGAACATTCCGGGGCATTTTATTCATGTTAAAGCGTTTATTTGTTACAGGTACGGATACCTCTGTGGGTAAAACGGTGATTTCCCGCGCTTTACTGCAGGCTTTGGCCGCGCAGGGGCGCAGCGCCGTAGGCTATAAGCCTATTGCGGCGGGTTGTCAGGAAACCAGCGAGGGCATTCGCAATAAAGACGCTTTGGTGTTGCAAGCCTCTTCCTGCGTACCGCTGAGCTATGAGGAGATCAATCCGATCACCTGCCTGGATGAAGTCTTTCATGCCCACGCCAGCGATGGCGTCAATTACGAGGTGATGAGCCGCGGCCTGACGCAGATAGCGGAAAAAGCCGAGGTGGTGGTGGTTGAGGGCAGCGGCGGCTGGCAGGTGCTGATGAGCGATCTGCGCCCGTACGCCGACTGGGTGGTGCAAGAGCAGCTGCCGGTGGTGTTGGTGGTGGGGATCAAGGAAGGCTGCGTCAGCCATGCGCTGTTGACCGCGCAGGCGATCGCCCATGCCGGCCTGCCGCTGCTGGGCTGGGTCGCCAACCGCATCAATCCGGGGCTGGCGCACTATGCGGAAACCATTGATGCCCTACAGCAGCGGATTGCGGCGCCGCTGTTGGGGGAAATTCCTTACCTGCCGCGCGCGGAACAGCGCGAACTGGCCCATTATCTGGACATCAGCGCGCTGCTGGCTTGCTAAGCGTTGTGGTAGACCGACACCGGGCGTAGCCCGCGGGAGATGGTAGTGGCGATCACGCAGGAGAGCAGGATGCCGGGCAGCAGGGTGTATTCGCCGGTCATCTCGAACACCATCAGCGCCGCCATAATCGGCGCGTGGGTGGTGGCCGCCAGCAGGGTTGCCATGCCGGTCAGCGCCATCAGCAGCGGGATTGCGCTGCCCAGCTCCGGCCACAGGGCGCACAGCTGGCCGACCAGCGAGCCAAGCGCCGCGCCGACAAACAGCGTCGGCGTAAATACGCCGCCGGGCGCGCCGGAACCGCTGCTGGCCAGCACCGCCAGTAGTTTGCAGATCAGAATCGCGCCGACCAACAGCACGCCCGGCGGTGCGCTAAGCAGCGCCTGCACCACGCTATAACCGTTCCCCCACACCTCAGGAAACAGCAGCGACAACAGCCCGACGATCAGCCCGCCCAGCGCCAGCTGCAATGGCGGCGGCAGGCGTAATGAGCGGAAAGCGTGTCCGGTGGCGGACATCGCCGACAGAAACAGCGGCCCGCAGATGCCGGCCAGCACGCCGAGCAGCGCCATCAGCAGATATTGCAGCGGCAACGGAGCCGGCAGCGGTTCGACGTTATACAGCGGCGCCTGACCGCCGCTCAGCAGATTGGTCACCAGCAGGGCGCTGACGGCGGCGATCACCACCGGCCCCAATGATGCCAGCATCAGCGTGCCAAACAGAATTTCCGCAATAAACAGGCTGCCCGCCAGCGGGGCGTGGTAGGCGCTGGCCATCCCGGCGGCAGCGCCGCAGGCCACCCACAGTTTCCATTCGCTTTCACGGGTAAAACGCTGGGCAAACACCGAGGCAATCAGCGCCGCCAGCAGGATCATTGCGCCTTCGCGGCCAATGGCGCTGCCGCTGGAGACCACCAGCAGCGACGCCAGACACTTCACCAGGCTGGCCTTGACGTCCAGCCGGCCGTCGCCGGTTTCAATTGCTTCCATATAGTCGGTCGGCGCGTTGGGCTGCTGATGCTGATAGCGCTGATAGATCCACAGCAGCAAGCCGGCCGCCAGCCCGCCTAGCGCCGGCGTCAGCACGCGTCGCCAAGCGGGCAGCGAGGCGGCGGCGGCCACCAGGCTGCCGTCTTCATGGTCGAGCAGCAGCCATTCCAGCCCCAGCATGGCGCGGTGAAACAGCCAGACCACCAGCGCGGCGGCAATACCGAGGAAGACCGCAATGAACAGGCGGCGCAGCAGGGCGCGATAGTGGCGCAGATGGATCCGTCTTTTCATGCGTCCGTCAAAATAAAATAGTGAATAAAATGAATGAGGCAGGAAGGCATTGTGCTTGTCTGGCGGTGGGAAAACCAGCGAATCTTTGCAGATCCGCTGGTGAGGCGACATTCTGGCTTAGTTCGCCGGCGGGGAGGAGGGCTGGTATTTGCCGGTCATGCCGTCCAGCAGCGCGACCAGGTCGTCGACGTCGCCGTCAGGCAGCGTGACGCCGACCTGATACTTCAGCATATCCTTCACCGCCTGGTGCAGGCTGGCGACGCTGCCGTCGTGGAAATACGGGGCGGTCAGCGCGACGTTGCGCAGGGTCGGCGTTTTGAAGCGGTGACGGTCTGCTTCATTTTTGGTGACGTTGTAACGACCATTGTCGGCCTCGGTCAGATTACCGCGGTCGGCGAAGTAGTCGGCTTTCAGCCCCATCACTTCATATGACTGGCCGCCGAGGTTTTCGCCGGTATGGCAGGTGCCGCATTTGTTGTCGCGGAACAGCTGATAGCCGCGCTTTTGCTGGGCGGTCAGCGCGCTTTCGTCGCCTTTCAGATAGCGATCGAACGGGCTGTCCGGCGTCAGCAGGGTTTTTTCAAACTCGGCGATGGCGTCGGTAATGTTATCGCCGGAGAAACCGTCGGCGTAAACGCGCTGGAAATCCGCCTTCAGTCGCGCGTCCTGCTCCAGCTTGCCGATAATCTGATCCCAGGAGGTGGAGGCCATTTCAACCGGGTTGAGCGGCGGTCCGCCGGCCTGCTGCTGCAGATCCGCGGCGCGGCCGTCCCAGAACTGTGAAAAGTTTAGCGCGGCGTTAAACACCGTCGGCGCGTTGATCGGTCCGTGCTGGTCGTTGACCCCCAGTGAGGTGACGCGGCCGTCCACGCCGCCGGCGCCCAGTTGGTGGCAATGGGCGCAGGAGATGCTGTTATCGGCGGACAGCCGCGGATCGTGGAACAGGCGGAAGCCCAGCGCCACTTTTTGTGCGTCGGTCGGCAGCGAGTCAGGCAGCGGCTGCAGCGCCTGACCGCGCAGCGCTTCCGGCGTACCCGGACGGGTATAGAAGCGTTCACGCTGGGTGCGGATCCAGTTCAGCAGGGTCTGCCGGTCGGCGTCACCCAGTTCGCCGGACCAGTGCACCGCTTTATAGCGCATCGGCGGCATTTCACCGCTTTGCAGCACCGCTTCCATTTTCGCCAGATCCACTTCCGGCACCGCGCCGTCCTGGTTCAGCGCCTTCAGGGTCGGGTTCAGGTCGAAATGTTGCGAACCGGTTTTGATATCGTACTGCATCAGCTGCTTGGCCACCGGCAGGCTGGCGTAGAAGGGCAGTTCGGCGGATTGGGTATGGCAGTAATCACAGCCGTGCTTGGTGAAAATAGCGTTGATGTCATTATCGGCAGTCGCGGGCTGGCGCTGCTGATCGTAATGATAGATATAACCGACGATGCCCAGATACCCCGCGATCGCCAGGATCGCACACCCCAAAATAATTTTTTTCATCTTGCTCTCGCTCCATTGAGTTTGCTTACAGTGATTACCGCGCCATCCAACGGGATGGCGAAAAAAACGGCAGTATGGATTGTCGGAGGACGGGCGCGGATGATACTTGATTGATATCAAGCAATTATAGAGTTATGGGCTATCGCTGGAATAGGTTTTGGCTATGGTTCAGAGAAACGGCGGCCGGGGCCGCCAAATTTCAGAATTTACTGAGGATTCAAGGCCCTGCGGGTGCGCCCGGAGCTCAGATAGTCAGCGATATAATCTTGCGAAATCTCCCCGCTGTAGCGACCGTCTTCATCGACGATCGGCATCCATGAGGTGTTGTGCTCATACAGCTTCGACAGCACCACCCGCAGGTTTTCCTCGGCTTTGCCGTGCACGCGGAAGTGGTGAATGGCGTCGGCGCAGACGCCCTGTGCGCCGCGCGCCTCACGGCGTTTGACGTAGCCCAGCGGCTTACCGTCGTCGTCCACCACCGTCACCGAACGTGCATCGTTGTCATCCATCAGGGCGAAGGCGTCGGCCAGCGAGGTGGATTTACGCACCGTGACGGTGGGCTGCTGGTCGGTGACGTCGCCGGCCTGCACCAGCAGCAGGCGCTTCAACGTACGGTCCTGGCCGACAAATGAGGCGACGAACTCATTGGCCGGGCGCGCCAGCAGCTCGTCCGCGCTGGCGTTCTGCACGATTTTGCCCTGACGGAACACGGCGATGCGGTCGCCCAGTTTAAGTGCCTCATCAATATCGTGGCTGACCAGCATCACGGTTTTCTTCAGTTGGCGCTGCATATCGAGAAACTCATTCTGGATAGTCTCGCGGTTAATCGGGTCGACGGCGCCGAACGGTTCATCCATCAGCAGCACCGGCGGATCGGCGGCCAGCGCGCGGATCACGCCGATACGCTGCTGTTGGCCGCCGGACATCTCTTTCGGATAGCGGCTGAGAAAACGCTTCGGATCCAGCGCCACCATGCTCATCAGCTCTTCGGCGCGCGCGCGGCAGCGCTGTTTGTCCCAGCCCAGCATGCGCGGCACCACGGTGATGTTCTCCTCGATGGTCATATTGGGGAACAGGCCGATTTGCTGGATCACGTAGCCGATATTGCGCCGCAGGGTGACGGTGTCCAGGCCGGCGGTATCCTCGCCGTTAATCAGGATTTTGCCGCTGGTCGGCATAATCAGGTGGTTAATCATTTTCAGCGTGGTGGTTTTGCCGCAGCCGGACGGGCCGAGCAATACGCAGATTTCGCCGGCGGGCACTTCCAGGTTGACGTTATCGACGGCGTTGAACGCTTTGCCGTTCTTCTGTACGAACTGTTTGGTCAGGTTTTCTAATTTAATCATTAGCGGATCCCCTTGGGCGTGAGGGCAATTTGTAAGCGGTGCAGCAGCCAGTCAAGCACGATCGCCAGCAGGCTGATCATGACGGCGCCGGTAATCAGTTGGCGGATGTCGCTGCCGCTGATGCCGTTAAGCAGCAGCAGGCCGAGGCCGCCGGCGCCGATGACGGCGGCAATCGCCATCACGCCGATATTCATCACCACGGCGGTGCGGATGCCGCCGAAAATTACCGGCAGCGCCACCGGAATTTCGACCCAGCGCAGCCGCTGCCAGAAGGTCATGCCGATACCCTGGCCGGCTTCACGCAGGCCGCCGGGCAGATTGTCCAGCGCGGTATGGGTATTGCGCACGATCGGCAGCAGCGAGTAGAGGAACACCGCGGTGACCGCCGGCAGGTAGCCGATGCCGTGACCGATCAGCGAAAACAGCGGAATCATCAGGCCGAACAGCGCAATGGACGGAATGGTCAGCACGATGGTGGCCAGGCTGAGAATGGGCGTCGCCAGCCATTTATGGCGCACGATCAGCACGCCGAGCGGGACGCCAATCAGAATGGCCAGGCCGACGGCCAGCCCGACCAGCATCATATGTTCCAGCGTCAGACCGGCGATGTAGCCCCAGTTCTGCCATGCATAGATTAAGGTTTGCATCATCTCTCCTTAAATCAGGCCCTGTTGCTTCAGGAAGTCGCGGGCGACCTGCTGCGGCGTCTGATAATCGATATCGACTTTGGCGTTCAGGCGGGTGATCACCGGGTTGGTCAGCTGCTTCGACAGGGTATTGAGCGCTTTTTCCAGCCCCGGCGTGTTTTTCAGCACGTCGGCGCGCACCACCGGCGTGACCGCATAGCTGGGGAAGTAGCCTTTATCATCGTCCAGCACCTGCAGGTCGAAGCCCTGCACCCGGCCGTCGGTGGTGTAGATCAGGCCGGCGTCGACAAAGCCGTCGCGGATGGCGTTATACACCAGCCCCGGATCCATCTGACGAATCTGCGGGCGATCGAGCGGCATGTTGTACAGCTTCTGCAGCGGCTTCAGGCCGTCGGAACGCCCGGCAAACTCCAGGTCCAGTCCGAGCAGCCAGTTATTATCGGGGTCGTCCCGGCGCACCTGCTCGATTTTGGCCACCAGTTGCGACATGGTGCGGATATTTTCCTTTTCGGCGCGTTTGCGCTGCATGGCGAAGGCGTAGGTGTTGTTCATATCCGCCGGCTGCAGCCACACCAGGCCGAGTTTGGCGTCGAGTTTTTTCACCGTGTCGTAGGTTTGCTGCGGCGTCATGCGCTGCTTAATGTGGTTAAAGATAATCAGCGAGGTGCCGGTGTATTCCCAGGTCATATCGATCTGCTTATTGATCATCGCATTGCGGGTGATCACCGTGGCCAGGTTGGTTTTCGGCTCCACCTGGAATCCCTGCGTGCGCAGATACTGCACCGTGATTTCCGACAAAATACGCTGTTCGGTAAAGTTCTTGCTGGCCAGCGTCAGCGGGGCGGCCCAACTGACGCTGGTAAACAGCAGCAGCGCGCTGAGCAGCGCCGCTTTACCTTGTTTCAGCCAAGGGGTCATGGTGTTCTCCTCAGGATGCGGTGTGCGGGCTGAGCCAGCGGCCCAGTCCGGCCAGCGCCAGATCGAGCAGCAGCGCAATCAGCGCGGTGGCGGCGGCGCCCAGAATCAGGGTCGGGAAATCGTTGAGATAGATGCCCGGGAAGATCAGTTCGCCGTAGCTGCTGGCGCCGATCAGGAAGGCCAGCGGCGCGGTGCCGACGTTAATCGCCATCGCAATGCGCACGCCGGCCATAATCACCGGCAGCGCGTTGGGCAGTTCGACCTGGCGCAGGCGCTGGGTTGCGGTCATGCCGATGCCGTTGGCCGCTTCCAGCAGCGGCGCCGGTACGGAAATCAGCCCGGAATAGGTGTTGCGTACGATGGGCAGCAGCGACGCCAGAAACAGCGCCACCACCGCCGGCTTGTCGCCGATGCCGACGATCACCATCGCCAGTGCCAGCACCGCCAGCGGCGGCAGGGTGTTGCCGACGTTGAAGATTTGCATGACGTATTCGGCCCAGCGACGGGCGAAGGGGCGGCTGAGCAGGATACCGCTGGGAATGCCGACCAGCAGCGCCAGCAGCATGGAGCAGAACACCAGGAACATATGCTGTTCGCCGAGATAAATCAGGTCGACCTGCCGCGCTTTTATCGTCTCCCAGCCGATGCCGTAAATCAGCAGGGCGATCACGGCCAGCAGCAGCAGGCCGCCGAGAACAAAGCGCCGTTGGTGCGCTGAGGTAGTCATGTGGTGCGTCCTCCGTAGTGCGTAACGCCGGTTATAGGGCGCAGTGACGCGCGATGGCGACCCACAGTTGCCGGTGGGGGCCAAACGGGCGTATCGCATTAAAAATGGTGTTATTGGGCAGAAGGCGGCCTCGTCCATGCATTACGCAGAGTGCTGTCCCAATAAGGCTTTAAAATCAATTGTTAATAATGATTTTAACGATTACGAAAGCTGCCGGATCGTGCTGCGTCCGGCTGAATCAAGGTATAACATCCTGTTGTTTTGCTTGACAAGTTTTGCCAGCGAAATCAGGCGATTGAATTTAACAATTTTTTTACCTTAGCCCGCATGGCAGCTAGCCGTAGGCGGTAATGAAAAAAATTACCCGGCTTTTCGTTACGCTGTCACAAAATGTTCAATTGATGCCTTTTTAAACTACCGAGATCGCAGAGCGGACAGCGAGCCGGCGGCTTGTCGAGCTGCGCTGATATACTTGATTCTTATTGCCTCACATTTGCGGATTTACTGGTTGAATAATGACTAATGACCTTTTTGCCACCAGGGTGGCGCACCGGCCGCTGATTCTGATCGCCTGTATGCTGGCGATGTTTATGTCGGCCATTGAAGCCACCATTGTGGCGACCGCCATGCCGACCATCATCGCCGATTTGGGCGGTTTTTCGCTGCTTGGCTGGGTGTTTGCGGTCTATTTGCTCACCCAGGCGATTACCATTCCTATTTATGGCCGGCTGGCGGATCTCTATGGCCGCAAGCGGGTCTTTTTCTTCGGCGCCGCGCTGTTTCTGCTGGGGTCTATCCTGTGCGGCTTCTCGCCGAATATGTACTGGCTGATTGGTTTCCGTCTGCTGCAAGGGCTGGGCGCCGGGGCGGTAATGCCGATCGCCACCACCATTATCGGTGACGTCTACGGGCCGGACGAACGGCCGAAAGTGATGGGCTATCTGTCCAGCGTGTGGGGGTTTTCCGCCATTATCGGCCCGCTGCTGGGGGCGTTTATCGTCGAACATCTGCCGTGGGCGCTGGTGTTCTGGGTCAATCTGCCGATCGGCCTGCTGGCGATGGCGCTGCTGGGGCGCTACCTGCCGTCCGGCGAGCGGGTGCGCAACCACGCGCTGGACTGGGCGGGCACCGCCTGGATGACGCTGTTCGTCGCCAGCCTGCTGCTGGCGCTGCTGCAGGCGGATACGCTGGGGATAGGGATCGTGCCGATGCTGCTGCTGGCGGCGCTGTCGCTGTGGCTGCTGATTAGTCAGGAGCGCCGCGCGCCGGAGCCGCTGTTCCCGCTGGCGCTGTGGCGCAGCCGGGTGATCGTCGCCGGCAACGTCGGCGGCCTGGCGATCGGCGCGGCGATGATGGGCATCAGCGCATTTCTGCCCACCTTTATTCAGGGCGCGATGGGCGGTACGCCGCTGCAGGCCGGCACCACGCTGGCCCTGATGTCGATAGGCTGGCCGCTGGCCAGCACCTTCAGCGGCCGGTTGATGCTGCTGACCTCTTACCGCACCACGGCGCTGCTGGGGGCCGGGCTGCTGGTCGCCGGCGGGGCGATTTTACTGCTGTTACAGCCGGACGGCGGTCTGCTGTGGGGGCGGGTGGCGGCCTTTATGGTCGGCGCCGGCATGGGGCTGTGCAACACCACTTTTCTGGTGTCGGTGCAAAACGCCGCGCATCACAGCATCCGCGGCATCGCCACCGCCTGTACGGTGTTTACCCGCATGATGGGCTCGGCGATCGGCACCGCGATTCTCGGCGCGACGCTGAATATCAACCTGCAGCTGCGTTTGCCGCAGACCGCCGATCCGGTACAGCAGCTGATGGATCCGGCGCGGCGTGCGGCGCTGGATGCGGAAACGCTGGGGGCGTTGAGCCATCAGGTGGCGCTGTCATTGCACTGGGTATTTCTGGTTTCGGCGCTGGTGTCGCTGTGCGCGTTGGGTGCCGCGCTGCTGGTGCCGGCGCATCAGCGGCCGCAGAGCGAAGAAGGCGAGGCGGAGCGGGTCTGAAAGGAAGCGGGCGCAGCGTGCTGCGCCCGTGAACGGTTATTGCGGTGCGTTGGCATCCTGGCTGGTGCCGGTGGCCGCAGCATCGCTGCCGTCATCGCCGTTGGCGAGACGGGTGTAGACAATTTTCTGTGTGTCGTTTTCGCAATGGCCGACAACCTGGCCGCCGGCCTGTTCGGCCTGATCGTTAGGTACGATGTCCAGTTTGAAACCGGATTCCGGTACGCCGTTGGCGATAATTTTTTGCGAAATTTCCGCCTTCACGCTTTCGCATGAGGCAAAGGCCGCCAGCGGCGCCGTGGCCAATAACAGTGCACTCAGTATCAGCGCTTTTTTCATCATTCTGTCCTTGGTTGAGAATGAATTTCCTTTATCAGGATAGCAGTTGCCGATGTGAAAATTAACGCCTAAGCAGCGGCTGCAGGCGGTTTAAGGATTAATCCGACGGCCGGTGGTGCGGTCAAGACATTTCAGCGTTGACGGCTCCCAATAGGCGTTGACGTTCAGGCTGTCGTTACAGCGATCTTCATCGTCCGCCGCTCTGTCCAGCTTATCGAAGTCTTTCTCCACGCGGGTATTGACCTTGTGGCGCAGGTTGCGGGTGTCGTTCCACTGCTCCTTGCTCTGGCGCGCGTTTTCATTGGACATGGCGGTGCCGCCGTTGCCGTCAACGGTAACGCAGGTGCTGCCCTGGGTGCAGCTGGCGGCCAGCGCCGGCAGTTGCCAGGCGCCAGATAGCGCCAATGCCGCGACCGGCAGCATCCTGCGCAGCAGTCGTTGGGAGAAAAGTGATTTCATCTGGTTATCCTTATGAGTTAGTGTTGCGACGCCGGACGCGCCGCGGCTGCGGCGATCCGGCTCCTGACACGCGCTCGATGAGCGTTTGGTTAATAATAACACTGCGCACTTGCCGGACACCAGCCAGGCGCGCTTTTCGTTTACCTTTTAGAGAGCTCTGCACGTCATGCTAAAAACCACCTTGCTCTTTTTCGCCACCGCGCTGGCGGAGATTGTCGGCTGTTTCCTGCCGTATTTGTGGCTGAAAAAGGGGGCGAGCGCCTGGCTGTTGCTGCCGGCGGCGCTGAGTCTGATGGCGTTTGTCTGGCTGCTGACGCTGCATCCGGCGGCCAGCGGCCGGGTCTATGCGGCCTACGGCGGCGTATACGTGGCGACCGCGCTGCTGTGGCTGCGGGTGGTGGATGGGGTAAAACTGACGGCGTTCGACTGGCTGGGCGCCGGGGTGGCGCTGGCGGGAATGCTGATTATCGTGGCCGGTTGGCGTGCGGCCTGAGAAACGGCGGCAGACAGCGTCTGCCGCGTGAGGGTCAGGCGTCGCGGTGGACGCTCAGTCCGGCGAAGGACTGGCTGACCGGCATGATTTCCAGCGTATTGATATTCACGTGCGACGGCAGCGTTGCCACCCAATACACCGACTCGGCGATATCCTGCGGCGTCAGGGCGTTGGCGCCCTGATAGGTGCGGTCCACCTTGTCGTCGTCGCCTTTAAAGCGCACGTTGGAAAACTCGGTGCCGCCCACCAGGCCAGGTTCAATATCGGTCACGCGCAGGCGCGTGCCCTGCAGGTCGGCGCGCAGGCCGAGGCTGAACTGCTTGACGAACGCCTTGGTGGCGCCGTAAACGTTGCCGCCGGCGTATGGCCAGTTGGCGGCGACAGAGCCGATATTGATCACATGGCCGACGTTGCGTTCCACCATGGCCGGCAGCAGCTCACGGGTCATATTGACCAGCCCTTTGGCGTTGGTGTCGATCATGGTTTCCCAGTCATCGGCGTTGGCCTTGTGCGCCGGCTCCAGCCCCAGCGCCAGCCCGGCGTTATTCACCAGCACGTCCACCTGACGCCACTGCGCCGGCAGGGCGGCGATGGCCTGATGAATGGCGGCGCGGTTGCGCACGTCGAGTTGCACGGTATGCAGGGCGTCGCCCAGCTCATCCTTCAGGCTCTCCAGGCGATCGATACGGCGGCCGGCGGCAATCACCTGGTGGCCCTGCTGAACAAACTTACGTGCAATCGCCTCGCCAAAACCGGCGGTGGCGCCGGTAACAAAAATAATCATCCCTCTGTTCCTCAACTGTTTTTACCCATGTCTGCATCTATGATTAGCATATTCCGCGCCACGGCGGCAAAGGAAGATGTCGGTACGGCGCGGATTTGCCGTTGCGTGCTGCCGAGGAGTGCAATCAGCGGAGATTATTCGCTGAACGGCGGGATATGGTAAACCAGACAGTCGAATTTGATATTCTCCCGACGGCCGTTCAGCTCACCGCCCAGCGCCTCGGCCAGCCGGCGGCTGGGGATGTTCTGCTCCGCGACCGGATAGATAAAGTAGTGCGGCCGGTAACGCTCGCCGGCCCAGCGGGCAATCGCCTGCAGCAGTTCGCGGCCGTAGCCCTGATGGTGCTGGTCCTCTTTTACCCACAGCCCCAGCTCCGGCGTCGGCGAGCGCAGATTGCGTACGCCGCCTATACCGACAAACTGTTTATCTTCGCGTCGGCGGACGACAAAAAAGATCTCTTCCCCTTCACGCATCAACGGCAGCCAGCCCTGCCAGACCTCGGCAAACGCCTCGGCGGAGGGTTCCGGCTCAAAACTCATAAAGCGGGTCAGGGTCGGTGTAATCGCCTGGTAAACCTCATCGGCGTCGGCTGCGCTAAAAGGGGTCAGCAACAGCCGTTCGCTGTTTACGCGGCACTGAGAAAGGTCACTGTAAATCATTATTCTTACCTCGCTTTTCAGGCCCGAATGGCAAAATATCCGCCGGGCTGGCGCCGGGCGGATCGTCGATATTACGTGGATTGTCAGCCGATGCGAGCCCTTTTTATCCGCTGACGGATAAAAGGGCACAAAGCGTGCGGTTAACCGCGTTTTCCGCTCTCCGGCGCTGAGATAGGCGGCGTTTGCCGGCGGATTTCATTGCCGGCTTCGGCGGTCAGGCCGAAGCTGTCGACCACCGACAGCAGCGCAATACCGCCGATCACCACAAACGCCAGTTGGAAGTTGGCCAGCGGGATCGCATCGCCCGCCGGCGGGAACCAAATCTCCGCCAGCCGCAGAACCAGCGCACCTATCGCGATACCCAGCCCGCTGCCCATCTGCTGGGCGACGTTGAACAGCGTATTGGCGTCGTTCATTTTGCTTTGCGGCACTTCGGAAAACGCCAGCGTATTGAGCGCGGTGAACTGCATGGAGCGCGTCAGGCCGCTGACGAACAGCAGGGCGATAATCAGCCAGAATGGCGTCTCCGGCGTCAGCAGCGCGCAGCCGAAAATGGCGGCGGCATTGAGCAGGCCGTTGACCATCAGCGTGGTGCGGAAATTGAAGCGGTACAAAATGGCGGAGGTAAAGGGTTTCATCGCCAGGTTGCCGGCAAACACCGCCAGCACCAGCAGCCCGGCTTCAAAGGCGCTCAGGCCGAAACCGATCTGGAACAGCAGCGGCAGAAGAAAGGGCACCGCGCCGATGGCCAGCCGGAACAACGTGCCGCCCCAGATAGTGACCGCGTAACTTTTGACCCGCATCGCCCACAGGTTGATCAGCGGGGCGGCATGCCGTTTGGCGTGGCGCACCGCCAGCGCGCCGACCGCCAGGCTGGCGGCGATGCACAACAGCGGCACCAGCCAGGAGAGCTGCGGATGGTTGATTAAATCCAGACCGAACATCAGGCCGAAGCAGGCAACGCCGGTCAGCACAAAGCCGATGCCGTCAAACGGTGCGCGCTCCTGCTGCGCCTCATCCGGGATCAGCCGCCACGCCAGCGGCAGCGCCAGCAGCCCCAGCGGCAGGTTGAGAATAAAAATCCAGTGCCATGAGGCATAGGTGGTGATGAAGCCGCCGACCGGCGGCCCGAGGATCGGCGCCACCAGTCCAGGCCAGGTAATGGTGGCGATGGCTTTAATCAAACCGCTTTTATCGGTGTTGCGCAGCACCGCCAGCCGGCCCACCGGCACCATCAGCGCACCGCCGAAACCCTGCAGAATACGGGCGGCGGTAAAGGTGACCAGATCCGCGCTCAGCGCGCACAGCACCGAGGCCAGCGTAAAGATAACGATCGCCGCCGAGAATACGCGGCGCGCGCCAAAACGGTTGGCGATCCAGCCGCTGGCGGGGATAAATACCGTCAGCGTCAGGATGTAGGCAACAACGCCGATATTCATGTCCACCGGCTGCACGCCGAACGCGGCCGCCATCTGCGGCAGCGCGGTGACAATCACCGTACCGTCGAGGTTCTCCATAAAAAATGCGCCCGCCACCAGCAGCGGCAGCGCGCCGACGCGTGAAAAAACACTCATAACAGAGCGTCCAGAGTAAAACAGCGGCGATTTTCCGGCATAACGACAACCCAGTGGCGTAGATATTGGTACAGACAAGAGGGTGAGCATAGCGCAATGCGCCATTGTTAAAAAGTGGTTAATAAAGTGAAGGCATCTTTTGAGAATTACCGTAAATGTGAATGCCGGATGGTTGAGGATCGCATGGCAAGCCGGCCTGCCGCTGCGGGCGTGAGCGGGGTTGCCGCTGTCTGCATGCTGATGGTGCAGCGCCGGGAACATGTGGCTTAACTGAACAGAAATGCTAACGCATTGGCTAAAGGCTAATGCGCATAGCCATTGGCTGGGCGGCAAAAATAATCGTTGCGCAACAATGGTGCAGCGCAATATCGCATTAATAAAGGCAAACGGTTGCTATTTGGCCGCAACCGTTTGCCTGTGCGAGGGATATTTAGCCTGCAATTTTACATAAAATGAAAAATTAACTAATTCATTGTTTTAAATGTTTTTATTCTATTTCCGGCATGCTGGCATGGCGATTGCTATCTTTAATTTATCGCCTGTAATTGATGATAAATGCGCCATGCATTAACCGGTGAAATATTTATCGCCGCCGGTTGCGCTATGCGCGCCAGAAAAATAGGAACAGCATTATGAGCATGTCATTTACCCACGCCATTCGTGGCAATTTTTTCGATATTGCCGCCTGCGTGGAACAGCCGGAGCAACTCGGCGCCCAACTGCGGCACCTGCCGGACGGTCTGCTGCTGCTGAATCAGGGGCGCATCGCCTGGTTCGGCGAGTGGCAACAGGGCGCAGCGCTGCTGCCGGCCGGCACGGCGGTGACGGACTACCGCGATAAACTGGTGGTGCCGGGCTTTGTCGACTGCCACATTCACTATCCGCAAACTGAAATGATCGGCGCCTACGGCGACCAGCTGCTGGGCTGGCTGCAGCGCTACACCTTTCCGGTCGAAGGGCGCTTTTGCGACGCGGAGCATGCTGAGAATATCTCTGCATTTTTCCTGCAGCAGCTGTTGAGCAACGGCACCACCACCGCGTTGGTGTTCGCCACCGTGCATCCGCAGTCGGTCGACGCGCTGTTCACACAGGCAGCTGCGTTCAATATGCGGCTGATTGCCGGCAAAGTGATGATGGACCGCCACGCGCCGGAGGCGCTGCTGGAGACGCCGGCGCAAAGTTATCAGCAAACGCGGGCGCTGATCCGCCGCTGGCACGGTAAACAGCGGCTGGGCTATGCCCTGACGCCGCGCTTTGCGCCCACCAGCTCCCCGCAGCTGCTGGCGCAGGTGCAGCGCCTGCGGCAAGAGTTTCCCGACGTCTGGCTGCATACCCACCTGAGCGAAAATCGTGATGAAGTGGCCTGGGTGAAAGAACTGTTTCCGCAGCAGCGCAACTATCTGGACGTTTACCATCAATACGGGCTGACCGGTGAGAAAAGCGTCTTCGCCCACTGCCTGCATCTGGAAGACGCCGAATGGCAGTGCCTGTGCGATACCCGCTCATCGATCGCCTTTTGCCCGACCTCCAACCTGTTTCTCGGCAGCGGGCTGTTTAAGCTGCAGCAGGCCTGGCGGCGGAAGGTCCGGCTGGGCATCGGCAGCGACGTCGGGGCCGGCACCACCTTTAATATGCTGCAGACGCTGGGGGAAGCCTACAAAGTGGCGCAGTTACAGGATTACAAACTGGCAGCCGGCGAAGCCTTCTATCACGCCACGCTGGGCGGCGCGCGCGCGTTGGCGCTGGACAGCCATATCGGCAACTTTGACGTCGGTAAAGAGGCGGATTTTGTGGTGCTCGATCCGGCGGTCTCGCCGCTGCAACAGCTGCGCTACGCCAACAGCCGCACGCTGGATGAAGTGCTGTTTATGCTGATGACGCTCGGTGATGACCGCAACGTGTATCGCACCTATGTAGACGGCAAAGTAGTGTTTCAGGCGCCGCAGCGGCAGGAGGCGGCATGATCCAGTTTCTGCTGAACGATACGCTGAAAAGCGAACGGCTCGATCCTAATACCACGGTATTGCAGTATCTGCGCCGCCATCTGCGCCGCTGCGGCAGCAAAGAGGGCTGCGCCTCCGGCGACTGCGGCGCCTGCACCGTGGTGCTGGCAGAGGCCGACGGCGAGCGGCTGCGCTACCGCAGCGTCAACGCCTGCCTGACGTTTGTCAGCGCGCTGCATGGCAAACAGCTGCTGACCGTTGAGGATCTGCGCCATCAGGGGCGGCTGCATGCGGTGCAGCAGGCGATGGTGGACTGCCATGGCTCACAGTGCGGCTTTTGCACGCCGGGATTTGTGATGTCGCTGTTTTGCCTGCAAAAGAACAGCGACGGCTATCAGCGTGAGCAGGCTTTGCAGGCGCTGGCGGGCAACCTGTGCCGCTGTACCGGCTATCGGCCGATCGTCGCGGCGGCGCAGCAGGCGTGTACGGCAAAAACGCCGGATCAGTTCGACGCCCGACAGGCGGAGACGCTGGCGCGCCTGCGCCAGATCCCCGCCGCAGACGAGTCGACCGGCGACGGCAAACGCTGCCTGATGCCGCAAACGCTGGATCAGCTGGCGCAATGGTATGTGCAGCATCCGCAGGCGAAATTACTGGCCGGCGGCACCGATCTGGCGCTGGAAGTGACGCAACGCCACCAGGATCTGCCGCTGACCATCGCCATCGGCCAGCTTGCCGAACTGCGGCAGATTGAACGGGGCGCGCAGTTACGCATTGGTGCCGGCGTGACGCTGAGCGAACTTTACCGCGCGCTGGGGCAGGAGCATCCGGCGCTGGGGGCGCTGCTGCAGCGTTTTGCATCGCAGCAAATCCGCAATCAGGGCACGCTGGGGGGCAATATCGCCAATGCCTCCCCGATCGGCGACGGCGCGCCGCTGTTGCTGGCGCTGGATGCGGTACTGACGCTGCGCTGCGGTGCCCAGCGGCGTGAACTGCCGCTGGACGCCTTCTTTCTCGCCTACCGGCAGACGGCGCTGCAGCCGGGGGAATTTATCGAAAGCATCCAGCTGCCGGCGTCGATCCCGGCGGATTTCCGCATCTGGAAAGTCTCCAAACGGTTGGAGGATGATATTTCCGCAGTGTGCGGCGCGTTTAACCTGCAGATTGAAGACGGCAGGGTGCGCTCTACGCGCATCGCCTTCGGCGGCATGGCCGCCACGGCGAAACGGGCGGTCGCCTGCGAGCAGGCGCTGCTTGGCGCGCGTTGGGAGCACGCCAGCGTGGAGCGGGCGGCACAGGCGCTGACGCAGGATTTCACCCCGCTCAGCGACTTTCGCGCCAGCGGCGCCTACCGCATGTTGGTGGCGCAAAATTTGCTGCGCCGCTATTTCATCGCGCTGAGCGCGCCGGCCACCGTTATTGAGGTAACCAGCCATGAGTAAGCGACCCCAACCAGAACGCAGCCAGGCCGAGCTGGCCGCACAGTTTGGCCAGCCGCTGCGCGGCGGCGTCGGACGTAGCCAGAAGCACGAGAGTGCCGATAAGCACGTCAGCGGCGAGGCGCAATACATTGATGACCAGCTGGAGTATCCGCGGCAGCTGCATCTGGCTGCACGGCTGAGCGAGCGTGCACATGCGAAGATTGAGGCGCTGGACTGCGCCGCCTGCGCGCAGTTTCCCGGCGTGGTGCGGGTGATGACCTGGCAGGACGTACCGGGAGAGCTGGATATCGCCGCGCTGACCGCAGGCGATCCGCTGATGGCCAAAGATCGGGTCGAGTATGTCGGCCAGGTGGTGGCGGTAGTGGCGGCGGAAGATGAGGAAACCGCCTGGCGCGCGGCGCAGGCGATCGTCATCGACTATCAGGATCTGCCGGCGCGCCTGGACGTTGAACAGTCATACCGCAACGGCTGGCTGGTCGAGGAGAGCCATCGCCACCGTCGCGGCGACGCGGAGGCGGCGTTGGCGCGTGCGCCACACCGGCTGCAGGGCGAGCTGCGCATCGGCGGCCAGGAGCATTTCTATCTGGAAACCCAGATTTCTGCGGTGGTGCCCGGCGAGGACGGCAGTATGCGGGTCTCTTCCTCTACCCAGAACCCGAGTGAGGTGCAGAAACTGGTGGCCTCGGTGCTGGCGCTGCCGCTGCATAAAGTAACGGTCGACACCCGGCGGATGGGCGGCGGCTTCGGCGGTAAAGAGACGCAGGCCGCCGGGCCGGCGTGCCTGTGCGCACTGGCGGCGCACCTGACCGGCCGGCCGGCGAAGATGCGCCTTAACCGCCGTGACGACATGATGATCACCGGCAAACGTCACCCGTTCTACATTCACTACGACGTGGGGTTTGACGACAGTGGCCTGTTGAGCGGTATCAACATCGACCTGGCGGGCAACTGCGGCTATTCGCTCGACCTGTCCGGTTCGATCGTCGATCGGGCGATGTTCCACGCCGATAACGCCTATTTCCTGCAGGATGTGGTGATAACCGGCCACCGCTGCCAGACCCATACCGCGTCGAATACCGCCTATCGCGGCTTCGGCGGCCCGCAGGGCATGATGGCGATCGAGAACATTATGGACGTTATTGCCCGCCACCTGGCGCTGGATCCGCTGGCGGTGCGGAAAACCAACTACTACCGGCAGAAAACGCGCAATGTGACCCATTATCAGCAGCCGGTCGGCCAGAACCTGCTGGCGGAGATTACCCGGCGGCTGGAACACAGCGCCGACTACCGGGCGCGCCGCGCGGCGGTGCGGGCGTTCAATGCGCGCAGCCCGCTGCTGAAAAAGGGGCTGGCGCTGACGCCGGTGAAATTCGGCATTTCATTTACCGCCAGCTTCCTCAATCAGGCCGGGGCGCTGCTGCTGATCTATACCGACGGCAGCATGCAGCTTAATCACGGCGGCACGGAGATGGGTCAGGGTCTGAACACCAAGGTGGCGCAGGTTGTGGCCGAAGTGTTCCAGGTGGATATTGCGCGGATTCAGATCACCGCCACCGATACCGGTAAAGTGCCGAACACCTCGCCGACGGCGGCGTCGTCCGGCACCGATCTGAACGGCAAAGCGGCGGAAAACGCCGCGCTGACCATTAAACAGCGGCTGATCGACATGCTGGTCAAACAGCACCAGGTGCCGGCGCGGCAGGTGGCGTTCAGCAACGGCCAGGTGCGGGTCGGCGAGCGCTACTTCAGTTTTGAACAGGTCGTCCAGCAGGCCTACCTGAACCAGATTTCGCTGTCCAGCACCGGCTATTACCGCACGCCGAAGATTTTCTACGATCGCGAGGCCGGCGCCGGAAATCCCTTCTATTACTTCGCCTATGGCGCGGCCTGTTCCGAAGTATTGATCGACACCCTGACCGGCGAGTATCAGCTGCTGCGCGCTGATATCCTGCATGACGTCGGCGACTCGCTCAATCCGGCCATTGATATCGGGCAAATCGAAGGGGGATTTGTGCAGGGCATGGGCTGGCTGACCTGCGAGGAGCTGGTATGGGATGAACAGGGTCGGCTGCTGACCAACGGTCCGGCCAGCTACAAGATCCCGGCAATAGGTGATGTGCCGGCCGATCTGCGGGTGTCGCTGCTGGAAAACCGCCGCAACCCGCAGCAGACGGTATTCCGCTCCAAAGCGGTGGGCGAGCCGCCGTTTATGCTGGCGATTTCGGTCTGGTGCGCGATTAAGGACGCGGTCGCCAGCCTGAGCGATTACCGGCGTCAGCCGGATATTGACGCGCCGGCTACGCCGGAGCGGGTGCTGTGGGGCGTACAGCAGATGCTTTCAGGTGACAGTGTCACCAAAAGTCTACGGGAGGGTGAAGATGGCGCACTGGATTGATGCCTTGGCCGCCCTGCGGCAGCGCGGCGAACCCTGCGTGCTGGTCACCGTGATTGATGAGCACGGCTCCACGCCGCGCAACCGCGGCGCGAAGATGCTGGTGACCGCCGGGCAGGCGCTGGACACCATCGGCGGCGGGCACCTGGAGTTTCAGGCGCTGGAAATTGCCCGCGCCATGCTGCAGCAGGGCGAGACGGCACTGCGGCTGGAGAGCTTTCCGCTGGCGGCGCGGCTGGGGCAGTGCTGCGGCGGCCACGTCCGCGTGCTGTTTGAGCCGCAGAACGCGGCACGGCCGCAGGTAGCGCTGTTCGGCGCCGGCCATGTGGGACGCGCGCTGGCGCAGATCCTGGCGACGCTGCCGCTGCAGGTGCGCTGGTTCGACAGCCGGGTAGAACAGTTTCCGCCGCAGGTGGCCGCCAATATTTTGCCGCAGCTGTGCGAGGATCTGCCGGAAGCGGTCGATGACTTGCCGCCGGGTTGCCTCTATATTGTGATGACCCACGATCATGGTATCGATCTGGCGCTGGCGGAGCGTATTCTTAAACGTAACGACGCCGCCTATTTCGGGCTGATCGGTTCATTGACCAAGCGGAAGCGTTTCGAGTATCAGCTCGGTTTGCGCGGTGTAGCACCGACGGCGCTGGCGCGGATGCGCTGCCCGCTGGGGCTGGCGGACGTGAAGGGCAAACTGCCGGCGGAAATCGCCGTCGCCGTTGCCGGTGAAGTGATCGCCCATTACGCCGGCGGGCAAGAGACGCGGCGCTAATCAGTTGTTTTTGCTGAATCTGACAACTGCGCCTAAGCTTGGGATGGCATTGGGGAAGCGTGATTCCCCGCACCCTACATGGAGGAGTTTGAATTGATGCGTTTATCCACTTTAGTGTTAGCGATGAGCATGGCATTGGGCACGCAGGCGCAGGCCGAGGAGAGCAAAACCCCCTCCGAACATGCGGCGCTGCCCAGCGGCCAGGCGAAGGAGGCGACGGTGACCGGCGAAGCCAATCAGCACGAGAACCAAAAAAGCGACAACCCGTTCTTCTACCAAAGCCGTCTGCCGTATCAGGCGCCGCCGTTCGATCAGATTAAAGAGAGCGACTACGCGCCGGCGATTGATGAGGGCATCAAACAGAAACTGGCGGAAGTGGACAAGATCGCCAATAACCCGGCCAAGGCGGATTTTGACAATACCCTGGTGGCGCTGGAAAAAACCGGCGCGCTGCTGACCCGGGTGATGAGCGTATTCGGCGCCATGACCTCCGCCAATACCAGCGACGCCCTGCAGAAACTGGATGAAGAGGTGTCACCGAAGCTGGCGGCGATGGACGACGCCATTATGCTCAACAGCAAGCTGTTTGCGCGGATTAAGGCGGTGTATGCGCAGCGTGACTCGCTGAAGCTGGATGCGGAATCCCGTCGTCTGCTGGAAGTGGCTTACCAAAGCTTTGAGCTGGCCGGCGCCAACCTGTCGGACGCCGACAAAACCAAGCTGAAGGCGCTGAACCAGGAAGCGGCGACGCTCAGCACCCAGTTCACCAATAAGCTGCTGGCGGCGGCGAAGAACGGCGCGCTGGCCATCAGCGACAAGAGCAAACTGGACGGCCTGTCCGCCGGCGAACTGGCGGCAGCGGCCCAGGCGGCCAGCGAACGCAAGCTGGATAAACAGTGGCTGCTGGTGCTGCAGAACACCACCCAGCAGCCGGATCTGCAGACCCTGAAGGATCGCGACACGCGCAAGGCGCTGTTTGACGCCTCATGGACGCGCGCCGAGAAGGGCGACGGCAACGATACCCGCCAGACCATCGCCCGGCTGGCGAAGATCCGCGCCGAGCAGGCCAAACTGTTAGGCTTCCCGGATTACGCCTCGTGGAAATTGCAAAATCAGATGGCGAAAACGCCGAAGGCGGCGCTGAGCTTTATGCGCGATATCGTGCCGGCGGCGACCGCGCGTGCGCAGCGCGAGGCGAAGGATATTCAGGCGGTGATCGACCAGCAAAAAGGCGGCTTTAAACTGGCGGCCTGGGACTGGCAATACTACGCCGAGCAAGTGCGCAAGGCGAAGTACGACCTGGATGAATCACAGATCAAACCTTACTTTGAGCTGAATAACGTGCTGAATAACGGCGTGTTCTACGCGGCTAACCTGCTGTACGGCATCACCTTTAAACAGCGTAAGGATATTCCGGTGTACCAGCCGGACGTGCGGGTGTATGAGGTGTTTGATAAGGACGGCAAATCGCTGGCGCTGTTCTATACCGACTACTTTAAGCGCGATAACAAGGGCGGCGGCGCCTGGATGAGCAACTTCGTCGAGCAGTCGAAGCTTAACGGCACCAAACCGGTGATTTACAACGTCGCCAACTTCACCAAACCGGCGCCCGGCCAGCCGGCGCTGCTGTCGTATGACGATGTGATCACCATGTTCCATGAGTTTGGTCATGCGCTGCACGGCATCTTTGCCGATCAGGAGTACCCGAGCCTGTCCGGCACCAATACCGCGCGCGACTTCGTCGAGTTCCCGTCGCAGTTTAACGAGCACTGGGCGCGCGATCCGAAAGTTTTTGCCCACTTCGCCAAGCATTATCAGAGCGGCGAGGCGATGCCGCAGGAACTGGTCGACAAGATCAACAAGGCCGACAAGTTCAACAAAGGCTACGACATGACCGAACTGCTGTCGGCGGCGCTGCTGGATATGCACTGGCATATGCTGAGCGCCGATCGGCCGCAGCAGGACGTCGACAAGTTTGAGGCGCAGTCGCTGCAGAAAGATAACATCGATCTCAGCTATGTACCGCCGCGCTACCGTTCCAGCTACTTCCAGCATATCTGGGGCAACGGCTATGCCGCCGGCTACTACGCCTATCTGTGGACCGAAATGCTGGCGGACGACGCTTTCCAGTGGTTCAGCGAGCACGGCGGCCTGACGGCGGAAAACGGCCAGCGCTTCCGTGATATGGTGCTGTCGCGCGGCAACAGCGAAGATCTGGAAAAACTGTATGAAACCTGGCGCGGTAAAGCGCCGAGCATTGAACCGATGTTGCTTAATCGCGGATTAAAGGAGCAGTAATTGATTGATTAAGATCAATTAAAATATATCCCTAAAAAATAGTTTTCTGCCGGGAATAATATCTTATTCTCGGCGGTTTGCTAACTTTTAAATCTATTCTATCCTTTTTATGGCAGCAATTTCTGCTGCGTCTTTGGCTATAAAAAGGAAATGACATGAAAAAGAAACATCTGTACCTGGCGCTATTTTGCCTGGGCGCTCCTGCCTTGTCTTTTGCTCAGCCTGCAACTCAGATCGCCGTCGGCGAAAAATCACCCGCACCGCGTCATGGCACGCCATCTCAACCTATTTCCCGCCAGCAACTGTGTTTTAACGGGCAGGATTATCACTGGCCGGTAGATGGTGCAAATATCAAAAACCCGGCGTGTAAAGCTGCCTATCAGCATAACTATAATAAATACAAAGATAAGTTTGATAATGATGAGCAGCTTATCGAACAGTCTAACTATCCCTTTGTACAAAAAGATGAATTTGCCAAACTGATACCTGATTACAATAATCTGGATAAAGTCAAAGAGGCGATCCCGGACGGACAGCTGTGTTCTGGCGGCAATATCGGCACGGAGAAAGACAGCAAGAAACCTTATCTGTGGAATGATAAATCAGGGATGGATGTTGTCGCTAACTGGACTGCCAGCGACGTTAAGTTGAATGACAACGGTGAAATAGAGGTTGTGTATCATGCAACGGTGACGCATGACCCGAGTTTCTTCGAGGTTTATGTCTCTAATGCGGATTATAAAGCCAGCGAACGACCGTTAAAATGGAGCGATCTGACACTGCTGAAAAAAGTCACGGATGCCAAATTAGCCGGCTCGGATTATCAATTCTCCGTACCGGCGAATAACGCCAAAGGCGAGCGCGTGCTGTTTATTCGCTGGCAGCGTATCGATCCGGCGGGGGAAGGGTTCTATAGCTGCAGTGATATAAATATTCAATAAGCGATAATCATCGGGGCGAGGCGTGCTTCGCCCATTAAAAGCAAAGCGTTACGTGAAATACAACGTAACGGCCGCGCACGTATCCAAGATTGTTCCTGAACTTAACTTTTTCAATCGGTTATCTGCGTTTTCTCTCCCGGACGTTATTGAACTGACCGCGGCGGTTGGTTATGTTGTGCGCACGCGATTTAACAGGGAATAAAGATAGAGCGGAATCTGTCTGTCGTTAATCAGGGAGATAATCAGGGATGAGTAAGCGCAGCGATATTATTGACAGCAGTCAGGCGCACACCGCGTCTTATGGGCTGGTTTATACGGAAGTGCTTGGCTGGGTGGATCTGGGTCATGCTCAGGGGAGTGACATCCAAGAGCTTATGGATAAGATTAACGCTGGAGAGTCATCGGGTCAGGAGCGTTATGATGTGACTTATTCACAATCGATGGTTTCTCCGTATCGCATTCTCCGTATGGGGAAATTTATTAAATGGCGTATCAGACGTGGGCGATCGTATTATGAGCGGCAAAGCATCGCGCTGGCGATGATGATGACGCTAGCGCGCAAGTTTGAGGCATTCCAATCATCATTTCCTATCAACCTGGTTACCGACAGCGGTTTTAGCGGTGAAGATCTGGTTTCCGATTTACTCGGATTTTACCGCGTGATGTCTATTGAAAATCCGTTTCCTTTTCTGCGTCCCGTTAGTAAAGTTGATGCCTTAAGGCGTTGGGACCATTATGGCCCGATCGGTTCGTTCAAGAACGAGAGTTTTTTACCAATACTATTTCCCGATCCGGCCAGGTTTCCTCATGCTAAACCGCACAGAGGAGAGCTACCGCCCTTTATGAAAACCATCAGACCCTACAGTGACTTTAACTCTGGGAATGTTGCTGTCGCCACTCGGAATGGCTCTTTTACGCAGGGCGGGAAAGGTGCTCCTCTTATATGAATAAGACGCAGAAGATAGTTGCTGTTATTAGCGTTATCGCCATTGCTGCTCTGGCCGCTGTATTGGTGTATTTGTGGCCGACGATGAAAACAGAGTTTGCTGGCAGCGCGCAATATACCGAGCAAGATTCTCGCCTGTATCAATTCTACACGCCAGAGTTGTTCAAAAATATGCCGCGTATTTCCGACCACTATGATTTCAATTACGCAAGCATCTCAGGTCCAGAAGCGCAGGCCTTTGCGGTGACATTTTATGGCACGAGTAACATCAGTAGCGTAAACGCTTATTTGGCAAACATGGGTTACCAACCGCAGGCTACTTGTACGGTTGAGGCTGAATGTTGGCGCACTGCAGGGTCGAAAGATGTGGTGATGGTTGCGCAGTTGCCGAAACCGGAGAGGGTATTTATCCAGATTTATCGCCGGCCTTAAGAGGATTGGACAGTGTTCGAGCACGAGTTGCCTGTCGAGATACCTTTTTTCTCCTTACATAAAAAACGGCCAGGCTTTAGCCTGGCGCGTAATCACCAATGCGACTTTCATTGACTACAGCTTGGCGCGGTACGCCTCTTCGGCCTGCGTCAGCGTAGCCCAGAACGGCCGCGGCGGCTGATTGTTCAGGCGATCGACCAAAATATCCAGATGGGTGTGCCAGCCGCCGGCGACGCTCAGCATCTGGCTGCGGTCGGCCAGGCGACGGTGGGTGACGGTCAGCAGCACGTTGTCGCCTTGCTCGGTCAGCTCAAAGGTGACTTCTGACGGGCGTTCTTCGCCTTTTTCTTCCCAGGTGAAGCTCAGAACCTGCGGCGGAAACAGGCAGATAATATGCCCGGGATTGGTGACCGGGCCGCAGTAAGCCTTGTACTCCGCCGGCGTGGGTTCATCTTTGCCCGCCAGTTCGCCGTTATTGAACACCAGCTCGAACGGCGCGCCGCGTTCCAGCTTCATTTCGCCCGCCGCCAGCCAGGTGGCGCGTTTGTCTGACTCGGTCAGATAGGCCCATACGCGCTCAATCGGGCCGGGCAGCAGACGCTGGATCCTCAATGTGCCGGTTTCAATTACCATACCGTAATCATTCATCGTTCACTCCTTGGGAGTGGACGGCTCCGACTGCCGCAGCGCCTGTTCCAGCGCATCGAGTCGTTCCGTCCAGAAATGTTCATAGGATTGCAGCCATTGCATGGCCTGCGCCATCGGCTCTGGTTCGAGTCGGCAAATATGGTTTCTTCCCTGCACGGTGCGCTGCACCAGTCCTGCCTGTTCCAGGGCTTTGATGTGCTTGGAGGCGCCGGCGAAACTCATGTTAAGCGGCGCGGCCAGCTCGCCGATACTGCGCTCGCCCTGCGACAGCCGCGTCAGGATCGCGCGTCTTGTCGGATCGGCCAGCGCATGAAAAACGGCGTCCAGCTGAGAGTGCGGTAATTTAACCATATGGTTGAATATAGAACGATGCGTCGGATATTCAATCTCTTTTTGTCTGGTTTTTTCCGGCGACGTGATACAGGTGGCAAAATGGCATCCGAGGGATAAAACGTGACGAATGGGGATTTTTTTGGCAAAAATGCGGCATTTTTTCAACATAATCCTATATTTTCAGCCACTGGCGTCGGCAATGATCGCCCATCTTGGAAGATTTTTCGGAGAAAACGTATGGAAACCATTGGGCAACGCGTGCTCGGCGCACTGGCCAAACTACAGGGGATTAATAAATCCAACATGTCGATTGATGCAGATTTCTTTTTCGATCTGGAAATGGACTCGCTGGATCGGGTGGAGGCGCTGACGCTGCTGGAACAGGAATTCGGCATGACGATCCCGCTGGCGGATGCGGCTAAATTCAGCCGGGTGCGCGACGTGGTCGACTACCTGACGCCGCACCTGGGCGGCGCCTGAGGGGACGGCGACGCTAGCCCATCGCTTTCGCCAGCGCGTCAAGAAACACGCCGACCCGCAGCGGCAGGTAACGATGACTGGGAAACAGCGCCCAGACGGCCAATGCCTGCGGCTGAACATCCTGCAGTTCAATGGCGACCAGCTCGCCGCGGCGCAGTTCCTCCCGAATATCCCAGTGGGTGAGCTGCGCCAGCCCCAGCCCCGCCTTGCACAGTGAACGCACGCCCTCAACGCTGCTGCAGCTAAAGCGCCCGTCGATACTGACCCCGGTGGTCTGACCGTCGTCGGCAAATGACCACTGCAGCACGTTACTCAGCCGCAAGCAGGCAAAGCTGGCAAGATCCGCCAGCCGCTGCGGCCGGCCGTGCCGTTGCAGATAGGCCGGCGCCGCGCACAGTACGCGCGGATTATCGGCAATCTTGCGGGCGATCAGGTTGGAATCACGCAGCGGAGCGACACGGATCGCCACGTCAAAGCCCTGCGCGACGATATCGACGACCTCGTCGCTCAGTTGCAGATCCACTTTCATATCAGGATTTTCCGCCAGCAGCGTCGGAATGAGCGGCACCAGAATACGCTGCCCGAGCCCGGAGGGGGCGGTGACGCGCAGCTGACCGCCAGCACCTTGCCGCCCGCTGGAAAACAGGACGCGTGCGCTTTGCTCCGCTTCCAGCATGGTGCGGGCGTAAGGCGTAAACTCCGCGCCTTCTGGGGTGAGCGACACCGCGCGGGTGGTGCGGTGCAACAGGCGCACGCCGAGCGAGGCTTCCAGCGCCGCCAGCCGCCGCGAGACCGACATCGGCGACATGTCCAGACGGTGCGCCGCCTGCGTCAGGCTGCCGGTCTGGGCCACCTGCAGGAAAATTTCAATCTCTTTCAGGTTCATTATAACGAATTCCGTTATACGGGTTTATCTGGCCCCGGTATTTTTCCTGACCAAACCCGGGATTACAATTGGTTTTGTTTATAATAAGCTAACCGGAGAGGCCTGTCATGAATCATTCCGCGCTGTTCCAGACGCAGCAAATCAACCAACTGTTGTTGCCCAACCGGCTGGCGGTGGCGCCGATGACGCGGGTTTCCGCCTCCGCCGACGGCGTGGTGGGCGAGAGAATGCGCCAGTATTATCAGCGCTTCGCGCAGGGCGAGTTTGGCCTGATCGTCAGTGAAGGCATCTATATCGACAGCGCCAGCTCGCAGAGCTATGACTTTCAGTCCGGGCTGGTGAACCAGGCGCAGCAGCGCGGCTGGCAGCAGGTGACGCAGGCGGTGCATCAGCACGGCGGCAAAATCTTCGCCCAGCTCCAGCATGCCGGCGCGCTGTCGCAGGCAAACCGTCATCGTATGCATACCGTCGCCCCTTCAGCGCTGCGGCCGAAAGGCGAGCAGATGGCCTTTTACCGCGGTGAAGGGCAATATCCGCTGCCGCGTGCGCTGGACGACGGAGAGATTCAACAGATTATTGCGGATTTCGCTACTGCGGCGGAACGTGCGCTGCATGCCGGTTTTGACGGTATCGAGATTCACGGCGCCAATGGCTACCTGCTGGACCAATTTTTCACCGACTACAGCAATCAGCGCGATGACCGCTGGGGCGGCGATATTATCGGCCGGCTGTCGCTCAGCCTGGCGGTGATCGACGCGGTGCGTCAGCGGATTGGTCGTGCGGCGCCGCTGGGAATTCGCCTGTCGCAGGGCAAGGTGAATGATTTTGACCATAAATGGTCCGAAGGCGAGGTCGGGGCCAAAGCGGTGTTCCAACGGCTGGCGGCCTCGGGCATCGATTTTCTGCACGTTACCGAACATGAGGCGTGGCAGCCGGCATTCGACGCCGACGGGGCGTCGCTGGCGGCACTGGCGCATCGCCATGCGCCGTCGCTGACGCTGATTGCCAACGGCGGGCTGCATCAACCGCAGCGGGCGCTGCAGCTGACGGAGCAGGGGGCCGATGTGATTGCGCTGGGGCGCGGCGCGCTGGCTAACCCTGACTGGCCGCGGCGGGTGCGCCAGGGGTTGGCGCTGCAGGAATTCGACCGCGCGCTGCTCGGGCCTATCGCCGATATCAAAGAGAGCGAGCTGCGGCTGGCGTAATGCGACTTCCCTGTCGCGGTGCGGCCTACAGCTACAGCCAGCCCTTGATCTGCCGGATGATTTCGGTGGTGGAGATGCCGTAACGGTCATGCAGGGTCGGCAGCGCGCCGGCCAGCAGGAAGGCGTCCGGCAGAGCGATCTGCCGGAACGCCGGCGTCACGCCGTTGCGCAGCAGGGTTGACGCCACGGCTTCCCCCAGACCGCCAATCTGTGAATGGTTCTCCGCAACGATCACCAGCCGGCCGGAGACGCCGGCCTCGCGCAGAATGGTCTCCTCATCCAGCGGTTTGATCACCGGCGAATGCACCACCGCCACGCTGACGCCGCTCTGCTCCAGCTGTTCCGCCGCCTCCAGCGCACGCATGGTCATCAGGCCGCTGGCGATAATCACCACATCTTTACCGTCGCGCAGCCGCTGGGCCTTACCGTGACGGTACTGATAATCGTAACGGTCGAGCACCAGCGGTACTTTGCCGCGCAGCAGGCGCATATACACCGGCCCCTGATGCGCCGCCACCGCCGGCACCATCTGGCTCAGCTCCAGCGCGTCGCAGGGATCGATCACCGTCAGGTTCGGCATGCCGCGGAAGATCGCCAGATCTTCGGTGGCCTGATGGCTCGGGCCGTAACCGGTGGTCAGCCCCGGCAGGGCGCAGGCGATTTTAACGTTCAGGTTCTCCTCGGCGATCGCCATACAGATAAAGTCATAGGCGCGCCGGGCGGCGAACACCGCATAGGTGGTGACGAACGGCGTAAAGCCTTCGCGCGCCATGCCGGCGGCGGCGCTCATCAACAGCTGCTCCGCCATGCCCATCTGATAGAAACGCTCGGGAAACGCCTTTGCGAACAGGTGCAGATCGGTGTATTTGCTGAGATCGGCGGTCATGCCGACGATGTCGTCGCGCTGCCGGGCCAGCGCAACCAGCGCTTCACCAAACGGCGCGGACTGTGTCGGCTGGCCTTCGGCGGCGATGGAGGCGATCATCGCCGAGGTGGTTAAACGCTTTTTGCCGCCGGCGGGCGTGGTGGTGGTCTGGCTCATGGTTGTTCTCCGATTTCCAGGGCGGTCAGCGCCTGATCCCATTCATGTTCATCCACGCGGATGAAGTGCGTTTTCTCCCGCGCCTCCAGAAAAGGGACGCCTTTGCCCATGCGGGTGTCGCACAGGATCACCCGCGGCTGGGGTTTATCGTGGCGGCGCGCGGCGTCGAAGGCGGTCACCAGGGCGTCGAGGTCGTTGCCGTCTACCCGCTGCACATGCCAGCCGAACGCCTGCCAGCGGTCGGCCAGCGGTTCGAAGGAGAGGATCTCCGACGAGTGGCCGTCCGCTTGCTGATTGTTGACGTCCACCAGGGCAATCAGGTTATCCAGCCGCCAGTGCGCGGCGGACATCACCGCCTCCCAGGTGGAGCCTTCATTGAGTTCGCCGTCGGACAGCAGGTTGTAAATAAACGCCGGGTTGTTTTTGCGCTTCAGCCCCAGGCAGGCGCCCACCGCGATGCCCAGCCCGTGCCCCAAGGAACCGCCGGTGATCTCCATACCGGGGGTGTAGGCGGCCATGCCGGACATCGGCAGACGGCTGTCGTCGGCGCCGTAGGTTTCGCGCTCATCGAGCGGCAGAATACCGGCCTCCAGCAGCGCGGCGTAGAGCGCGATAGCATAGTGGCCGATCGACAGATAGAAACGGTCGCGCTGTTCCCATTCGGGATCGTCCGCGCGGTAGCACAGGGCGTGAAAATAGCTGACCGCCAGCAGGTCTGCAGCGCCGAGCGCCTGGCCGATATAGCCTTGCCCCTGCACCTGGCCCATAATCAGCGCGTGCCGGCGAATGTTGTACGCCCGCTGCTGCAGTGAGAGCGCGGCGGTCTGCTGTACATCGATTGTGGTCATGTTTTAACTCCGTGATTATCGGTTAACCTGCGCGGCCGGAATGCGGAACACCAACAGCGAACCGGCCAGCAATACCAGTGTGATCAGATACATGCCCCAGGCGGGTGAGCCGGTGATGCTGCTGATGCCGCCGATCAGGTAAGGGGAGAAGAAGCCCGCCAGGTTGGCGAAGCAGTTCACCGCGGCGATGCCGGCGGCGGCGGAAACGCCGCCCAGCAGATTGGTAGGCAGCATCCAGAACAATGAGGAGGCGGAGAGGATGCCCGCCGCCGCCAGGCAGAGAAAGGCGACCGACAGCGCGACATAATGGCCGAACTGGGTGGCCAGCAGCAGCGCCGCAGCGCCCGCCAGCATCGGGATCGCCAGATGCCAGCGCCGTTCACGATGACGGTCGCCGCTGCGCCCGGCCAGAATCATCGCCACGATGGCGCACAGATACGGCAGACTGCTGAGCAGACCGATCTGCAGCGGTTCGCGGATGCCGGCGTTTCTGACCAGCGTCGGCAGCCAGAAGGTGAGCGCATACTGGCCCATCACCACGCAGAAATAGATCAGCGCCAGCAGCCACAGCCGCCTGTCGCTGATAAACGCGGCGATGGTGCCGTGCTGGTGTTTATGCTGGTCGTCGGCGTCGAGATCGGCGCGCACCAGGCGTTTTTGGTGTTCATCCAGCCAGGGCGCGTCCTCGACCCGGTCCTTCAGCGCCATCAGTACCACCAGCCCCATCAGCAGCGTGGGCACCGCCTCCAGCGCAAACATCCACTGCCAGCCGGCCCAGCCGTGCACGCCGGCAAAGCGCTCCATAATCCAGCCGGAGATCGGGCCGCCGATCATGCCGGACAGCGGAATGGCGATAAACCACAGCACCGTCATGCGCGCGCGCCGCGCCGCCGGGAACCAGTAGGTGAGATACAGCAGCAGGCCGGGCGCCAGGCCGGCTTCCGCCACGCCAAGCAGAAAGCGCAGCAGGTAAAACTGCCAGGCGGTTTCCACCAGGGCGAACAGGCCGGAAATCAGTCCCCAGGTGATCATGATGCGGGCGATCCAACGTCTGGCGCCCACCCGGTGCAGGATCAGATTGCTCGGTACTTCGAAGAAAAAATACCCGATAAAGAAAATGCCGGCGCCGAGACCGTAGACGGTTTCGCTGAGCGCCAGATCGTCCATCATCTGCAGCTTGGCGAAGCCGACGTTTACCCGATCAAGGTAGGCGCACAGGTAGCACAGCATCAAAATCGGCATCAGCCGCCAGGCGATCTTGCGGTAAGCCGTGTCGCGCACGCCGGCGGCGGCGGTCAGGTTAAGCGTTGTCATGATGTCCACTCCTGAAACAGACGGGGATCCCCCGCTGTGCGGGGGCCGTAAGGCGGGCGAGGCCGGATCAGTGAATCAGCATGCCGCCGTTCACGTCCAGCGTGATGCCGGTCAGGTAGCTGGAGAGGTCGCTGGCCAGGAACAGCGCGGCGTTGGCGACGTCCTGCGCGTTGCCCAGCCGGCCGAGCGGAATGCCGTCGATAATGGCGTGCCGGCGCTCGTCCTGCATCAGGCCGCCGGTGATATCGGTCTGGATCAGGCCGGGGGTGATGCTGTTGATGCGGATCTGCTCCGGGGCGAACTCGCGCGCCATCGCTTTCGCCAGCCCGAGCACGCCGGCTTTGGCGGCGCTGTAGTGCGGACCGCCGAAGATGCCGCCGCCGCGCTGGGCGGATACCGACGACAGGCAGACGATGCTGCCGCCGCCGTTGGCGCGCATCGCCGGGATCACCGCCTGCGACATCAGCAGCGTACCGCGCAGGCTGACGTCCAGCACGCGGTCGTAGTCCTGCATGCCGATCTCCAGCGTTTTTACCGGCTGGGTAATGCCGGCGTTGTTGACCAGTACGTCGATGCGGCCGTAGTGCTCGAGGATTTGCGCCACGGCCTGATTGACCGCCTGCGGGTCGGCGACGTCAACCGCCAGTCCCAGATGGCCGTCGCCAAGCTGCTGCGCGGCATGGGCCGCCGCGTGGCGATCCAGATCCAGGATCGCCACGCGTGCGCCGTGGGCGGCAAAGCAGGCGGCGGTGGCGCGGCCGATGCCGCGCTCGGAGGCGGCGCCGGTGATAACGGCGATTTTATTGTTCAGTAACATCTGCGACTCCTGAGTATTTTTATGTTTTTACGGCCATCGCGGCCGGTAGGGTGTGTTCAGCATTGAAGGAGATGCACTTTTCGGCAATGCAAAAAAATTCAGTCGATGATGAATTAAACTTATGTTTTGATCGGCTTAACATTTTCAGCTCCGGCGACGTGACAGGCTGTGACGAAATCAAGGCAAGCGGAGGTACGGCGGTTGGAGATACAAAAGGCGGCGATCCCCTCAATCAAGGCGCTGCAGGTGTTTGAGCAGGTGGCGCATTTCGGCAATGTGGCGCGCGCGGCGGAAGAGCTGAATATCACGCCCTCGGCGGCCAGCCACCAGTTGGCCAAGCTGGAGAAACTGGTGGGCAACTCGCTGTTTAACCGCTCGGCCAAAGGGGTGAGCCTGACGCTGGCGGGGGAAACCTACCTGCGTGAAATCAGTCAGCTGCTGCTGAACCTGGCCCAGGCCACGGCGCAGATCCGCGACCAGAAAGAGAACAATGCCTTGCGCATCCATTGCGCCCCCAGCTTCGGCCTGCTGTGGCTGCTGCCGCGGCTGAAGCAGCTGCATGAGGCCTGTCCGGAGCTTAACGTGACACTGTCATGTTCTTATGAAAACCTGTCGTTCAGCCGCGATAACATCGACGTGGCGATCCGCCACGGCTTCCCGGACTGGTCGCCGTTTGATATCAAAACGATACGTGATGAATGCATTACCGCCATGGCATCGCCGGACTATCTGCAGCGCCATCCGGCGCCTTCGCCGGCAGCGCTGGCGGAGCACCAGCTGATTCTGTCGGAAACGCCGCTGATCCAGTGGCCGCAGTGGTTCGCCGCCCATCATCTGCCCCAGCCGGAACGCCCCTGGGTGTTCAGCTTTGACCGTTCCTACATGAGCCTGCAGGCCGCGCGACTGGGACACGGCGTGGTGCTGGAGAGCGAACTGCTGGCGCGGGACTACCTGCGCGACGGCTCGCTGGTGCGGCTGTTTCCGGCGGCGCTGAGCCTGCCGGTCAGCGCCCATCATCTGGTTTATCCGCGCGGTTTCGGCCAACTGGCGCGGGTGAAGCGCTTTTTGCACTGGATGCAGCAGGCGCTGGACAGCGACAGGATGTACTGACGGCCCGGACGCGCTATCATCGCGCCTGGTTGTCAGACACAGACATTGGAGATCGCCTATCAATCTTGAACACGCGGATCGGCTGTCGCGCGATAAAACGGATTACCGCAAGCGCCTGGCGCTGATCGAACAGCTGCGCCAGCGGCCGATCGACGGCGGCCAGGCGATTTTGCTGCGTATGCTGCGGCAAGATTTTGTTCTGAGCGTGCGGCAGGCCGCCTGGCAGGCGCTGGATGAGCAGGGCGTTGCCTGCAAGCGACCCAAAGCACCGCAGCCAGAGACGTTACTGCCGCCAAACCGGCGGCGCAGAAACGTCCTGGAATTCCTCTATGACCTCCTGTGGCCGTGGGTATGAGGCGCAAGCCGCTGCTAATATGCTTCATGTTGATGCAAATGTGCATGTTGCTGCCGAGACCGGCGCCATCTGGCAGATAAGTCCGAGTTAACCGACAATACCAGTGGAATCACCAGCTTTTCGCTTCCGTTTCAGTGATTTATGTCAAAAAAAATGCAAGTCACTTTTTTGGCATAAGGATATAACGCCTACGATGAAAAATGGCGCATTGTAAAAGACAAAAAGTCTGTTAAATATATTTACCAGCTTTTTAACGAAACGGTCACTTAAAAAGACATTATTATTCCCCATCAGATATTGTCGCGCTAAAAACGATCAATAAAACATGTGAACATCGGCATGAAAAATAACCGTAAGATGATCCTTGCGGTCGTGCCGCTGCGATATAAATATAGGGTGTTTTTCCCCTGTGTTTTTTATTTCTCTATTTAAATAACGGAATGGGTTTATGGAGTTGGAGCGTGATACGGTAAGCCAGGGACAGGGCGTCAATATTGTTTTTATGGCAGTAGCCTTAATATTGGGAATGGCGGGCGCGTTACAAATGCCGGTTGTCAGCCTGTTTCTGACGCGGGAAATCGGCGCCAGTCCGTTTATGGTGGGGATGTTTTATACCGTTAACGCGTTGGCCGGCGTAGGCGTCAGCCAACTGATGGCGCGAAAGTCGGATGCGGGCGGTAATCGCCGCCGTCTGATCCTGCTGTGTTGTTCGGTTGCCATAGCCAATGCCTTGCTGTTCGCGTTTAGCCGGGATTATCGCATTCTGGTGTCGGCAGGCGTGATACTGTCGGCGCTGGCGACAACGGCGATGCCGCAACTGTTTGCTCTGGCGCGTCAGTATTCGGTCGGCGCCGATTTTGACGTTATCAAATTCACCACCCGGATGCGTGCCCAGATTTCGATCTCCTGGGTGATCGCGCCGCCCGTCGCTTTCTTTATCATCGCGCATTTCGGTTTTACCGCCTTGTATCTGCTGGTGGCTCTGCTGTTTGTATTGGGCGGACTTTTCGTCCTGTCCTCGCTGCCTGCGGGGGACGTGCAGCCACGTTCAGCGACGCCGGCGACGTCCGCTACCCCGACGGCTGCGGGCCGGTCGCAAGAAGCCTGGCTGCTGTTTGCCGCTTTGGCGCTGCTGTGGGGAGGCGATACGATGTACCTGATCGATATGCCGATATATATCAGCAGCCTGCCGGGTATGGGCAGTAGTTTCGCCGGCTGGCTGTTGGGAGGCGCGGCAGGGCTGGAAATTCTGATCATGCTGTTCTGCTCGCCGGTGATCAAGCGCGTTGGCACGCGTCCTATGATGCTGCTGGCCGCCGGTTGTTCCGCGCTGTTTTACCTGGGCATGACGCAGGCGGTTTCTCCGTGGGCGCTGGCGGCGATTCAGGTGCTGAATGCTGTTTTCATCGGTATCGTTGGCGCACTGGGTATGCTTTATCTGCAAGAATTGATGCCGGATAGCCCGGGCACGGCCAGTACGCTGTACAGCAACAGTATTGCCACCGGGGCGATTTTTGCCGGTTTGCTTCAGGGCGCCATCAGTCAGCATTGGAATCATCAGGCCGTTTATTATGCCGCGCTGTCACTGTCGCTGCTGGCATTATTATTGTTGTTGAAGGTTAAAGACGCCTAGACGATATTCGCAATAACATAATGGTAAGATATCAGAAAAATATAATGGCCGTTATTTTGGCAGGGGATGCCTGTTTTTACTTTCTGATAAATAATTAATGCACCGCTGGCGATAGCCCGCCAGATAATGGCGCGGGAATATTTGTGTCGTTTATTTTCCCGGTTTTATTCTTACGCAAGACAGGAGTGGTTGGTGAAAAATACGATTGTTATTATTGATGCGCTATCAACGGGAAATGAACTGGCGGCGGCATTTATGTCGCGCGGCTGCGACGTGGTGCATATCTGGCAAGATTTTTCGCGCCAAACGCGTACTCAGGGATTTGTCGAAACCATTAATTATGCCGGATCGCTGGATGACCTTATCCAGCAGCTGAGGCTGTATGACATTCGCTATGTGATTGCCGGTGCGGACAGCGGCATTGCATTGGCGGATATGCTGGCGTCAGCCATGGGGATACCGGCGGCGAATGACCCTGAAACCACCGACTGGCGACGGAATAAGTATATTTCGCAGCAAAAGCTGGCGGAAAAAGGCATTCGCTCAATCAGGCAGTGCAAAGCCTCTTCAGCCGCGGAACTGGTGTCCTGGGCCGAGCTGAACGGTTATCCCGTGATTGTAAAACCGCTGAACAGCGGCGCCAGCGACGGCGTAACGCTGTGTGAGAGCGGGGAGGACGTGCAGCGTGCGGCAGAACAACTGCTGGGCAAAGAGAATCTGCTGGGTTATGTGAATGATGAATTGTTGATCCAGGAACTGATTGACGGCACCCAGTATTTCGTCAACACGCTGAGCTGGCACGGACAGCATTATGTGACGGACATCTGGGAGCAAGTGCGCAGCCGGGTGAGCGGCGGCGCTTACAATTTTGAAGGGATGCACCTGATCGATGCGCAGGAAACGTACGCCAGAGCGCTGGCGGATTATACCCTTGAGGTATTATCCGCCTTGGGCGTCGATTATGGCGCGGCGCACAATGAGGTGATCCTGACGGCGGAAGGGCCGGTGCTGATTGAAACCAATGCCCGCCTGATGGGCGCCTCCATCAATGACGTGACATTCAGCGCCTGCCTCGGCTACACCCAGGTCAGCCTGTGTGCGGCCATGTATCTGGCGCCGCAGGATTTCATCGACCGCTACGTGGGCACGCATTACCGCATGCATGCCTATGTGTCTGAAATATCCTTTTTGTTCAAGCGCGACGGTGTGCTGGAGGCGATGCCGGGGAAACGCGCGATAGAGCGGCTTCCTTCCTTTTCCAATTTCTTTGCGCTGCCGCGTCCGGGACAGCGCGTCACCCGCACGGCGGACACCAAGGGATTGCCCGGATTCGCTTATTTACTGCATCAGGATCAATCCCAGTTAACGCGCGATTTTAATCAGATCCTGGCATGGCAGCAGCGGGATGATATTTATCGCATCGTCGATGAATAAATAACATGCGGCACGCCGGCGACGAGCGTGTGACAGGCAACGCGTCTGGCCGGCCTTATTTTGGCCCGTCATCACTATCTACATGAATCAACGGATGTTTGTATGCCAACTCAGGAGAGTGTTTTATCCATCGTGGGCGCGCTTAACCAGCGCTATCCACATGCCTGTTCACTGTCATTAGGGCGTCCCAACCCTGATATTTACGCCAGACTGGATCTTGAACGTTATGCGCAGGTCTATCAGGCGTTCTTACGGACAGAAAAGCACTATGACAACGCGAAAATCAGAGAGAATCTTTACACTTACGGGCCCAGCCAGGGGATGATTACAGCCCATCTCGCCAAATGGTTGGCGAATGATGAAGGGATCCACGCTGGCGAGAAGGAGATTCTGGTGACCAATGGTTGCCAGGAAGCCTACAACCTGGTGCTACTGCACGAATTACGCCAGCCCGAGGATTGCGTGCTGATTATTGAGCCCAGCTACTTCGGATTTACCGATTGCGTCGCGGTCCTGGGGAAGTCATCCGTTAAAATCGCTATCGACGATCTCGCCGATCCTGCCGGCGGCGTTGATTTTACGCTGCTGCCGGCGGTTATCGAGCAGTATCGCCGGCAGGGTAAGCAGATAAAACTTATCTATATCAATCCTGATTTTAATAATCCGATGACCTACCAACTGAGCGAGGCGGAGAAAGGCGCGCTGCTTGCGGTCTGCGCTCAGCAGGGGGTGAAGATTATTGAGGATGGCACCTATTCGGCGTTCTATTACGATGGCATACCGCCCCGCGCAATAAAAACCCGGGATAACGCAGGCCAGGTCTATTATATCGGCTCGTTTTCCAAAACGTTATGTCCGTCGCTGCGTCTGGGCTATCTGGTGATAAGCCGGCACGGCGACGCAACCTTTAACCATTTGCTGCATATTAAAGATCACACCAGCCTGAGCAGCAGTGCGCTGAATCAGCAAATTGTCGCCGGTTTTTTAATCGAGCATCAATACTCACTGGAAAACTGGATCCGTCCGATCCGCGATGAATACCGTGCCCGGCGTGACGCGATGCTGCAGGTGCTCGAGCAGGAATTGGACGCCGGTCTGCTGCAGTGGCACGCGCCTGCCGGCGGCTTTTTCGTGTATATCCGCTTGCCGCAGGAGATCGACACCGCGCACCTGCTCGACTGTGCGGAGGGGTATCAGGTGACATTTCTGCCGGTCAGTTATGCGGTGCGGGACGGCCGGCAGCGCGCTCACGGTATCCGGCTCGCCTTCAGTTATTACCCGCCGGCCGCGATTGCGGCGGGAACCCGCAAGTTTTGTCAGTTCCTCAATGAAAAACTCTTGCCACAACAGATCTGAACGTTAAACAGCTTCATTCACAGAGTGATATTTCATTTTCCCGCTAATCGAATGGAATTCGATCGGGTATTTATAGATGACGGTGGGTATTTGCAGATGAAAGAGAGAACGAATAACGGAATGAACGCCTATATTCTGGCCTGTGCGCATGATGTACCGGAAACCGCCTATTCACAGAGCGAGGTCTGTGACAACCTTAATATTACTGATAGCCGCATTCGCTCCATATTTATTAACAGCGGAATCAGCAAAAGACATTTGTCGATAGACAATATGGCGGGAAGCGCCGCCGAGGGTGAAACGCATGCGCAAATGCTGGCGCGTCATGAAAAAAATGCGCTCAAGCTGGGGGGAATGCAATCCGCAAGTGTCTGGATAAAATCGGCATGCGGATTGAAGATATTGACTGTATTTGCTGCGTGACGTCGACGGGTTTTTTAGTGCCGGCATTAAGCGCCCGTTTTTGTGAATCGCTGGGAGTGTCGGACTTTTGCAACCGGATCGATATTGTCGGCATGGGCTGTTCCGCCGGGCTGAACGGCCTGGACGCGGTAAAAAACTGGTCGCTTGCCAATCCGGGCAAGCTGGCGGTGGTGGTCTGCACGGAAATCTGTTCTGCGGCCTACATTGAGGACGGCACGCTCCCTACCGCGGTGGTTAACAGTCTGTTTGGCGACGGCGCCAGCGCCGCGGCGGTCGTCAGCCCGACGGAAGACGATGCGCCACCTGCCGGCGCGATCAGACTGCGGGCGAAACTCAGCCTGACCGAACCTTCAGCCATCGGCATGATGAAGTTTGATTGGAATGATGAGCAGCATAAAAACCGCTTTTACCTCTCGAAAGACGTGCCGTATGTGGTGGGATCGAAAGTTGAAAAAGTGGTGCATAAACTGCTGGGCGAGCATCAGCTCAACGTCAGCGATATTGATCACTGGGTCGTGCATTCCGGCGGCAAAAAAGTGCTCGATTCAATTTGTATCAATTTGGGATTAACGAAAAGCGATCTGCGCCACACGCGCAGCGTATTAAATGATTTCGGCAATCTTTCCAGCGGTTCATTCCTGTTTTCTTTAGAACGTCTGCAAAATGAAAAAATAACGTCCGCCGGAGATATCGGGGTCTTTATGACGATGGGCCCCGGCGCGGCGATTGAAACTGCCCTGGTGCAATGGGAAAAATAATTTAACGTAATTGAGGTCATTTATGGAACGTTTAACAATCAATTTTACCGGCTCAGCGGCGATCACCAGCGACATGATTGAACAACTTAATCAACTTTGCGCTCAGGTTGAAAATACTCCGGCGATCGATCAGGTGCTGTTCGCTTTTGCGGGCGGTGCTGCGCCGGCGCAGGGAACAGAGAGTATGGATGTCGGTCTGTTGCACAAGTGGGAAAAGGCGCTGCGCCGGGTGGAAAACCTGAATGCGCTGCTGATCGCCACCACCGACGGCGCATGCGGGCTGGTGGCCTTATCCATTATCGCCATTGCCGATCTGCGTCTGGGCACGCCTGACAGCACCTTTGCCCTGCGCGGGAAAGATATCACGCTGCCGGGGATGCTGATTCACCGCTTAACCAATCAGCTGGCGGCCAACTGGGTGCGTTTGCTGCTGGTGCTGGGGAATACGCTGTGCGCCGAGGAGGCGTTGGCGAGCGGCCTGCTGGACCGCACCAGCACGCAGCCCGCTGCGCTGGCGGAGGATCTGGCGATGGGCATGAACCCGCACGCCTTTACCGATATCCGCGTACGCCGCAAGCTGATGCTGGAGGCCTGTCATACCTCGTACGAGGACACGATCGGCCTGTCGCTGTCCGCCAGCGACCGTACGTTGCGTCAGGGGTAAGCGCCGGATGATGAGTGAACATACCGATGAGTTCTCCCATGCGCTGCGCCAGCAGGCCGCGGCGTTAAAGACCGCGCTGCAGGCGCATTACGGCAATAGCGCCCTCAGAGACGATATGATCATTGCCGAATGCGCTGCCGACCCGGACGTTACGCAGTTTTTCTCGCGCTACGGGCTGGCGTTGTACCGGTTATGGACGGAGCACTATTGCCGCTCTCAGCGTATTGAGGCGCTTTATCAGTCTGCTGCGGAACTGCTGTTTGGCGAGATCGCGCAAGGCACGCCGCAGCAGGCGGCTGCCGACTACTGTTTTTCGCTTTTGCTGGCGCAGGTGCTGCAGGACGAGGACGCCGGTACGCATCTGCTAAACGCCATGCTGCAACCGAAAGACGCGTCGCTGCCGTTGGTCGAGGCCTTTAACCGCAGCGGTTACGTCAGACTGACGGCGCTGGAGATCCGTCAGGAAGGCGAGGCGGCGGTGGTCACGTTCCTTGATGGTGATACGCTGCATGCCGAAGACGGCGACTTTGTCCGCGATTTGGAAACGGCGGCGGATATTGTCCATTTATCGGACAAGGTTAAAGCCGGTGTGCTGCGCGGCGGCGTGGTCAGCCATCCGAAATATGCCGGACGCCGGGTGTTCTGCTCGGGCATCAATCTGAAAAAACTGCACGATGCCGGCATCTCTTATCCGGAATTTTTGATTGGCAGAGAGATGGGGTGCATTAACAAGCTGATCCACGGCGTCGTTTGCCCGTCAGAGGGGGCGGCGGTCAGCATCACGAAACCCTGGATCGCCCTGGTGGAGACCTTCGCCATCGGCGGCGGTATGCAGATGGTGCTGGCCTGCGATTATGTGATCGGCGAGCAGGGGTGCTATGTCTCGTTGCCGGCAGCCAAAGAGGGCATTATTCCCGGCGTTTCCAATCTGCGGCTCACCAGCGCGACCAGCGAGCGCTTTGCCAAGCAGGTGATTTTGCATGGACGTAAAGTCAGGGCTGACGATGCTGATGCCGGATTTATCTTCGATCGGGTCGTGGCTGCAGAGGCGCTGGAACGAACCCTGCAGGAAGCGATTACGCTGATGGCGGCGCCGGCCGTACCGGTGAATAAACGCATGCTGGTGCTTGCCAAAGAGCCATTGGCGGCGTTCCGCGACTATATGCAGGCATTCTGTCGCGAACAGGTCATCAGAATGTATGCCGTCGATGTAAAAGAAAAGACCGGTAAATTCGCCAGAAAAATCCCCGAGGTGCCGGTGGAGTAATGACAGGCGCGCTGACCGGCGCGCCTGATGAAACAGGATGAGGCAATATGGCAGAACGAGACAATCTACCGCCGGCGGTGTTATACGAGAAAAGGGGGCATGTCGCCTATATCACCCTGAACCGCCCGGCCGTGCTTAACGCGATGAATCTTGACATGCACAGGCAGTTGCTGACGGTATGGGAAGATTTTAACCATGACGACGAACTGTGGGTGGCGGTGCTGGCCGGCGCGGGCGGCAAATCCTTCTCCGTCGGTCAGGATTTGAAGGAACTGAAAACGCGCTACGCTGACGGTGAACCTTTTTCCAGCCTGGGCAGCGCCGGACGTCCGGGCTGGCCGCGACTGACCGAACGCACTGATATTTACAAGCCGATTATTGCGGTAGTGGAGGGGTACGCCTTTGGCGGCGGTTTTGAACTGGCGCTGGCCTGCGATTTGATTGTTGCCAGTGAAGCATCAGTTTTTGCTCTGCCTGAAGCCAAGCTTGGTTTGATTCAGGGAGCGGGGGGCATTTTCCGTTTGACCCGGCAGATGCCGATGAAACTGGCCATGGAGATGCTGCTGACGGGCAAACAGATCTCGGCGCGTCAGGCGCAGGCGTTCGGCATTGTCAATCAGGTGGTCGACGGGGCGAAACTGGTGGATACGGTTGAACAACTGGTGAATGATATTCTGCGCTGCTCGCCGGCGGCGACGCGCGCGATTAAAAATATCGCCTACGACAGCGCCGATAAAAGCCTGCCGGAGGCTTTTCAGACGCAGTATGCCGCAGAACAGCGGCGCTTGCACAGCCAGGACCTGCTTGAGGGGGTGGACGCCTTTCTGGAAAAAAGGCCGCCGGTTTGGTCGGGCACGTGAATATCGCCCGGCTATCTGCCGGCCCGGCGCGGCAACGACGGGGTTAACGCGCCGCTTTGCCGCGCCGGTAGTCGTCGGCATCAATGCCATAGCGCTTGAGTTTGTTATACAGCGCGCCGCGCGACAGGTTCAGCGCCAGCGCCACCTGGCGCAGGTTGCCGGCCTTTTCCGTCAGACACAGGATAATCAGATTTCTTTCACTTTCCTGCAGGCTGTGGCTGCCGCTTATCGCGTGGCCGCGCGCCGCGCCGGCGGTTTGCAGAACATCCGGCAGATCCTGCTCGTCAATCACCCGGCTGTCCGTCAGGTTGAGGGTGCGCTCGACGATGTTCTCCAGTTCACGCACGTTGCCCGGCCAGCCGTAGGCCTCCAGCCGGCGCAGGGCGGCGGCGGTAAAGCGCGCCTTCTCTCGCCCCAGCGTCCGGCAGATCTGCTCGCAGAATCCGTCCGCCAGTTCGCTGATGTCTTCTTTACGCTGACGCAGCGGCGGGATCTGCAGGTCGATGACATTCAGGCGGAACCAAAGGTCACGGCGGAAAGCGCCGCCGGCGACCTCTTTTTCCAGATCGCGGTGGCTGGCGGCAATGATGCGTACGTTGACCTTCAGCGGGCGGTTACCGCCGATGCGCGTCACCTCGTTCTCCTGCAGCACGCGCAGCAGGCTGGCCTGTGCATCCAGCGGCATATCGCCGATCTCATCCAGAAACAGCGTGCCGCCGTCGGCCAGTTCAAATTTGCCCGCCGCGCCGCCACGGCGTGAGCCGGTGAACGCGCCGTCTTCATAGCCGAACAGCTCGCTCTGCACCAGATCGCGCGGGATTGCGCCGCAGTTGACCGCCAGAAAAGGGCCGTTACGCCGCGCGCTGCTGTTGTGGATTGACTGGGCAAACAGCTCTTTCCCCGTGCCGCTTTCGCCGCCCAGCAGCACGGTGCTGTCGCTGCGGCTGGCGGTGCGCGCCCGGTTGCGTACCGCCTGCATGGCGGCCGACTGGCCGAGGATCATGTCGAAGTGGTAGCTGGCGCTGCTGCCGATTACCTTGTGGGTGATATCGCGGATGCGGCGGTTTTCCCGCAGTGAAATGACTTTACCGCCGTCCGGCGTACAGACGACGGAAATCAGGCAGGTGATGCGGCTGCCGCCGTCCGGGCAGAAAGTAATGCTGCGGTCTTTACAGGCGTTCAGCGTCTTCAGCGAGCAGGCTTCCGGCTGCAGAACGTTATCGATATCCTGATTGTCCGCGCGCGGAGAGATGCCCAGCACCTGGCGGGCGTAGCTGTTGAGCTGGCGGATATTGCCCCGTTGCCCCAGGACGATCACCCCTTCGTTGATGGATTCCAGCACCGATTGCTGCTCCTCGAGCAGCTGACGCAGCATCAGCTGCTGGGAAATCGCCTCTGCCGCCGCCTGCACGGTGCCCAGCGTATGGTAGTGGAAGTTGCCGGAGTTGGCGGTCAGCGTCAGCACGCCGATCGTCACGCCGTTTTCGTCCCTGACCGGCGCGGCGGCGCAGTGTTTATCACGTTGACGCAGGGCGCGCTTGTAATTCTCGCCGTTCAGCAGATACACCAGGCGGTTTTCGCTCAGGCAGCGACCGGTGCAGTTGGTGCCGGAAACGTCCTCGCTGAGCATACTGCCCACCGGCGTCAGATCCTGGCCGCAAAAGTAGAGCGTAATGCCGCTGGCGTCGGTGAGATTAATATGCCCGTTGGGATTATAAGCCAGCAGGTTGCGCATCACGCCGCGCGCGATGGCGATCAGCGGGGCGTTGTGCGCCAGTATCGTCTGCAGCCGTTCCTCTTCGCAAAACCGGTACTGAAAATGGTCGGGATCGATGCCGTTGCTGCGGCTGCGCGCCCAGGAGGCGTGCACGGCGGCGCGCACGCCGGACGGCGTCTCACCGCGCCAGAACACCCGCCAGGCTTGGTGCAATGCCTTGATATAACGGCTGAAAGCCTGCTCATTATTAAGTCTGGCAATCAACTCCCACTCCTCATCCCAGTACCGTTCCGGTGTGTAATCCATGGGTAGCGTCCGCAGATCATAAAGTGTTCAGTATAGAGACATGTGGCGTGAACATGTCTTGTTTGTGAACATAATGTGATCACGATCGTTTTTTACTTTTCCTTATAAAACAGTGCGTTAATTTTTGGCATGGCGGTTGCTAAGCAATATCGCTCTTACCGATAAGACCGATAAATCTAACAATAAAAACGTGGAGAGAAAGCGCCATGTCGCAACGCAAACACAACGTACCTTACATCCTGTTTATCTGCGCGATCGCCTCACTCAGCGGCGTGATCCTGGGCTATGACGCCTCGGTGATTTCGGGGGTGATCGACCCGCTGACCGAGCATCTGTCGCTGTCGCCGGCGGAGAGCGGCTGGGCGGTGTCCAACGTGATTCTGGGCTGCGTCATCGGCGCCTGGGGCGCCGGTTACCTGTCTGACCGCTGCGGGCGCAAAAGTACCCTGATCGTCACCGCCGTGCTGTTTATTATCTCCGCCGTCGGCTCGGCGCTGGCGCATGACCTGACCGACTTTGTTATCTACCGCATGATCGGCGGGCTGGCGGTTGGCATGGCCTCCGCCGTGACGCCGCTCTATATCGCCGAGGTCTCGCCCAAGGATCTGCGTGGACGGATGCTGGGCATGCAGCAGATGCTGATGGTCGGCGGCCAGCTGACCGTCTATGTGGTTAATTTCCTGATCGCCAAGGGGATGCCTCATGAATGGCTGGTCGCCACCGGCTGGCGCTGGATGCTGGCGTCCGGTCTGGTGCCTTGCGCGCTGTTCCTGCTGCTGGCGTTCTTTATGCCGGAGTCGCCGCGCTGGTATGCCATGCGCGGCAAGCAGGACAAATCGTTGAAGGTGCTGGGTTCGCTGTCGAATCCGGAACACGGCCAGCGGCTGCACGGAGAGATTATGCGTTCGCTGGCGTCCGAGCAGGCGCAGGCAAGAAAAAAGCCGGGCATCCTGCAGGATAAAAAAGCCAGCTACATTCTCTGGATCGGCTGCGCGATTGCCGTGCTGCAGCAGGTTTCCGGCATCAATATTTTGCTCTATTTCGCGCCGTCGCTGTTGCAGAACGTGACCGGCAACACCCAGGACTCGCTGTTTCAGAGTATTTTCCTCGGCGCCGCGCTGCTGGCGGGCGTTGCCATTGCGCTGTTCGCCGTTGACCGCCTCGGCCGTCTTCCGTTGCTGCGCTGGGGCTCGTTAGGCTGCGCGCTGTTTCTGTTCTTCACCGCCTGGACGTTTATGCAGGAGATGAAAGGCTATCTGCCGATCGTCGGGCTGGTCGGCTTTGTGCTGGTGTTCGGCCTCTCCTGGAGTCTGGGCGCCTGGCTGCTGATCGCTGAAATTTTCCCCAACCGCATGCGCGCCGTGGCGATGGGCTTCGCATTCTGCTCCATGTGGGCGGCCAATTTTATCGTGACGCAAAGCTTTCCGATGATGAACCGCAGTCCTGCGCTGATGGCGCATTTCCACGGTGCATTTCCGCTGCTGTTGTGCGGCGGTTTCAGCCTGATCGCGTTTTGGTTTGTCGGGCGTTTCCTGCCTGAAACCAAGGGCGTCTCCCTGGAGCATATCGAACCGCTGATGCTGTCGAAATCCCGGCGCTTTGGCGGTGAACAGGCGGAGATCTCCGCTACACAGCCGGTTTCCCACACTAAATAGTCAGTACCTTACCGATAAAAAAGGAGAACGTTATGGCAGTTGCAAAGATGGTGCGCGTTGGTTTGATTGGCGCAGGACGGATGGGGAGTTTCCACGGCCAGACGCTGGCGCAGCGTATTCCGGGGGCGACGCTGGCGGCGGTGGCCGATCCGGTGCCGGGGGCGGCGGAGAAGCTGGCGGCGACGTTGGGGGCGGCACGCGCCTATACCGATCCGCAGGCGCTGTTTGACGATGGCGATATCGACGCGGTGGTCATCGCTTCGCCGGCCCGTACCCACGCCGAATTGGTGACGGCGGCGGCCCGGGCCGGGAAAAGCATCTTCTGCGAGAAGCCGATGGCGGTGACGCTGGAGGAGGCGGATGCGGCGATCGCGGCGGCGCAGCAGGCGGGCGTGGTGCTGCAGGTCGGCTTTAACCGCCGCTTTGCCAGCGGTTTTGCCGCCGCCTATCAGGAGATTAAGGCGGGCCATCTCGGCGTGCCGCAGCTGATGCGCTCCATTACGCGCGATCCGGGGCTGGGCGATCCGACGCCGATCCCGCACTGGACGATTTTCCTGGAAACCCTGATCCACGACTTCGACATTCTGCTGCACCTCAACCCCGGCGCGAAACCGGTTGAAGTGTACGCGATGGCCGATGCGCTGGTGCGACCGGACTTTAAAGCGCGCGGCCTGCTGGATACCGCGGTGGTCAACATTCGTTTCGACAACGGCGCCATCGCTACCGCCGAGGCCAACTTCCAGGCGGTGTACGGCTACGATGTGCGCGGCGAGGTGTTCGGCAGCCAGGGCATGCTGCAGGCGGGCAATATCAATATCAACAACTGCGTGCGCTACAACGCGCAGGGAATATCCATCGATACCGCCCGCCGGGATACGGATCTGCTGCGCGATGCCTATATCGCGGAGCTAGGCGATTTTGTGCGCTGCGTGGCGACGGGGGATACGCCGCAGGCGACGGGGCAGGATGCGCGCAACGCGCTGGAAATCGCGCTGGCCTGCATTGCTTCCGTGCAACAGTCCAAACCGATCGTACTGTAAGGGAGAACGCGCATGTCAGACTTTACGCTTTCCGTCTGCGCCGAAATGGTGTTTCTCGATTTGCCGTTTATTGAGCGGGTGCGGCGCATTCATCAGCTGGGATTCGGCGTTGAAATCTGGGACTGGACGCAGAAAGACATCGAGGCGCTGGTGCAGACCGGCGCGCGCTTTACCTCGATGACCGGCTATATCAGCGGCAATCTGCATGACGAGGATGCCATTGGCCAACTGCTGGACAGCGCGCAGGAATCGCTGCAGGTGGCGCAGCGTCTGAATTGCCCGGTGCTGAACCTGCACGGCACCGGGCTGGATCACCGCGGACTGCCGGTCAGGCCGGTGGCGACGGCCAGCGGTGCGATGTGGCTGCAAGCCTATCAAACGCTGCAGTCGTTGGCCGTGCTGGGAGAGCGGGCGGGCCGCGTGTTTACGTTGGAGAACCTGAATACGGCGGTCGATCATCCCGGCACGCCGTTCGCCAGGGCGGAGGAGACGCTGGCGCTGGTCAGCGCGGTGGACAGCCCCTTTGTGAAGATGAATCTCGATCTCTACCACGCGCAGATTGGCGAAGGGAACCTGTGCGAGCTGATTCGCCGCAGCGCCGCGCATATTGGTGAAATACAGGTGGCCGACGTGCCGGGCCGTTGTGAACCCGGCAGCGGGGAGATCAACTATCCGGCGATCGCCCGCACGCTGCGGGAGATTAACTATCAGGGCGTGGTGGCGCTGGAAGGATGGGCGTCCGGCGATCCGGAGCCGGCGCTGCAGGCGTTCCGCGCGGCATTTGCATAACCGGTGTTGGTATTCGGCGCCGGCGCGGCCTTCACGCCGGCGCTCTTTAACTCCTCACGGTTAGCAGGGAATACATTGCCGGATTTCGGCAATCCAAAGGTAAATTAATTGTTTTTCAGTAGGTAAATCGCCCTTTAATAATAACGACATGTTAAATCACATGAGATAACAACATGTCCTGGCGAATCAGCATTCTGGATAAAAGCCCCGTCGCGGAAAACGAAACCGCCGCCGAGGCGCTGGCGCGTACTTTACACCTGGCGCAGCAGGCGGAGGCCGCCGGTTTTCACCGCTTCTGGCTGGCCGAACATCATAACTCCCCCCAACTGGCGAGTCCGTCGCCGGAACTGCTCATCGCCTGGATCCTCGGTCAGACACAGCGCATCCGCGTGGGGTCCGGCGGCGTGATGCTGCAGCATTACAGCCCGTATAAAGTGGCGGAAAATTTCAACCTGCTGGCGTCCCTTGCCCCGGGCCGCGTGGACCTTGGCGTGGGTAAAGCGCCCGGCGGTTTGCCGCTCTCCACGCGGGCGTTACAGCACGGGCTGAACCCACAGGATAAAGGCAGTTTTGCCGACCAACTGACGCAGCTGAACCGCTGGTTGTCGCCCGGGGCCGACGAACCGGTGCGCGCCACGCCGCTGCCGCCGCAGCCTGCGCAGGGCTTTTTGCTGGGGGCCAGCGTGGAAAGCGCATTACTGGCGGCGCGGCTGGACTGGCGCTTTGTCTTCGCCGCGCACCTGAACGGCGATACCGAATTGATGCGCACGGTGCTCGACGCTTGGCGGGCGCACAGCACCCGTGAAACTCTGGTTGCCGTTCAGGCGATTGTCGCGCCGACACAGGCCGAGGCGCAACGGCTGGCGCGTCACGTCGAGGTATGGGGCGTCGAGCTGGCGAACGGCCAGCGCGTCAGCGTGGCCAGTGAAGAGCAGGCCTATGCCTTTGCCCGTCAGGCGGGCAGTGAACCGTTGCGCATCGCCAGACGCGCCCAGTCGCTGCTGGCCGGTCAGGCGGATACGGTGCTGGCGCAGCTTGAGGCGCTGCATCAGCGCTGGGGCATTGATGAGTTCATTATTGACACGCCTATCGCCGACGGCGCGGCGCGCCTGCGCTCGCTACGGCTGCTGGCTCAGGCCCGACAGGTGGCGGCATGACGTTAACCGGTCAGCGACAAGCGCTGCACTCACTTTAACCAAGGGGAAAACGATGTCCGTATTACGACAGCTGCGTCTGGGTACGATGCTGCATGGCGCATCCGGCAATATGTCCGCCTGGCGCCATCCGGCAGTGGCCGCCGACGCCAGCATCAATATTGATTTTGCCAAAGCCACGGCGCTGAAGGCGGAAGAGGGAAAATTCGATTTTCTGTTCGTCGCTGACGGGCTGTATATCAATGAAAAATCGGTCCCGCATTTTCTTAACCGTTTCGAGCCATTGACCGTGCTGTCGGCGCTGACCGGCGTCACCCGGCACCTGGGGCTGGTCGGTACGCTTTCCACCTCGTACAGCGAGCCGTTTACCGCCGCGCGTCAGTTCGCCAGTCTGGATCACCTCAGCCACGGCCGCGCCGGTTGGAACGTGGTGACCTCGCCGCTGGAGGGATCGGCGAAAAACTTTTCCCGTAGTCAGCACCCGGAGCATGCGCTGCGCTATCGCATTGCCGACGAGTATCTTGAGGTGGTGAAAGGACTGTGGGACTCCTGGGAGGCGGACGCCTTTGTGCGTGACAAACAGAGCGGCCGCTTCTTTGATCCGCAAAAACTGCATACGCTGAACCATCACGGTGATTTCTTTCAGGTGGCGGGGCCGTTAAATATCGGCCGCACGCCGCAGGGCCGGCCGATTATTTTCCAGGCGGGCGCCTCCGACGACGGTAAAAAACTGGCGGCGCGCCATGCCGACGCCATTTTTACCCACCATGACACGTTGGCCGACGCGCAGGCGTTTTACCGCGACGTGAAACAGCAGTTGGAACAGCATGGCCGCCGCGCCGAGGAACTGCATATCTTCCAGGGCGTCAGCGTGATTGTCGGCCACGACGCGCAGGATGTGGAGCAGCAGTACCAGACCACGGCGGCGCTGGTTTCACTGCCGGATGCGCTGAATTATCTGGGCCGCTACTTTGAGCATCATGATTTCAGCCGGTATCCGCTGGATGAGCCTTTCCCTGAACTGGGCGAACTGGGGCAGAACAGCTTTCGCAGCACCACCGACGCAATCAAACATCGTGCCCGTGAACGCGGTCTGACGCTGCGTCAGGTGGCGCTGGAGGCTGCCTCGCCGCGACCACGTTTTGCCGGCACGCCGGAGCAGGTGGCCGACGGGCTGCAGCACTGGTTTGAAGAATACGGCGCCGACGGCTTTATTATTCAGGGCGGCACGCCGGATACCTTCCCGCGCTTTGTGGATCAGGTGGTGCCGATCCTGCAGGAACGCGGCCTGTTCCGCCGAGAATATCCCGGCAATACGCTGCGCGCCAGCCTGGGGCTGGCGGAGCCGCGCAATCAGTTCACCCCACGATAAAAAATACAGAGAAACGCTATGCAGAAACCCTTGTTTATTCTGGCGTTGGCGCTGGCCGTTACGCCGGCCGTCCGGGCTGAGAACGTCACCATCAACGGCGCGGGCGTGAGCCTTGATGCCAACAAAACGCCGATCCACACGGCGAAAAACGCCGCCGCCGTCGCGCAACTGCCGCCGGGCTATCGCTTTGCCGTGCCGGGAAAATTTACCGTCGCCATTGCCGGACTGAATTCGCCGCCGCTGACGCTGTTCGCCGATGACAATAAAACGCTGCTCGGCAGCGAGGCGGATATCGCGCGGCTGGTCGCCGACAGCCTGGGGCTGGAACTCAATATTGTGCCCACCTCGTGGGAGGATTGGCCGCTCGGCGTCACCTCCGGCAAATATGACGCGGCGATCAGCAATATCACCGTCACCAAAGCGCGCAAGGCGAAGTTTGATTTCGCCACTTACCGCAAGGATTCGCTGGGTTTTTATGTGAAAACCTCCAGCCCGATTGCATCGCTGCAAAAGGCGGCGGATATCGCCGGGCGACGCATTATTGTCGGCTCCGGCACCAATCAGGAAGCGATCCTGCTGGCGTGGAACGCGCAAAACCTGCAGGCCGGGCTGAAGCCGTTTACGCCGATCTATACCAAAGACGATGCGGCGCAGACGCTGGCGCTGCAGTCCGGCCGCGCCGACGCCTGGTTTGGCCCCAACGTCACCGGCGCGTGGAAGGCGGCGCTGAGCGGTAAAACCCGCCTGGCGGGCAGCGTGGACGGCGGCTGGCCGAAAGCGGCGCATATCGCCGTGACGTTGAAAAAGGGCAGCGGCCTGGCGCTGCCGGTCCAGACCGCGCTGAACGGCGCGATCAACAACGGCGACTACGCCCGGGTGCTCAATCGCTGGGGGGAAGGCGTGGAGCGTATTACCGCCTCGGAAGTCAATCCCGCCGGGCTGGGTGATTAAGGAGGCCGTGATGAGCGAGCAATTTCGCGACGTATCGCCGGAGGACGCCGAACTGCAGCCGATTCTCGCCGGGCTGTTTGACGAATACGCCGCGCGTTATGACGACTACTTTTCCCGCCATGCGGAGGTCGAGTTGACCGAATGGTATCTGCCGCCGCAGGGGCTGTTTATCGCCCTGGAGCGCGACGGCGCGATTATCGCCACCGGCGCCTACAAGCCGTACGATGCGCAAACCGCCGAGATTAAACGCATCTGGACCGATAAGACGCTGCGTCAGCAGGGGCTGGCCGCCCGCGTGGTGCAGGAGCTGGAGCGCCGGGCGCGGCTGGCGGGCTACCGGCACATCTATCTGACCACCGGCTTTCGTCAGCCGGAGGCGGTGAAACTCTACCTGAGCCAGGGCTATACCCCGCAGTTTGACCCCGGCCGCGATCCGGAAGAGTACGCCCGGCCGCCGTTTGACGGCCGGCTGCGCTTTACCAAAACGCTGCTGCACGCCGCATTACGCCAAACTGCATGAGGAATGATAATGAAAAACGGTGAAACCATTAAAGTGGTGCCGGCGCGTTATCCGCTGCGCGCCGTCGGCGCCGCCGTCGCGCTCCTGCTGCTGGCGGCGGTGGTGCAGTCGGTAGCCTTTAACCCGCGCTGGGAATGGCGGGTGTTCGCCCGCTGGTTCTTCGACCCGGTGATTCTGCAGGGACTGGGGCAGACCCTGTTGCTGACCCTGCTTGGCACGCTGTTAAGCGTGATTTTCGGCGGTATTCTGGCGCTGGCGCGGCTCTCTTCTTCCTGGCTGCTCAGCACGCTGGCGTTCGGCTATATCTGGCTGTTCCGCTCGCTGCCGCTGATCGTGGTGCTGATCGTGCTGTATAACTTCTCCTACCTGTACGACACCTTATCGCTCGGCGTGCCCTTTACCGGCATCCGTTGGGGCAGTTTTGCCACTATTGACGTGCTGGGACAGTTTTCCACCGCGGTGGTTGGCCTGACGCTGGTACAAAGCGCCTACAGCGCCGAGATTATCCGCGGCGGCTTTTTAGGCGTCGATCACGGCCAGTACGAAGCCGCCGCCGCGCTGGGGCTGCCGGCGTGGCGGCGCACCGTACGCATTATTCTGCCGCAGGCGCTGCGCACCATCCTGCCGGCCGGTTTCAACGAGATTATCAGCCTCGCCAAGGGCACGGCGATGGTATACGTGCTGGCGATGCCGGAGTTGTTCTACACCATCCAGATGATCTACAACCGTACGCAGGAGGTGATCCCGCTGCTGATGGTCGGCGCGGTCTGGTATCTGGTGATCACTACCGTGCTGTCGCTTATTCAGTATGCCGTTGAACGCGCGCTGGCCCGCAGCGAGCGCCGTTCGGCGGTCAATACCACACGCACCGCAGGCCGCGCGCGCGCGGTCACCGCACAGGAGCCTGCCCATGTCAGCTGAAGGTCATATTTCCATTACCGGCGTCAGTAAATACTTCGGCCGGCATAAGGCGCTGGATGACGTGTCGCTGGAGATCCCGCCCGGATCCGTCACGGTGATCCTCGGGCCGTCCGGCTCCGGCAAATCGACGCTGCTGCGCGCCATCAACCACCTGGAGCGGGTGGATGAAGGATTTATCCAGATTGACGGCGACTATATTGGCTATCGGCGGCAGGGCGACAGACTGTATGAACTGAAGGAGAAAGCGATACTCAAACAGCGGATTAACGTCGGCTATGTATTCCAGAATTTCAATCTGTTCCCGCACCTGACCGTGCTGGAAAATCTGATTGAAGCGCCGGTGGCGCACAAACGGCTGAGCCGCAGGGCCGCCGTGGAGCAGGCGTATGCGCTGCTGGATGTGGTCGGACTGCGCGATAAGGCCGACGCCTGGTCGCGGCACCTTTCCGGCGGACAGCAGCAGCGCATTGCCATTGCCCGCGCGCTGGCGCTGCGTCCACGGGTCATATTGTTTGACGAGCCAACCTCGGCGCTGGATCCGGAACTGGTGGGTGAAGTGCTGGACGTGATTAAAAAGCTGGCGCGATCGGGCACCACGCTGGTGGTGGTGACCCATGAGATTGGCTTTGCCCGTGAGGTGGCCGATCAGGTGGTATTTATGGTGGACGGTAAAGTTGTCGAGCAGGGCAGCGGCGATGAATTGTTAAACCACCCGCGCCATCCGCGCACGCGTCAGTTTTTGTCGAAAGTACTGTAAGGGCATGGCGCCGGGGGACGGTCAGTCAATCTCCAGGCACACCGCGCCAATCATCTCTCTGAGCCAGCGATGCGCCGCATGATCCTGCGTGCGTTGATGCCATAACAGGTGAAACTGAATCTGCGGCATCGGCAGCGGCGGCTCGGTGATGGTAAGCGCCTCGCGGCAGGCCGAGGTTGCCGCCACCCGGCGCAGCACCGTGCTGACATAGTGCGAACCGGGCAGCAGCGCCGGGATGGCGAACATGCTGGGCAGCGTCAGCGCCACCTGGCGGGTCAGCCCGCGTTCTCTGAGCATCTCATCCATCAGTCCGTAGCGGTTGCCTTCCGGCGACGCCAGGATGTGCTTCATCGCCAGAAAGCGTTGCAGCGTCATTTCGTCGCGCGCCGTCCCGTCGTCTTTTGCCGTCAGCGTGACAAACTCATCGCTCAGCAACGGAACGGATACGATCCGGCGCTGCGTCTTGGTGGGCGTTACGCTCAGGGCCGCGTCAATTTTACCGCTGTCCAGCAGCGCCACCGTTTCATCGCGGTCGGTAAAACTGCGGATGTGCAGCGTGCCGTTCGGCGCCAGCGCCGCAAATTTCTTACTCAGCGCCGGCAGCGCGATATGCAGCGGATACTCCGTCAGCCCCAGGGTAAAGCTGAGCGTTTGCGCCGCCGGATCGAATGCCTCGGCGGGGTGCATAATACCGCGGATGCGCGCCAGCGCTTCGGCAACCGGCGGGGCGATGGCCTGCGCCTTGGCGGTCGGTTGCAGGCCTTCCGCACTGCGGATAAACAGCGGATCGTCGAACGCGCGCCGCAGACGCGCCAACGCCGCGCTCATCGCCGGCTGGCTGACGCCCGCCATCGCCGCCGCTTTGGTGACATTGCGTTCCGCCATCAGCGCGTCAAACGCCGCAAGGAGATTAAGATCGAACCCCTCAAAATTCATATTTTATATATTACTCTATACATGAAATTTGTTGGATTGATGATGGCACGGCGGTGAATACTGCGCAAGGCGGTGAGCTGCACCGCCGATAGCAAAAGGCTTCCAGGCATGACCGATACTGACGATCTGACCCAACGTTTACAAACCGAGCGCGCCGCCGTCGAGACGCTGTACCGCGCGTTTAATGATAAAGACCCGGAGCTGGTGCACCTGGCGGTTACCCGCGACTGGCAGGATATTCCGCTGGCGCCGGGACAGGGGCCGGGGCCTGACGGCTTCAAGCCGCTGCTGGCCGGATTTATCGCCGCGTTTCCCGATATCCGCATCACCATTCACGAGATGCTGCAGGAGCCGGGCAAAGCCGCCGTTCGCGCCGAAATTACCGGCACCCATCTGGGCGAATTTATGGGCATTGCGCCGAGCGGGCGCAGCATCAGCGTCAGGCTGCACGAGTTTCATACCCTGAACGGCGAGCGTGTAACCGCCACCTGGCACATGGAAGACTGGCTGGCGCTGTATCAGCAGCTCGGCCACGTGCCGCCGCTATAATTACTACTCGTGCCGGCGGCGCGGCCGTGCGCTGCTGATGACCAACCAACCCGGCGACCGTGCCGGACAGGAGAACACGTATGTCGGTGGAGAACAAAAGCGCCATTGTGACCGGCGCCAGTAAAGGCATAGGGCGCGATATCGCGCTCACGTTGGCCCGGGACGGTTTTGATATCGTGCTGGGTTTTGGCAGGGATCGCGCAGCGGCGCAGGCGGTGGCGGATAAGATCGCCGCGCTGGGCAGAAAAGCCGTCCTGGTGGCGGGAGACGTCGCCGAGCCGGACGTGGTAGCCAGCCTGTTCAGCGCCGCGCAGGCCACCTTTGGCCGGCTTGATACGGTGGTTATCAATGCCGGCATTATGCGCATGGCGCCGATTGCCAGCGCCAGTCTTGCGGACTTTGACGCCATGATGAACGTCAACGCCCGCAGCGCTTTTCTGATGATGGCGGCGGCCGGCGAGCAGTTGTCGGCGGGCGGCAGCATTATCGCGCTGTCTACCAGCGTGATTGCCAAATCGATGCCCGGCTATGGCCCTTATATCGCCTCGAAGCTTGCCGTGGAAGGGCTGGTCAGAGTGATGGCGAATGAGCTGCGCGGGCGGGATATTACCGTCAATGCGGTCGCGCCCGGGCCGACCGCCACCGAACTGTTTATGCACGGTAAGAGTCAGCAGCAAATTGACGCGCTGGCGCAGGCCGCGCCGCTGGAAAGACTGGGCGTGCCGCAGGACATCAGCGAGGTGGTGGCGTTTCTGGCCGGCGGACAGGGGCGCTGGATTAACGCGCAGGTGCTCAGGGTCAATGGCGGTTTCGCCTGATCGCCTGCGCGACAGGATCCGGGCGGGGCGTTAGTAGATCTGGGTCACCGCGCTGCGGGGGATATCGCCGTCCAGGTAGAACGCCTCGGACTCCCCATCACTTTGTAAATGCTCCAGCGCATTTCTGACCGTGCTCGGCGAGACTTTCTTCGCCGCCATCAGGCGGTCCGCATCGTCCAGCAGGATCTGCGCGGTGGTTTTAAAGCGACCGGAAAAGGCGCTGGCGTCGATTTGCACCACGGTGCGGCCGGTGGCAAAACGGCGCGCGGTCTGCAGCGAGCCGGACAGCGACAGCACGCCGCCGCTGCTGCCGCCGGTGCGCGAGGTGTGCTTGATAATATCCGCCAGATAGTCGTCGCCGCTCTTTTTATCCGATGCGTCGGAACGTTCCAGGCCGTAGGCGTCAATCTCGTCGCGATCGCCGAAGTGGGCGCGATACAGCGTGTTAGGCAGCGGGTTGTTGCGGGCAAAATCCCGCAGCTCATGAATCGAGTTAAAGCCGGTTGGCTCCACGCTTCTGTCGTTCTGGTTGGCGCCGCGTTGCAGTAAATCCGCCACGGTGACGGGACGGGCGGTTTCTTGTTGCGGCGGCGGATTGACCCGGTTGCTGCTGAAGACGTTTTTGATCTGTGGCATTTTCACCTTGATGACTCCTGACTGAATACATAGCCATTGAGTGGCGGCAAAGCGGCATGAGTTTCAATTTTTTTGTAACGCCCGGGGATGAACGTATGATAATTCTGACATCCATCCATACCGTTTCGGAGAACAGAATCCCATGGCGTCAACGCATAATGCGCCGCGCAGCGAAGACTGGCTTACCCTGCGGCGTGATGACGACACTGGTATCGAAAGCGTTCACGCTCATTTTCGCGGGCACGCTTACGATCCCCACGATCATGACGAGATGCTGGTCGGCGTTACCCAGCAGGGATTACAGCGCTTCAACTGTCACCGTTCGCTGCATACCAGCCGCCCCGGGCGCGCGATCCTGATAGAACCGGGTGCGGTGCACGATGGCCACGCGCCGCAGGATGAGGGCTTTACCTACGGCATGCTGTATCTGCCGCAGAGCTGGGTATCCGGCGTGATGCGGCGGCGCGGGCTGGGCGATGTGTCGACGTTGGAAGGGGCGTTCCGCCACACGCTGACCGACGATGCCCGGTTGAGTGCGGCGATCCAGCAGGCGTTCTGCGCCGTGCACCACAACGAAGGCCGGCTGGCGCGCGACCAGAGTCTGGACCGGCTGATCGATCTGCTGGCCCGCCATATCCAGGTGAGGCCCTCGTCGCTGAGAGATGAGTCGCAGGTGTTGATCCATCGCCTCAGGGAATACTTGCACGCACATATGGCCGACAATATCGGGCTGGACGAACTGGCCCGGCAGAGCGGCATCGATCGCTTTCGCCTGACTCGCCAGTTTAAAAAAGCTTTTGGCCTGTCGCCCCACGCCTATCTGGTGCGGCTGCGTCTGCGCGCCGCGCGTATGCGGCTGGCGCGGGGCGAGCCGCCGGCGCAGGTGGCGATGCAGGTGGGGTTTGCCGACCAGAGCCACCTGGGCCGCTGGTTCCAGCGCGCCTACCGGCTGTCGCCGCAGGCCTATCAGCGCCAGTGCACAAACGTTCTATACTGACGGACGGCCGATCTCCGATGATGCGTTTTTTAGCAACCAACGGAGTACCGGCAGTGATGTTTGATAGCAAAATCGCCTTTATCGTGCGTGACGATCTGGCCGCCTGGCAGCGGCTGAATGTGGTGGCTTTTCTGGCGACGGGGATTGCCGCAGCCGCACCGGAGATACTGGGCGAGCGCTACGTGGACGCGCACGGCCGCCATTACGGCGCGATTTCCGGCCAGCCGATGCTGATTTTTGAGGCGGACATTGCCGGGCTGCAGACCAGCCACCGAAAAGGGCTGGAGCGTGAACTCACCCTGATCCCCTACGTGCACGCCATGTTTACCACCGGGCACGATGAAGCCAACCGTCAGGCGTTTTTGGCGGAGGATGCTGATAATCTGAATCTGGTCGGTCTGGCGCTGCTCGGGCCGAAGAAGGCGGTGGATAAGGCGATCAAGGGGTTGGCGCTGCACGGTGCCTGATTTTCAATACGCCGTGGTTTTTCCCGGTGAAGATCCGGGCAGAGGGCAAAGACGGCGGTATGGCCGCCGTCTTTTAGCTGGCCGAGGATGTCAATTACCAGCCTTTAATCGCGTCGCCTTTATACACTTCCATCGCCTTGTCGGCGACGGCCTGGGACTGGAAGGCGTCTTTCAGTTCCTGAATCTTCTTGCTGTCCTTATTATCTTCGCGCGCCACAATCGCGTTGACGTACGGCGAGTCTTTCTCTTCCATGAACAAGCCGTCGCGCACCGCAGACAGCCCGGCCTGGGCGGAGAAGTTGGTGTTGATAATCGAGATCGCCACGTTCGGATCGTCCAGCGTGCGCGCCAGCTGCGGCGTATCCACCTCAACAATCTTCAGGTTTTTCGGGTTGGCGGTGATATCCATTTTGCTCGGCAGGTAACCCACGCCGTCTTTCAGCGTAATCAGCCCCTGCGCCTGCAGCAGCAGCAGGCTGCGGCCCAGCGTGGTGACCTCGTTGGAGATGGTGATGGTGGCGCCGTCTTTTAACTCGCTGATATTTTTTATCTTGTGCGAGTAGGCGGCGATCGGGAACACAAAGGTTTTGCCGACGATGGCAAACTTATAGCCGCGCTCCTTCGACTGATCCTCCAGGTAAGGCAGCGTCTGGAAGGCGTTGGCGTCGACATCTTTATTGTTTAACGCTTCGTTAGGCAGCACGTAATCGTTAAAGGAGATAACGTCGACATCCAGATTATATTTGTCTTTTGCCACCTGCTGGACGACTTTCCAGATGGCTTCATCCGGGCCGGTATTGATCGCCACTTTAACGTTATGATCGTTATCCGGTGAACAGGCGGATAACAACACGGCGGACGTGGCGATTAACGCCGAAAACAGCAGTTTTTTCATCAACAATACTCTCCGGTATCAATTAGTTAACCGATACTATGATATTCATTATCCGGTGTATAGTTGTTTGCTGAAATCATTCTTCCTCCCGGCGCTAACGCGCGGGGCCACGCCGCCGGTGGCTTATTGCGCGCGTTGCGGCGCGGCGTGACGGGCGGCAAACGCCGCCAGTTGACGGTTGAAGCGCGGCGCCTCCTCAATAAACGGCGCGTGGCCGGAGTCGTCATAGATCTGGCTCTCAATGCGCGGGTTGACGCTTCGCGCTCTGGCCAGTGATGCCTGCGGATTGACCAGCGCATCATGCCGGCCATAGATAAACAGCAGCGGCGCACGGACGTTTTTCAGCCCCTGCTCAAGCGGGATGGTCATCGTCGGTACCGCACGCTGCATCGGCCAGGCGGCAAGCGCCGCATTGGCCAGCAGCCGTTCGAACGTTACCCGATCCGGCTGCTGATAAAAGCACAGGCGCAGAAAGGCGCGCTCGCCGTCCAGGTGGGTGCCGAGCCGCTCGGCGGTCATCGCGCTATAAACCTGCGGATGGGCGGGGATCAGGTCAGGGGTTAATTCCACCACGCCGTCGACATAGACGGCGCCGCTGATGTTGCTGTCGCCGTAGGCCGCCAGGTAGTTGGTGATCACCGCGCCGCCCAGCGACCAGCCGACCAGCAGCGGTCGCCGGGCCTGCGCGTTGTTGATGACGGCAGCCAGATCGTCTGCCCAGCGTTTGCCGTCGCGGTACGCCGCTTCCTGCTGCGGTTTGCCGGACAGACCGTGGCCGCGCAGATCAAAGGTGATGAGCCGGTAGCGCTGCAGCTGCGGGGCCTGTTGCTGCTGCGTCCAGTTCAGATGGCTCCCCAGCAGGCCGTGGATAAAGATAATCGGCGGGCCGGCGGGGTTGCCCGATTCCTGCACGGCGATCTGCACACCGTCGGGCGCGCTGACGGTGTAGTGTTTCTCTGCGGCGGGCAGGGTGGCGGAAACCAGCGCCAGCATCAGCGCCAGAATAAGGTGACGAAGGGATAACGGCATAAAAAGCTCCTGTCTCAATAACGATTCCCGGCTATGCTAAACCCTGACATTAATGTCAGGGTCAAGCGGTGATTCAGGGGGGAGCGATGCAGTTATCAATCGGGGAGCTGGCGCAAAAAACCGGCGTCAGCGTACGGGCGATCCGCCATTACGACGCGCAGGGGCTGGTAACCTCAACGCGCGCCGAGAATGGTTACCGTTATTTTTCCCAACGGGCGGTCACTCAGGTACGCCAGATTCGGCGGCTGATTGGCATCGGGTTCAGCATTGCGGAGATCCGTGCGTTTCCGGACTGCATGCTGTTGGTAGAAGGCGCCGCGTTTTGTCCGGAAACGCAGGCGGTGCAGTATCAACGCCTGGCGGATATCGAACGGCAGATTGACGAACTGGAGCAGCGGCGGGCACGGCTGATGGCGACGCTGGCCAGCGCGCTGCCGGGGAATAACGCTTAATTCGCGCCGTTAGCCAGAGCGGCGAAAATTTTTGCGTAAATCTGCCGCACGGTCTCCTGCTTGTTGCGGTTGTAATCGGTCATGGTGTTTACGCCTTGCTTTGCGCGCCGTTTACTGGCGGCGTACAGCTGCCGATCTTCAGGATGCGCGATCAGCCAGTCGCGGAACAGCCGGTGACGCAAATGCTCGGGGCTGCCGGCGGCAAAAACGTGCAGATTGATCTGCGGCGCGTCCAGCCGCAGCATCCGGTGCTGATACCATGACGGCTCGCGCACGGTATGAGTATAGCCTAATGCGGTCAACGGCGGTATGTAGCCCGCTTCATACGCCGGGTCGGCCACCAGCAGATCGATATCGATAATCGGCTTGGCCGCCAGCGCCGGCACCGCGGTGGATCCCACATGCTCAATATGCAGCGCGTATGACCCCAACGTGCGCTCAAGCCGCACCTTTTCCTGTGCGAAGCGCTGCGGCCAAGACGGGTCATAGTCGACGACGTCGATCTCCTCCACCCGTGGTTTGCCGGCAACCCAGGGGTTTTCATCAGGATCGCCGTCGGCGAAGATCATCACGGCGGCGCGTTCGGCGGGAGTGAGGGGAAATGGCGCTGACATAATGACTCCGTTATCGAAAGAGACAAAAAAACACCGCCGTCGGCGGTGTCGTCAGTATAGCCTTGAACCTTGCGCAAAGGGACTTATAAGCCGCGTTTTTCCATCAGCAGCGCCAGATCGATCAGGCGGTTGGAGAAGCCCCATTCGTTATCATACCAGGCGAGAATTTTCACCATCTTGCCGCCAATCACCAGCGTCGACAGCCCGTCAATAATTGAAGAACGCGGATCGCCGCGGTAGTCGCTCGATACCAGCGGCTCATCGCTGTAGCCCAGAATGCCCTGCAGCGGGCCGGATGCGGCGGCGCTGCGGAACGCGGCATTAATTTCTTCAGCCGTCGCCTCGCGCTGCAGGTTGACCGTTAAATCGACGATGGACACTACCGGTACCGGAACACGCAGCGAATAGCCGGTCATCCGGCCGTCCAGTTCGGGGATCACTTTGCCGATCGCCTTGGCGGCGCCGCTGGAGTACGGCACGATGGAAACGGCGGCGGCCCGTGCGCCGCGCAGATCTTTTTCCGGCTGGTCGTGCAGCGCCTGGCTGTTGGTATAGGCGTGGGTGGTGTTCATCAGGCCATGTTCAATGCCGAATGCCTGATGCAGCACCTGGGCGGCAGGCGCCAGACCATTGGTGGTGCAACTGCCGTTGCTGACCACCTGATGCCGCGCCGGATCGTACTGCGCGTCATTGACGCCCATCACGATGGTGATGTCGTCATCCTTGCCCGGGGCGGAAATAATCACGCGTTTGGCGCCGCCGTGGGTGATATGCGCCATCGCTTTGGCTTTCTCGGTGAATAAGCCGGTGGCTTCGATAACCACGTCCACCCCGGCGCTGCGCCAGGGGATCGCCGCCGGATCCCGTTCTGAAAACACGCGGATCGTCCGGCCATCAACCTTCAGCTGGCCTTCACCGGCCTCGACCTCCGCCGCGAATGTGCCGGCCAGTGAATCATATTTCAGCAGATGGGCCAGGGTGCGGCTGTCGGTGAGATCGTTAACCGCCACGACCTGAAAATCTGTCCGTCCAAGCGCGGCGCGCAACACGTTACGTCCAATCCTGCCGAAGCCGTTGATGCCTACGTTGACCATGATGAACTCCTTCGTTATCGGTGTCTGTCGTCAATGTAGTGCGGTGCAGTTTTGTCGTAAATGACAATAAACAATCAATTCAGGACGGATGTCGTGCGCAAAAGCGCTGCCGGTACTCCGTCGGCGTCAGCTGCAGGTTTCTCTCGAACACCCGGCGCAGATTGAGGCCGCTGCCGAAACCGGTGTCCACGGCGATCTGCTCAATGCCCTGCGTCGTTTGCTCCAGCCGCTGTCTGGCGGCGTTCAGGCGTACTTCTTCCACGTATCTGGCCGGCGTGACGCCGGTGGCGCGGGTAAACACCCGGGTGAAATTGCGTGGGCTCATGGCGACGCGCTCCGCAAGCTGGGTGACGGAGAGCGGTTGCGTGAGGTTCTCCGCCAGCCAGGTCTGCAGCTGACAGATAGGGCCGTCACCGGCCTGATGCAGCAGGTAACTGCTGAACTGCGCCTGTCCGCCGGGACGCCGCAGGAACATCACCAAATCCTGCGCCACATCCCGCGCCAGGCTGAAACCGTGATCTTCTTCAACCAGCGCCAGGGTCAGGTCGAAGCCGGAACTGACGCCGGCCGAGGTCCAGATATTGCCGTCCTGCACATAGATCGGCCCTCTGTCGACCGTTACCTGCGGAAACTCCGCCTGCAGACGTTCCAACAGCCGCCAGTGGGTCGTGGCGTGACGGCCGTTCAGCAAGCCGGCCTGCGCCAGCAGCAGCGCACCGCCGCAGATTGAGGCGATCCGGCGGGCGTGGTGCACCGCCTGCTGCAGCCAGTGCACCACGCCCAGGTTCTCGGCGTCGGACTGGCCCTTATTGGCGACCATCACGGTGTCGTAAGGATGCGTAGGGTCAAGATCGCACAGCCGCCGATCGGCCAGCAGATTCAGGCCTGAGACGCCGTGCACCACCCGGTGCGACTGGGTGGTGGCCACCGTTACCCGATAGGGGGCGCCGGGGGCATTCTGCGGCAGCAGGCGGTTGGCCTGCGTCAGAATATCGGCGACGCCCGCCGCCTCAAACAGCATGCCCCCGTCGGGGACGATAATCAGAAAATCATGCATGGCGGATAAAGTCTCATTGATATGAATAGAGACAAGTTTAAGGCCTGCGCGGGGGGCGTGCCAGTCCTGATGTAACCGGCAGGGTCATCCCCGCTTGTGATGCTGAGCAGAGCTTCTGCCCGCCACACGGTATTGATTAAAAATGGCGCATTGATCAATCAAAACGATAGAAAATAGCGTCGTGATGAATGTCCGTACCACCACTATCCTTAAACAGAGCCGCTGCCGGCATAACCGTGCAATCGGCGAAGTGAGTTCACACCATAAACCTGAGGGAGAAATGCAATGGGATTTGTCACAACGAAAGACGGCGTCGAGATTTTCTACAAAGACTGGGGCCCGAAGGATGCACAGGTTATCTTTTTCCACCACGGCTGGCCGTTGAGTTCAGATGACTGGGATGCGCAGATGCTGTTTTTCCTGGCGCACGGCTACCGCGTCGTTGCTCACGATCGCCGTGGGCACGGGCGTTCCAGCCAGGTTTGGGACGGACACGATATGGACCACTATGCCGATGACGTGGCGGCGGTGGTTGATCACCTCGGTATTCAAAAAGCGGTGCACGTCGGCCACTCAACCGGCGGCGGCGAGGTGGCGCACTATATTGCCCGCCACGGTGACAGCCGCGTCGCCAAGGCGGTGCTGATCAGCGCGGTGCCGCCGCTGATGGTGAAAACTGACGCCAATCCCGGCGGCCTGCCCAAATCGGTGTTCGATGATATGCAGGCGCAGCTGGCCGCCAACCGGGCGCAATTTTATCATGACGTGCCGGCGGGGCCGTTCTACGGCTACAACCGTCCCGGCGCGCAGCCTTCCGAAGGCATCATCAGAAACTGGTGGCGTCAGGGCATGATGGGCAGCGCCAAGGCGCACTATGACGGCATTGTCGCCTTTTCACAGACCGACTTCAGCGACGATCTGCGTAGCATCACCATTCCGGTGCTGGTGATGCACGGCGACGACGATCAGATTGTGCCTTATGACAATTCCGGCCCGCTGTCGGCCAAGCTGTTGCCCAACGGCACGCTGAAAACCTATCACGGTTTCCCGCATGGCATGCCGACCACCGAGGCAGAGACGATCAACGCCGATCTGCTGGCATTTATCCAGAACGGTTAATCCGCTTGCCTGAGCCGGGGGAAACCCCGGCTTTTTATATTACCCTGCAGAATCGCGAAGCAATGCCTTTTGCTTACTGAAATCTCCCTACCGCCAGTTCCTACCTCAACGAGGCAATAAACCGCTCGTTGTCGTTCTCCGTGGCCGACCTCGCAATCCCCGGGTAAAGTCATGGCGCCATGGCTGTTTTTCGCGTAACGTCTTCTGATAATTTCTTATCATTTATCTCATGTTGGAAGAGCGATGGCGGCAAAAAAAGTGACGCTGGCGGAGATCGCCAGGCAGGCGCAGGTGGGGATCGCCACGGTTGACCGGGTGTTGAACAACCGGGCGCCGGTGAGGCCGGGTACGGAACGTAAGGTGCTGGAGACCGCCCGGCGGCTGGGCTTTAATCTGGAGCAATCCCATTACCGACTGGTGGCCGGCAAGTCAGCGGTCAGCCTGAAAATGGGTTTTATTCTGCTGCGCGAATCGCACTCTTTTTATCACCTGCTGAGCGAGGCGCTGCAGCAGCATGCGGCACCTTACCATCACTCACAACAGGCGCCGATATTTATCCATCACGATATTAACGCCATTGAACATACCGTGGCGGCCATTGAGCAGCTCAGCGAACAGGTGGATGTCATCGGCCTGGTCGCGTTGGATAACCCGCTGATTCGCCATGCCGTGGAGCAGGCGGTCGCCAGAGGGGTACAGGTTTTCACGCTGTTTTCGGATCTGTCCGCACCAGGGCGGACGGGCTATATCGGCATGGACAACCAAAAAATGGGGCGTACCGCCGCCTGGGCCATTGACCGTATGAGCCGGCCCGACGGCGACATCGGGATTATCATTGGCGATAACCGGTTTATGTGTCAGGAGACCTGTGAGATCAGCTTTCGCTCCTATCTGCGGGAGCAGGGTAAAGGGCGAAGGGTACTGGAGCCGGTGCTGGGCCATGAGCAACAGCAGCAGGCGTTTGCCGTCACGGAACGCCTGCTGCAGCAGTACCCCGCGCTGACGGCTCTCTATGCGCCGTGCGGCGGCGTGGAAGGCATCATCGACGCACTGCGCCAATACGGCAGGCAGCAGGAGGTGATGCTGGTCTGCCATGGCCCGGTTCAGGGCGGCGAACTGGCGCTGATCGACGGCAGCGTGGATGTGATGCTGTCGCAGCGGCTGGACGGGTTGGCGACGGCGGTGATACGCACCTTCGTCAATGCCGCGCTGCAGACGCCGGGCGGCTTTATCAGCGCTCTCCAGCCGTTTGATATCATCACCAAAGAAAACCTCTGATTCCGTAAAAAACCTTCACCTTGTCATCGCTCCACGCTTCATGCGTGGAGTGGCGCTGGTTTGTCGCTATTTTTGATAAAAAACCATCATCTAGACTATCAAAATAAATATGACTCTCGTCAAAAAATGAAAATTTCATCGTTGCTGACAATGAAATTTTCATTCAATACTGAGGGCATTTCCTCGACAGGGTGAACGGCATGAAGGCTTCAGGCACAAAACATAATATCCGCTACGTGATGGCCATTTGCTGTGTGGCGGCGCTGGGCGGGCTGCTGTTTGGCTATGATTCCTCGGTGATTTCCGGCGCGATTGAACCGCTGAGTCGTCATTATCAGCTTACGCCGGCGGAAACCGGCTGGGCGGTGGCTAATGTCATTATCGGCTGCGTGGTCGGCTGTCTGGTCGCGGGGGGCTTGGCCGATCGTTTTGGCAGAAAAACGATCCTGATTCTGACCGCCGTACTGTTTATCATTTCCGTGCTGGGCACCGCACTGGCGCAAAATTTCACGATGTTCGTGCTGTTCCGCATTCTCGGCGGGGTGGGTATCGGCATCGCCTCGGTGGTTTCTCCGGTTTATATTGCCGAAGTAGCGCCGAAGGATTACCGCGGCCGGGCCATGACCATGCATATGATCTGCTGCGTCGGCGGACAGGTATTGGTGTTGCTGAGCAACTATCTGATCGCCAGGGATGCGTCACCGGCGTGGCTGGCCGATAGCGGCTGGCGCTGGATGTTGGGCTCGGCGTTCCTGCCGTGCTTGCTGTTCTTTATCTTCGTCGGGTTTATCCCGGAATCCCCGCGCTGGAACATGATGGCGGGGCGTGAGCCGCAGGCGCTGCAGACGCTGACGCGCATTTCCAACGCCGAACACGCCGCGCGGGTGCTCGGTGAAATTCGGCAATCACTGCAGGGGCAACCTGCGCCTACGGAAAAACTCAACGTTAACCGCCGTAACCTGATCTTTCTGGTGCTCGGCATCGGGTTGGCGGTATTTAATCAGCTGACCGGCATTAACGTGATCCAGTACTTCGGCCCGTCGCTGCTGATGAATGTCACCGGTGATATGCAGCAGGCAATGTTTATGACCATCTGGCTGGCGGTGCTGCAATTTGCCGGTGTGCTGTGCGGCATGCTGTTGATCGACAAAATTGGCCGCAAGCTGCTGTTGCTGGTGGGATCGCTGGGTTCTGCCGTCTGTCTGTTGCTGACTTTTGCCACGTTCTATTACGACGTGAAAGGGTTTGCATCGGTGTTCGGTCTGTTCGGCTTTATGTTCCTGTTCGGCGCCACCTGGGCGCAGGTGGTATGGACGGTGATCGGCGAGATCTTTCCCAACCGTCTGCGCGCCGCCGGCATGGGCGTGTCCATCGGTGCCATGTGGGCCGCCAACTTTCTGGTCAGCCAGTCTTTCCCGATGATGAATATGAACCCGTACCTCCGCGAAACCTTCCACGGGGGCTTCCCGCTGCTGCTGTTCGCTGCTTGCTCACTGCTGTCGTGGTGGTTTGTGAAAGCGCTGTTGCCCGAAACCAAAGGCGTGGCGCTGGAAAAGATGGAGCAATTGGTGCTGGAACGCTTTGAGAAAACGCCGAAGGCAGCCAAAACGCTGGCCCGGTAACCCGTAGATAAGGACCCGATGATGACCATACATATTGCCAATGCGCCGTGCAGCTGGGGCGTAGACGATCCCGATAACCCGCACCTGCCGCCGTGGAGCCAGGTATTGCGTGAGGCCGCCGCCGCCGGTTACGCCAGCATCGAGCTGGGGCCGTGGCGCTATCTGCCCACGCAAGCCGATGAACTGTGCGCCGCGCTGCGGCAACATGGCCTGTCGCTGGTTGCCGGCACCATCTTTGATGACCTGGTCAGCGAAACCAACTTTGCCCGGATTGTCGAACTGACGCACAACATCTGCCGCAACCTGTCGCATGTGCCGAGCGCCCGGAAAATTGCCGGCAGTCGCTACCCGGCGCCGTATCTGGTGATTATCGACTTTGGCAATCCGCAGCGGGCGAAGTTTGCCGGACACTCCCAGCGCGCGCCGCGCCTGAGCGATGCCGACTGGCAACGGATGATAGGCCATATCAATACCATCAGCGATATCGCCTGGCGGCAATATGGCGTGCGTCCGGTGATCCATCCGCACGCCGGCGGCAGCATCGAGTTCGCCGATGAAATCGCCAGGCTGGCCGCGCAGATCCCACACCAGACCGCCGGGCTGTGTCTGGATACCGGCCATCTCTACTATTCCGGCATGGATCCGCTAACCTGGCTGGATAAATACTTCGACCGTATTGATTACCTGCACTTCAAAGACGTCGATGCGGCGGTATTCCGGCGCGTGCTGGCCAGCGGCGTGGACTTTTTTAGCGCCTGTGCCGAAGGCGTGATGTGCCCGCTGGGCCAGGGCGCTATCGACTATCCGGCGCTGCAGGCTTTTCTGCGCGAGCGCGGCTATCAGGGTTGGATCACCATTGAACAGGAGCGTGACCCGCGTAATGCGCAGGGCAGCCTGCGCGACGTTAGCGAAAGTTTGCGTTACTTACAGTCCGTCGGTTTTAAACAGGAGACAGCAGTATGATTAATGGCGTTAAACCACTGGAGAGATCGCTGCGCTGGGGCATGGTGGGCGGCGGCGGCACCAGTCAGATTGGCTATATTCACCGTTCCGCCGCGCTGCGCGACGGCACGTTTACGCTGCTGGCCGGCGCTTTCGATATTGATGCGCAGCGCGGACGCGCATTTGGCGTAAGCCTGGGGGTGCCGGTGGAGCGCTGCTATGCGGATTTTCAGACGATGTTTCAGGCGGAGGCGGCGCGGGAAGACGGCATTGAGGCAGTTTCCATCGCGACCCCCAATAACACGCACTATGCCATTTGCCGTGCGGCGCTGGAGGCCGGTCTGCATGTGGTCTGTGAGAAGCCGCTGTGCTTCAGCAGCCAGGAAGCTGAGGAACTGGCCGCGCTGAGCCGCCGGCAGAATAAAATTATCGGCGTGACCTACGGCTATGCCGGCCATCAGCTGATTTTGCAGGCGCGGCAGATGATTGCCGACGGACAGCTCGGCGAGATCCGCATCGTTAATATGCAATTCTGTCATGGTTTCCACGCCCAGCCGGTTGAGCAGGACAACCCCAGCACCCGCTGGCGCGTTGATCCGCGCTTTGTCGGCCCCAGCTATGTGTTGGGTGATTTGGCGACCCATACTTTATTCCTCGCGGAGACCATGGCGCCGATGCTGAAGATTCAGCGCCTGATGTGTTCGCGCCAGAGTTTTGTCAAAAGCCGAGCGCCGCTGGAAGATAATGCCCATGTCCTGATGGAATTTGATAACGGCGCCATCGGTTCACTGTGGTGTTCGGCGGTCAACAGCGGTTCGATGCACGGGCAGAAAATCCGCATCGTCGGTGAAAAGGCCAGCCTGGAGTGGTGGGATGAACAGCCCAACCAGCTGCGGTTTGAAGTGCAGGGCGAGCCGGTGCGCATTCTGGAGCGCGGCATGGGCTATCTGGACGCGCTGGCGCTGCAGGACGATCGCATCGGCGGCGGCCATGCGGAAGGGCTGTTCGAAGCCTGGTCGAATCTGTATCGCCGCTTTGCCGTCGCCATGGACGCCAGCGATCGTCACGATGAAGCGCTGCTGAAAGACTTCTGGTATCCCGATGTGAACGCCGGCGTAATGGGGGTGCGCTGGGTGGAAAACTGCGTCCGCTCGGCAGACAACGGCGCCAGCTGGGTGGCGTTTAGTTAGTCGGACAAACGCAGCCGGCGAGGTGGCGCTGCGCGAAACGGCCAGAGCGGCGATAGGGAAATTACCGTTCTGGTGCTGAGTAACGGATACTGCCTACTTAATCACAATGCCCTTAAAGAAACATTGCGTTAATGTCCCCGGTACGTGCAGGCCATGTGTCCATTGGGTTACCGTGCGTTTTTCTTTTGCTTCCACCATCCCGCCCCAGACATCAATAAATTTATTGTCGTTAAAGAAAAACACGCCGGGATCGGAGATCTCCGTGGATGCAAAAACGGCCAGCCATTTATCTTCGGCCAGCACCTCGGTGATGTCGATGGTTGCCAACTTTACTTTTTCGGTTAACGCGCTTTGGACCAATTCCTGATAAACATGCCTGTTGTCTGCATTAATCGTGGTTTTCAGCGGTGCGCAACCGTCAGCGGCGCTGGCCAGGTCGGTAAATAAGAAGAGCGGGAGGGTAAACGCCAGTGCTGTTGTTCTCATTTGCGGGTCTCGCGTTGTTTGGTGGCCTGGAGTATAAAAAATGGAGTCAGGCATAGCGAAAAACACCTCCGCCACCTGCTGAAAACGCGCTGCCCACAGGGTTGGCTGGCAGCGCCTGAAGGGCTATTTTTTCTTTCTCGCCTCCCGGTCCAAGGCGCGCTGTTCATCGGCATCTTCGAGTTCATCCTGCCGCATCAGGCAATTGGCGTACGCCTCGGTTCCCCGGGTAAAACCATAGCCGTCACAGACTTTTTGGTGATTTTCCAGCGTGATCGCATCAAGTTCGTCACTGAGCCCGCATCCGGATAAAAGTACTACTGCCGCCGTAAACAATACCGTTCGCATGTGATTCCCCGCGTTTAAAAGACAACCTGCCCTTGAGACGTTTGCGTTTAATCATAGGTAAGGCTTTACCGTTGCGCCAACCCTGGTCGCGATTGCGCATACGGGCGAGCGCTGCGCGGGGAATCAGAGCGCCGTGTCAACCGTCAGTCGAGCAACTGGCCGCTTCCCAGGTATCGATCTCGGTGATCATCCGCCGCAGCTTGTCCCTGACCAGCGTCACGGCATCACTCCCCAACAGCAGCGACGTCGGGGGCGCGGGGCTGTCAAGTAACTGCAGAATGGCACTGGCCGCTTTAACCGGGTCGCCGGGCTGATGGCCGCTGCGCTTCATGCGCGTCTCACGGATGGGATCGAAGCTGCGGTCGTAATCGCTGATGCTGCGTGCCGCACGCACCATGGAACGCCCGGCCCAATCGGTGCGGAAAGATCCCGGTTGAACGGCCGTCACGGCAATATTAAATGGCTTCAGCTCCTGCGTTAACGTTTCTGAAATGCCCTGCAGAGCGAACTTGCTGCCGCAGTAGTAACTGATGCCGGGCATGGTGATAAATCCGCCCATTGAGGTGATGTTAAGAATATGGCCCGCACGTCGTGCGCGGAAATAGGGCAGAAACGCTTTAATCAGCGCGACGGCGCCAAAGACGTTGACGTTAAACTGCTTGATCATATCATCCATGGGTGACTCTTCCATCACGCCTTCATGGCCGTAACCGGCGTTATTGACCAGCACATCGACGGCGCCAATGTCCTGCTCTACGGCGTCAACCAGCGGCGGAATGGCGCTGAAGTCCGTAACGTCCAGGATCCTGCCGAAACACCGGCCGGGCGACAGCGCCTCGAACGCTTCTTTAGCCTGTTCATTTCTTAACGTGCCGACGACCCGGTGCCCGGCCTGCAGCGCCTGTTCCGCCAGCGCGCGGCCAAACCCGCTGCTGACGCCGGTGATAAACAATAACTTTGCTGATGTCATCAGGTATTCCCTCCGTTATGTGGAGCCGCCAGCATACGGCGGGGGAAGCGTTGCGCGTAGCCCGGATCCTCTCGGTGTTTTGCCTATTCCTATGAGCGGGCTGGACGTGTCAGAACCGCAGTGGCACACTGGAAATCCCTCCCACGGTTAGCACAGGCGCTATGACACACACATCCCGACAGATCCGCCGCCAGATGGTTACGCTGCTGGATCGTCTGACGCCGCATGAAGGCTATAATCTCACCGCGTTGCCCGATGTCCGTTTTTTACGTTCCAACCGGCCGCTGCTGCGCACGCCGGTGCTGTATGAGCCGGGGATCGTGATTGTGGTGCAGGGAAGCAAGCGCGGTTTTCTGGGAAATGATGTCTATTTGTATGATGCGCAGCATTACCTGATGGTCTCGGTGCCGGTGCCGTTCACCATGGAAACGGACGCCAGCGCGGCGGAACCGATGCTGGCGATTTACATCCGGCTGGATTTTAACTTGGCCGCCGACCTGATGCTGGCGCTGGATGGCCGCGGTGTTGCCGATACCGACGCCCCGCGCAGTATGATGTCGAGCCGCATGGATGCGCCGCTCAGCCGTTCCGTACTGCGTTTTCTGCAGATTATGGCGTCGCCGCTGGATGCGGAGATGTTAGGGCCGTCGATGCTGCGGGAACTTTACTACCGGGTGCTGAGCGGCGAACAGGGGCCGGTGATGAGAAGCGCGCTCACGATGCAGGGCCAGTTTGGCAAGGTGGCGAAAGCCTTGCGCAAGCTGCACGCCGAGTACGCTTCACATCTGGATGTGACGGCGCTGGCGCAGGAAGCCGGCATGAGCGTGCCGACCTTCCACAGCCATTTCAAAACTGTGACCAATACTTCGCCGATACAATACCTGAAATCGACGCGGCTGCATCAGGCTCGCCTGCTGATGCTGCGCAATAACTTTACGGTGTCGGCCGCCGGCGTCCGGGTGGGTTATGAGAGCGTTTCGCAGTTCAGCCGTGAATTCAAGCGCCTGTTCGGGCTGACGCCGCTGCAAGAGGTTGAGCGAATGAAACGCACCTTCGCCATACCCGCGTCGATGACGCCTTCAGCGTTTGTCTCTTCGCATTGAGCGGGGGAATGGCGCATGGCCGTATTATCCCTGGCCGTGCCAGCGGTTCCAGGCCAGAATCAGCAGCCAGGCGGCGACCAGCCAGCACACCACCGCGGCAGTCAGCGCCGTCGGCAGTCTGACATAGCCCAGCAGCACATAGAGCGAAACCAGGTAGGCCATGTAGGGGAACACCGCCCACATGCCAAACAGGATGGTGGTGCGTAAATCTTCCAGAGAACGCTCAGTGCCGACAATATAGTGGGCGATCAGGGCGAAGGTAGGAAAAAGGGGAACCAGACCGGCAATATAGTAGTTGCGTGATTTGGATAATACGCCGATCAGAATGACCACCAGCGCACCGATTAACGCCTTGATTCCCAGCCCCATATCGTACCCTTGTAAGCTTTAAGCCACTGATTTGGCTATGTTGGCACGTCTGTTGTTTTTTTGCACGTGCAAAGTGGGGCGGGTTTGGCGATGTAGCGAAACAACACATTGAAAACCCCGTCATCATTGGTTATGTTGCGAGCATGCTGAGTTGAGGGAATAGGTATGGATACCGTTGAAGAGCAGTTAGGCGTTCAAGATGTTTTAGGCGTTGCGGCTTTAATTCTGGGTGATAATTCGATACCCGTCCCCGGTAAACCAAGCACCGCGACACCGGGCACGTCACACGCATCGTTATTCTTCCGTAAGCACCTAAACGTGCGCTTCAAACGCGCAATTTTGCCGACGGTAACAAAGGGATCAGTCCTAAAGTTCAAGGTCAGAATGGTTAACAACCTCGGGGTGTTTGTTGGCCGTGCCGTGCCTGTTCTTGGCTGGGTGATTTTGGCCAATGACATCGCCCAAATCACGGTAAAAGCTACCACGCGCTACAACAAAATTGCCCGTGGAGAGGATAAGTTATGGTAAGTGATGAGGAGGTGCTGGCGTTCTTTCGGGAGGAACTATCGGTTCTTGCGACGTTCACGTTTAAGACTATCCCGTTAGAACTGGATGACCCGCTGCAGGAATACGCCGAGGACGATGAGGTGAAATTTGCCATCGGAAAATACGATGAAGTGTTTGGTGTGGATGTCTCGGCGCTAGAGTGGGACAAATACTATCCGTGGCGGCATGAATGGTTCTTCAGGAAATGGTTCACCAATAAACCGTTGGTGCAAAACAAAGCGCCACTGACCGTACGCATGTTTGCAGAATCCGCCAGGGCAGGCCGATGGTTGTACTGACAATGTCATCACTTGAGCAAACCGTTTCTGTCCATTGTTGTTAACAAGGATTGGTAAATTCTTATCAAACTGTCTATTCAGGATCCTCTTTAATCCGGTTTAAATGGACGTTTAACGCCTATTTACGGTCTTCCATTTCCAGTCTGCTGGATGACTACCACCGGTAACGGTCTTTAACGTCAGCGCCCGTTTATCGCAGCAGCGCACGATCATCCATTGATATTATTTGCTGATGGCGGGAGAATTCGCTTACTTTATCTAGTGCACTAGAATATCAACCAACAGATTTTGGCGATGACGATGAATAAAAGAGAGCCGCGGGGGATTGGCACAGAGCTTTCTTTCGCGTTGTACGGCGCGGCAAACCGGATGCACCGGATGCACAAACCTTTTCTCGACCCGCTGGGGCTGACTTTCCCGCAGTATCTGGTGATGCTGGAACTGTTCAGCGGGACGCCGCGTTCTGTCGGGGAACTGGGTAACAGTCTGGGGATGGATACCGGGACGATAACGCCTTTACTAAAGCGGCTGGAGGCTTCGGGCAGGGTATTGCGCCGGCGCGATCCGAGCGATGAACGCCGGGTGCTGATCACGCTGACCGCCGGTGGCGAAGCGCTGCGTGAGGAACTCTGGTCCGTCACCGACAAAATCCGCTCGGCGTGCCAGCTGACGGAGGAAGGATTGGTTCAGCTGCGCGATACGCTCAACGACTTTGCGCATCCGGCAGCGGAATAAGTCATAAACGATTCAGGATACTGAGGAGACCTACAATGAATATCAGCATTATTGGCGCAGGCAGCATCGGCGCGACACTGGCGAGTAAACTTTCTGCCTGCGGCCATCACGTGAAGCTGGCAAACTCCAGGGGGCCGGCGACGATCGTTGATATCGCCCGCCAGGCCAACGCCGTGGCGGTGAGCCGGGAAGAGGCCGTCAGTGACGCCGAGGTGATTATCCTGGCCATCCCGTTTGCTAACCACACCGACGTCGCGACCTGGCTGAGTAACGCGCCAGCCGGCGTGACGATTATTGATACCTCAAATTATTATCCGTTCCGCGATGGCGCTATCGCCGAGATTGAGCAGGGCAAGCCGGAGGGCGTTTGGGCCAGCGAGCAGCTCGGACGGCCTCTGATCAAAGCGTGGAATGCGGTGCTTGCCGCCACGCTGGCGGATAAAGGCTTGCCGGACGGCGCCGCTGAACGCATCGCGATTCCCGTGGCCGGAGATGATGAAAACGCCAAATCCATTGCCATGGCATTGGTCAGTGACACGGGATTCGAGCCTGTCGATGCGGGCCAACTGGCAGAATCCTGGCGTCAGCAACCCGGCACGCCTGCCTATTGTACGGAATTGTCTCCTGCCGAGCTAAAGGCGGCTCTGCAGCATGCGGATAAAGCCCGCGCAGCGAAAAACAGGGATGTGCTGCTGGATGAGTTTATGTCTGCGGGCGAAACGCTGACCCACGATCGCATCGTGGCCCGCAACCGGGCGGTAACCGCTCCACGGTAGAGGGGCGTTTGGCGACGGACAATTCCCCCTGCCGGTCACAACGTAACAGCACGCCACAGGAATAATAGGGAAGCCCTGGGTCGAACACATTCGTGTAACCTTATCGCAAACTGGTCACTTGTTGTCGCTCAGGGCGCATTACGCTAAGCTGGATAAATGACTAAACATATCAATACAACCCCTGCGCGGGGCCCCGCGGACCACAGCGTCCGCGATCAGGTCGTGGACGCCGCCACCGAGCATTTCGGGCACTTTGGCTACGAAAAAACCACCGTGTCCGATCTCGCCAAAGCGATCGGTTTCTCCAAGGCGTATATCTATAAGTTTTTCGATTCCAAGCAGGCGATCGGCGAGGTGATCTGCAGTAACCGGCTGGCGATGATCATGGAGATTGTCCATGCGGCCATCGCCGATGCGCCGACGGCCGCCGAGAAGCTGAGACGCCTATTCAAAGCCCTGACGGAAGCCGGCAGCGACCTGTTTTTTCACGATCGCAAGCTTTATGACATCGCTGCGGTCGCTGCCCGTGACAGCTGGCCTTCAGCCGCGGCGCATGAGGAGCGTCTGCGGCAACTGATCGAGCAAATCATCCTTGAGGGCCGGCAGAACGGCGAGTTCGAGCGAAAAACGCCGTTGGATGAGGCGGCGCATGCGATATACCTGGTCATGCGGCCTTACATCAACCCGGTTCAGCTGCAGTACAACCTGGAAACGGCCTCATCGGCTGCCGTATTGTTGTCATCATTGATACTGAGAAGCCTGTCGCCTTGATTGGTGACTATTGACAATATTGGTCACTAGTCTGAGAATGCGGTTACTGTCCTGTTACCTCAATAAGGGAACCCATGCTCAGGCTCAAACCTGTCTCTATTGCCATTTGTTCGTTGTCCTTTGCCCTGGCGGCATGCGGCGACACGTCGGGGAGCGATGATCCGCGCAATCAGCCCCCTCTGGTAAGAACGGCGGCGGTGGCCGCTGCCGTCGATGCTTCCCGCGCGTTCACCGGCGTTGTCGTTGCCCGGACTCAAAGCGATCTTGGCTTCCGGGTGTCAGGTAAAATCCTTGAGCGTCTTGTTGATACCGGCCAGAGCGTTGAGCGCGGGCAACCGTTGATGCGTCTCGATCCTGCCGATCTGAACCTACAGGCCAAGGCTCAGCAACAGGCGGTTGCTGCCGTACGGGCGCGCGCCAGACAGACGGCGGGTGATGAGGCGCGCTATCGCGGTTTGGTTGCTACCGGCGCCGTATCCGCCTCCGCCTACGCCCAAATAAAAGCCGCCGCGGACACGGCCCGGGCAGAGCTCAGCGCCGCCCAGGCGCAGGCTGACGTAGCGAAAAATGCGTCGGCATATACCGTATTGCTGGCCGATGCCGACGGCGTGGTCATGGATACGCTGGCTGAACCGGGGCAGGTTGTCAGTGCCGGGCAGCCGGTGGTCAGGCTCGCCAGAGCAGGGCAACGTGAGGCCAGCGTGCAGTTGCCCGAGACGCTGCGGCCGGCTATCGGCAGCGAGGCGCGGGCCTCACTATACGGAAACCATACTCAGGCAGTGGCGGCGAAACTGCGCCTGCTGTCCAATGCGGCCGACCCGGTGACCCGCACCTTCGAGGCGAGGTATGTGCTGGAAGGTGCGCTGGCGGGTGCGCCGCTGGGTTCAACCGTTACGCTGCAAATAGCGAAAGATAAAATAGCCCGCGATGTTATGCAGGTGCCTTTGGCCGCCCTCTACGATCCGGGTAAAGGTCCGGGGGTCTGGAGTATTTCAGGCAAGCCTGCCAGGGTGACGTGGCGGGCGGTTCAGGTGCTGAGTCTGGGGGACGATGCGGCAAGCGTGAGCGGTAACCTCAAACCCGGCGATCGGGTGGTTGCTCTGGGCGCGCATCTGCTGCATGACGGCGAGACCGTCAGAATGGCTGAACAGGGCGATGCCCGCGTAGCCGGGAGCAAACCATGAGTGACGGGCGTTTTAATCTTTCGGCGCTTGCCGTTCGCGAGCGTTCCATCACCTTATTCCTGATTATTCTGATTACCGTGGCCGGGATCCTCGCGTTCTTTGGGCTGGGGCGTGCGGAGGATCCGCCGTTTACAGTCAAACAGATGACGATTATCTCCGCCTGGCCGGGAGCGACGGCGCAGGAAATGCAGGACCAGGTTGCCGAACCGCTGGAAAAGCGTCTGCAGGAGCTGAAGTGGTATGACCGCAGCGAAACCTACACCCGCCCCGGTATGGCCTTCACCATGCTGTCGCTGCAGGACAGCACGCCGCCTTCGCAGGTGCAGGAAGAGTTTTATCAGGCGCGCAAGAAAATTAATGATGAGGCAAAAAACCTGCCGGCCGGCGTCATCGGGCCGATGGTCAACGATGAATTTGCCGATGTCACCTTTGCGCTCTTCGCGCTGAAGGCGAAGGGGGGCCGCAGCGTTTGCTGGTGCGTGATGCTGAATCACTGCGCCAGCGGCTGTTGCACGTTCCGGGGGTTAAGAAGGTCAATATTATCGGCGAGCAGTCGGAGCGCATCTTTGTTTCCTTCTCCCATGACCGGTTGGCGACGCTGGGTATTTCTCCTCAGGATATTTTCTCGGCGCTGAACAGTCAGAACGTCCTGACGCCGGCAGGGTCGATTGATGCGCGCGGGCCGCAGGTCTTTATCCGTCTGGACGGCGCCTTCAACAAGCTGGATGCGATCCGCGCGACGCCCATCGTCGTACAGGGCAGAACCCTGCAGCTTTCAGACGTCGCAACCGTGGAACGGGGTTATGAAGATCCGGCGACTTTCCTGGTGCGCAATCAGGGGGAACCGGCGCTGCTGCTCGGCATCGTGATGCGCGAAGGCTGGAACGGACTGGAGCTGGGGAAGGCTCTGGATGCGGAAACGGCCAACATCAATGCGGATATGCCGCTGGGCATGGCGTTGACCAAGGTCACCGATCAGTCCGTCAACATTAGCTCAGCCGTCGATGAGTTCATGATCAAATTCTTTGTCGCACTGCTGGTGGTGATGGTGGTCTGCTTTATCAGTATGGGGTGGCGCGTGGGGGTTGTCGTCGCCGCGGCGGTACCGCTGACGTTGGCGATCGTCTTTGTGGTGATGGAGGCGTCCGGCAAAAACTTCGACCGTATCACGCTGGGCTCACTGATTCTGGCGCTGGGCCTGCTGGTCGATGACGCCATCATCGCCATCGAAATGATGGTGGTGAAAATGGAAGAGGGCTATGACCGCATCAAAGCCTCCGCCTATGCCTGGAGCCATACGGCGGCTCCGATGCTGGCGGGTACGCTGGTAACGGCCGTTGGCTTTATGCCCAACGGCTTTGCGCAGTCCACCGCCGGCGAGTATACCAGCAACATGTTCTGGATTGTGGGCATCGCCCTGATTGCATCCTGGGTGGTGGCGGTCGTATTTACGCCTTATCTGGGCGTGAAAATGCTGCCGAAAATCAAAACGGTGGCAGGGGGCCACGCGGCGATTTACGACACGCGTCATTACAACCGTTTTCGCCGGCTGCTGACCTGCGTCATCGCGCGCAAATGGCTGGTGGCAGGCGCCGTGCTTGGCATATTTACCGCGGCCATTCTCGGCATGGGGCTGGTTAAAAAACAATTTTTCCCCACCTCCGATCGCCCGGAAGTGTTGGTAGAGGTACAAATGCCTTATGGCACCTCAATAGCACAGACCCATGCCGCAACGGCGAAAATTGAAGACTGGTTGCATCAGCAGAAAGAAGCAAAAATTGTCACCGCTTACATTGGGCAGGGGTCGCCGCGTTTCTATCTGGCCATGGCGCCAGAATTGCCCGATCCATCATTTGCCAAAATTGTGGTGCTGACGGACAGCCAGGAAGCGCGTGAAGCGCTCAAGTTCCGGCTGCGTGAAGCGGCGGCCAACGGGCTGGCGTCTGAAGCCCGCGTGCGTGTGACGCAGCTGGTGTTTGGCCCGTATTCCCCGTATCCGGTGGCCTACCGCGTTATGGGGCCGGATCCCGCCAGGCTGCGCGAGATCGCAAAGCAGGTGAAAACCGTCATGCAGGCCAGCCCGATGATGAGGACCGTCAATACCGACTGGGGGCCGCGGGTGCCGACGCTGCATTTTACGCTCGTTCAGGACCGACTGCAGGCGGTCGGGCTGACATCAAATGCCGTTGCCCAGCAGCTTCAGTTTCTGCTTTCCGGCGTGCCGATCACCGAAGTGCGCGAAGACATTCGTTCCGTGCAGGTCATGGGGCGCGCGGCGGGGGATATCAGGCTCGATCCGGCCAAAATAGCCGGTTTTACCCTGGTGGGGTCTGCCGGCCAGCGGGTACCGCTGTCGCAGATTGGCGAGGTTGACGTGCGAATGGAAGATCCCGTACTGCGGCGCCGGGACCGTACTCCGACGATTACCGTGCGCGGGGATATTGCTGAAAACCTGCAGCCGCCGGATGTGTCTGCGGCGATAACCAAAGAGTTGCAGCCGATTGTGGATAAACTGCCGGCCGGATACCGCATTGAGCAGGCAGGGGCAATTGAAGAGTCCGGCAAAGCCACCAAAGCGATGGCGCCGCTGTTTCCGATCATGATTGCCATCACGCTGTTGATTATTATCCTGCAGGTACGCTCAATGTCGGCGATGGTGATGGTATTTCTTACCGCGCCGCTTGGGCTGATTGGGGTGGTGCCGACGCTGCTGCTGTTTAACCAGCCTTTCGGCATTAATGCACTGGTTGGCCTGATTGCGCTGTCGGGCATTTTGATGCGCAACACGTTGATTTTGATTGGCCAGATCCACCATAACGAACAGGAAGGGCTTGCGCCGTTCCATGCGGTGGTGGAGGCTACCATCCAGAGAGCCAGACCGGTGTTGCTGACCGCCCTGGCGGCAATTCTGGCGTTTATCCCACTGACGCACTCGGTGTTCTGGGGGACGCTGGCTTATACCCTCATCGGCGGCACGTTCGGCGGCACCATCATCACGCTGGTGTTCCTGCCGGCGATGTATGCCATCTGGTTCAAAATCCGCCCGGAGGGCGCAAAACAGGCAGGAACCCCGATAACGGATTAGCAGGATGTGAACGTGGCGGGGTATGCCCGCCCGTTCACGGGGTGAAGGCGGGATAATCTGACAGATAGCAGCAGACCCGCCGCTAACTGTCAGAACAAACGTGAACGTATCGTGATTAAGCGAGGATGCCGTGGGGATCCAGAACGTATTTCGCCGCCACGCCGGCATCAAAGCTGGCATAGCCCTCGGCGGCGCTTTCCAGCGGGATCACCTTGGCATTCACAATCTTGGCGATCGGAAGGCGGTCATGCAGAATCGCATTCATCAGCTGCCGGTTATAGCGTAGAACCGGCGTCTGCCCGGTATGGAAGGTTTGCGCCTTGGACCAGCCGAGACCAAACTTCAGGCTTAACGAGCCTTCGCGCGCCGCCTGCTCATGGGCGCCCGGGTCATCCGTTACATACAGCCCCGGAATACCGATATTGCCGGCCACGCGGGTAATGTCCATCATGCTGTTCAACACTACCGCCGGCTGTTCTTTACCGGAGTGGCCCTTGGCTTCAAAGCCCACCGCATCAATGGCCGAATCGACCTCCGGCACGCCGACCACTTCGGCTATCATCTCGCCAAGCCGATCGTGTTTGCCTAAATCGATTGGCACAAAGCCCATTCTTTCGGCGTGCGCCAGGCGTTCTTTATTGAAATCGCCGACCATCACCACCGCTGAACCCAGGATCTGCGCGGAGGCCGCAGCAGCCAGACCCACCGGGCCGGCGCCGGCGACATAGGTGACAGAACCGACGCCCACGCCGGCGGTGATCGCCCCGTGAAAGCCGGTCGGCAGGATATCTGACAGCATGGTCAGATCCAGAATTTTTGCCAGCGCCTGATCGCGGTCGGGGAATTTCAGCAGGTTGAAATCGGCATACGGCACCATGACGTATTTGGCCTGTCCGCCGACCCAGCCGCCCATATCCACATAGCCAAAGGCGCCGCCCGCGCGCGCCGGGTTAACGGTCAGGCACACGCCGGTATCAAGCTCGCGGCAGCAGCGGCAGCGGCCGCACGCCACATTGAAGGGGACGGAGACAATATCGCCGACGTTAAGCATTTCAACATCGGAACCTTTCTCAATGATTTCCCCGGTGATTTCATGCCCCAGAACCATGCCGGCCGGCGCGGTGGTGCGGCCGCGGACCATATGCTGGTCCGAACCGCAAATGTTGGTCGACAGAACTTTGAGAATTACCGCGTGGTCGATTTTCTTGCCTGACGGGCTGACGAACTTTGGTTCATCAATATCCATCACCTCAACGTTTCCCGGCCCCTGGTATACAACGCCTCTGTTTGATGAGTGTCCCATAGTTGCTCCATATCATGCTGTAAGATGTCTATCTCTGAAGCAGAGTGAGCACTAAGTACCGCGATAGCGCACTGGTTCTGCACGCCCAGTCTAGGTGAATGCCGTTCTCGCCACTGATCTGATAGCGACATAGGGAATTCTTATAACCTGCCTGATCGCGACATGCGGGGCGTTTATTGTCAGGATGCGGACGGCGACTCTGTCAGTTGCACGACAACTTTCCCTTTTGCATGGCCTGCGGCGAGATAAGACAGCGCGTTGATGCTGTCAGCAAATGAAAAAGTCTTATCGATTACCGGCTTCAGTTTTCCGGCATCAATCAGTGCGGCAATCTCTGATAGCTGGTCGCCGTTTGGCGAAACAAACAGGAAAGAGTAGCGGATCTGGCGGCGGGCGGCGCGGCTGATGATTTTCCGGCTTAACAGCCAGAACACCGCTTTCATCACGCTATTCATTCCCCGCTGACGGGCGAACGGAAGATCCGGCGGACCGACGAGAGAAACAACCTCGCCATGGGGTTTCAGGATCTCAAGCGTTTTTTCAAGACCGTCACCCCGGACGGTCGCCAGCGCCAGATCGTAATTGCTCAGGATTTTATCAAAGTCGGTTTTCTTGTAATCGATCGCCTCATCGGCCCCCAGAGCGCTGACCAATTCCATGTTGGCCGCACTGGTCGTGGTGCCGACGCTGGCGCCAAGATGTTTTGCCAGCTGAATGGCGAATGTCCCAACCCCGCCGGAACCGGCAGGGATAAAGACGCGCTGGCCGGCGCTTAACTTCGCCCGCGAAAAGGCCTGCCAGCAGGTCAGGGCAACCATCGGGAGGGACGCCGCCTCGATAAAATCAAGGCTGGCCGGCTTCAGGGCGGCGGCACGTTCAGGCACCGCGGCATATTCCGCCAGCGCCCCTTGGTCCATATCAAACAGGCTGGCGAATACCGCGTCGCCCGGCTTGAAGCGGGTGACGTTGTTACCGACTTCCTCAATCACTCCGGCCAGATCGCTGCCCATAACCGCGGGCAGCGTCAGCTTGAGAATGGGTTTAAAACTCCCTGTCGGGATCATACAGTCGATCGCATTCAGCCCTGCGGCATAAACCCTGACCAGCAACTCATCATCGTTGATCGCCGGTCGGGGGATATTTTCAAACTGTAACTGGGCTGATTTACCATAACTTTTCAGCTGTAGTGCTTTCATCATGTATGTCCGTCGCTCTTTAAAGGAGATAGATTGCCGGGTTACTCGGTATCACGGGTATAACGTGGCGCCGGCTGCGCCTGCTGGAAGTTTGGCAGCATCGCCTGACGCGCCTGGTCAAACTCCGTCCATAACCGTTCGTCGTGCAGTGGGGGAATGGTCAGCGGTTCGCGGCGGTCAAAACCGGCAAGGGCCGCATCCACCAGATCGCTAGCTTCCATCACGCCGCTCATCGTCGTAATGTCCGCCCCCGAACGCTGCCATATTTCGGTACGCGTCACGGCGGGCAGCACGGCCTGAACATATACCCCCTGCGGCGCAAGTTCGAGGCTCAATCCCTGGGAGAGGAACTGCACAAACGCTTTGGTGGCGCCGTAAGCCGTCAGGCCGAGTTCAGGAGCCAGCCCAACGACGGAACCGATATTGATGATGGCGCCGTTGCCGGCCGCAGCCAGACGTGGCGCCACAGCGTGCGCCAGGCGGACAACCGCAGACAGATTTACGGCTATCATCCGATCGATATCGGCAGCGGTTTGCGACGTAAAGCTGCCTGACAGACCCATCCCGGCGTTATTCACCAGCACGGTGATGTCCTCATCGTCACGCAGACGCTGCGCCACGTTTTCGACCTCTGAAGGCTGGCTGAGGTCAGCCGGCAGGATGTCGATGCTCACGTTATATTGCTCGCGCAGCCGTTCAGCCAGCGCCGCCATACGCGTGGTATCGCGGGCAACCAGGATAAGGTTGTGTCCACGGCGGGCAAAACGATCTGCATAAACAGCGCCGATTCCCGTTGAAGCGCCGGTGATTAATACCGAGGTGGTGTCTTTCATCGTAATCTCTCTTAGGTTGTGGTTGTGGCAAAAACGCATGCTTTTTTAAATGATGCTCGACATGTATAATAAATGTCAACCGTCATTTAAAATGAAAGGCGATCGATACCCAGCGTTCAGGCGTTTGTGAGTGGGGGGCTGGGTAGGGATTCAATGGCTGGTGGTATGTACGGTGAATCCACACTAGCCACACAGGGCGGCTGAAATGAGAAGCAATGGGCTTATATCCACCAGATTGCTGCTCTCTGCCGCGAGGCGGAGTATGTTAACATCATCCCGCCGCACGCCAGACAGGCTGGGGATGCGGCGGTTGGAGCGATTGATCCGCGCTGATATTACGGGCTACAGGAGGAAAAATGGGACGCGTATCTAAAGAACAGATGGAACATAACCGGAAAAATATCATTAAAGCGTCCTCAGAACTGTTTCGTCAGCGGGGGCTTGACGGTGTCAGCGTAAACGACATTATGTCGGCCGTCGGCCTGACCCATGGCGGCTTTTATGGGCACTTTAGTTCCAAGGATGAGTTAGAGGCGTTGGCCTGCCGCCAGGCATTTGATGATACGGATGCTTTCCTGGATCAAGGCGACATGGGCAGCTTTGCACAACTGGTTGAATACTATCTTTCAACGGAACACCGTGATAACACCCGTAGCGGATGTACGGTCTCGGCGCTGGCCAGCGATGTGTTGCGTAAAGATCGTGAAAAGCCGGTTCGCGAGACTTACAAAGCCGGCGTCAAAAAAATGGCAGAGCGCCTGGCCGCGATTGAAGAAGATAAACCGGATACGGCGCCTGCCGACAAGCATCTGACACAGCTAGCGCTGATGGCGGGGGCGTTGATGTTGGCAAGGGCAACGGAAGGGGATGAAATTTCCGAACGTTTCCTTTCGGCAGCAAAAATAGCGCTACTCGGGACAAAGTGAAAGTGGCGTTAAAAATAGTGAAAACTTAAATTTAGGGGGTATTTTAATTGCAATCGGATTAGCAGATGTTAATGGCCTATAATAGGCTTTAAATAAAATATAAAAACATGAAAAACGACGCTTCGATATCTAAAAGCGACAGGTGAATAAATAGTATTTAATATCTGGCGCGCCTCCCTAAAAAATCACGCCGTAATAAAAAATAAAATCAATAGGTTATCCTAAGCAAGCGACCAAACCGGCAGCGATTAATGTTATCCCTCCAGTATTTTTCTCTAAATGAAAATCATATGGTAGCCAATGATCTTATCTAACTAATTGATGTTTATTGTGTTTTATTAATGGGTTCATTCGTGAATATTGTTGTTATTTGGTGTGTGACGACGGTTTTGTTGAACACCCAAAAACTTTATGCGACTCTGCGGTTGAACTTGTCTGTCATTAATTTTCGAATTAGAAGTTAATCTGTTATCAATAATGGACTAATGACTTAACGACAGAATCAAAAAGACACTGAATATTCCACGCTATAACCGCGCAGGGGAAGCGCATTCCCCTGTAATTTCAACCTACATCTGGTTAGAACACCCAAACAGGGGAAGATGGCTATGGATAATATGACGCCCGTCTCGGCAGCCACGCTGCGTAAGGTGACAACCGCCGCAGCGATTGGTAATTTCGTCGAGTGGTTTGATTTCGCCGTCTATGGCTTTCTGGCGACGATCATCGCGCAACAATTTTTTTCGGCAGATCTGCCGCAGGCGGCATTGTTACAGACATTCGCCGTATTCGCCGTGGCTTTTGCACTGCGCCCGCTGGGCGGGGTGATATTCGGTATGCTGGGCGACAAACTGGGCCGCAAGCGTATTTTGTCTTTAACCGTGTTACTGATGGCGGGATCGACCACGATCATTGGTCTGCTGCCCACCTATGCCAGCATTGGCATGCTGGCGCCGCTGTTTCTGACGCTAACCCGCTGTGTTCAAGGGTTTTCTGCTGGTGGTGAATATGCCGGGGCCTGCGCCTATGTGATGGAGCATGCCCCTAACCACAAACGCGCCTGGTACGGCAGTTTTATCACGGTTTCTACCTTTTCCGCCTTTGCCGCAGCGGCGACGATTACCTATCTGCTGGATGCCAGCCTGAGCGCGGAGCAGATGAGCCGTTGGGGTTGGCGTATTCCTTTTCTGGTGGCGGCACCGCTCGGCCTGGTTGGCGTTTATCTGCGGCTGCGTATGGAAGAGACGCCGGCGTTTCGCGCGGCGCTTGCTGAATCCGCCACTGCCCACGCACCGTTAAGCGAGACGTTACGCCAGCAGGCGGGGAATATCTTGCGGCTGGGGGCGTTTATCTCTTTGACGGCGCTGTCGTTTTATATGTTCACCACTTATTTTTCCACCTTCCTGCAACTGGAAGGGCATTTTAGCCGTGCTGCCGCGCTGTTGGTTTCCACCGTTGCGCTGCTGTTTGCCGCTGGAATGTGTCCGCCGGTCGGTGCGCTGTGCGATCGGATAGGGCGCAGAAAAACCGTCGCCCTGACCGGAGTCTGGGTGATACTGAGCGTCTATCCTGCCTGGCAGTTGGCCAGCTCAGGCCATCTTTGGGCAGCGATTCTCGGCGATCTGCTGTTGGCGACCGGGGCGGTATTGTCCGGCGTGGTGACGGCGGCGCTGCTCTCGGAAGTTTTCCCCACCCGAGCGCGCTATACCGCCTCCGCGATTACTTATAATCTGGCCTACACAATTTTTGGCGGAACGGCGCCTTTAGTCGCGACCTGGCTGATCGGCTACACCGGCAGCAGCGTGTCACCGGCATTTTATCTGGCGCTGGTGGCATTACTGGCGCTGGCTGGTGGCCTGGCGCTGCCGGAAACCTCGCGCATTTCATTGCATGGAGAACAAGATAAACGGTCGGCGCAGGCAGGTTTCAAGGCATTGAAAGCAGGGGGAGAGAGTTAAACGTCTCGTCAAGTGTATAAGATCCCGGCAACGTCCGGGATCCACATGTTAAGGTGTATATATCCGACTGAACTATTGAATAATCTGCATATTTCGGTAGATTGAGAACCCTCTCAGTAAAACCTAGCGGATTAGGGTAAATGCTCAAAAGTGATAACGTAACGCCACGCGCCTACAAACAGATTGATGTATTTACCACCTCGCCACTGCAGGGAAACCCCCTGGCGGTGATCCTGGAAGCGGAAGGGTTGGATGAAGCGCAGATGCTTGCGTTAGCGCGCTGGACCAACCTTTCGGAAACCACCTTCGTTTTCAAGCCGACGCATCCGGCCGCAGATTACCGGGTGCGCATCTTTACCCCTGAAAAAGAGTTGCCCTTTGCCGGGCATCCGACATTGGGCACGGCCCATGCCTTACTGGAAGCTGGTTTGGTGACCAAACAACCGGGGGTGATGATGCAGGAATGCGGAGTCGGTCTGGTGGCGGTCAATATCCTGCCGGAAGGCACGCTGGCGTTTGCCGCGCCGGAGGTCACGCTGCGCACGCTGACACTTGAGGAACGGCAGCAGTTGGCGGCCGATTTTCAACCGGCGGTAATGGCTACAGAGATTCTGCCGGTGGTGGCCGACATGGGCATCCGTTGGCTGATGGTGCGTATGCCAGACGCGCAATCCTGTCTGGCGATGACGCCAAACCAGGCCATGATTAAGAAGATGCAAATTGATTATCAGGTTGACGGCGTGGTGATTTATGGCGCTTATCCATCCGGCGATCCCGCAGATTACGAGATACGGGCGTTTCTGGTGGAGTGGGACAAGCTGGTCGAGGATCCGGTGACCGGCAGCGCCAATGCGTGTCTGGCCCGTTTGCTGCAGACCAATAACTTCCCCGACGGTGGTGTAACGGCACAGGGATATCAGGTCCGGCAAGGCACTCAACTGCATCGCGAGGGCCGGGTCAGCGTAAGTTTTATTCGCGATGAGCCGTGGATTGGCGGTCAGAGCTGTACGCTGATTGACGGGGTGCTGAAGATTTAGGTGTATTTGGTGAGATTAAAAACGCTGAACGAGCTAATTGTTTATACGTAGCGGTTCAGCTGCATCTGCCGGCAACGCGTAATTTCTCAGTGTGATGCCGTTGATAAGGCAATCCGTCACGCTTTTCGATTACGCACGATATTTTCAATCTGCTCCGTATGCTGCCCTCCCGTTTATAAAATACTGGAAGACGAGGCTATCGCAGAGCAAGGTCTCCTATTGTTATAAATTATCAAGTCATCTCGATAGTTATCATATTTGTTTATGATTTATTAAGTTCAGATGTGAGCTTATATTGACGGACGTAGAAGTTTGCTTTTTTACACAAGGATGGTTGGTATGAAAAGTTTTTTTATGACGGCTGCATTAACTGGTTTATTAGCCAGCAATAATTTGTATGCAGGAGAAAGCTATCTGGTCTATAACCCTCAAAATATTGCTGTATTTCAAGTGCGTTTCTTTAATGTTGGCGACGGACCCTTTATGCCGAATTGGCCGATAGATTCTGAGTCAACCTGGGATCTGGGTCAGCAACAGAAAGAAAAAATACTCGATGCCATGCGTTACTGGGCTGAAGTTATCACCCCCAGACCGGGGCAATTGCCCGCCATTATCAATATCGGTACGTTTGACGTTAATAATGCTGCGGGATCCAGCGACTCAGTAAGCAATGGTGTTATCAGTCTGACGCAACTGCAGGGGGCTTTAAACGGCATTGATACCGGAGAGTTGACCTTCGGCTCCCATGCCCAGTTCATCATGGGCAAACTGGATTTTGACGACGTTCCCTATGTGCCTGCGCAATTGCCGCGCACAGGAAAGACTGATCTGGTCAGCGTCGCTGTTCATGAGCTGGCCCATGGCCTGGGAATATCCAATATGGTTACCGATCTGCAAGGAAGTGGCACATTCACGCCCACTTTCTATACTGAGCCTTTTGGCTCCTGGACCAGCCATCTGCGCGACGATCGTGGCAATCCTGCCCGACCAGGGCAAGTAATACTGTGTAATGGATGCAATAACCCATGGGATCAGCAAGGCTTTGATGTACGGCTCGATAAAGGCTATTTCACAGGCAGGCACGTAGATGAAGTGCTTGCAGGCGCCATGCCTGGCGTGCCGGTGAAAATGTTGGGAGACGACGGTTCGGTCGATGATAACTACATGAGCCATATCGAGCTGAAAAACAGCATGATGAGCCACCAGAACTACCGCAATTACACAACTTTTATGGAAGCAGAACTGGCGTTGCTGCAGGACATGGGGTATCAGATTGACCGACGTAACTTTTTCGGTTTTTCGCTATATGGCAATGGGCAAACTCTCATTAACCATAATGGCTATTTTCTGCGTAATCAGCAGGGGGATGGCTATCTGGCAGGGCAATATAACACCGCAACGTTGGGGGTTGGCCTGCACGTGTATGGCAGCAATAACCATATCTTTCAGCAAGCGGATCTGTTGACACAAGGAGCTGGCGGCGCGGGTGTCCGCGTTGATGGGCAAAATAACACCCTGAGCATCGAACCTGGAACACGGGTTTACGCCGATGGGGTGAATGGCCGTGGGGTGATGTTTGCCTACGGTAAACAGCATAACCTTATTCAACGTGGCGATATTCAGGCGTTAGGAGCTAATGGCGTCGCTATCAGCTTTGATTTTGGCAATAATCTCCTGGGGAACGAAGTGGACTATCGTGGATCCTGGCTCCATATCGTCGACGGGTATAACGAAGCATTATTACCCGAGTTGCAGGGATCCCTGGTAGATAATGCCGACATTAGCGGACGGGTTGCCGGTAAAGGCGCGGCGATTTATATTTCGCCAAATGCGCTGGTCGGTAATATAAATATATTAAATGGCGCCCGGCTGGAAGGTGATATTTACTCGGACTACGCCCAGCGGGATGCCTACGGCCAACCGCGGTTGACGCAGCTTACCTTCGGTCGGAAGGCCAATACGCATGGGCAGGCGACGGATGGTGCTGATTCTGATTTCAGCTTTACTTACCGTGGAAACATTGAAGGTATCAATAATCTAGCACTGAACGCGCACGGAGGGAAAACCTCGCTTAATGGCGACTTTCAGATTTACAGCATGACTATTTCACCGGGTGCCATACTATCCGGCAACGGCAGCTACACCCTGAACGAGGAAGGACGCTTTTTAAATAACGGGGTCCTCGCGCCGGGCAATTCACTTGGGCAAATCAATATAACAGGCGCTTATCAACAGGGGGATACCGGACAGTTGCTGTTGGAAGTCGACGGTCGCGGTAGGCATGATACGCTGCGAGTGGACGGTCACGCACAATTCAACGGTCAACTGACGTTTGCGCCGCAGCCGGACTGGTATGCGGCAAACTGGCGACTGGATTCGCAAGATTTGCTAAAAGCAGATTCGTACAGCGGCGAATTCAGTACGGTGAACAGCTTGCTCCGCTCACCCACGCTGGCGCTGCAGACAACGCCTCAGGGAGAGAATAGCTGGCAGCTCTCGATGCTGCGCGCTTCCAACGCGTACAGCCGGTATGCGCAGGACGATAATGCGCGGCAGGTGGGGCAGGCGCTGGATAAAATTGTGGCGGAAGCCAATTCGGATATACAACCGTTGTACCGTACTCTGGATTTCTCGGCCACTGATGGCGGGAGTATCAGCGATGCCTTGCAGCAACTTTCTGCGGAAGCTTATAGCGCCATGTTCGCGAGTTCCCTTCACCGTGAACAGCAGATAACGCGGATCATCGGCGGGCTTAATCCTGTCGTTACGCGGAAACAATTGGCGGAAGGCGAATGGCGCAGCTTTGCCATACCCTTTGGCGGCGGCTTCTGGCAGCAGCGTCAGGGTGGTAGTGTAGGGTACGACGCCAGCAGTTATGGCATGGTGTTTGGCGCCGAAAAACAAAACGATCGGGATCGCAACTGGATTTATGGCTTTCATGGTGCGGTCAGCGGCCAATCGGTGACGGTTAAATCACCAGAAACCGCGAATGGGAAAACCACTGCTTTCGATCTGGGTATTCATGCTCGTTACGGCGTTGAGAGGTCCGAAGGGATGTATTTATTCGGCAATGGCCGATTCGGCATTGAAGACAGCTGGCTGGATAGAAACATTCATGTAGAAACTTACAGAGCAAGCCACCATGCCACCTGGACTGGATGGTCAGGCTCTATTACGGCCGGCGGGGGCTATCGTTGGGCGCTGAATGATAATGTGAACGCCGGACCGGTAACTTCATTAAATTACACCACATTACATCGCCCTGGCGTGAAAGAAAGCGGTAATGACGGCAGCCGGCTGGTGCTAGGTTCGGAGACCTTCGATACTCTGCGATCGAGTATCGGGGTGAATGGTAACTGGAATTTGCCGCTCGCTTCAGGGGCGTCGATTGCAGCTGAGTTGCAGCTTACCTGGGATCATGAACTGCTGGATGGCAATATAGTGCAACAAGCCTCTTTCGCCAACTATCGCAGCACAGGGTTTAGTTCCAGGAATCAGGTGACTGGCCGTGACACACTGGGGGTTAAGGCTGGAATGAGCTATAAAATCAACACTGATGTCGAGTTGGGCATCGGGATTGAAAGCGAATTGTTTCGTTCTGGCTATGATTCGATCGCAGGTAATCTTTCAGCCACCTGGCGTTTCTGATATCTGAAGATGAGAAATAATACGGCTGGCCGTAATAAATCCACGGCGTCCCCGGCTTTGCCGGGGAATTCCATACGAACCTGGACAAGGTAACGTTCACGGAATTTAACTATTCAGGGTGGTCTCTTTTCAGAATAAAGTTTCTTTCTATTTTGTAGAATGTTTTCGACAGCGCTCAAGTAGCTGATGGGGGTAATTGCCGCAGGAGTGCGACAATCTGCGGGTCCAGCGGCAGGCAACAGAAATTTGTCATGATTTGCATTTCTGCTGCAGAGTTGATTGCTGTCAGGTAGCTTTTTCTAAATTCTGTTGGCGTCATGCGGCAATACTTGTTGAAAGCAAAAATCAGCTGTTTATGACCGCTGAAACCGCAGGTGTAGCTGATGTCGGTGATCGGGATATTGGTGTCTTTCAGCAACAGTTTGGCCTTATTAATCCTGACCATGGTCAGATATTCTTTAAAATTGTAGCCGCTGATCTTTTTGAACGTGCGTGAGAAATGGTGGTAACTGACACCGGCGTTATCGGCAACGGTGGACAAATTCAGCTCGTCGTCAAAATGCTGATTGATAAATTCGATGCCGTATTTAACTAGCTGTTGGTCTTTTTTTTTTGAACGTCATCTGTTGCCGATCGGCCTGTTTTTCTCTTGCCGCCGCCAGTGAGCTCAACAGTTGATACACCAGAGCAATACGGGTAAACGAAGATTGGGCGTGAACCAGATGTTCAAGCAAAGCGAGCACGCAGCTGCGAATCTGTTGGTCTTCGCCAGGCTCCTGCTGATGAAATAGGGCGTAATCCAGCTGAGGGGCCGGATGGAGTTCATCAAACAGATTTGGAGCGAACTGGATCGTCAGCAGTTGGCTATTTGGCGCGCGAGCCTCTAACGAGTGGATTTCATCCGGATTGATATAGAGCATGCTGCCTGCCGCTGCGAGCGAAGTGGCGTGACCCAGAGTCACGGAGAATTCTCCCGACAGAATGCAGATAAGCTCAGGCGCCGAGTGCCAGTGCGGTTCACAGTAGTAAACCTCCGCGGCGAACACGTTCAGCTTCTCGGCATCAAATGAGATCAGCTCATAACCGCTACCTTCATGGATTGCTGCGACCGCTTGCTGTTGCGATTTTAGCCTTGGCCGCTGTGTGACAGAAAAAGGAAACATCGGCTTAATCCCCGTGAGTTAACAACGTAAATGCGTAATGATTCCCTCTCCCCAAGGGAGAGGGAATGGGCGGGCTTTAACCCTCTGCCTTACTGCCCTGCAAGGCGGACGCCAACTCCTGCCGAGTAATATCAATGGCCAGGAACTCTGTCAGGGCAATAAACAGGCCGCAGAACAGATCGGGGGCAACCGCAATCAGTTTTTCCCTCACAAGCGATTCCGGCAGGTTGTTTTTGCTAACCAACAACTTGACCACCCGATCAAAAGCCGGCGGATTGTTGAGCAACTGCTGCAATGAGTTATCCGTTCTTAACGACAGATAAAAGGGTTGCGCCAGTACGTTGACCGTCGTACTAATCGCAATATCCCGTGAAGAACGAGCCGCGTGCAACTGATATTCACCCGCATTCACTACCCAGTCGGCCATACCAGGATGGAAACAGGCAAAATCTTGCCAGTTGAGCACCATGCTCACGGTCTTGGTTTCACCCGGTTCAAGATGAACTTTGGCAAAGGCTTTCAAGGCCCGCTCTTCACGCAACAGTTCCCCTGATGGTGCGGAAAGATAGAGTTGCACCACCTCTTTACCCGCTACTTTACCGCTATTGGTTACCTCTACGTTGACGGTCAGCGACTGACCTTCCTCAAGCTGTGCCGCCGAGGTTGTCAGATTGGCGTAGCTGAATGTGGTATAGCTTAGGCCGAAACCAAACGGGAATTGCGGCACCAGTTTACGACGATCGTAATAGCGATACCCCACAAACAGTCCTTCACTGTAATGATGGCGTAGGTCTTCACCTGGATAACTGAGCCAGGCTGGCGTCTCTTCCAGCGTATTGGGCACAGTCACGGTCAATTTGCCACAAGGGTTGGCCCGGCCAAATATAATATCGGCCACGGCCCGGCCCATACCTTGTCCGGCAAAGAAAGTTTCCAGCACGGCCTTGCAATCGGACAGCCAGGGCATTACCACGGCATCGCTGTTGGCAAGTACGACCACCAAATTGGGCTGTTGTCTGGCGACGGCTCGGATCAGCGCCTCATGGCTAGGCAGGATATTCAAATCCTTGCGATCCCCATTTTCACCGTCTTCACCAATGGCGGTACTGACGAAAACCACGGCAACATCGGCATTTTTCGCGGTATCAACGGCCAGCGCCAACGCTTGTTCATCAATAACGTTATCTTCAGGGGTACCGATGGCATAGTCGATATTGAAATCGCTGCCTGCCACGTCAAAAATCTCATCAAGAGGCCGATCGAGCATGTAAGGTACGGTAGTGGCACAGCCAGAGCCTTGGATCACCGGTTCTTGCGCCGGTTTACCCAACACGGCGACGGTGCGCTGTTTGTTTGGCTGTAACGGCAGGATGTTATCTTCATTTTTCAGCAGAACAAGGGATTCGGCGGCAAGCTGCTGCGCCAACTGATGATGCCGCTGATAGTCGGCCTGAGTCCCCGGTTTGCGGTGTTGTTGCACTTTGTCTATCAGCGTCAGCATGCGCAGGCAGGCAGTATCCAGAACTTCTGCTGGTATTTCTCCCTGTTCGATCGCTTGCAGCAGTTCCTGCTTATCGCGCTGTGTTTCCGGCATAGCTAGATCGTTACCCGCCAGTAAGGAGGTAGGGCGATCTTTGATGCCATACCAATCGGACATCACCAGTCCGTCATATTGCCACTCGTTACGTAACACTTCGGTCAGTAACCAGGGGTCCTGCGAGGTTTGCACGCCATTGAGTCGGTTATAGGATGACATCACCGTCCAGGGGTTGGATTTATCGATAGCGCGTTTAAAACCACTGAGATAAATCTCGCGTAGCGCCCGTTTCTCAATCACCGAATCCATTTCGGTGCGTCGAAACTCCGAGTTATTGGCGGCGAAATGCTTCAGGCTGGCCCCCACGCCGCCGTCTTGCAGGCCGTTGATTAATGCGGCAGCAATGTCTCCGCTGACCACAGGATCTTCCGAGTAGTATTCATAACCTCGGCCAGCCAATGGCGTGCGGCGGATGTTGATCCCTGGGCCGAGTAAAATACCTACTCCCATCTCCTGACACTCTTTTGCTAACGCTTCACCCATTTTGTACACCAGATCGCTATCCCAACTGCAGGCTAACGTAGAGCCGTTGGGGAAGCAGGTGGCGGGTTTGGATTTACTGAACAGCGCTTCAGATCCTCCTTTCTGTTCTTCCTGTTCAACGTCGCCTGCGCTTTGGCCAATCACAGCGAGGAAATCGGTGATATTCCAGTTTTCCCCTTGTTCAATCTGGCTGGTGCTGTAACGAACGCCATAGGTGCCATCCGTCATGACGATGTCTTCAATACCATGCTGCAGGAGGCGGGCGGTGCGCCACAAGCCGCTGCCGCTGAGTAGCGCCACTTTTTCTTCGGCGGTCATGGCCGCAATGATGGCCTGAAACTCTCTTTTCATGTTAATTACCTGCAATGTTACAGCGCGTTAAGCTTGCGCGATTCAATGTCTTTAATGAGATTCCGGTAGGTGTTCTCGTCCAGGGAATAGAAAAAGATAAACACCATCCCCAGGGCAAACATCAGGCCAGGGAACAGGGTCATCATTAAATTAATGCCGTTTAACGCATTGGCACTGATATGCTCGGAGGAGTAGTCAAAGTAGTCGAGCATCAGTCCGGCACAGCCCCCACCAATCGCCATGGCAATTTTGGTGATGAAGTTAAAGAAGCCGTAAATAGCCCCTTCGGTGCGTACGCCATGCTTCCATTCAGCAAATTCAACAGTGTCGGCAACCATCGACCACATCGCGACAAACCCCATCCCGAGCGTAACGCTGAACAGGCAAACGCCGGTCATAATCAGGTAGCTGTTATCACCTGCCAGGAAATACTGGAACATCACCCCGGCAATCCCGATCAGCAGCCCCAATTGCACCATTTTCTTTTTACCCATGATGTTGATGAGTTTTTCTGACACGATGGTGCCTGCCACGTAGGCAGCGGATTGAATGGCAAAGAACTTGGCGGTAAAGGTTTCATCGCCCAGGGTGTATTTGATGAAGTAAATCGCAATGGCCATCCACACCGTATAGGCGATATAGAAGAACACGGTGAACAGAGAAAGGTTGATTAACGGTAAGTTGCCAGAGACTGCGGTGACCATTTCTTTTAACGTGGGGGGCTTTTGATCCGGCAGGCCAATCACCCGTTCTTTGGTCATGCCAAAGCAGGCCAGGAAGAAGAAAGTCGCCAACAGGCTGAAACTGCTGACAGCAAACACATACCCCATCTTCTGGTCGGTAAACTGCGAAATCAGTAAATCTGCGCTGGTAGAGACAATCAGATAACCGACAATCGCTAACACAAAGCGATAGACCGACAATGATGCCCGCGAACCTTCATGCTGAGTCAACATATTGGTCATGGCGGAATAGGGGGTATTGACCGAGGTGTAGGCCAGACAGTAGATGGTGTAGGAAATCAGCGCGTAGTAAAACTTGAATTCGCTGTCGAAGGTGCTGAAACACAGCACCGTCAGAATGCCCAATGGCACGGCCCCAAACAGTAGGTAAGGCCGTAGCTTGCCATAGCGGGTATGGGTTTTATCAATCAAGTAACCGACGAAAATGTTAAATATCGCATCCAGGATACGAGCGATCACAAAGATCAAACTCGCCTGAACGGCGGTAATGCCATAAATATTTGTATAGAAAAACAGCAAGAATAGAGAGACAAATCCAAACGACAGGTTGGAGGCCAGATCGCCAAACCCGTATCCTATTTTTTCCCTAATGCTGACCTTTACGTAACTGTCAGAGGCAATTTCTGTGGTTTTCATTATTGTTCACTCATTCAGATTGGCTTCGTCCTGAGTATACCTAGCAGGCTAGAGCAGCGGCTTGCTCACCTTTGTTTATACGCTTCCTATTTTTTGCTCTCTTCCGGCGTTGTACCGGAGTTGTGAGTGAGGTCACAGGGTGAGGTAGCTGGTTACTGTTTCAGGGGGACTGGAATAACCTGGCGCCAGGATAGATGGCTGGAGAAACATGGAAAAGCAGAGACCAGTATAATTCTGTGTAACTCCAATCAATACCGTGCTGAAAAGATGAAAGAGATTAAAATTTCCGAAGACTCCGCATAAATTTCGCCGCAGTTATGTTATTAAGAGGTATTAAATAAATCGTGCGTTTTGGTGAAATCTGCAGAGGTAAGATAGCCATTCATTCTCAGATTTCACGTAGCGCGATCAAAATAGGCGGGCGTTTTGACCGATTATTGCGGGCTTTTGTCGGTACTCCAGTCATTGGAGGTTCAGCTGCATCTGCCGGCGATGCGTAACAACACAGAGATCGTTGGCGAGTTGCTGCATGATGATTGGCGAAGGCGTCGCATTGCTGAGGTATAAAAGTTTTCAGCGTGATACCGGTGGCAAGGTGGTGCGTCGTACGGAACGTTCGTCAATCTGGCTGTGGTCGTCATCAGAAAAAGGAGCTCGTTGGCAGATGCGTTTTCATCAGGGCACGGCGATCGATGATTGAGCCTGGAGAACCTTTAAACCAGAATGATGGCCAAGGGATATAAACCTTGGCAAATCTGGCAAAGGTTGAAGGTGAGGTGAGATAGAGAGCCAAGGGGTAGCCAGGTGCGCATCCATTAATTCAATTTGACTTATGTTGTGTGAGAATCCAGTTCATAAGAGGTATTCTCAATATGCCTCTGACTTAAATGAATATTTTTAATGAAAACATAAACTAATTTCCAGTTAACTTCATGAACTAACAGAGAATCCGCTTCTTATGGACATTCTCTGTCAGCTTACTTTACTCCAGTTCATGAACCATTCCCCGCCGTAACCGCATAACCAGCCCCATCAAGATTTAAGGGTTATCTGATTGTCTTCTTGAATAATCCATGAGGTTTGGTAACATTTGGATACATCGATACTTAAGTGGAAATGATACCTCTGATGGCGGTAGCGTTCTGACAGCTGGCTGGGAATACTTGAGGATATATCGGTAGGGAAGCTTAAGGTTCGCTCTGTTTCAGTTCATAAACCATTTCCAATCGCATACCCAAGCACGTAAAATTTTAGGAGGTATCTGACTACCTTCTTGAAAAATCTATAATTTTTGATAACATTTAGACACATTAATAGTTAGTGAGGAGTGTCATCCCTTCGGGGGGAAATAGTACAGGCTCTTGAAGAACTCTTGGTGACGGGCTTGAACGGAAGCACGGACTGGAACGGCCGATGGGAGGCAAAACTTCGCTTTGCCTTACATGACCAGAATAAATGGCCTGACTTTTTAAGCAAATTTAGATGAAATCTAAGGGGAACTCCGTTGGAAGTAGAAATGTGGGATGGTGGCTTACAAGAGCAGGAAGTGTTGGCTATCGAGAAAATAAAGGCTGCTTTTTCAGTCAACGTATCAAAGCCTAGCAATCCTGTTCGTGGCGGTTCAATTGGCGAGCAGCTACAAAGCTACGGTTTTACCGGCAATGGAATGTTCCCCTGGAAAGGTTATGCAGGTTTTCGTTTTGTTGAGGCAAAAAAAGAAGGTGAATTTGATTTAGTCATTGTTACGCATTGCAATGTGATCATAGTTGAGTTGAAGGACTGGAATCATCAGCCTGTAACTGCGCGTGGAGAGACTTGGTATAAGGGTGACAAAAACATGGGACGCTCGCCAGTAAGCGTGACCCGTGGCAAAAAGTTCACGTTGGACAACAAACTCAAGCGTCTGGCAGACCGTTTTACGAACAAAGGCTATGTTCCATTTGTACATTTCTTTGTTGTGATGACTGGCAATGCGGACTTCAGTGAGTTACCGGAAGAACAACGTCACCATACAATCTCGTTAACAGATTTTCTTAAATTTGCTGACCGAAATACATTCAACAACTACTTCAGACCCCATCCAGACTCCCAGGTTCTAAACAAAGATTTTCCCCTTTTTGATAACCTTTTCTTAGGGCCTCAGACAGCGCCAAAAGCCCTGAGGGTTAATGGCTTCGAAGCTATGGATATGATTTTCGAACATCCTAAAAAGGTGTATCGGGAATACTTGGCAAAATCAGAAATATCAGCAAATAGCGAAGCATTACTCAGAATATGGAATTTCCGGAACATGGTACCTTATCCTTTGATTTAGCCACATTTAGCTGCTTCAGCAACCAGACTTTCCAGGACCACTGGAGGGGAGGGTTAACATTAAAGGTTGATGACAACAACATTTCTCAAAGTGAGAAACTGGTTGAGAAGCACTTTCAGTACCAGTTTAATCAAATCCTGGATAAAGGTTACCTGTCTCACCTGCAGGTTCAGGGCGGAAAAGAACAACCTTCTATCTATACCGTTAATTCTGTTAATAAGCTGCGGCAAATACCGCTCCGTTTAACAACGGAATTTAAAATGGATAACGATGGTAAGGCTGTCGAGCGTGAAGACTATGAACAGTTAAACAGTTCGGAATGTGTTCATGAGTTAATGGCTGTTGAGATAGCTAGGTTATCACGACATAACAATACCATGAGTATTTTTAAGGCCATGGTATCCATTAACGATGACCTTACGCTTAAGCTGTTTGACTCTAAAACGAATCAGCTTAATCCATTATTTATCAAGGATATGCAGGCAATGGAAGAATACTCAGACTCAGGCAGGACGACTTTTTTAGGCCCGGTTTATTCTAAAAACAACTGGGAAAAGCTGCAGAAAGCTCTGGCACCGGTGCTTAATCAGCGTATCAGAGACAAAACCGATTATGGCGGTAGCCCGTTCGTCTGGGTAGCACCATCAGATCCCTACTGGTCAAAGAGTGTTCGATTTATCTCAAGCCTGAGCGATTTTCTTAACAGGTCAGCTACGAAGGATAAGCGGTTGTATAAACCGGTGCTGTACGTACCCGTCCAGGATGCAGGTGATGTCCGAGTTGCCAGACAGTGGAAGCATGAACTTGGGCAATTCCACGCGTGCGCTAAAGGGCTAGTTGAAGGACTGTTAGATGGTAATGTTGAGATCCTTCATCTTGAGGATGAGTTATCTGCTGTTATCTATCATATTTCTCAACCCGAAACGTTGCCTGTGACGATGCCACTGGGCTTCATCACAACGAACAAGGAGGCAGTTAAGATTATTGGTGCGCTGATTACTGAATATGTCAAAAGCATCACTGGTTTTGATAAGCCCCATGACTGTGGCGCAATTTCGGCAATGGTTTAAAAATCGTTGCAGACTGATTTGTGTGATTCATAGACATCGTTTCAATTTTCTCAGCTCAAGTTCAAGCTTATAATTCTGTTCCTGTATATGCTCTTCATTGGGCTGATAGTTTGCGTGAACGGTGTCGGAGTATGGCGTTTTCTCAGCAAGTTCAAAGTAGCGCTCCATCGGAGTTTTACCGTTGTGAGCGCTATGAGGACGTTCCCAGTTGTAGTAATGCTGCCATTCTGCAGCAGCTCCTTCAGGTCATCAGCAGAGAGATCTACGGTCGCGTAAAACTCAGCTTTGTCTGTTTTTTGGGAACGTTCAACTTTGCCGTTAAGATGAGGCGACGCTGGTTTATTTGGACGAAACTTGATGCCGTATTCTTTCAGTTTTGCCTGCACTTTAACGGCAAAAAACTCTCTTCCCCGGTTTGTCTGAAAGCGCTGTATCGGGAAAGGCATTTCTTCAATAACGCAATCAATAAAATCCAGTGTGTTTGTAGCCGAGCGACGAGAATAGAGCCTCAGTACTCTGTAGCGAGTGCAATCATCAACAGATGTGTACTGATATAAGCCGGGGCCAATTTTACAGGTATCCATCTGAACCCGGTCACCGGGAACAGGGCGTTCGTAGCGAATGAAGTCACCTTTACGCCGGAATTTAACAACAGGTTTCACCTGATTCTGGCAGAGGACTTTGTGGATTGTTGCTATTGCCAGTGAGATTGAATGAGGCCGTTTTAACTCGCTTTGAATCCGCCTTGCGCCCAGATTTCGCCGGGAGCGTAACTCCAGAATCAGAGCGACTTCGCCAGCGCCGGTTTTCGTTGATGGTGAGCGCTTAGGGCGTCGGCTATGACTTTCCAGACCAGTGATGCTCTGAGCCAGATATCTGCGCCACCATTTACGCAATGTGGGCCGAGAAATGCCACAGCGACGGCATACGAACCCCGCATCACCGGACGTTTCTGATCAGCGCAATAACGTAATGGATAGAGAAGGGGCAAACAGGTCGTCACATCCATTAATATCCACTGGCGTTGATGGCCAGGCACATCAAGTTGAGCGAGAGAGAACATGAACTATTAATCCTGAGAACATAATGTATATAAACCAAAAACTACTATAAACATAATGGGAAAAATGCGACATGTCTCAAAAAGCTAACTGACTGATCTGTAGTGGTGGTATAAGGCTTTGTGAAGTTATTGGTCGATGTAGGTTATTTAACATAATATACATTATGCGCACCTATGTGACGGTACACGGAGTCTGTGTCTTTGGGCTTTATCATGGGGTTTTCTACGTAATTCCACCTTTGTACATTCTATCCCGCAGGTACGTTCTTCCTGCCAGCGCATCGGTACTGCGCATAAACTAGTTGCTCATCTCATCCTGGCCGATAATTGATGGTCTACGCCATGATATACACGGCTTGATAGCAATTATGGTGACCGGGAATGTAGTGGGATGCGCTTTGGCATCCCACAGGCTTAACGAAATATTCAAGTTTCAGCCGACGATAAAGGTGAAAACATTTCCGCTTCCACCTTCAGTTTTAAGGGACAATCACAAAATCCGGGTTTGCTATGGCGAACAAGGCGTCGCGATCAGCTTTCGGTGGGTAAATCCACAGGGTATTAATTTCCTGTTTAATCTTTTTACCTTCAGCCCCGGTAACAAGCACCTTGCGTTCCCAGCCTTCAGTGAATAATGCTCCCCACGTTCCCAGATCGAGGCAGGTCACATATTTCGGCTGGCTGTAAGGATGTAGTGGTAACCCCGTCAGTTCTGCTGCTGCATTATACCCGGCAACACGACCCAGACTCATGGCATGCTGGCAGGACATCACATTGTAATTGCCCGCATTGTCCGTTGGCACCTTCACCGTGTCCCCGGTAACAAAAACGCCCGGTGCAGCAGGTGCATGCAGATATGCATCACCCAGAACACGCCCGCTGTTGTCCCGTTCGCCCGGAATTTGTTCCGTCAGCGGGCTTGCCCGCATCCCTGCCGCCAGTATCACCGTGTCGGCAGCAATCTGTTCTCCGTCTGACAAGGTGACACTACCCGCGTCAACCGCAGTTACACGCACACTAGCGCGAGGTTCTACGCCACATTCCTGTAATGCCTGCTGAATAACCGCAGATGCTTCTGCTCCCATACCGGCACCGACCTCTGCAGCGCTATCGACAATCACTACCCGTACATCTTCATTGCCAAGAATGGCACGCAATCGTTGCGGCATTTCCGTGGCGCTCTCCAATCCGGTAAGCCCTCCGCCAACTACTACCACGGTGTTGCGTGCGGCAGTATGCGGTTTGTGTTTCAGGTCCAGCAGATGAGTTTCCAGGCATTGCGCACCTTCCAGCGTGTCAACATTGAAAGAGTGTTCGGCAAAGCCAGATACCGGTGGAATGGCACCATAGCTGCCTGCTGCGAGAACAAAGCGATCATACGCGAGCGCCATTTCTTGCCCGTCATTCAGTCTTGCGGTCACCCTTTTATTGTCTGTATCAATCCCCTCAACACGCCCTGCCACATATTGCACTCCGGTAACAGCTAGCTGTGCGGATATATCCGGCGCCATATTTTCCAGTACCGCTTCGTACAGACGTGGCCGGATAGTTACGTTAGGCGCCGGTGATACCATAATGACACTGATTTCATCCGCTTTACCGGCAAGTGAAACAGCACGCATTGCGGCAATGGCGGCCCAGAATCCGGCGAAACCAGAGCCGGCAATTAAAATTGTTTTTTTCATAGCATCATTCCTCAAGGACAGAGTTAACCGAGCAGCCAGACTGCCCGGGACATATTCCGGATAAACAGTGCCGTTCTATCACCGTTATACGGGTACAGAAAGCCCATCCCGTCTCCGGAGAGACGGGATAAAAACGTAATGCTTAGAAACAGGGATGTTTAAGGCTTATTGCGTGGCGCTTTCCCGCTGCGTGAAGTTCGTTCCGTTATGCGCTCATCCATCCAGATATTAACCTCACTGAAAAAGTCCGCCGGGGCCGTTCGTCCGAATCTGGCCGCCACCGACCCAAGCGTTTGTTTGGCAAGAGCGTTTCGCATGGCCTTCTCTGCCTGAAGTATTACCCCATGCACGGCACACCTGTCGGATACCGCCCAGTCAGGCGGCGGATTATCAAAGATCGCACAGCGCTGACGGACTTCCTGGCACTCAAACAGAGGTTTGTGCCCTTCAATTGCGTCAATCATATCGAGGAAGGTTATTTCGTCTGCCGGGCGTGCCAGCCGGTACCCGCCGCGCACGCCTTCACTTGATGTAACTATTCCCGCTTTTTCTAGCCGCGGAAAAATCTTGGCAAGGAAACTTGGCGAGATCCCCTGCAACTCCGCCAGCTCACGGCTGCTGAGCGCGCGCTGAGGATTATCAACCAGCCACAGCAGGCAATGGATCCCATATTCAACACTGACGGTGATGTACGCCATCGTCCGGTACTCCGTATAAGGTGAGTCATCTAACGGGGATGATAATTGTCTTTGTTTATTTTGTCAACAAACGAAGACTAACTTAATCCTTGTTTGGATTTGTTCTTTATACGGAAAGAAAATCGGCTTCTAGTACGGGTTGGTATCATGCTGTCGACTTATCAAATCAATGTCCGGTTCCCCCTGATGTAATCAGGCCATTCCTCACCCATGATTTAACATAAACCTGAATATTCAATAAAACAAAGTGACATTGTCACATGCTGGTTTCTCTGAATTTACCCAATCAGATCAAATTTTTGTGTGATTTATCCGTTGGTTCGCCAGTTTTCATCTACGTTTAAGACGTCGCGTCAAAAAATGACTTACTTCGACGCCTGCCGGAGAGCCAACGCTGCGCGCCGCCAGGTGATGCGGCACAAGATTTCATTATCTATCACACTGTTGAAGATAACCTCTGAGGATACTATGAAACTGAAACCTCTTATCCTGTGTATGATATTGGCCGGTTCGTTTTCGCTATCTCCCGGCGTGTATGCGGCCGATGACGCCAGGAAGGATGCCACCTCGGCGACGCAGAAAACCAATGCGGAACTCTACGACCAGCTGCCCTTCTCCGATAAAACCGATTTCAGCGATGCGCATAAAGGGTTTATTGCTCCCTTGCCTGCTGAAGTGATTAAGGGCGAAGCCGGCAACGTGATCTGGGATCCGCAGCAGTACGCCTTTATCAAAGAAGATGAAAAAGCGCCGGCTACCGTCAACCCCAGCTTATGGCGTCAATCACAGCTGATTAATATCAGCGGGCTGTTTGAAGTGACCGATGGCGTATACCAGATCCGCAACCTCGATCTGTCAAATATGACCATTATCGAAGGTAAAGAAGGTATCACGGTGGTCGATCCGCTGGTCTCTGCAGAAACGGCGAAAGTGGGCATGGATCTCTATTATAAGAACCGTGGTAAAAAACCGGTGGTGGCGGTGATTTATACCCACAGCCACGTTGACCACTATGGCGGCGTACGCGGCGTGGTCGATGAGGCGGATGTCAAAAATGGCAAGGTGAAGATCTATGCGCCGGCCGGCTTTATGGAAGAAGCGGTATCGGAAAACATCATGGCCGGCAACGTAATGAGCCGCCGGGCGAGCTATATGTACGGCAACCTGCTGAAAGCCGATCCTAAAGGCCAGGTTGGCGCAGGTCTCGGCACCACCACCTCCGCGGGCACCGTGACGCTGATTGCGCCAACGGATTACATCACCAAAACCGGTGAAAAACGCACCATCGACGGGTTGACCTACGACTTTATGATGGCGCCCGGCTCTGAAGCACCGGCAGAAATGCTGTGGTATATCGAAGAGAAGAAACTGATTGAAACCGCAGAGGATGTCACCCACACCCTGCATAACACCTATTCACTGCGCGGCGCCAAGATCCGTCAGCCGCTGCCTTGGTCTAAATATATCAACGAGGCGCTGACCCTGTGGGGCGATAAGGCGGAGATTATCCTGGCACAGCACCATTGGCCAACCTGGGGCAATGAGAACGTGCAGAAGCTGCTGCGCAGCCAGCGAGACCTGTATCGTTATATCAACGACCAGACGTTACGTATGGCGAACCAAGGGCTGACGCGCGATGAGATCGCCGCCAACTTTAAACTGCCGCCCAGCCTGGCAAACACTTGGGCAAACCGGGGCTATTATGGCTCCGTCAGCCATGACGTGAAGGCAACCTACGTGCTCTATCTCGGCTGGTTTGACGGTAACCCGGCGACGCTGGATGAACTGCCGCCGGAAGAAGCGGCGAAGAAATTCGTCGAATATATGGGCGGCGCCGACAGCATCCTGCAGAAAGCAAAAGCGGACTTTGACAAAGGCAACTACCGCTGGGTGGCGCAGGTGGTCAGCAAAGTGGTGTTTGCCGATCCGCAAAACAAAGCGGCACGCGAGCTGGAGGCAGATGCGTTAGAACAGCTGGGCTATCAGGCGGAATCCGGGCCGTGGCGCAACTTCTACCTCACCGGCGCCCAGGAGCTGCGTAACGGCGTGATGAAGCTGCCTACGCCAAACACCGCCAGCCCGGATACGGTGAAAGCGATGACGCCGGAAATGTTCTTTGATTATCTGGCGGTGCACATTAACGGTGAGAAAGCGGCCGGCGCCAAAGCGGTGCTGAATGTCGATCTCGGCGACGACGGCGGCAAGTATAAGCTGGAGCTGGAAAACGGCGTATTAAACCATACCGCCAATGTCCAGGCGCAAGACGCCGATGCCACCCTCACCCTGTCGCGCGACACGCTGAATAAAATCATCCTGAAAGAGGAAACCCTGCAACAGGCTGAGAAAAACGGCGGGCTGAAAATCAAAGGCAGCGCTGATAAGGTCAATGAACTCCTGAGCTATATGGATAAGTTCGAGTTCTGGTTTAATATTGTTACTCCGTAAGGAATAGCCAGCGCCCTGCGGGGCGCTGGCAACGCATGTTTTCACCGGTTGAGGAAAGAGATCATGATAAAAACATGGGTGTTATCCGCCGCTCTGCTGCTGCCCGCCTTTGGTGCAACCGCCGGAGCCTACGACAGCCTGGCCTTTGCGCTGAATCAGCAAACGCTGATAAACGATCTGCGTGCGCACTGCCAGATCGCCAAAGAGGTGCCGGACGAGAAGATCAAATCGGTATTCATCAACAGTAAGGAAAACCACGACGCGCTCAGCGCCACCGCCCGTGCGTTGAAGAACCACCAGCAGGAACAGTATCAGCAACAGCTGAAACGCATTCACTGCCCGGACTTCACTCAGTAGTGATATCAGTATGACCAGCGATCGCGCCCTGCCTGCTTGGCGCGGTACAGCGCCTTATCGGCCTCGGCAATCATCTGCGGCGGCGTCTGCCGCCCGGCCGAGGCGGCAATCCCCAGACTGACGGTGACCAACCGGCTGACTGCCGATGCGGCATGGGGTAATGCCGCCTGCTCTATCCGGGCCCGAATCCGTTCGGCAACCTGCGCAGCCTGCTCCGCATTAGCGTGCGCCAATACCAGGGTGAATTCTTCCCCGCCGTAGCGGGCAACCAGATCTTCCGGCGTTCTGACCGCCGTTGCCAGCAGCGCGGCGACGTCCGCCAGGCACGCATCCCCCGCCTGATGGCCATAACGATCGTTGTAGTGCTTGAAGTAGTCGACGTCGACCATGATCAGGGCGAACGGTACCTGTACGGCGCACAGGCTGGCGAGATGGGATTCCAGCGCCCTTCTGTTGGCCAGCCCCGTCAGCGGGTCTTGCAACGCCAGCGTCTCCAGGCGAGAGATCAGCAGTTGGTTTTCCTGATAGCGTGACCAGGCTTCATCAAACCAGCGCAGCAAGGTCTGGCGACCGTAAATCACAATAACGGTGAAGATCAGCCATATCACCGCAAAATGGCCGTTGACGCCATGATTAAGCTGAATGCTGGCCAGCGGCGTGATAAGCCACAGCGGGGTAAGAAACAGCGCGAACCCCGGAGGATAAAAATAGAGTGAGGTCATGCCGGTCAGCATCAGTATGCATACCAACGGCCAGCCGAACGGCAACTGCCAATAAGCGACGAAGCCAAAACAGCTGATAGCCCAGAGCACGCCCAGCAACGGCAGCAACAGTAAGGCGCACAAACGGATCCGGCGACCGTCACCACCTTTTCCGCAGCGGGAAACACCCCACAGAATAAGTGACAGCGTCACCACTACCGCCATTATGCCATCCATAATAAAGGGGATGACGGCGCCGATATGCAGCGTGGCATCAAAAGCGGGGAACAGCAGATTGCGCAAGATCACCAGCAGCGCGAAAGCGATATTGACGGACGCCAGCCAGGGAAGACTGCTGCATATCGCCTGGTTGACCATATCGCAACGGCGTGTCCATTGTGGCGATGCGGTCATGGTACGCCGACATTGATCATTTTTACTCATAGACGCAGGTGGTTCCTGTGTTGTGGCCTGCTGTCATAGTAGTGCAAAATGCGTCGTACTGTCAGATCCGGTTACGTCCTAGCAGAGCGTTGCTCTAGCCATTGGTAAATCAGCATACCGGCCACCATCGCCAGCATGAAAATCAGCCCTTTTACTGTCCCCGCGCCCAGCAGCACCAGCCCCGGTCCCGGGCAGATCCCCGCCAGCCCCCAACCGATGCCGAACAGCGCCGCTCCGCCGATCAGCCGTTTGTCAATCTGTGTCGCGTCGGGCAGAAGCATCTTATCGGCATATCGCGGTCGGCGTCGTTTTTTCGCCATGCGAAAGGCAAAAAAACTGACGCTGATAGCTCCGCCCATCACCAAGGCTAGCGACGGATCCCAGGCGCGGGTAATATCCAGAAAAGCGAGGACTTTTTGCGGGTTGGCCAATCCGCTGACGAGAAGACCCAGGCCGAACAGCAGGCCGGCAAGCAATGAGAAGACAATGTGCATATCAGGCTCCCATGACCCAGACGGTGATCATCGCCGTAATGATAAAAGTCGCGGTTGCCGCCAGCGATCGTTGCGATAATCGCGCCAGGCCGCAGACGCCGTGCCCGCTGGTACAGCCGGAGGCGTAGCGCGTACCGATCCCTACCAGCAGCCCGGCAATCAGCAGCAGCGGCCATGAAGCCGCAATCTCAATCTCCGGCAGCGGTGCGGCCAGCCGATAAAGCAGCGGCGCCAGCACCATACCGATCAAAAATGCCAGCTGCCAGACTTTATCCTTGGTCGCCGGTGCTAAGATACGACCAAGTATGCCACTGATACCGGCGACGCGACCGCAAAATAGCAGCAGTACCCAGACGGCAGCGCCGATCAGCAGACCGCCTAAAAAGCTCTGCAATGGCGTAAAGTGCGCGATATCAATCGTCATGACGGTCTCCCTCTTTATCAGTCGTCGGACAATAAAGTTGATACAGCGTCGTCAGCAGCACCAGCACGTCCGCCGAGGCAATACGATAGAAAATCTGTTTGCCGGCACGCCGGGTAGCCAGCAGCTGTTTACGCCGCAGTATGCCCAGCTGTTGCGACAGCGTAGGTTGAGTGATGCCCAGCGCGGTTTCAATATCCCCCACCGCCGCCTCGCCCTGACTGAGATGACAAAGAAGCAGCAGACGATCTTCATTGGCGATGGATTTGAGAATATCTGTCGCTTTGGCGGCGGCAATGCGCATTTGTTGTTGATTAATCGGAGTCATCTTCCTGTGCACCGGTAATGTGATCATTATATTTTTTAATATAATATGAAAATATATAATAATGTCAATCAGATTGCCCTGTGCCGTGTGCGGATAATGGCGGGAATACGCTGAACGACATGCCGGGTTATCAAACCCGGCATCGGAGATGCGACATTAACCGTTATGGATCAGTTTCGCTTTAGTTGGCGTGGCGGTAAAGCTGACGTCGCTACAGCTGAAGAAGGTTTCCCGCGCCGGATCGATACGCTCCCACTGCACATAGAGCAAGGTGTGTTGACCGTTCACCCGATCCTGCGGAATGTCTACCTCGATCTGATAGACCCCGGCATTTTCACCCGGCGGAACAATTACCTCGGTCACCGTCAGCGGTTCCAGTACGCCCCAGCTCAGTGTTTGCGTGGTTGGATCGAACTCTTTTTTGGCGATATAGATATTCCACTTGCTGGGTTCATGGATCTTGGTGGCGTCATAGTACAGCGTTGCTTTGCCGTCTTTGACCGTTACGCTGGAAACCTGCCAATCCTTATGCGGCTGGTCGATACCTTCAAACTTGGCCACCCCGGCGGAGCACAAATGGCCATCGGGCACTTTATCCGCCGGCGAGCTGGTGCCCTCCAGGTTTTGCGAATAGGCAGGCCATTCGACAAACATCTGCCGGCGTTCCCATACCGGGATGCTGTCCTGTTTAAACAGAAAAGCGGCGCGGCAGGCGCCGTTGGGTATGTTGGAACCGTCATCGGGGTAGTTATAGCCGCCGTCGTTCTCGCAAATCACCTGACGCGCCTTGGGGATCTGCGTGGCGCCATGCTTGGGGCCAATACTTTGTTGGACTTCACTTCTCTTACTGGCCTCCTCAGCCTGAGCGGACAACGAACAGGCAAACGCCAGCAATGCGCATAATGACAAGGTCTTGGTGCGGTTACTCATCGGGTACTTTCCTTATGCGAACGTTCCCGCCTTCAGGGAATGAAGGCGGAGCTTGATACGACAGGGGTAATAACTGCCCTGCCACCTACAAAAATCCGCATGGTGTTGAAGTCATGAATAACAAGCAAAGTCGGACAAGGAATATGACAGTTTCGTGACGCCAGCTTACTGTAGGCCAGGAGTCAGGAACGCGCAAACTTGCTTCTGTGCGCAAATTATTCGCTAAGTAACGGTTGTCGGTTGACGCCGATGAAAACTCAGAGCTTTCTGTTTGTCGCTCTCCCGGCGTTATGCATATGCCCTTTCCTTGTTTATCCGAGGCTCAATCAATAACTTTTTGCTCTATGCCGGCGCACTTTATATCGTCGAATAAAGCCTTATTATTTATCCCAGAAAAGGTTATGCGAGAAATAAATGTGGTTTATAAATAATCGCTTAGCCTTTGCCGCAGCCGCCCACCGGCGCGCCCTTTCTCACCAAATTATAAAAAATTCGTTACAAGACAATATGTTGCAAAAAAGTAACATATCGCCCTCTTGTTAAATCCGGCGCGATTCTGTTATGGCGCATACTTTCGACCACAAAATCAACAACGTGTTGATTCATATAGGGAAAATCTAAACAAAATTAAACAAAATAAATGATTGAGCCGCAGGTTAAAAAACAATATATTGGGCGCGCTTTTATGTAGAGCAAATCATTTGTTAATTCAATTATTCAATCAGGCGTTGTCAATAACCCTGGTTGTAGGAGTGATATGATGACGGATAAAGTCCGTATTGATACTTTAGGTGCCGATTCATTTAATGGAAACAACGAAACCTATTTGGCCAGACAGGCTGAATTTGAATCAAACGTTAGGAGTTATCCTCGTAAATTGCCATTAGCGATTGCGAAGGCTCAGGGTGTCTGGCTGACCGATGTTGAAAACAAACAATATCTTGATTGCCTGGCCGGCGCAGGTACGCTGGCGCTGGGCCATAATCATCCTGATGTCCTGCAGAGCATCCAAAATGTCATTACCAGCGGCTTGCCGTTACATACGCTCGATCTGACTACGCCGTTAAAAGACGGCTTCTCTGCCCACCTGCTCTCTCTGCTGCCGGGCCAGGGGAAAGAGTACTGCCTGCAGTTCTGCGGCCCTTCCGGCGCCGACGCGGTGGAAGCCGCGCTGAAACTGGCGAAGAAGCACACCGGCCGCAGCGGCGTGATCAGCTTCTCCGGCGGCTATCACGGCATGACCCACGGCGCGCTGTCGGTCACCGGCAACCTGTCGCCGAAAGAAGCCATCAACGGCATGATGCCGGAAGTGCAGTTCATGCCTTACCCGCATGAATACCGTTGCCCGCTGGGTATCGGCGGCGAAGCCGGCGTCAAGGCGCTGAGCTACTACTTCGAAAACCTGATTAACGACGTTGAAAGCGGCGTGCGTAAGCCAGCGGCAGTGATCCTGGAAGCGGTTCAGGGCGAAGGCGGCGTGAACCCGGCGCCGGTCGAGTGGCTGCAGCGTATCCGTAAGGTGACGCAGGAGCACGGTATTCTGCTGATTATCGACGAAGTGCAGGCCGGCTTTGCCCGTACCGGTAAATTCTTCGCCTTCGAACACGCCGGCATTGAGCCGGATATCATCGTGATGTCGAAAGCGGTCGGCGGCGGCCTGCCGTTGGCGGTGCTGGGCATCAAGAAGCAGTTCGACGCCTGGGAGCCTGGCCACCACACCGGCACCTTCCGCGGCAACCAGCTGGCGATGGCGACCGGCCTGACCACGCTGAAGTACCTGCAAGAACACAACATTGCCGACAAAGTAGCCGCTCAGGGCGAATGGCTGAAAGGCAAGCTGGCCGAACTGCAGCAGCGTTACCCGGTGATTGGCCACGTACGCGGCCTGGGTCTGATGCTCGGCATCGAGATCGTCAAACCGCACGAAGCGCCGGATCATATGGGCAGCTACCCTGCCGATGGCGAGCTGTCCGCGCTGCTGCAGAAAAAATGCTTTGAAGGCGGCCTGATTCTGGAACGTGGCGGCCGTCACGGCAGCGTGCTGCGTCTGTTGCCTTCCCTGCTGATCAGCAATGAAGAGCTGGGCGTATTCCTGGATAAATTTGAAAACGCTCTGTTGAGCGCGGGCGTTAAGCCTGTCTGAGTGGAGTTGAACGCAATGTCCAAGTCAAACCCGATCCTGGCCGGCTCAGCGCAAAGCATTGAAGCCTACCAGCAGGCGATCGCCCAGAGCAGCGAGGCGGTGGCGCAGTGGCTGCAGCAGCCTGAGATGTATCAGGGTAAAACCGTGGCCGAACTGCGCGAGCGCATTCAGCTGGACTTCAATCCGCAGGGCCTGGGCAACCAGGCGGCGATTGAACGTGCGGTTGAATACTTCCTGCAGGACAGCCTGGCGGTACACCATCCGCAGTGCGTGGCGCACCTGCACTGCCCGAGCCTGGTGGTCAGCCAGGCCGCCGAGGTGCTGATTAACGCCACCAACCAGAGCATGGACTCCTGGGATCAGAGCCCTTCCGCCACCATCATCGAGATGAAGCTGGTCGAATGGCTGCGTGAACGCGTGGGTTACCAGCCTGGCGACGCCGGCGTATTCACCAGCGGCGGCACCCAGAGCAACCTGATGGGGCTGATGCTGGCGCGCGACGCCTTCTTCGCCCGTCAGGGACACTCGGTGCAGCAGGACGGCCTGATCGGCGATCTGCGTAAAATCAAAGTGTTCTGCTCCGCCAATGCCCACTTCTCGGTGCAGAAGAACATGGCGCTGCTGGGCTTCGGCTATCAGTGCGTGACGCAGGTGAAAACCGACGAGCGCGCGCGGATGGATCTGAACGATCTGGCGGAAAAAGTGGCGCAGGCGCATGCCAACGGCGAACAGATTATGGCGATTGTCGCCACCGCCGGCACCACCGACGCCGGCGCGATCGACCCGCTGCGTGATATCGCACAGATTGCGGCGCAGCACCAGATCTGGCTGCACGTTGATGCCGCCTGGGGCGGCGCGCTGCTGCTGTCTGAGCAGTACCGCCACTATCTGGACGGTATTGAACTGGTGGACTCCATCACCCTGGACTTCCACAAGCAGTTCTTCCAGACCATCAGCTGCGGCGCGTTCCTGCTGAAAGAGGCGCGCCACTATGAGCTGATGCGCTATCAGGCGGCTTACCTGAACTCCGAGTTTGACGAAGCGCAGGGCGTGCCGAACCTGGTGTCCAAATCGCTGCAGACCACCCGTCGTTTTGACGCATTGAAACTGTGGATGGGGCTGGAAGCGCTGGGGCAGCAACAGTACGCCGAGATTATCGATCACGGCATTACCCTGTCGCAGCAGGTGGCGGAATACGTCAACGCGCAGCCGACGCTGGAACTGGTGATGCAGCCGCAGCTGGCCAGCGTACTGTTCCGTTCACGTCCGGCACAGCTGGCGGACGACGCCGCGGTAGCGCTGCTGAATCAGCGTATCGGCGATAACCTGCTGGAATCCGGTCAGGCCAACGTCGGCGTGACCGAATTTAACGGCGTCACCTGCCTGAAGCTGACGCTGCTGAACCCGACGGTAACGCTGGACGACGTCAAGCGCCTGCTGGATCTGGTAGACAGCGCCGCACAGGGGCTGGCAAACGCCTAAGCGCCCTGCCGACAGACAACAAGCCGATAACCTGGGTTATCGGCTTTTTTTATCGCCTTACGGCTCTGCGCCGGCGTTCTGGCCGTTGCGCGCCAGATTTTGCTCCATCTCATCCAGCGCCGCCTGATTATCCAGCCCCCACTGATACATCTGCTCAATCGGCTGCGCCAGCGTGCGCCCCAGCGGGGTCAGCGAATATTCCACCTTCGGCGGCACTACCTGATACACCTTACGCTCAATCAACCCGCGCAGCTCCAGTTCACGCAATGTCTGAAACAGCATCTTCTTGGAAATGCCCTGCAGGCTGCGCTGCAGTTCACCGGTGCGCGCGCCCGGCTGCGGCCAGTGCCACAGCGCATGCAGCACCATGGTGCTCCACTTGACGGCAAACAGCGACATCAGCCGGCGCGGCGCCGAGTCGGCATAAAAATAGACTTTCCCATCGATCCAATCCGGCATCGGAGACTCACTCCTGAACATCATGGTTACCAAATGGTGACTACTATCAATAAAGGAACCTTTTGTCTATAGTCTGCCGCCCTCAACGCAAGTTTGTCCGTACCGCTGCGGACAGATGCCGATAACGAAAGGTGAAGCGATGAAAATTAACGCTATCGCGGCCAGCCATGCCGACCGCCCTTTGGCCCCCGCCCAGATTACGCTGCGTGATGTACAGCCGGAAGACGTCAGCATTGAGATCCTGTATTGCGGGGTATGCCATTCCGATCTACATATGGCGCGCAACGAATGGGGCGTCAGCAACTATCCGCTGGTGCCGGGCCATGAGATTGTCGGCCGGGTGCGGGCCACCGGCGCGGCGGTAACGCGCTTTCAGCCGGGCGATCTGGTGGGCGTCGGCGTGATGGTGGATTCCTGCGGCGACTGCCATTTCTGCCGCCAGCAGGAGGAGCAGTACTGCGAGACGGGCTTTGTGCCAACCTATAACGGCACCGACAGATATACCGGCCGGCTGACGACCGGCGGCTATGCCGAGCAGATCGTGGTAGACCAGCATTTTGTGGTATCGGTGCCGCAGAACCTGCCGCTGCACGCGGTAGCGCCACTGCTGTGCGCCGGCGTGACCGTCTGGTCGCCGCTGCAGCACCTGAAACTGCAGCCGGGCGATAAGGTCGGCGTGATCGGCCTGGGCGGGCTGGGCCATATGGCGGTGAAGCTGGCCAGCGCACTGGGGGCGGAGGTGACGCTGTTCACCACCTCGCCGGAAAAAGGCGCCGATGCGCGCCGTCTGGGCGCCAGCCAGGTGGTGGTATCCAAGGATGCACAGCAGATGGCCGCCCAGCAACACAGTCTGGACATTATTCTCGACTGCGTCGCCGCGCCGCATCAGCTTGATCCTTACCTGGCCTGCCTGAAGACCAACGGCCATCTGGTGCTGGTCGGCATTCCGGACAGCCCGCACCCGCCGACGGACGTGACGCCGATGGTGTTCCGTCGCCTGAGCATTACCGGCACCTCGATCGGCAGCATTGCGGAAACGCAGGCGATGCTTGACTTCTGCGGCCAGCACAATATCACCGCCGACGTAGAGCTGATTGATGCCGGCGAGGTAGAAACCGCGTTTAGCCGCATGCTGCAGGGCGACGTGAAATATCGTTTTGTTATCGATATGCAACGCGCCCGCTGGGATCAATAAGCGATACTTTTCAGCCCTCCTTTCTCGGGGGGCTTTAATACTTTTCCGGCGGATGAAATATGCGCCATAGCGATTCCTTATCATTCAAGCGCCGCATCATAAAAACTATTCTTCCGTTATTATTGCTGCGTCTTTCTGTTATTAATCTTACAGCCGCTTACGGTAAGCATCATTTCTGTGAACTCCGTCATCATTAATAACCTGCTCGTGTTAGTTTAAATTTATGAGCCATATCACGAAAAATAACTTTGGCTTATTGCCCTATGCGGCGGCACTGGCCGACGGTGTCCCGGATGTGCGGGGGATTTTGCCCGAAACCCACTCGACACCTCATTGTAATCAAACACCTATGATAATCCCCGACGTTAACGGTGTTCCTGTGGAACACGTATTGACCAGCGGATTATGCCATTTCTTCAGACAATCATTCCGCCATCTGCGGGCGTGTCCAGCATTCTGTTTGGCTCGCGGCATACCGTTTCACCGGCGGCATAATAAATAAAAACAATGTGGTCATATTTATTTCCTTGGTGCCTGTTGCGCGGCGTTGATTTAGCGTCTATTGCAATAACAACAGAAAAAAACCAATAATTACGACGCTGAAACAGAAATTATTTATTCACGCTTTCTCTTATCTTCAAAGCATCCCATGTGCTTTTCCCCGGTATCTGTACGGGGGAGCAGACTAAGCGCCGCGTCTATTCGGCGCTAAGGAGAACGCAGATGAAGTTAGAGGATCCCCGTCTGTTTCGTCATTTCGCCTGGATTAACGGCGAGTGGTGCCACAGTGAGTCCGGCGCTGAATGGCCGGTGTATAACCCGGCCGATGACAGCCTGCTGGGGCATATCCCGCTGCTGGAGCCGGCGCAGATCGAACGGGCAGTGGATGCCGCCGAACAGGCCTTCAGCCGCTGGCGTCAGGTGCGTACCGACCGGCGCGCGGCATTGCTGATGGCCTGGTATCAACAGTTGCTGGCGCACCGCGACGATCTGGCCACCCTGCTGGTGAATGAACAGGGCAAACCGCGCCGCGAGGCCGAAGGCGAAGTGGAGTACGCCGCCAGTTTTATCCGCTGGTTTGCCGAAGAGGCGGTGCGGATCAACGGTGAAACGCTCGCCGTACAAATCGACGGCACCCTGCCCGGCACGCTGAAACAGCCGGTGGGCGTCTGCGCATTAATTACTCCCTGGAACTTTCCGCTGGCGATGATCACCCGCAAAGCGGCCGCGGCGCTGGCCGCCGGCTGCAGCGTGCTGGTCAAACCCGCCAATGAAACGCCCTTTTCCGCGCTGGCGCTGGCCGAGCTGGCGGAACGCGCCGGGCTGCCGAACGGCGTATTTAACGTTATTACCGGCGATCCGCCGGCGGTCTGCGCCCAGCTGTGTGAAGAACCGCGCGTGCGCGCCCTGTCGTTTACCGGCTCCACCCGGGTGGGCAAGCTGTTGCTGGCCCAGTGCGCCGGCAGCGTGAAGCGCGTGTCGCTGGAACTGGGCGGCAACGCGCCGTTCGTGGTGGCGCCGGACGTGGATATCGATGAGGCGGCGACGGCGGCCATCGCCGCCCGCTTCCAGACCAGCGGTCAGGACTGCCTGGCCGCCAACCGCATTATGGTGCATCAGCAGATCCACGATGCGTTTATTGAGGCGTTTGCCGCGCGGCTGCGCGAACTGAAAGTCGGCCCCGGCGACAGCCCGGACAGCGATATCGGCCCGCTGATCCACCGTGAGGCGGTCGAGAAGGCGCAGGCCCTGGTGGATGACGCCCTGTCCCGCGGCGCGCGCCTGATCCACGGCGATCAGCGTCAGGCGCCGGGCGCCAACTACTTTATGCCCACCCTGTTGGCCGGCGTCACGCCGGCGATGCGGGTCTGGCAGGAAGAGAGCTTTGCCCCTATCGCCACCGTCGCCGCCTGGCAGCAGGATGATGAGGCGATCGCTCAGGCCAACGCCACCGAATACGGGCTGGCGGCCTACCTCTGGACCCGCGATCAGCGCCGGGTCTGGCGCTACATCCGCGAGCTGGAGTACGGCATGGTGGCGGTGAACAGCGTCAAAATGACCGGCCCTACCGTGCCCTTCGGCGGCGTCAAACAGTCCGGTCTGGGGCGCGAAGGCGGCCGCACCGGCATCGATGAATATCTCACCACCCGCTACTTCTGCCTTGGCGGTTTGTCAGGCGAACCCACTCTGCCCTCAGTAACAGGAGAATGATCATGGAACAGCGCAACGACTTGATTTCCCGCGACCGTCAGGTGACGTTTCACGCCTCCACCCATCTGCGCGACTATGCGCACGGCGAACTGCCTGGCCGGGTGATGACCGGCGGCAGCGGTATTATGGTGCACGATGCCGACGGTAATCAGTTTATCGACGGTTTTGCCGGCCTGTACTGCGTCAATATCGGCTACGGCCGTGAAGAGATGGCCGAAGCCATCTATCGTCAGGCCAAAGAGCTGGCCTACTACCACACCTATGTCGGCCATACCAACGAGCCTCTGGTGGCGCTGTCGGAAAAGATCATCGCCAAAGCCGGGATGAACATGTCCAAAGTCTATTACGGCATGTCCGGCTCCGACGCCAACGAAACCCAGATCAAACTGGTGCGTTACTACAACAACATTCTCGGCCGGCCGCAGAAGAAGAAAATCATCTCACGCCTGCGCGGCTACCACGGTTCCAGCATCGCCGCCGGATCCCTGACCGGGCTGGCGTCGTTCCACGACCATTTCGACCTGCCGATTGACGGCATATTGCACACCGCCGCCCCCTACTACTACCAACGGGCGCCGGAGCTGGCGGGCGTCAGCGAACTGGCGTTCTCACAGCACTGCGCCGAGCGGCTGGAGGCAATGATCCTGGCGGCAGGGCCGGACAGCGTGGCGGCGTTCATCGGCGAACCGGTACTGGGCACCGGCGGTATCGTGCCGCCGCCGGAGGGCTACTGGCCGGCGATACAGGCGGTGCTGGATAAGTACGACGTCCTGCTGATTGCCGATGAAGTGGTCTGCGGCTTCGGCCGTACCGGCAGTGAGTTCGGCTCTCATACCTACGGCATGCGTCCGGATCTGATCACCATCGCCAAGGGGCTGACCAGCGCCTATCAGCCGCTGTCCGGCGTGATCGTCGGCGACAAGGTGTGGCGCGTGCTGGAGCAAGGCACCGGCGAATACGGCCCGATCGGCCACGGCTGGACCTACTCCGGTCACCCGCTGGGGGCGGCGGCGGCGCTGGCGAATCTGCAGATTATCGAGCGGGAAAACCTGGTGCAGAACGCCGCCGACACCGGTGCGTACTTCCAGCAGCGCCTGCACGACAGTTTTGCCGATCATCCGCTGGTCGGTGAGGTGCGCGGCGTCGGGCTGATGGCGGCAATTGAATTCTCCGGCGACAAAACCCGCTGCCGGCCGTTCGATCCGGCGCTGAAAGTGGGGCCGCGCGTGTCGGCGGCGGCGCTGGACAACGGACTGATCGCCCGCGCCATGCCGCAGGGGGATATCCTCGGCTTTGCGCCGCCGCTGGTAATCAACCGCGCCGAGGTGGATGAACTGGTCGACCGCGCCCTGCGGGCGGTGAACCGCGTGGCCGACGAGCTTGGCTCCGCCGGCCAGCTACGCTGACAGAAGGAGCAACGATGAATCCTGAACTTCCCGGCGGCGTTACGCTGGCTGATGTCTGGCAGGCGCGCCGGCGCATCCGCGCTCAGGCGGATAACACGCCGCTGCGCTATTCGCCGTACCTGTCGCAGCGCTATGACGCCAAGGTCTGGCTCAAGCTGGAAAATCTGCAGCCTAGCGGCGCGTTTAAACTGCGCGGCGCCAGCAACATGATCGCCGCCCTGCTGGAGCAATACGGGCCGCAGCGGCTGCAGGCCGGCGTGATTACCGCCTCCACCGGCAACCACGGCCGGGCGGTGGCCTGGGCCGCCCGGGAACTGGGCATTCCGGCCACCGTCTGCCTCTCCTCGCTGGTGCCGGCCAATAAGGTGGCGGCCATTGAGGCATTGGGCGCCGAGGTCTGCCGCTGCGGCGACAGCCAGGATGAGGCGTTTGAGACGGTGGATGAACGGGTGACGAGCCGCGGCCAGGTGGCGATTCCGCCCTTCGACCACCCGCTGATTATCGCCGGTCAGAGCACGCTGGCGCTGGAGATCCTCGAGGCGCGGCCGCAGCTCGATATGGTGTTCGCGGGCCTGTCCGGCGGCGGGCTGCTGGGCGGCATCGGTCTGGTGATGAAGCAGCTGAGTCCGCGCACCGAGGTGGTCGGCGTCAGCCTCAGCGACGGGGCCGCCATGTGGCGCAGCCTGCAGGCGGGGAAACCGGTCAGCGTGCCGGAGACGCCAAGCCTGGCCGACTCGCTGGGCGGCGGTATCGGACTTGATAACCGCCACACCCTGGCGCTGGTACGCGCGACGATGGACAGCCACTATCAGGTGCCGGAGGCGGCCATCGCCCGGGCGATGGTCACCCTGCTGGAGCAGGAGAAGATGTTGCTGGAAGGGGCCGCGGCCGTCGGGCTGGCGGCGATAGAACACCACCGGATCCCGATCGCAGGCAAGGAGGTGGCGTTGGTGCTGAGCGGCAACAACGTCGCGCTGGAAACCTTCGACCGGGCCAGACAGGAGCAGGCACAGGATGCAGATCTATAACCGACAGCAGATTAGCGCCGCGGTGCGGCTGGATGCCGCCGCGCTGGCGGCGGTTGAGGCAGGATTCCGCGCCCTCGGCACGGACAACGTGGTGCAGCCGCCGATCCTTTCGATGGCGCTGCCGGAGGTCAACGGCGAAGTGGACGTCAAAACCGCCTGGATCCGCGGCAGCGACAGTTTCGCCATCAAAATCAGCCCCGGATTTTTTGATAATCCCCGGCGCGGGTTGCCCAGCCTTAACGGGCTGATGGTGGTGCTGAGCGCCGAAACCGGCGTCCCACGGGCGCTGCTGCTGGATGAGGGCTACCTCACCGCCGTGCGTACCGCGCTGGCCGGGCTGCTGGCGGCCAAATATCTTGCCCGGCCGGAGAGCCGGCGCATCACGCTGATTGGCGCCGGCGAACAGGCGCGGCTGCAGCTGGCCGCCCTGCGTCTGCTGTTTCCGGTCGAACAGGTATCAATCTGGGCGCGGCGCACGGAGGCGGCGCAGCGGTTGGCCCGGGAACTGTCGGATGCCGGGCTACAGGCGACGGGATACCCGGAGAGCGGAGCCGCCTGCGCCGGGGCGGACATTATCGTCACCACCACGCCGTCCCGTGAGCCGCTGCTGTTTGCCGAGCACCTGCCTCCCGGCGTACACGTCACCGCCATGGGATCCGACAGCCCGGACAAGCGGGAGATTGATATCAGCGCCCTGCTGCATGCCGACCGCGTCGTCTGCGATCTGCGCAGCCAGAGCGAGCACAACGGCGAGCTGAAAGCGTTTAACGGGCAGACGCCGCCCTTCACGGTATACGAACTGGGCGCATTAGTTGCCGGCGGCACGCCGCTGCGCCTTACGCCGCAAGACATCACCCTGTGCTGCCTGAGCGGCACCGGGGTGCAGGACAGCGCCATCGCAGCCTTTGCGCTGGCGCAGTTGGAGCAGTTAGAGCAGTCGCAGTAACCCCGCGCCCTGGGTACAGGGTAAACAGGCCGGCGTTTCCCCGCCGGTCAGGGCTTCCACGCTTGCGATGAGTGATAAAACAGCATGTTGACGAAAACTTTGCCCTTCACACGCGAAGAGTACGACCAGCGGATCGCCAAAACCCGCGCCGCCATGGCGCAGCAAGGCATCGATCTGTTGGTGGTCAGCGACCCTTCCAATATGGCCTGGCTGACCGGTTACGACGGTTGGTCTTTTTACGTGCATCAGTGCGTGCTGCTGGGGTTGGAGGATGAACCGGTGTGGTTCGGCCGCCAGCAGGACAGCAACGGCGCGCTGCGCACCTGCTGGATGGCCGACGAGCGGATTATCGGTTACCCGGAGCGGCTGGTGCAGAATCCGGACGAACATCCGATGCGCACCCTGGCTCAGGAAGTGCTGCCGCTGTTCGGCTGGAGTCAGGCGCGCATCGGCGTGGAAATGGATAACTACTACTTCTCCGCCCTGGCCTTTCTGAACCTGCAGCTGAACTGCCCGCAGCAGGAATTTATCGACGCCACCGCCTTGGTGAACTGGTGCCGGGCGGTCAAGTCGCCGCGCGAGCTGGCGTATATGCGTATCGCCGCGCGCATCGTCGGCAGGATGCATGAGCGCATTTACCAGATGGTGGAGCCGGGTCTGCCGAAAAACATGTTGGTGGCGGAGATCCAGCGCTGCGCCATCGAAGGCTGGGTGGACGACGACGGCGTGCGTTTCGGCGGCGATTATGCCGCGATAGTGCCGCTGTTGCCGGGCGGTGCCGACGCGGCCGCGCCGCATCTCACCTGGGACGACCGGCCGTTCCGCCGCGGGGAAGGCACCTTCTTTGAGATCGCCGGCTGCTACCGTCACTACCACGCGCCGCTGTCGCGCACCATTTTCCTCGGCGACGTGCCGGATCACTTCCGGCGCGGTGAAGAGGCGCTGCTGTCCGGCATTGAGCTGGGGCTGGCCGCCGCCCGTCCGGGCAACACCTGCGGCGATGTCGCCCGGGCGCTGGAAAGCGCCATGCGCCGCGCCGGCATCGATCGCGGCGGCGCACGCTGCGGCTACCCCATCGGCATCAGCTACCCGCCGGACTGGGGCGAACGCACCATGAGCCTGCGCGCCAGCGACGAAACGCCGCTGCAGCCGGGCATGACTTTCCACTTTATGCCCGGTCTGTGGATGGATGACTGGGGGCTGGAGATCACCGAAAGCATCGTTATCACCGCACAGGGCGCCGACGTCCTGTGCGACTACCCACGACGTCTGTTCGTCAAATAAGGAGCCAACAGCATGAGTCATGAAAAGCCCAGCCCCGTGTATGCCGGGGTGGATTTCGGCCAGCCCGGCGTGCAGCACGGCTTCCTGAAGCTGCCCTGGTCCCACGACAACTCCGCCTGGGGCGCGGTGATGATCCCGGTGACGGTGATCAACGGCGCGCCGGGGCCGACGGCGCTGCTGACCGCCGGCAACCACGGCGATGAGTATGAGGGCATTATCGCCCTGCTGAAACTGGCCAACACGCTGCAGGCCGACGAGGTTCAAGGGCGGGTAATCATCATTCCGATGATGAACGCGCCGGCGGTACAGGCCGGTAAGCGCACCTCTCCCATCGACGGCGGCAATCTCAACCGCAGCTTTCCCGGCGCGCCGGACGGCAGCGTCACCGCGCAGATTGCCGACTATTTTACCCGGGTGCTGGTGCCGATGTGCGACGTGGCGCTGGATCTGCACTCCGGCGGCCGCACGCTGGAAATCATGCCCTTCGCCGCGCTGCACGCGCTGGATGACGAGCGTCAGCAGGCCGATAACCTGGCCGCCGCGCAGGCCTTCGGCGCGCCGCTGACCGTGATGATGTATGAGCTGGACGCCAGCCAGCTGTACGACACGGTGGTGGAGAGCCAGGGTAAGGGATTTGTCACCACCGAGCTGGGCGGCGGCGGCACCACCACGCCGCAGCGCCAGCAGTTGGCGGAACGCGGCGTGCGCAACTTTCTGGCCCATCACGGCGTGCTGGCGGAGACGCCGCAGCCCTGGGAGGGAGAAACGCAGCTGCTTGATATGCCGGATGCATCCTGCTATGTACAAAGCGAGCACTGCGGCATTCTGGAATTTCTCTGCCCACTGGGCCAGCGCGTAAACGCGGGTGAACTGCTGGCCCGCGTTTATGACCCTTCCCGCAGCGGCCAGCCGCCGGTGGAGTACCGGGCGTTGCGCGACGGCATTGTGCTGGCGCGGCGCTTTCCGGCACAGGTTGCGATGGGGGACACGCTGGCCGTTATTGCCCGGGAGATCGTATCGCCATAGCGATTAACGGCCCCGGCGCGCCGGTCGCCATTAAGGATGTAATTACCGTATGAAACTCGATCGCTATGACCTGAAGATCCTCGACATTCTGAGTAAAGACGGCCGCATTACCAAGTCGCGGCTGGCGGAGTCGATAAACCTGTCCGTCAGCCCCTGCTGGGAGCGGGTAAAACGCCTGGAGCAGGCCGGACTGATCGAAGGATATTACGCCAGGCTCAACGCCCGGGTGCTGATGAAGCGCCTGCCGATTTGGGTATCGATCGAGCTTAAACAACATAACGCAGAGAGCTTTGCCCGTTTTGAAAAACGCGTGCTCAATACGCCAGAACTGACCGAATGTGTGGCAGTGGGCGGCGGCGTGGATTACTGGGCCAAATTCGAAACGCTGTCTATCGACGAGTATCAACGTCTGATTGACAGCTGGCTGGATTCCGACCTGGGCATCGAACGCTATTTTACCTATATCGTCACCAAAAACGTAAAGTCCGTCGCGGCGCTGCAAAGCCTGCGCCGTGAAGGCGACATAGAGGTATAAACGCAGGGAATTATGGGTAATGCCGTGGGCGGCGCTTCGTTCCCGCCGCCCCGCTCTCCAGATTAATCATGGAGAAAAATAATGAATAGCAACACATCACCTGCATCACAACATCACGCTGACGCCGTCCCCGATGTCACCATCATCGACAAATCCCTGGTGAAACGCGCCGTTGCGGCGGCCTCACTGGGCAATGCCATGGAGTGGTTCGACTTCGGCATCTACGGCTACCTGGCCGTGACCCTGGGGATGGTCTTCTTTCCGGAGATCAGCCCCGGGGCCCAACTGCTCTCCACCTATGCCGCCTTTGCCGTCGCCTTTCTGATCCGCCCGCTCGGCGGCATGTTTTTCGGCCCGCTCGGCGACCGCATCGGCCGCAAACGGGTGCTGGCGCTGACCATGATCATGATGGCGCTCGGCACCTTCGCCATCGGCCTGATCCCGAGCTACGCCAGCATCGGCCTGTGGGCGCCGGCGCTGCTGATCGTGGCGCGCGGCGTACAGGGTTTTTCCACCGGTGGCGAATACGGCGGCGCCGCCACCTTTATTGCCGAATATGCGCCGGACAGAAAGCGCGGCCGGCTGGGCAGCTGGCTGGAGGTGGGCACCCTGCTGGGGCTGATCTTCTCCGCCGCGCTGGTCACCGCCATGACCCTGCTGCTGGGCAATGAAGCGATGCGTGAATGGGGCTGGCGGGTGCCGTTTCTGATCGGCGGCCCGCTGGGGCTGATCGGCGTCTGGCTGCGTCTGCGGTTGGAAGAGACCCCGGCCTTCGCCAAACATATGGAAAACAGCGCGCCGCCACCGGGGCTGCGCCAGCAGTGGCGGGATATTGTCACCCATCACCTGCGCGCCTTCCTGCTGTGCATCGGCATGGTGTTTATCCTCAATCTTGCCGACTATATGCTGCTGACCTGGATGCCCGGCTATCTGAACGTGGTGCTGGGGCTGAGCGAGCTGGAGGGGCTGACCATCGTGGTGGCGGCCATGCTGTGTATGATGGTGGTGCTGCCGTTTATGGGCGCGCTGTCCGACAAGATCGGCCGCAAGCCGCTGTGGACCCTCGGCTGCGTCGGTTTTCTGCTGCTGACGCTGCCCTGCTTTTACGCGCTGGGCAGCAAAAACCTAGCGCTGACCTTTATCGGCATGCTGGTGATGGGGCTGCTGCTGACCTGCTTTCTCAGCACCGTGGCCTCTACGCTGCCGGCGCTGTTCCCCACCGCGGTGCGCTACGGCGGGCTGGCGATCGCCTATAACCTCTCCACGTCGCTGTTCGGCGGCACCGCGCCGCTGCTCAGCGCCTGGCTGGTCAACGTCACCGACAACCCGCTGGCGCCCGCCGGCTATCTGATGTTCGGCGCATTGGTGGGGCTGATTGCGGTGCGGATGAGTAAAGAGAGCGCCTGTCAGCCGCTGGAAGGCTCGCCGCCGGCGATTGAGTCGCGGGCCGAGATTATGGATCACCTGTATCGGCACCAGCGCCGCAAGCGTCTGCGCCTCAGCGCCCTGTCCAGCGACGGCTGAGGATGAAAAACGCCGTCCGGCTGATGTTGCCGGACGGCGCAGGCAAGATAACGGGTCTGGCCGTCGCGCCAGACCCGGGTTAACGCGTTATTGCGCGGCGCTGATGCGCCAGACGCTGTCGCCGGCGTCATCGGCAATCACCACGCCGCCCTGCTTATCCATCGCCAGGCCGACCGGCAGGCCGCGCACCTGCTTCTGGTCGTCGGTCAGGAATCCGGTCACCACCGGCTGCGGCTTGCCGACCGGCTTGCCGTTTTCAAACTTCACCCACACCACCCGGTAGCCGTTGAGCGGCGTGCGGTTCCAACTGCCGTGCTCGCTGATAAACGCCCCGCCGCGGTACTGCGGCATATTGTCGCCTGTGTAGAACAGCAGCCCCAGCGGCGCGACGTGTGAGCTGAGCGCATAGTCGGGCTTGATCGCCTTTTCCACCAGATCCGGCCGCGGCGGCTGTACGCGGCTGTCCACATGCTGGCCGAAATAGCTGTACGGCCAGCCGTAGAAGCCGTTCTCCTGCACCGAGGTCATATAGTCCGGCACCAGATCGGAACCGATTTCATCACGTTCGTTGACGATCGCCCACAGCTTGCCGCTTTGCGGCTCCCACTGCAGCCCGGTCGGGTTGCGCAGACCGCCGGCATAAATACGGCTGGCGCCGCTGTCGGCGTCCACCTCCAGCACCGCCGCGCGGCGGTACTCCGCGCCGATGCCGTTTTCCGTGATATTGCTGTTGGAGCCGACCCCGACATACAGCTTGCTGCCGTCCGGGCTGGCGAGCAGCGCTTTGGTCCAGTGGTGATTGAGCGGGCCGCCCGGCAGTTCGGTCACTTCAACCCCCGGCTCGCGGATCTCGGTTTGCCCCTCCTGGTAAGGGAATTTCACCAGGCTGTCGGCATTGGCCACCCACAGCGTGTTGCCGATCAGCTGAATGCCGAACGGCGAGCGCAGATTTTCGATAAAGGTGTGTTTCTGCCACTGGCCGTCAACGTTACGCAGCAGCGTAATGCGGTTGCCGCCCGCGCCGCCCTTGCCGGAAGATTTCTGCACGATGCCCATAATCAGCTGCTTCGGCCGCGTGGTGGGCTTGGCCGGCCCGTTGGATTCGGCCACCAGAATATCGTTATTCGGCAGCACGTAAACCTGGCGCGGGTGCATCAGACCCTCGGCGATTTTTTCAATTTTCAGCCCTTCGGCCACCTTGGGCATCTCGCCCTGTTTCCAGGCGGTGCCTTCCGGCACCTGCATCGGCGGCATCAGGAAGTTTTTCGCCTGCGGCAGCTCCGGGTCCGGGCCTATCTGCTTTTGCGGATCCAGCTGTGAGCCGTTGTCGCACCCCGCCAGCAGGGCGCTGAGGACGGCGGCGGTCAGGACGGTATTGAGTTTTTTCATGGTCGGCTTCTCCTTAAGCGGCACGTTGACGTAACGCAAATTGCACATTGCCCAGCAGCAGCAGGATCACCACCAGGGTCGAGAGCGTGACGCCCAACGGCACCACCGCGTAGGCGTCGCGGCTGTGAATAAAGGCGTTGACGATTGCCAGCAGGATGGCCAGCAGGTTCAGCCAGAAGTGCAGTTTCGCCCCGCTCTCACGCGCGCTGCCGCTGAACCAGACCTGCACCAGATTAATCAGCCGTGGAATAATGGCGATCACCAGCCCGATGGCGATCAGCCAGCTGGCGGCGTGGGTCCACATCAGTACAAAAGTTTTCAGGTAAATAATGTCAAAGACCCAGGCGGCAACAAAGAATCCGAGCGGAATCGGGTTCAGCAGTTCATACAGCGCCACGGCAAGCGTCGATTTTCCCGAGGTATTATGGTGGATAGTCATTTCCGTCTCCTAAACGCATCCAAAGGTATGCGCAGCCGCCAACATGCGACCGCGCCTGTAATAGATTAGTAAAGATGATGGAACGTGCGGGCGCGCAGGACGAAAAAAACGCGAAAAAAAACAACGAAAAAATCAGGGGTAATCAAATTTAGAATCATCCTGTCCCCGATATATTGTGGCAATAAAATTAAGGGTATATTTCACCGGCGCGTGAATAGCCATAAATAACGTACGATATTTGATGATTAATAAACCATGCGCTACCGCTCTGTGACGGGCGACGCATTAATTGTTCATCGGCCGCGCTTCCCGCCTCAGGCCGCATGATTACTGGCCTGAGGCGCTCTCCGGCCGGTGTTGTGGCGATGAAAAAACGTGCGTCTTACCATTAAAGCTCTACCATATCTGTGAAATAAGTCTCATACTTGCGCATCTTTATTGATTCCAGGGTCAATAAAGCGACCGGCCGAGCGCTATTTTCGGCCCGGTGAAACAAAAAAACAGAATGCTTTTTGAGATTTGGCTTATTCTCAAAATGAAGCTTTTTTAATTCACGGTGGTTAATTCTATGGAAAAAAAACACCCCTCATCCATCCTGATCCTATTAACAGCACTGTTCGCTGCGTTAAGCGGCGTATATCTGTTAGTCGGCGGGATATGGTTGACCAAACTTGGCGGCTCGTTCTATTACATCGTCGCCGGTCTGGTAATGTTAATAACCGCATGGCTGCTGTATCGTCGTCGTGCTACTGCTTTACTGCTGTACGCCCTGTTCCTGTTGGGCACGGTGATCTGGGCGCTGTGGGAAGTCGGCCCTGATTTCTGGGCGCTGACGCCGCGTCTCGACGTCACCTTCTTCTTCGGTCTGTGGATGGTGCTGCCGTTCATTTACCGCAAACTGGTTGCCGGCGGCAAACTGGCCTACGGCGCGCTGAGCGCGGTGCTGGTGCTGACCGTGGTGGTGCTGGTCTATGCGGTGTTCAACGACCCGCAGGAGATCCACGGCACGCTGGACCCGGCGCAGACGCAGGCGGTGGTCGATCAGGCCGCGCAGGCTGACGGCGCTGACTGGCCGGCCTACGGCCGTACTCAGGAAGGTACCCGCTACTCGCCGCTGAAGCAGATCAACGACAAAAACGTCTCTCAGCTGAAAGAAGCCTGGACCTTCCGCACCGGCGATCTGAAAACCGAGAACGACCCGGGTGAGATCACCAACGAAGTGACGCCGATTAAAATCCGCGACACGCTGTATCTGTGCACCGCGCACCAGAAACTGTTCGCGCTGGACGCCGCTACCGGTAAACAGAAGTGGCAGTTCGATCCGCAGCTCAAATACAACTCGACCTTCCAGCACATCACCTGCCGCGGCGTTTCTTATCATGAAACACCGGCTGCGGCGCAGGCCGATGCCAATCATACGCCGGCTGCCCAGTGCGCCCGCCGTATTATCATGCCGGTGAACGACGGTCGTCTGTTTGCGTTGGATGCGGAAACCGGCAAACGCTGCCCGGACTTTGCCAACAACGGCGAGCTGAACCTGCAGAGCAATATGCCGTATGCGTCGCCGGGCCGTTATGAGCCGACTTCGCCGCCGGTGGTCACCGATAAAGTGATCATCATCGCCGGCGCGGTCACCGATAACTACTCCAACCGCGAGCCTTCCGGGGTAATCCGCGGCTTTGACGTCAACAGCGGCAAACTGCTGTGGGCCTTCGATCCGGGCAGCGCCGATCCGAACAAGATCCCTGCCGACGAACACCACTTCGTGCCGAACTCGCCGAACTCCTGGGCGCCGGCAGCCTATGACGCCAAACTGGATCTGGTTTACCTGCCGATGGGCGTTCCTACCCCGGATATCTGGGGCGGCGACCGTACGCCGGAAATGGAGCGTTACTCCAGCAGCCTGGTGGCTCTGCATGCCAGCACCGGTAAACTGGCCTGGTCTTATCAGACCGTGCACCACGACCTGTGGGACATGGATATCCCTGCCCAGCCGACGCTGGCGGATATCACTGATAAAGACGGCAAGAAAGTACCGGTCATTTACGTACCGACCAAAACCGGCAACATCTTCGTGCTGAACCGCGCCACCGGCAAACTGGTGGTGCCTGCGCCGGAGCGTCCGGTACCGCAGGGCCCGGCGAAAGGCGACCGTCTGTCACCGACGCAGCCGTTCTCCGAACTGACCTTCCGTCCGGAAGAGAAACTGACCGGTGCGGACACCTGGGGCGCGACCATCTACGATCAGCTGGTCTGCCGCGTGATGTTCCACAGCCTGCGCTATGAAGGCACCTTCACCCCGCCGTCCGAGCAAGGCACGCTGGTGTTCCCGGGCAACCTGGGGATGTTTGAATGGGGCGGCCTGTCGGTGGATACCGACCGTCAGGTGGCGATCGCCAACCCGATGGCGCTGCCGTTTGTCTCCAAGCTGATTCCGCGCGGTCCGGGCAACCCGATCGAACCGGATGAAAATGACAAAGGCGGCACCGGCTCCGAGTCCGGCATTCAGCCGCAGTACGGCGTACCGTACGGTGTGACTCTGAACCCGTTCCTGTCGCCACTGGGCTTCCCGTGCAAACAGCCGGCCTGGGGTTACATTTCTGCGGTCGATCTGAAAACCAACAAGATCGTGTGGAAAAAACGTATCGGCACCGTGCGCGACAGCTCGCCGGTTCCACTGCCGTTTAAAATGGGTATGCCAATGCTGGGAGGTCCTGTGACCACCGCGGGTAATATCTTCTTTATCGGCGCTACCGCAGATAACTACCTGCGTGCGTTTAACGTCAGCAACGGCGATAAACTGTGGGAAGCGCGTCTGCCGGCCGGCGGCCAGGCAACGCCAATGACCTATCAGGTCAACGGTAAGCAGTACGTGGTGATCGCCGCAGGCGGCCACGGCTCGTTCGGCACCAAAATGGGCGACTACATTGTGGCCTATGCCCTGCCAGACGGCACCGAAAGCAAGTAATCTGACGCGCTAACGCGTGTGAGTACCGCAGATGGCCGCCCTTCGGGGCGGCCATTTTTTTGTGATAGCTTAGGCAGGGAAAGTGGGGTGACGGTCAGTCATTTAAACCCGCCATGAACGTTATCGTTATAGGGCGCGCTCTGCGCCCTTTTCTTTACCTATCTGAACCTGCGGTTACCCATCCAGACGATAAGTCCAGCGAGCAGTAGGGAGAGCGGGATAGTGATGTAGGCGTACAGGTCAATAATCCCTTCCGCGCCGTAGATATCGAGTCTTTCAGCCAGCGCATAAACCATTTTCTTCGGTAGTACGGCTGTTAGGATAAACATCAAGATGATATCCAGCACCACAAAGACTACAAGGCTCAAGAGTGTTCGTTTCATATGACTCTGACCTCACCATAAGCTCGAAGGTTGGAACCGGGGATTTTGAACGTAGGAGAGTTAAGGATACGCTACCGGAGAACATTAAACTCCCTCGGATTGAACAGCGTTATGCAGCCCTCAGAGATCCCACGGGGGCCGACTGGATGCAACCGGAACCCGCCACGTTTAACGCCTTGTGTGAACGTCACATCATCTATCTTTCCATCATCCCGGTACAGCCCAAACCACAGGCTTCTATCTGTCCCGTAAATGTGCTTGGCATAAGCGTCTTTGATTGTGCCTAGCCTGCCGCCTGTTGGCCTTTCTACGATGTAGTAGCGACCGTTAAGCAATGCGCCAATGCTGGGGACATGTGTCATGTTAGGGTTGTTGCGTCCCTCGCCTTGGCCTGACCAAGCAGCAAAGGAGCCAAGCCCATCAACACAGAGACAAGACATGTATTGATTATTCAAATGGAAGGTACATTTTAACTTCATAATATCTCACTCCTTGAGACAGTGAATAAGCCCCTTTTAATGTTAATGATTAAAGGTTGTTCAAGGCAATCAGACCGATCCTGTTTGTGGGTGTACAACAACCGAGGGTAAAAGATGGGAAAACATGTGTCACACAGGCACTGCTTTAACTCGCCACAAAAAAATCAAGAAATTGCGTCCTTCGGGGCGGCCATTTTTTAGCGACTTGCCGCACAAATCACCGTTCGGCAAGGCCGGTGGTTGCCCTGTCCCGGCAGATCGGGGAACATAGGCGCCTACCTGCCGACAGAGCGAAACCACCATGACGACTCCAGCGCCCCACGCCGTATTTGACGGCCATAACGACCTGCTGCTCAAGCTGTGGCTTGACCACCCCGACGATCCGGCCGGCGCCTTTTACCATCAGGTGGCGGGCGGCCATCTCGATTTTCCGCGTATGCGGCGCGGCGGTTTCGCCGGCGGGCTGTTTGCGGTATTTATCCCGCCGGTGGCGTATGTCGCCCAGCAACGCGGGCAGTCTGAAGCGCAGGTGCAGGACTATTTCGATCCGCTGACCATCGTCGAGCAGCAGATCGCTATTATGCATCAGCTGGAGCAGGCGGCGCCGGAACGGCTGCGCATCTGCCGTACGGTCGACGATATCCGCCAGTGCCGGGCCGACGGACGGATCGCCGCGGTGCTGCATATTGAGGGCGCCGGCGCGCTGGACGCCGATCTGTCACAGCTGGATCATTTCTATCAACTGGGCGTACGCAGCATCGGCCCGTTCTGGAATGTGCCCAACGCGTTTGGCGAAGGGATACGCGGCGCGTTTCCCGGCTCTCCGGACAGCGGCCCCGGCCTGACCGCCGCCGGCAAAGCGCTGATTGCCGCCTGCAACCGGCGCCGCATCATGATCGACGTCTCGCATATGAACGAAAAGGCTTTCTGGGACACCGCCGCGCTCAGCAACGCGCCGTTGGTGGCGACCCACTCCAACGCCCATGCGCTCTGCCCGCAGCCGCGTAACCTCACCGACGCGCAGCTGGAGGCCATCGCGCACAGCGGCGGTATGGTCGGCGTCAACTTCGGCACCGCATTTTTGCGCGCCGACGGCAAACGAGACAGCGCCAATACCGATTTGACCGAAATTGTTAAACATATTGAGTTTCTAATCGCTAAACTTGGTGAAGACCACGTTGGATTCGGTTCGGATTTTGACGGTGTGAATGTGCCGCAGCCGCTGGGAGACGTCAGCGGGCTGCCGACGCTGATTCAGACGCTGTCGCTGGCGGGTTTTGACCAACCGCTGCTGGACAAGCTCTGTTGGGGCAACTGGATAAAAACGCTTGATGTCAACTGGCGCGCGTAGCCAAAAACTTTTACCCTTTAAAGGTTGCGAAGTTCATCACATTTATTCAACATCGCAGCGGCCGAATGTAAACGGTTTTCTAAATGGGCGCTTTTTGCCCGCGACTATAAAATAGGAGTACGACATATGACCACCTGGACTAAACCTGAATTCGTCGACCTGCGCCTGGGTCTGGAAGTGACGCTGTACATTTCCAACCGTTAATTGCCCGTCATGCCCGCCCTGTGCGGGCATCTCTTTGGTTTCTCCTTATCTGGTCCACACATGCAGATTAAAGTTCTCGGCTCTGCGGCAGGCGGCGGTTTCCCTCAGTGGAACTGCAACTGCAAGAATTGTCAGGGCGTGCGTAACAACACCATCAAGGCGTCGCGCCGTACCCAGTCCTCCATCGCCATCAGCGACGACGGTAAAAACTGGGTGCTGTGCAACGTCTCCCCCGATATCTGCCATCAACTGCTGGCTTCGCCTGAATTGAATAACCCCGACGTGTTGCGCGGTACCGGCATCGGTTCGATTATCCTGACCGACAGCCAGATCGATCACAGCGCGGGTTTACTCAATTTACGTGAAGGCTGCCCGCATCACGTCTGGTGCACCCGTGAAGTGCACGACGATCTCAGCAACGGCTTCCCCCTGTTCACCATGCTGTCGCACTGGAACGGCGGGCTGATCCACCACCCGGTTGAACCGCTGGAGAGCTTCCAGACGGCGGTCTGCCCGACCATCCGCTTTACCGCCATCCCGCTGCTGAGCAATGCACCGCCCTATTCGCAGTATCGCCACCGTCCGCTGCCGGGGCATAACGTCGCCCTGTTTATCGAAGATACCGCACGCGGCAGCAACCTGCTGTACGCGCCGGGGCTGGGCGAGCCGGACGATGCCCTGCTGCCGTGGCTGCAGCGCGCCGACTGCCTGCTGATTGACGGCACGCTGTGGCGCGACAATGAGCTGGCGGACACCGGCGTCGGCCTCAACACCGGCAAAGACATGGGCCACCTGGCGCTGGCCGAGGAACAGGGCCTGGCGGCGCTGCTGGCTTCGCTGCCGGCAAAACGCAAAATCCTGATCCATATTAATAATACCAATCCGATCCTGGACGAAGATTCCGCCGAGCGTCGCAGCCTGACGCAGGCCGGCATCGAAGTGAGCTGGGACGGTATGAACATCGACCTGTAGGTTAACGCCATGACACAGCAACATCCCCTTTCCCCGGCCGAATTTGAAGCGGCGCTGCGGGCGAAAGGCGCGTATTACCATATTCATCATCCGTACCATATCGCCATGCACAACGGCGAGGCGACGCGCGAGCAGATCCAGGGCTGGGTCGCCAACCGTTTCTATTACCAGACCAGCATCCCGATCAAGGACGCGGCGATTATGGCCAACTGCCCGCAGCCGGACGTGCGCCGCAAGTGGGTGCAGCGTATTCTCGACCACGACGGCTACGGCGGCGGCGAAGGCGGTATCGAAGCCTGGCTGCGGCTGGGTGAAGCGGTGGGCCTGCAGCGCGAGACTCTGCTGTCTGAAGAGCTGGTGCTGCCGGGCGTGCGCTTCGCCGTCGACGCCTATGTCAATTTCGCCCGCCGCGCCTGCTGGCAGGAAGCGGCCTGCAGCTCGCTGACCGAACTGTTCGCACCGCAGATCCATCAGGCGCGCCTTGACACCTGGCCGCAGCACTATCAGTGGATTGAGGCCGAAGGCTATGACTACTTCCGCAGCCGCCTCGGCCAGGCCAACCGCGACGTAGAGCACGGCCTGGCACTGGCGCTGGAGTATTGCGACAGCGTAGAGAAGCAGCAGCGTATGCTGGAGATCCTACAGTTTAAACTGGATATTCTGTGGAGCATGCTGGACGCCATGACCATGGCCTATACCCTGAACCGAGCGCCGTACCACACCGTGACCGATGCGCGGGCGTGGCATACCCAGAGGCTGGTGTAATGACCCTGAATCCAGAACAAACCCCGATGTTCCGCCGCGGCTACCGCCTGCAGTGGGAAGAGGTGCAGCAGAGCCATGTGATTCTGTACCCTGAGGGCATGGCCAAACTGAACGACAGCGCCGCCGCCATTTTGCAACTGGTGGACGGCAAATCGACGCTGCAAGGCATCATAGACCAGCTGAACGCGCGCTTTCCCGGTGCCGACGGGCTGGCGCAGGACGTGCTGGAGTTTTTCCAGAGCGCCTACGAGCAAAAATGGGTAATTTTCCGTGACTGAGAATGCTGTAAAACCGTCGGTTAACCCGCCGCTGTGGCTGCTGGCGGAGCTGACCTACCGCTGCCCGCTGCAGTGTCCCTACTGCTCCAACCCGCTCGACTTCGCCGCGCAGGAGCAGGAACTGACCACCGAACAGTGGATTGAGGTGTTCCGGCAGGCGCGGGCGATGGGCAGCGTGCAACTGGGCTTTTCCGGCGGCGAGCCGCTGGTGCGCAAAGATTTGCCGGAGCTGATTGCCGCCGCGCGCGATCTGGGATTCTATACCAACCTGATCACCTCAGGCATCGGGCTGACGGAGAAAAAGCTGCAGACTTTCGCCGACGCCGGTCTGGACCATATCCAGATCAGCTTCCAGGCCAGCGATGAAACGCTGAACGCGGCGCTGGCCGGTAACCCGAAAGCCTTCCAGCAAAAGCTGGCGATGGCAAAAGCGGTCAAGGCGCTGGGCTACCCGATGGTGCTGAACTTTGTGCTGCACCGGCATAACATCGACCAGATCGACCGTATTATCGAGCTGGCGATTCAGCTGGAGGCCGACGACGTGGAGCTGGCGACCTGTCAGTTTTACGGCTGGGCGCAATTGAACCGCGAAGGCCTGCTGCCGACCCGCGAGCAGATTGCCGATGCAGAACAGGTGGTGCAGCGCTATCGTGAAAAAATGGCCGACAGCGGCAACCTGGCCAACCTGCTGTTCGTCACGCCGGACTACTACGAAGAACGGCCGAAAGGCTGCATGGGCGGCTGGGGCGCGATTTTCCTCAGCGTGACGCCGGAAGGCATGGCGTTACCCTGTCACAGCGCCCGTCAACTGCCGGTGAAATTCCCGTCGGTGCTGGAGCACAGCCTGGAGCACATCTGGTACGAATCATTCGGCTTTAACCGCTATCGCGGCTATGACTGGATGCCGGAGCCATGCCGCTCCTGCCCGGAAAAAGAGCAGGATTACGGCGGCTGCCGCTGCCAGGCGTTTATGCTGACCGGCGACGCCAGCAATGCTGACCCGGTGTGTTCGAAATCAGCGCACCACGGCACCATCCTGGCGGCACGCGAGGCGGCGAACCAGACGCAGATCGGCATCGATCAGCTGCGCTTCCGCAACCGCGCCAACTCCCAGCTGATCTTCAAAGGTCAGGCCTAACCATGCCCCAGCCCCCGGTTACGCTGCGGCTCGCGAGCGGCCTGCAGCTGAAACTGCTGGCCGATGCGGCTGCCCCGCGCGCGGCGGCGTTGATGCAGATTGACGCCGGCAGCCACCACGAACCGTCGGCCTGGCCGGGGCTGGCGCATCTGCTGGAACATATGCTGTTTCGCGGCAGTCGCGCCTTTGACGACGATCAGCGCCTGATGAACTGGGTGCCCGCCCACGGCGGCCGCCTCAACGCCACCACCCGCGAAACGCAAACCCACTTCTTTTTTGAAATCGACGGCGAACGCTTCGCCGACGGTTTGGCGCGGCTGATCGACATGCTGGCCGCCCCGCTGCTGGCCCTGCCGGCGCTGGCGCAGGAGGTTGAGGTGATCGAGGCCGAATACCGTCTGTTGTGCAAAGACGCGGATACGCTGTGCGAGGCCGCGCAGCAGCAGGCGTTTGACGGCATCGCCGCCATGCGACGCTTCACCATCGGCAACCGTCAGGCGTTTGGCGAGGATATGCCGGCGTTACGCGCCGCCCTGTGCGATTTCCATCGTCGCCATTACCACGCTGCCAACATGACGCTGTGGCTGCAGGCGCCGCTGCCGCTCGACACTTTGCGACAGCTGGCCGAGCGGCTGACGGCGACGCTCCCCGGCGGCGACGTGGTCCTACAGGCGGAGCCGCCGCGGCTGATCCCGCAAGCCGATCGCCGGCTGTGTCTGCCGGGACTGCCGCAGCTACGCTTAACCTTTGCGCTTAACCAGCCGGACGCCGCCGCCCGTGACGGACTGCGCCTGCTGGATGCGCTGCTGCAGGACGAAGCGCCCGGCAGCCTGATGGCGCTGCTGCGCCGTGAAGCCTGCTGCGACGGCGTCCGGCTGCAGCATACGCCCTGCGCCGAAGGACGCGCGCTGCTGACGTTTATCTTTAGCGTCAACCGGGGCAGCGCGGCGGAAGCCGCAAGGATTGAAAGCGCCCTGCTGAACTGGCTGCGGCAGCTGCCGTCGCTCAGCGCAGCACAGCGCGAGCACTACATGCGGCGTGGCAATCAGGACTTTATGCGCTTGCCGCCGCTGGATCAGCTGCGGGCGCGGGCGTTCGGCCTGCCGCCGGCGACTGAAGATGCACCGTGGACGGCCTGCCTGGCCGCACTGACGGCGGGCAATCTGCGTCGTCTGTTGGTGACCCCGGAGGGAACGGCAACGCCGCGTATACTGCAAGGGTTACCGCTGGCGCTGGCCCCCTTTGTCGCCGCCCACAGCGCGCGCATTGCGCCGCGCTATCGCTTTTATCCGCACAGCGACGCCCCGCCGCTGCCGTTGATGCTGCCCGCTGAACGGGAACGGGCGCCGCTGGCATGGCATTCTGACGGCGATCATCCGCCGGTATTGCTGCTGCGCCCCGCGCCGGCAACGCCGCTGGCGTCGGCGCAGGCCAGTTTACTGACCTCGGCGCTACGCACGCTGGCGGCAGAAACGGCGCATCAGGGCGGCTATCTCGGCGTGACGCAGAGCCACGGCGTCTGGACGCTGCAGCTGTCCGGCGACGCCCCGCTGCTGGGTCGGGCGCTCAGTCAGATCAATCAGCGCCTGACCTCCCTTGACGATGCTCTTAAACAGGAGGCGGCACTCAGCTGGCAGCGTACGCAGCTGCGCACTCAGGGCGAGATCGCCGTGCGCCGTCTGGCGGCGCAATTACCGGAGGTTCTGACGCCGCCGGGCGATGCGGTGTGTTGGCAGGCGACGCTGTTTGCCGGCGATGCGGCGCTGCATCAGCAGTTGAGTCGGCTGTTGTCCGCTTTCCCGGCACCGATTATCGCCGCGCAGGATGCCGCAATGATCACCGACGCACGGCCGGTGATACTCAGCGACGAAGATGACGATCGGACACTGCTGCTGTTTTACCCGCTGTCGGATAGCTCGCCGGCGGCGCGGCTGGCGCTGCGGCTGCTGGCGCAGCTGTATGCCCCCCGCTTCTTCCAGCGGCTGCGGGTCGAGCTGAATATCGGCTATGTGGCGCACTGCGCCTATCACCGCTGCGCCGATCGCGACGGCATGCTGTTTGCCCTGCAGTCGCCGCGCTGCAGCCTTGCGCAGTTGCAGCACTATACCCACGAGTTTTTACAGCAGATGCGGCAGGAATTAGCCGTGCTGAACGATACGGCGCTGCAGCAGGCGAAACAGACGCTGGCCCAGAGCCTGCAACCCTCTGCCGGCGACTATTTGCAGCGCACGCGTGAAAGCCTGTTGGAACAGCGGCCAGACGCCGCCGCGCTGGCGGCGCTGGATTTGCCGGCGCTGCTTGACGGGCAGCGCCGGTTGTTCCCTTCGATCTAAATCTTCACATTAATCCTTTTTATACAACACATATCTGTAACGACAAAAACGAATCAAATGGTACAATAAAGCCTTCTTAACGGTTTAATTGCCCCGCCATGCGCCGCGTTCGTGGCGCAATACCGGCTAACGATTACACTTTGTTAACACACAACGATAAGTAACATGATTCGGGAGAGTCACTGATATGTCTGATACAAATGCCCGACCGGGCATGAAAATATGGTGCGCGCTATTGGGGATCGTCCTCGCCGCCACCGGGCTGTTTTTCGCCATTGCCGGCGGCAAACTGGTCTCGCTGGGCGGCAGTTGGTACTTTCTGATCGCCGGCGTGGTGACGCTGCTGGCGGCCATCCAGCTGTTCCGCCGCCGCTCGTCGGCGGTGGTGCTGTTCCTGCTGGTGTTTATCGGCACCCTGATCTGGTCGGTGATTGACGCCGGCTTCGACTTCTGGCCGCTGGTGTCGCGCCTGATGGTGCCGGCCGGCCTGATGCTGCTGGCGTTTCTCACCTGGCCGGCATTGCGCAAGGCGGAAGGTAAAGCGCCGCTGGGCAAACTCTCCTACCTGCTGTCGGCGCTGCTGGCCGTCGGCATGGTCGTGACCTTTGTGCAGATGTTCCAGCCGCACCCGACCGTGGCCTTCAGCGGCGAGCAGCTGCCATTGGTGCCGGTGGATAAAGCCAAACAGCAAAAAGACTGGGACAACTACGGCAACACGCCGGGCGGCGACCGTTTTGTGGCGCTGGACCAGATCACCCGCGATAACGTTAAAGATCTGAAAGTGGCTTGGACCTTCCACACCGGCGATACCCCGCTGAGCCCGGACGGCAACGGCGCGGAAGATCAGCAGACGCCGCTGCAGGTTGGCAACCGCATTTTCCTCTGTACCCCGCACAACAACGTGATTGCGGTTGACGCAGACAGCGGTAAAGAGATTTGGAAGCGTGAAATCAACGCCAAATCTCAGGTCTGGAACCGCTGCCGCGGTCTGGCCTATTTCGACGTTAACAAGCCGATCCCGCAGCCAAGCGTTCCCGGCTCCACCCCTGCCGCGCCGGTTGCGCTGGCGGCCGGCGACACCTGCCAGCGTCGTATTCTGATGAACACCATCGATGCGCGTCTGGTGGCGATTAACGCCGACAACGGCGAGTTCTGCCACAACTTCGGCCAGAACGGCATCGTCGATCTGAAAGCCGGCCTCGGCGACGCCGCCGATCCGAAATATCAGCTGACCTCCGCGCCGACGCTGGCCGGCACCACCGTGGTGGTGGGCGGCCGCGTGGCGGATAACGTTCAGACCGATATGCCGGGCGGCGTGCTGCGCGGCTTTAACGTGATCACCGGCGAGATGCGCTGGGCGTTCGACCCGGGCAACGACGATCCGAACGCGGCGTTGAAACCGGGCCAGAACTATGTGCGCAGCACCCCGAACTCCTGGGCGCCGATGTCCTATGACCCGGCGATGAACACCGTGTTCCTGCCGATGGGCAGCTCGTCGGTGGACCTGTGGGGCGCCAACCGCACTAAGCTGGACCACAAATACGGCGCGTCCATCCTGGCGCTGGACGCCACCACCGGTAAAGAGAAATGGGTCTACCAGACCGTGCATAACGATCTGTGGGACTTCGATATCCCGATGCAGCCAAGCCTGATCGACTTCCCGATGAAGGACGGCAGCACCAAACCGGCGCTGGTGTTTGGCGCGAAAACCGGTCAGATCTTCGTGCTGGATCGCCATACCGGCAAGCCGCTGACCGACGTGAAAGAACTGCCGGTGAAAACCCGCAACATTCCGAACGAGCAGTATTCCGCCACCCAGCCGTTCTCGGTCGGTATGCCGCAGATTGGCGCACAGAAGCTCAGCGAATCGGATATGTGGGGCGCCACGCCGTTCGACCAACTGATGTGCCGCATCAGCTTTAAATCGATGCGTTATGACGGCCTGTTCACCGCGCCGGATACCGACGTATCCCTCAGCTTCCCCGGCTCGCTCGGCGGCATGAACTGGGGCGGCCTGTCGGTTGACCCGAACAACCACTATATCTTCGCCAACGATATGCGTCTGGGCCTGTGGGTGCAGATGATTCCGCAGAAACAGGAAGACGCCAATGCGCCTGCCAGCACCGGCGGTGAATCGGTGAATGCCGGGATGGGCGCGGTGCCGCTGAAAGGCACGCCATATGCGGTGAACAAAAACCGCTTTATGTCGCCGCTGGGCATTCCGTGCCAGAAGCCGCCGTTCGGCACCCTGTCCGCCATCGATCTGAAGACCCAGAAAGTGGTCTGGCAGGTACCGGCCGGCACCGTGCAGGACACCGGCCCGTTCGGCATCAAGATGCGCGCGCAGATGCCGGTCGGCATGCCGACGCTGGGCGGTACGCTGGCGACCCAGGGCGGCCTGGTGTTTATCGCCGGTACGCAGGACTACTACCTGCGCGCCTTTGACTCGTCAACCGGCAAAGAGGTATGGAAAGCGCGTCTGCCGGTCGGCAGCGGCGGCACCCCGATGAGCTATATTTCACCGGAAACCGGCAAGCAGTACATCCTGATCTCCGCCGGCGGCGCACGTCAGTCACCGGACCGCGGCGACTACGTGATTGCCTACGCGCTGGATAAATAATTCCGTCAATAAGAACCAGCCCGCTTGGTCGCCAAGCGGGCTTTTTTGTGCCTTCCTGCCTGTGCCGTTAACCAACGGTCAGCACAATTTTGCCGATATGCTTACCGCTGTCCATTTCCTGATGTGCGCGCGTTACCTCGTCCAGCGCCCAGGTCTGGTAGATCAGCGGCGGGCGGCACTGGCCGCTTTCCAGCAGCGGCCAAACGTGCTGCTGCAGCTCGCGGGCAATCTGCGCTTTTTCCTCTTTGCTGCGGCCGCGCATGGCGGAACCTGTTACTCGTGCATGCTTCAGCACCAGCTTCATCAGGTTGGCCTTTTCCGCCTCGTTGCCGCCGAGGAAGCCGATAATAATCAGCTGACCGTTCTTTTTCAGCACCTCGATATTCTGGTTAAAGTAGCTGCCGCCCATAATATCCAGCACCGCATCGACGCCTGCGCCATCGGTAAGCTTCTCTATCGCCGCAACAAAGTCATCGCGGCGGTAGTTGATGCCGATGCCGCCCAGTTCGGCGATGGCGGCGCATTTCTCATCGCTGCCGGCGGTGGCGTAGGCGGTAATGCCCAGCGCCCGGCAAAGCATCAGCGCGGTGGTGCCGATGCCGCTGGTGCCGCCGTGGATCAGTACGCTGTCGCCCGGCTTCACCCGCTGGTCGGCCAGCAGGTTGGCCCAGACGGTGAAGAAGGTTTCCGGCAGCGCCGCCGCCTGCTCCATGCTGAACCCCTGCGGTATCGGCAGCAGCTGGGTTTCCGGCACCACGCAGTATTCGGCATAGCCGCCGCCGTTGGTCAGCGCGCAGACGCGATCGCCAAGGGCGAAACGCGTCGCCCCTTCCCCGCATGCCACGATCTCGCCGGCAATCTCCAGCCCGGGAACCGGCGTGACGCCGGCAGGCATCGGGTATATTCCCTGCCGCTGCATAATATCAGGGCGATTAATCCCCGCCGCCCGGACGCGGATCAGCACTTCACCGGCACCGGGGCGCGGCAGCTCGGCGCTGACTACCTGTAACACCTCGGGGCCGCCGGGTTCGCGGATAATGATTTGCTTCATACTGGTCGGCAGCGTCGTGCCGTTCGCTTCAACTGACATCTGTGTATCCCGTTTTACGTTAACTCTGTTACCATTTAGCTTAAACTTGGTACACGCAAGCCACAAATGCCAGTTTTAGAATTCATTGTTGCAATATTGGAACGTAAAGATGCAGAACCTGGATGATATGTATTACTTTGCCCGCGTGGTCGAACACGGTGGCTTCAGCGCCGCCGGGCGCGCGTTGGGCATTCCCAAATCACGGTTAAGCAGACGTATCAATGCGCTGGAAGAGCGGCTGGAGATCAAACTGATTAACCGCTCCACCCGGCAGTTTTCCGTCACCGAACTGGGGCACGCCTACTACCGCCACTGTATGGAGTTGACTGCGGCGGCGGAGGCTGCGCAGGCCATCGTGCACCAGAGCCAGACCGAACCGAAAGGCGGCATCCGCATCGCCTGCCCGACGGCGTTGCTGAACTTCCTGGTGACCGGCATGCTGGCGCGCTATATGAAACGCTATCCGAACGTCGAGATTTATCTGGAGAGCACCAATCGCCAGGTGGATATTCTGCGGGAGGGCTTTGACCTGGCGCTGCGTATCGACGTGCCGCCGCTGCCCGACAGCGGGTTGGCGAGCAAACGGCTGTCGCCCTGCACCTACCAGCTGGTCGCCAGCCCGCAACTGCTGGAAACATACGGTACGATCGGCGATCCGGCGGCGCTCGACCGCTATCCCAGCCTGTCGGTCTCCACCGCCTATCAGTCGCACGAATGGCAACTGCACGGCCCCGACGGTGCGGAACGTCGTATCCGCCACAGCCCTAATCTGGTGACCGACGATATGATCACCCTGCGCCGGGCGGCGCTGGAAGGCCGCGGCGTGGTGCAACTGCCGACCTTTGTGGTGTACAAGGATCTCAAACGCGGCAAACTGCGCACGGTGCTGCCGGCCTGGCAGCCGAAGCCGGCGGAGGTAAACGCTCTGTTTCCGTCGCGGCGCGGTCTGATGCCCGCCATCCGTAGCCTGCTGGATGCGCTGACGGAAGAGTTCGCCCATATTGACGTGGCCGCGCTGTACGCCCGTTACCAGCAAAGCGGCGACGGCGACGCCTGTATTCTGATGGATGAGTCCTGACGCCGTGTGCATTGCCGGACAGCAACGCTAGCCGATAACCAGGATACCTAAGCGCTCCATCAGCTGCGACGCCTGCTCGCTGTCCAGTTTGACCCCTTGCAGATCAACGTTGCGCACGTCCAGCTCGCCCAGTTCCGAATTGGTCAGGTCGCAGTGGGTAAAATCGGCGGCGCGCCAGTCGAACGAAGCAAACTCGCCGCCGGAAAGGTCGGAGCCGCTGAAATTTGCCCCCAGAATCTGAGCGCCGTTCCAGCGATTTTCCCACAGTTCGCACTTCTCCAGCACCACTTTTGAAAAGTTGGCGTAACTCAGGTTGCTCTTGGTGATGTAGGCGCTGCAAAACCAGCTGCGTGAGGTGATCATGTTCATAAAGCTGGCGCCGCGAAAGTCTGCGCCCTGCGCTCGGCATTCACGGATTTCAATGCTCAGCGCGCTGACGTTTCTGAAGTCCGTCATGGATAAATCACAGCTTTTGAAGCTGGCGTCCTTCAGCTGCGCCCGGCTGAAGCGGCACCCTAACCGGCTGTCGCGGTCGTAAAACGTGCAGCCGATAAACTCGCTGCCGGTCAGGTCCGCCCCCGAAAAGTCACAGTTGTGAAAGGTCGCATTTTCAACTTTTGCACCGGTAAAGCGGTTGCGGTCAATCTTTTCGCCATCCAGGGTCAGCGTCATAATTAATACCTGTTTATCCATACATGCATTGCGTATTGTAGCCCTCTCCTCGCTGCAGAGTAAACCGGCTTGGATGATGCGGTGTTCCGATGGGTTTTCGGCCATTTATAGGCGAACCGCTATCTCACCTGTTCCTGGGCGTGCAGATTTATCTCAGACATTATACTGAGTTACATAACTCCCTATGTAAACGACGAGAAAATATGTATAACCTGGGACTGTATTTCGCTAAATAGCAACGGCAGTATCCGTAATTTTCGGAAACCATAACAGCAATAAAATACCCCGCGCGTTTCAAAGGGTACTAAAACGCGCGGAATGTGATAAACAAGAAATCTTTATTTTATAACACATCCTAGCTTGACATCATAAATATAAATCTCGCTGATTTCTTTTTTATAACCTGGATAAGGATTCTTAGGGATGCCCTTCTCTATCTGCATGCCTCGGTTATTCAATACCAACAACTCACCGTTGAGTACGTTAACCCCTTCTATTTCTCCGAAGTCTGCAAAATCAGTAAACTTATACTGCAATTCGGAATTTTCACCCGATTGACTCAATGCTTGTTTTATATTCACTTTGTATAAGCTATCAGATTCTTTTTTATCCGCGAGTCCATCATCTGTGGTAATGAAAAGATTCCCATCAACATAATCAATCCCTTGAATAAATTTCAATTTAGGCAGTAGTTTAAGTCGTTGAATGAAATGCCCATCATCCATCGAATACTGATAAACATAACCACTGCTCTCATCATCGCCCCATGACGAAGCCCAAAACGTTTTACTGTCTTTATCAACGGACACGGCGGATATTTCATTCTGAGCCGATGCAGCATCCAACGGGATATTTTTTATAAACTTCAAGCTGTCGGCATCATAGACCGATATGTTTAGATTACGAGCTTTCCCGTCCTCGAAGAGTTCGGCCCCCAGATACAGCAAGCCACCGCTTGAGGATAAATCGCCAAAATGATTCAATCCCCCTCCTTGAGAAGAAAATGGTTTGTCATTGGCCAGAACCATATTTCCTTCTTTATCATATTTTTCTATTGACTTTGTTCCGGAGACGAAATAATAATCACCATCTGTAGTAATACCTTGCCGGCCATTAACCGTAAACGTTTTTTTCAACACATATTTGCTGCCGGCATGACTACACTGTTCATTCGTTGCTTTCGCTGTCATTGAAGTAATACTAAAAAAAATAACAATCCAGTAAAGTGGTTTCATTTTTCACACCTTATCATTATTAATCTTATAATTATTTTATCATGCAGTAAACTTAATAGGATTGGCTATATTCATAACTAGAGATACTTCTAACCATGAAATTTACTGCACCTGGCTTTATTGAATATGTTCAGCGTCCAATGCTTTCACTCCATTGACCTCTATTTTAAATAACTGAGCAACATCTGCCGGGCTAATAGCTCCCCCCGTTGTAAGCACGGCATCAATATCTATGGGGTTGTCGTCTATTGTTATTTTATTTTCCAACTCTCCATTTGAATCTACCCCATCTTGAATGATAATACTCCCACCATCATCAAACTGAATGATCAAATTACCTTCTTGGTTGATGAATGACACGTCATCAGCATTATACCCTTCAATGTTGATTTCCCCATCCCCCACCACAAGATTATTTCCATGAGCTTCCTGGTCATAGGTCATAATATCATCATTTCCAAAATAAATGACATTGTTTCCGGCTCCAGCGTAAATAGTGTTTTCCGACCCAGATGAATATATAAAGTCATCACCCCCACCGCCATTTAGTAAGTTATTTGAGCCGTGACTAATAATCATATCGTCGCCACCATCACCATACACCTTATTCTTATCACCACTAACATGAATGGTATCGTCACCTTGCATAGCGTAAACCTTTGTCAGAGTCTCTACGTCGACATTGTCACTCTCTTTACTCGCATGAATAACATCCAACATACCGTTGTGTTTATCAAACGCCTTTCTTGCCGTTTCTGTATTGTCGGCATAAATAGCATCGGCATTGGTATTTAAAAGATCTTCGTATTTTTCATCCGTTATATCTTCCTCTGCAGTAAATATATGTAGTTCCTTGTTGTTTTCATGAAGAGCATCCGCTAATTTTGTTAGCCGTTCTACGCCAAACGCTTTAGGTAAAGCATAACCATCAATATATTCATTTCCTTTTTTGTTAATAATGTCACTATACGCGTACGCTGTAGAAACAAAAGGAATTTTATCCCATATGTAAGCCAAGGCTGCTTTGACCGAGACTGTATGAACAAGCTCTATGAGCGGCAACTCTGCGGAACTGAACGAATCCGGATATTTTACAAAAACCTCATCATGAAGATATCTCAACGCATAGTTTTCAAAACTGTTGATGATGACTTTATCAGGGTCGGTAAAATCCTTAGCCACCAGCGTATCAATGGACTGGCTTGCCGCCTGTTTTGTCAGCGCTTTTGTATGAGCTTCTTTTATCTCGTAGCTGATGCCTATTTTCCGACCCGTCTCAATGCTCCTCTCCTTAACCATATCAACAATATCTTCAAACTTTGCCAGTTCAGGATCTTTTTTTAACGCCTCTTCATAGGTCATTTTTGAAAAGCCAATGTCATCATGGCAAGATACCAAAACGCCATCTTTTGTCACATAGAGATCGGGTTCCACATAGTCGGCGCCAAAGTCAATGGAGGCACTGTATGCGGCAAGGGTATGTTCGTTGACTCTTTCCCCATCACTATTCTTGGTGGTTCCTCGGTGTGCTAATAATTCTGTCATCGTTAGTCTATCCTTAAGTGTAATTATTTAGGTGAGACATTATTTTTTATAAAAATAAATGTGTTAATGAAGTTAAAATCCCTAGACATCGTCTAGTCGTGACAGCGATTTTGGTTTCATCACCATTTTGCAATGGTGATGAAACTCTGTACTGATGCTCTATTTCAACATCAACATAATTTTAGTCTTAACATAAAAGTGCCTATAAACTAAATGATTGATTAAAGAATAACGCTGGTTTTTATATTCCCACCAGCAAGATTCTGCGTACAGTAACACGTAGAAGGCGCCTCCCTAATAACAACCTTACGTCCCACTCTCGAATCGCCACCGAAGGAAATAGACTCGTATATGGCAACCTGCAAAATGCCTTTAACCGCCGGTGTAAGCCAGCAAGCAAAATGTCTGTATCAGGATTGGATATCTACAACATGAAACCCTCCGGTATCTTATCAAATGAGGAAAATTGATTGATTTAATTATATAATTTTGTACATCTCCACGTATTTTCCTGTACTTGCCGAACGTATGTTGGCGTGAGAATGTTGTTTTTTTTTCGTTTGATTATTATTCATACGCATGATTTGGTCACATGTCGTTAACAACTGACAAAAATCGTGATCAATATCTCGCATTTTGTTGATTTTTGTCCTGAGTGATGCTCGTTATTGTTTTTTTTCGCTCGTTAAGCATCGGCGATACAGTGCCACCTTGCGCTAGAGTCTGCGAAGGCGGTGTTTTTGCGGACTTAGAAGAATGCATGATGGCGGCTATTTCGGCTCAATAGATGTGCTCTAAGCCGACGTAGTGCCCGACCAGATCGATCAGGCCGCCCCGCTGCAGTCAGTTTGACCATCAGGTAACAGCGAGGAACTCTGCATCACTGATGTGAAGCCATGGGCGTTTCGTGATGATATCCGAACCAAAACCTATCCTTGTAAAAAGTCTGGCGGCGCTATCATTCCAACAGGTAAACCCGCGCTTCGTAAGGATGCAAAATATGTGACAATGTCAAGCTGGCATCATTGGCCAACTGCAGCACCGCCTCTTTCCACCACCGTTGTTTCATGCCTGCTCCTTCGGTTAGTGCGCCTGTTCGGACGACAGCTGGCGCGGGAACGCCCGGCCGTAATGGTCAAACAGATAACAGCACTCCACCGGCAGCCGTACGCCGACGGTCTCGCCCGCCGTAATCGGCGAACGCTGCGGATTACGCAGCACCCAGGGTTCGCCGGCGTTGCCGTTGTCCAGGTAGAGGTAGGTCTCGTTGCCCATATGTTCGACAAACATCACCTCCCCCTGATATTCGCACTCCTCCAGCCGGCCGCCCTGAATATGCTCCGGGCGGATGCCGAGGTTGACGCTTTGCCCTTCCGCCGCCTGCGGCGTCGCCACCGGCAGCACCAGCTGCTTGCCGTTATCCAGCTCCACCACGCTCTGCCGTTCGCCGGCGCGCTTGAGCACCGCCGGGATCAGGTTCATTTTCGGCGAGCCGATAAACTGCGCGACAAACTCATTGGCGGGATGGTCATACAACTCCAGCGGCGTGCCGACCTGCTCGATATGCCCTTTGTTCAGCACCACGATGCGGTCGGCCAGCGTCATTGCCTCCACCTGATCGTGGGTAACGTAAATAATGGTGGCGCCGAGGCGCTTATGCAGCGCGGCCACCTCCATCCGCATCTGTACGCGCAGCGAGGCGTCGAGGTTGGACAGCGGTTCGTCGAACAGAAACAGTTTGGGTTCGCGCACGATGGCGCGGCCGATCGCCACCCGCTGGCGCTGGCCGCCGGACAGGTCTTTCGGCTTGCGGTCGAGCAACGGCTCCAGCTGCAGCACGCGCGCGCTGTCGCGCACCCGGCGGTCGATTTCGCTTTTGCCGACCTTCGCCAGCTCCAGCGCAAAGGCCATATTCTGGTACACCGTCATATGCGGATAGAGCGCGTAAGACTGGAAAACCATGCCGATGCCGCGTTCGGCCGGCGAGTCGTCGTTGACGTAGTTGCCGTCGATATACATACCGCCACCGCTGATCGCCTCCAGCCCGGCGATCATCCGCAGCAGGGTCGATTTGCCGCAGCCGGACGGGCCGACGATCACCACGAATTCGCCGCTGTTGATCTGCAGATCCAGCGATTTAATCACCTCGGCGTGGCTGCCGTAGCGTTTTTGCAGTTTTTCCAGCGTGAGTTGCGCCATAGGGCCTCCTGTTTGCGACATCAAGAGCGGCGGAGCGTCCATGCGCCCCGCCGCTGCGGCTTACTTCAGATAGTCCAGCCACGGGCTCTGGCGGGCGATCATCAGATCCACCAGCTCCGGGATGGCGCGGCACTTATCGTTCACCGAATCCACCAGCAGCGCCTGGATCACCAGATCGCGCGAACCGTTGATCACCGCCTCGGCGGTCAGGTCGTGCACCGCAATCTGGTTGCTGAGCAGCCCGCCGATACCGGCCGGCATCTCCACCTTAATGCCGTGAATGCCCTTCTTGTCGACGATCGCCGGCACCTCCACCGCGATAAACGCCGGCAGCTGTTTGATAAAGCCGCGGTTGGGAATATTTACCGCCGCCTCTTCATAACCGGCGTCGGTCAGCATGCCTTCCATAATCGGCACCACGCGCTCTTTCAGCTTCAGTTCAATGCGCGGTTCGACGTGGCCGAGATAGTTGCGGTAGAAGGTGTAGAAATCGAGAATGCCGCGATGGTCGCTCACCTCGTAGGCCCAGCGGATATACTCGCCGAAGTGGCTGTCGCCGGTGATCGGCAGGTGGTGGAACTTCTCCAGCACCTCTTTGAACAGCGTGCGGTCCGCCCACGGGTAGAGGCTGTCCTTGCCGCCGAGCGCGTCGCGTTCGGTGCTGCCTTCCGTCTCCACCAGTTTGCCGTGCTGGCGGGTGTAGGCCAGAATATCGCTGTAGCCCGGCAGGCGCTCAAAATAGCCCGGCGCCTTGGCGCGCACGTCCGGATAGGCGTCGCGGCCGCTGTCTTTGTAGCTGGCCTCCAGCAGTACGCTGAAGTGGTTCAGGCCGGCGGCGCGCAGCTGCAGGTTGCTGAACGGCGTGCCGAGCATTTCCGGCAGATAGCGCTCCAGCGAGGCGATTTCGTGGCACATGCCGACAAAATTCAGTTCGGGGAACTTACGCTGCACCGTGGTGCAGATGCGGCTCATGGGGTTGGAGTAGTTAAACACCCAGGCATCCGGGCAGATGTCGGCAACGTCGGCGCAGATATCGAGGATCGGCGGGATAATGCGCAGCGAATGGAACAACCCGCCCGGCCCGCCGTTTTCACCGTAAACCTGCTGGATGCCGTACTGCTGCGGGATCTGCCAGTCCTGATCCCACAGGGCGAAGCGGTCGCCGACTTCGATGGAGATAATCACGAACTCGGCGCCCTGCAGCGCGCTTTTGCGGTCGGTGGTGGCGCTGACGCTGAACGGCAGATCCTGCGCCGCCAGGAAGTCGCGCGCGGTCTTTTCAGTTACCGCCAGCGAGGCGGGGTTGATGTCGTGTAGCACAATCTCACTGCCGTACAGCGTCTTGCTCTGGAAGATATCCCCCAGCGTGCCGAAGCCGAACTGTGCGCTGCCGGCACCTACCAATACGATTTTTGTCGCCATTGCTTTTTCCTCTTACCTCAGGGTTAGTCGATATATCAGCCTTTTACGGCACCGTTCGTTAAGCCGCTGACGATGCGACGCTGGAAGATCAGCACCAGCACCACGATCGGCAGCGTGACAATCACCGAGGCGGCCATAATCGCCCCCCACGGCAGTTCAAACTGCGAGGCGCCCTGCAGCATGCCGATAGCCACCGGCACGGTGCGTTTGCCGCTGGAGATGACAAACGTCAGCGCGAACATAAATTCATTCCAGGCGCCGATAAACGCCAGCAGCCCGGTGGTCACCAGCGACGGCCCCATAATCGGCGCGAAAATGCGGCTGATAATGGTCCAGGTGCCGGCGCCGTCGACGATCGCCGCCTCCTCCAGCTCCAGCGGGATGGATTTCATAAAGGTGGTCAGCACCCAGACGGTGAACGGCAGCGAAAAGGTGGCGTAGGACAGTACCAGCGCCCCCAGCGAGTCATACAGTCCGAGAAAACGCACCAGCTCAAACATGCCTGACAGCACCGCCACCTGCGGGAACATCGACACGCATAAAATGGTGAACAGCAGATACTTGCGCCCGCGGAACGAGATACGCGCCAGCGCGAACGCCGCGGTGATCGACACCAGCAGGCACAGCCCCACCGTGACGCCGGCCACCAGTATCGAATTCAACAGGCTGCGGGCGATGCCGTTCTCCATCAGCGCGGTGACATAGTTGCCCCAGTGCCAGGCGTCCGGCAGATAGGCGACGCGGAACAGATCCTGCCCGCCGCGCAGCGAGGTAATCAGCGCATAGTAGAAAGGAAACAGGCAGATCACGCTGGCCAGCGCCGCACCGGCGTAGATCATCGCGCGATGGCCGAACTGCTGTTGTTGCCGCGTCAGTTTCATGCGCGTTTCTCCTTATCGTTCAGACGGGACAGCGTCAGGAAGCAGGCGGCGATGCCGGCCACCATCATAAAGACCAGTACCGAAGCGGCCGAACCGGCACCCATCTCCTGGTAGCTGACCATCTGGTCGCGGGCATAGCCGGAGACCGATACCGTGGCCTCGCTGTTGGAGGTCAGCACGTAGATCAGGTCAAATACCCGCAGCGCATCCATTACCCGGAAGATCAGCGCCACGATCATCGCCGGCATAATCAGCGGCAGCGTAATGCGGCGGAAGCGCTGCCAGGCGTTGGCGCCGTCCACCCGCGCCGCCTCATACAGATCGCCGGGAATCAGCTGCAGCGCCGCCAGCAGCATCAGCGCCATAAACGGCGTGGTTTTCCACACGTCGGCGATTACCACCGCCCACATCGACAGCCCCGGCTCGGCCACCCAGGCCAGCGGCGTATCGATCAGACCGATTTTCAGCAGCAGGTCGTTCACCACGCCGTACTGGTCGTGGAACATCCAGCCCCACATTTTGGCGGAAACGATGGTCGGAATGGCCCACGGCACCAGAATGGCGGTGCGCACCAATCCCTGCCCACGGAATTTCTGATTCATCAACAGCGCCAGCAGCATGCCGAACAGCAGCTCCAGCGACACCGACAACAGACTGAAGCGCAGCGTATTGCCCACCGCCTGCCACCACAGCGGGTCCGCCAGCACGCCGTAGCTGCGTTCGTCAGCCAGATCGAGATAGTTGGCGAAACCGACAAAGCGCCATTCGCCCGGCATATCCAGCATGGCGTCGGTAAAGCTGTAAAACAGCGTGCGCAGCAGCGGCCAGCCGGCGACCGCCAACAGTAACAGCAAGGCGGGCGCGACCAGCAGCCAGGCGATGCGGCTGCGTTTTTGCTGATAATTCAGTTTACGGCGCGTTTGCGCGCGCTTTTCCAGCGGAGGATGGGCCACCGTCAGAGACAAAGGTTGCGTATCGCGTTTCATGGCATAAGGCTCCTGATGGTTAATCGGCGGCGCTTAGCGCCATCCCCGGGCGCGAATGCGTTCCAGACGCGCCTGCAGCGTCTGCACGGCATCGGCGCCATCGCTATCGCGACGCAATACGTTGAATGAGGTGTTGTAAATCGCCTTGGAGACCTGGGCGTATTTGCGTTGCGTCTGGGTTGCCGGCCGCGGCGTGGCCTTGGCCAGAATGCCGCTGAAGGTTGCCAGATACGGCGCCTGCGCCAGCACCTGCGGATCCTGATACAGCGCCTGGCGTGACGGCGCCCAGCCCAGCAGCGCCTGCGCTTTTTTCTGCGATTCGGCATCGCTGACGATTTTCAGCAGCGCCACCGCCGCCTGCGGATTTTTGGTGTAGCTGCTGATCGCCCATTGCCAGCCGCCCAGGGTGCTGACCGACTGGCCGTCGACGCCGCCCGGCACCGGCATCACGCCCACTTTGCCGCGTATCGCGCTGCTTTTATCCTGCGTCAGCACATAGGCGTACAGCCAGTTGCGCATAAACACCGCATCACCGTTCTGAAACAGCGCGCGCCCCTCTTCCTCCATATAGCCCAGCACGCCGGGCGGCGCGATGGTGCCGACCCAGCCGGCGGCCATCTCCAGCGCCCGCGCCGCGCGCGGATTGTTGATGGTGATGTTGCCGTCGGCGTCGATAAAGGTGCCGCCGCCCTGCGACGCCACCCACTCCAGCGCGTTGCAGGTCAGCCCTTCATAAGATTTGCCCTGAAACACCAGACCCCAGAGGCCTTTATGCCCGTTCTCACGCTCCGCCTGCTGAATGCGCGCGGCGATACGCGTCAGCTCGGCCCAGGTTTTCGGCGGCTGTTCGCCGTACTTCTCCAGCAGGTCTTTGCGGTAGTAGAGCGCGCCGGTGTCCATATAGGCGGGAATCGCCTTAACGCGGCCGTTCACCATGTCGTTGCGCCAGGCGGCGGGAAAGAAGTCCTGTTGCATATCGCCGACGTATGGCGTGAGATCGAGCAGATGTTTATTGAGCACGCCGATCCACACCGTGTCGGCCTGGAACAGATCGATGGCGTTGGCGTCTCTGGCGGCAAACAACTGCTGAAACAGCGACAGCTTCTCGTCAGAGGCGCGGGGTAAATCGATAAAGGTCAGGGTGTGCCCGGTCTGGGCTTCAAAACGCTGTTTGACGTAATGGCAAAACTCACGTCCTTCTTTGCTGGGCGAGCACTCCATCCTCAGCGTATCGGCCTGCGCCAGCGCCGGCAGCAACGCCAATGAGCAGGCGGTCAGGTTTAACAACAGTTTTCTCATGGCGTCCCCTGTGCGGAATCAATCGGCATAAGTGCACGCTATCGGCTGGGCGTCATTGGCGGAAATTGTTTTTCGCACCTACGATATAGAAATCTTCTATATCAACAGCGGAAAACATGATCGTGGACAAAATTCTGCGCCAGTTTATCGAAGTCGCCATGTTTAAAAATGTGAGTCATGCAGCAAACAAACTCTGCCTCAGCCAGCCGACGCTGACGCATAACATGAAGAAACTGGAAGAAAATCTGGGCGTGCAGCTGCTGGAGCGCACCTCCAGCGGCGTGACCACCACCCAGTATGGCGAGCTGCTGCTGGAGCAGGCGCAGATGATGCAGCGTATCTATGATAATACGCTGCTGAAGATGGCGGCGATCAAGGCGCGTCAGGCGCAGAGCCTGCGTATGGGCAGCGGCCACGCCTGGTGGTATATGTTCGTGCGCGACTGCTTTAACCGTTACCGCGAGCAGCACGCGACGGTCAATATCCATATTGACCTGGGCAACCACCTGCGGCTGATGGATCTGCTGTTAGGCGGTGATATCGACCTGTTTATCGGCCATGAAATTCAGGGGCTGAACCCGAAGGCCGGTATTACCTTTCTGCCGCTGTTCGCCACCGCCGACACGCTGTTCGCCCGTCAGGATCATCCGCTACAGGGGCACGCCGTGCGGCCGGACGACCTGCTGGATTACCCCTGCGTGGAGCTGACGCCGGATGAAACCCGCTATCAGCATATGGTGGCGGATATGCAGCAGAAGAAGCTGACGCGCAACCGCCAGCATCTGGCGGAGCGGGTGATCTGGTCCACCAACTCAATGATGTCAGCGATTGATATGGTAAATGATTCTGACGCGGTAATGCTGACCTATCCCCGCTGTATGGCCGGCTACTTTGCCCGCTACGGCATTGCGCCGCTGAATATGGAATCCCACAATGTGTGCACCGTGGGCATGTATCTGATACGGGAAAAGGCGGACGCGCCGCAGGTTCAGCAGATGCTGGCGCTGATGCGCCAGCATATCGAACGGCTGGGGCCGCAGCTTCAGTAGTCGCGGCCGGCGGATTCGCTCAGCGCCTGATACAACGGCCTGGCGTTGCCGGGGCCGACTACCAGTTGGTACTCAACGCCGCCCTGTGTGTCCGGCACTTCCAGCAGGGCCTTGATGCCCTCCAGCCCGGCGATGCCGTCCCGGTTCAGCCTGCCATCTTCTTTGAGCGAAACGCGGATACGGCTGGCGCAGTAGCGCAGGCGATCCACATTCTGCGCACCGCCGAAGGCCGTCAGCAGTACGTCGGCCAGATTGCAAAGCGTCATAAGTCTCCCTCCGAAAGCATGGCGATACCCTTTCAGCATAGAGCGGGCGTAAGAGGAAGGGAAATTGATTTAACCCACGGGGATATAGATTCTTTCTATGTCCGGTGTGCAGCAAGCAGAGGAGCAAGTCAGCATGCGCTATTCATCCGTGGATTTTTATCCACACCTGCCGGTTACTACGCTGGCGCCGTCATGGATTCAGCAAAACGCCACCACCCGGCTGTCGGAAAAGTGGCAAAAAGCGCTGGTTTCTTTTTTTGTCAGAAAAGCGCACAGCGTCAAGGAGGCGCAGCTTATCGGCAGCGGTTTTTTATATATGCTCGGCGGTGTTCAACCCTGCATCTTCACCGCGTCGCACGTGGTCAACGAACTGCTCCAGGGCGATACCCCTTTCTTTTCGATCAACGGTGAGAAATTCCGCTTCCGCAACCTGGAGTACTACCATAACGAGCAGCAGGACTATGCGGTGATTCCCTTCAGTCAAGAGATGCTGGCCGCCGAGCGCGGCTATACGCTGTTTCGCGGCGAGGAGCGGGCGCTGCTGAGTAAAACCTCCTCATTCGTCATTATGGGCTACCCATCCAACCGAAACCGGCTGCACGTGGATCGCAACAATGACGGGCTATACCTGCAAAACCTCACCTTCCACCATTTCAGTTACGACACGGACAGCGAGGACATCTATTTTGCCTTCGACCCGAAGGCAAAAAAAAGCGGCTTTACCTATGAACAGGCGAGTAGCCGTACCTCGCTCTCTTCGCTGGCCGGCATGAGCGGCAGCGTGATAGCCCAGATAATGGAACATCAGATCACCGGGGATTTTACGCTGCGCGCGGTGGGTATCTTTAAAGAGCAGCCGAAAAAACGGCAGGGAAAGGATAAATTTTTGGTGGGATGTACGCTGATTCAGTTTGCCGATGAGGTGAACGACCTGATCCGGCTGAGGACGATTATGCGTAGTGAGGCGTGACAAAACGCCGGCCCTGTGGCGGGGCCGGCGCAGAGATCAGGAGCGTTGTTCCTCCTCATCCTCCGTCAGCTGCTGCTGGCGCTGCCTCATGACCACCACCTCCTGCGGACTGGAGAGATGCACCTGCTCCTGACGCAACAGCTTGAGGATATTGAACAGCAGCTCGCTTTTGGTGGCGCCGACCATGCGCGGGCTGGCGACATAGCCGGTAACGCTGAGGATAATGCCCTCCGGGCCGAGCTGGCTGAAGCGCACATAAGGCACCGGCGACTCCTGAATCGCCTCATATTCCTGGTAGGCGGTCAGCAGCAGGTTGCGCACCTGCTCGGGGTCGATCTCGGTCGGGAAGGTCAGCGCGATGGTCACTACCCCCTGCGCGTTGCCCATGGTGGCGTTACGCACGTTCTGCGAAATCAGCTGCGAGTTCGGCACGATCATGGTGGAACGGTCGCTGAGCTGGATCTCGGTGGCGCGCACGTTGATGCGCCGTACGTCCCCCTCCACGCCGCCGATGCCGATCATATCTCCGACTTTCACCGGCCGTTCGGTCAGCAGAATCAGGCCGGAAATGAAGTTCTTCACAATCTCCTGCAGGCCGAAACCGATACCCACCGACAGCGCACTGACGATCCAGGCCAGGTTATTCCACTGGATGCCCAGCGCGGCCAGCGTGATCAGAATCAGCAGCACATAGCCGACGTTGGTGAACAGCGTCACCAGCGAGGCGCGAATACCGACGTCGTTAATGGTTTTCGGCAGCAGTTCGTTATTCAGCCAGCGGCTGCTGGCGCGCAGAATATAGCCGCCTATCAGCAGGCAAATCAGCGCGTTAATCAGATTACCGGGCACGATATGCAGCTTTTTCAGCCCTTCGCCGCTGAGAATGGCGACGATTTTTTCCAGCAGCGAGTTCGGCGTGGTGGTGCCGAAGGTGCCGTTGAGCAGCGCCACGATCATCAGCAGCAACAGCCCGCACTTAAAGGCGGCGGTAAAGACGATGGTCAGCTGTTCCAGATGGCGCTCGCCAAGGCCGAGCGAGCGCATCAGCGAACGGCCGCTGGCGGTATGCGACGAGAAAATGGCGCTCCAGACGTCGGTGGAGAACTGAATCAGGAAATAGAACGCCATCAGCACCAGCGTCGTCCAGATCGCCTGATAAATCAGGAAACGGGCAAACGAGATATAACCGATGAGCAGCGCCAACAGCACCACTAACGACACCAGCAGCGTGGCAAGCTGCGCCAGTCCGCCGATCATCGAGCGTTTTTCCAGCTGTTCGCCCTGGCGTTCGCTGCGCTGCCGCAGACGATGGGCGCGCAGCGTTATCGCCAACAGCACCAGCGCCATCAGCGCAGCCAGCAGGCCGTTGCTGAAAATGGCGGAGCCAAGGCTGGCGCCAATCACGTTGTTAATCAGTTCGACCGTGCCGAACGCCAGCACCAGCGCCGCCAGCAGCGGCGAGAAGTTACGCAGGCCGGCGGCGATGGTGTCGTCAATGGCAGGCAGACGCCAGGAGGGACGACGGTTGGACAAAAATGCCCTTCCCAGACCGGCGATCAGCGCGCAGAAGATGCCCAGACGGGTGAAACCGTCGGCAAAGTCCTGCAGCATCGATGACAGTTCGGTCGCGCGGGTGAACGCCTGATACAACAGATTAAGCGCCAGCGCGGTGGTGCACAGCGTAATCAGCGCGGTGCCGAGCGCGGTAAAGCTGCGGCGCAGGCGGCCGTCCGGCAGATAGCGGATGCTGAACCAGGCGAGCGCCTGTTCGGAGAAATAGCGTCCCAGCGACCAGATCACCCCGGCCAACAGCAGCAGGCCGGCGGTGCCGTAACGCCACGGCGCCTGCCAGCTGGCGTCCCAGACGGCGCGCAGTTCAGCGGCGAACTCCGCCAGGCGCTGTTTGTCCTGCGGCTGCGGCGCAATCACCGGCGTCCAGAACGACAGGCTGAGCACGCTGCCGGAATTCAGCGCCAGTTGAGACTTGAACGCCACGCGGCGTAAATCGCCGATCTGCTGCGTCAGCTCATGGGCGCTGCCGCGAATGGCCTGCGAACGTTTTACCGAGTCATCCAGCAGCTTTTTGCTGTTGTTCAGGCTGTTACGCTGTTGCGCCACCGCGGCGGTTTCCGCCTGCGCGCCCGGCGCCGGCGGCGGGCCGAGCACATCCAGCTGCCCTTTCAGTTTCTCCTGCATCGGCTGCAGGTCGGTCAGAAACTGTTCGGTATTGGCCGCCAACTGCTGCGTACGCTCCTGCAGCTTGCTCAGTTGGTTATCGGTGGTGGCTTTGGAAACCTGTTGCTTAATATCGTCCAGCTCTTTTTGATAGTTTTTCAGCGCTGCGGCAATATCCTGCTGGCTCAGTTCGGCCTGCTCGGCAGACTGCGCCTCTTCGGCGGCATAGCCGCTGTGCGGCGCCAGCGGCAACCCGAACAGCACCAGTAGCAACAGAACGATCTGTAACGGCCTTATCATAAATCTCGATGCCCGACATAGTTGATAGATAGACAACACAGACGAGACAGCCCCGGCTCTCCCGTCTATAACAATAAACCGAGATTATGATAGCTGCTTAATGATGGGCAGAATATCGGAATCCTGCGCGCAGAACGGTAACATGGCCGTCAGCGCCGCGATTTATGGCGTTTTCGTTCACCGCGCCGGCCGACAAAGCGCCATATCACGCCCAGCAGCACCAGGGTGCCGGAGAAAGTCAGCAGCAGGCTGATAAAGAATTCGGATTCACCGGTGGAGGAAAAGTAGATCTCGTTGATACCGACGGAGATCATCAGGATGGCATACAGCAAAACAAAAATTGAAATAATCATGATAGCGACACACTGTGCAACCGCATCCAGGTTAGGTCGTTACGATCTCCTCCCCGTAATACGCAGTGTGATTGCGGGGAGGAGCTGACTGGGTGGATCGTTAAGATTCATTTAGTCGTCCCATTTGGTGCTCATATAGGCTGCCAGCAGTCCCAGGGTGCTGATCAGGCCCAGAAAGCCGAGAAATACCGTCATGTTTCCCATTTTCATATCCTCAAGTTAAGTGTTTTCGATAGTGACCTCGCGTCGTCGCATTAAGAGTTTCAACCTCCCTATCCTTGATGGCATAAGTTGCCGTTTCAGATGTGCGGTGCTGGTGGTTTGATGGCAAAAAAACCGCCCCGCTACGCTGTTTATGCTGCGGGTCGTCAGGAGAGTAACCAAAGAGGGAGTGCAGGAAGCCTATCTCCGCGTCCAGGTTTTAGCACTATACAACGTATCTGAATGAAATATCAGAAGTTACCTTGGGCTAAACCTTAATCCGATCAAGCCTGTCTTAACCTTGGGCATCTCTCGATGTCGTCAGATCAGTAACCTGTGTTTGTATAGGAGCCTCGCCAAACGAGATATCGCTATAAACGTCGCGGGGGATTATAAGCAGGATTGATTTATGTTGCCGATAAATATGCCTTTTGTTTAGGCGATGTTTAATAACCGCCACTAACGCCTGACTCACCGCTCCTCTTCCGGTGTTTGGCTACAAAAAATCAGGCAATCTCCTATTTTGCTATAAAAGATGCAAACCGCTAATTAAAAAATTTATGCCACGGTTTATGTTGTCCGTTCGCAGGAACAGCGTTTTTTATATCAATCATGGATAGAAAATATGGCACTATACGGAAAGTTTATAGTTAATGATGCGGATTATTCACCGTTGACAATTTATGGCATCGGTACGTTTATGGCGTTCTCCGGCAACGGGAATTATCGGAACGCGCCGGGGTGCGGAGCTATCCCCAACAACGGCCCAATCCCGGCGGGGAAATACTGGATTGTGGATCGCCCCTCTGGAGGATATAGAGAACCGATAAAGACGTGGTTTAGTGATGTGATAAACCGCAGCTTTCGCAACATTCCAACCGGTAAGAGAGAATGGTTCGGATTATTCAGGGACGATGGAACCATAGACGATTATACGTGGGTCAGAGGGATTGAACGCGGAAACTTTAGGCTACACCCCGGCACTATCTCCCTCGGTTGTATCACGCTAAAACGTCACTCAGACTTTGCCGCAATTCGTAGCGCTCTACTGAGAACTAAAACAATCAATATCAGAAATACGAGATTGCGCACGTATGGTATGATTAATGTGATTAGCAACGGAGAATGCAAGGTAAGCGGATGAAAAAGGCATTTTTAATACTGGCAAAAGTCGCTGTTTTCATCATATTGCTGATGAATATGGGGATATGGTTTCCATATTATTATTTCATCAGGGTAAACATGCACAACATTATGTCTTTAGGCACAGCGAGAGATATAACTGATATCTTTGGAGGATATCCAGAACCATATGATTTCATGGCGTTATTATTAGTGTTCACCTTGAATGTAATCATATCGTTAATATGCTGCAAATTAATTTTCATGCTAGGTAGTCATTTAAAGAAATTAATAATATCATCAAATTAAATAGAGGCCGGCTAACCCGGCCTTTTTATTATCAAAAAGATTTCCACGCAGAGAACACCAGCGGATCGCCAAACGCATAACGCCGATATTCAACGGTCGAGTTTTTACCTGCCTCATCCTGTCACTTCCGGAGTAAAAGCAATGACAATAAAATCAACAGATTGAAAAGTTACGCCTATCACAGCCATAGGTTAATAAAATCACCGGGGTAAACTACGATTAAGGAGCATCCGGCAGCGACAGCGCCGGATACGGTATGAGCGCCCCACGCCGGGGCGCCCTTTCATTAACGGGTATATGGCGCCCGCAGCGGCGCCGAGTCAAACGCCACACGGCTAAGCAAGGTTAATTATGGCACGCACTACCCCTATCGAACGTTACCGCAATATCGGCATCTCGGCACATATCGATGCCGGCAAAACTACCACCACCGAGCGGATTCTGTTTTACACCGGGGTCAGTCACAAGTTGGGCGAAGTGCACGACGGCGCAGCAACGATGGACTGGATGGCACAGGAACAGGAGCGCGGGATCACCATCACCTCGGCGGCGACCACCTGCTTTTGGAACGGCATGGAACATAATTATCCGCAGCACCGCATCAATATTATCGACACCCCGGGACACGTCGATTTTACCATTGAGGTCGAGCGCTCGATGCGCGTGCTCGACGGCGCGGTGATGGTGTATGACTCGGTGGGCGGCGTTCAGCCGCAGTCGGAAACCGTCTGGCGGCAGGCCAATAAATATCATGTGCCGCGGCTGGCGTTCGTCAACAAGATGGATCGCGTCGGCTCCAACTTTTTCCGCGTGCGGCAGATGATGATCGACCGCCTGAAGGCCAACCCGGTGCCGATCGTCATTCCGATCGGCGCTGAAGATAACTTCAGCGGCGTGGTGGATCTCATCCGCATGCAGGCCATTTTGTGGGACGACGCCAGCCAGGGCATGACCTTCCGCTTTGAGGCCATTCCCGTCGAGCTGCAGGCCGAAGCCGACGAATGGCGGGAGAAAATGGTGGAAGCCGCCGCCGAAGGCTCAGAAGCGCTGATGGAGAAATACCTGGCCGGCGAAGCGCTGAGCGAGGCGGAGATTACCGCCGGCCTGCGCGCGCGCACCATCGCCGGTGAAATTCAACCGATGCTGTGCGGCTCGGCGTTCCGCAATAAAGGCGTGCAGCGCATGCTGGACGCGGTAATAGAACTGATGCCCTCGCCGCTCGACGTACCGCCGATGGAAGGCCACGATGAGGATGATCGGATCGTGGTGCGCCATGCCGACGATGAGGAAAAGTTCTCGGCGCTGGCGTTCAAACTGATGACCGATCCGTTCGTCGGCCAACTGACGTTTGTGCGCGTCTACTCCGGCGTGCTGGCGAAAGGCAGCAGCGTCTACAACCCGGTGAAAGGCAAGAAAGAGCGTATCGGCCGCATCGTGCAGATGCACGCCAACGACCGCAAAGACGTCGATGAGCTGCACGCCGGCGATATCGCCGCCTGCGTCGGGCTGAAGGACGTCACCACCGGCGATACGCTGTGCGATCCCAACGCGATTATCACGCTGGAACGCATGGTGTTTCCGGAGCCGGTGATCGCCCAGGCGATCGAACCGAAAACCAAAGCCGACCAGGAGAAGATGGGCATTGCGCTGCAGCGCCTCTCTTCCGAAGATCCGTCGTTTCGGGTACGTACCGATGAGGAGTCCGGTCAGACCATTATTTACGGTATGGGCGAACTGCATCTGGAAATCATCGTCGACCGCATGCGGCGCGAATTCGGCGTGGACACCAACACCGGCAAGCCGCAGGTGTCGTACCGCGAAACCATCCGCAGCAAAGTGAGCGATGTGGAAGGCAAATTCGTGCGCCAGTCCGGCGGTAAAGGCCAGTACGGTCACGTGGTGTTAACGGTCGAACCGAACGAAGCCGGCAAAGGCTTCGAGTTTTTCGATGAGATCAAAGGCGGCGTGGTGCCGGGGGAATATATCCCGGCAGTGAAAAAAGGCGTTCAGGAGGCGCTGAACAACGGCATTCTGGCCGGTTTCCCGGTGGTGGACGTCAAGGTGCACCTGACCTTCGGCTCTTACCACGACGTCGACTCTTCGGAGCAGGCGTTCCGCATGGCGGCGATTTTCGGCTTTAAAGAGGCCTGCCGTCAGGCGAATCCGGTGATCCTGGAGCCGATTATGAAGGTGGAAATAGAGACGCCGGAAGAGTATGCCGGCGGCGTGATGGGCGATCTGTCATCCCGACGCGGTCAGCTGCAGGGTATGGAGGATATCGCCGGCGGCGGCGGTAAGGAGATCCATGCCAAAGTGCCGCTGTCCGAGATGTTCGGCTACTCCACCACTCTACGTTCAATGACGCAGGGGCGCGCCACCTTTACCATGGAGTTCAGCCACTACGCGGAAGCGCCGCGCAGCGTGGCCGACGAGATCATCAGCCAGCGCGCGCGTTAACCCCCCTGTCTGCCGCCGTCGGCGGCAGACATTACGCCTTGCTGTCCAGCGAGACCACTACCGGCTCCGGCCGGATGCGCATGGCGTAAATCACCCCGATCATCAGACAGGCGATGCCGGCACTGGTCAGCAGCGGCGGCCAGCTCTGGCGCAGAATAAACGTGTAGGCCAACCCCGCCAGAATCTCGAACACGATCAGCGGCCCGACCAGCACCGTCGGTAAACGCTGGCTGGCTTCGTTCCAGCACAGCGTGCCGATCCACGAGCAAAAAATCCCGAGCACGACCATCAAAGCGACAAACACCCACGGCCTGGGGCCGAACGGCAAGGCAAACTCAGGCTGTGTCAGCGCCAGCTGACCACAGACCAGCAGATAACCGACCAGCGACAGCGGCAACGTCGCTACCCCCATCGCCGTCGCCCAGGTGGTCGGCCGCAGCTGCGGATGTTCGCGCAGCCAGCGCGCATTGCGCAGCGGATACCAGGTCCAGCAGGCTACCGCCAGCAGCGCCAGCGCCAGACCGCTGACGTAACGCCAGAGATCGACCGGCACCGTGCTGCTGCGCAGTTCCGCGACGTTGACCAGCACCAGCCCCAGGGCGATAAGCAGCAACGCCGGCGTCAACCGTCGCCAGGAGAGCCGCCCTTCATGACGGCCGTAACACAGGTTGGCGGTGACCGACATCACCACCGGCAAGGTGCCGATAATCATGGTGGAAATCGGCGCGCCGGTGCGTTGGATGGCGCTGGCCAGACACACGTAATACAACAGGTTGCCGATGGCGGTAAACTTCAGCGCTTCCAGCCAGTCCTGACGCCGCAGCTTTTTCAGCCGCTGGCGATCGAGCCAGGCCAGCGGCAGCGCGATCAGGCCAAACGCCAGATAGCGACCGGTGGACTGCAGCGCTGCAGGGTAATCCGGCACGATCAGCGGCCCGACGAAAATCAGCCCCCACATCAGCCCGGCAGACAGCGCAAACATAATCCCTAAAAACATGGTGACTCCATAAAAAGAGCCAGAGCGCATACGATAACGCTCTGGCAGTGTGCGAATAACCGGTAATGGGTGCCAATCTAGCGCAATTAGGTATGGCTGGCTTGTAGCAAATTGCTGTTTTAAAAGTTATCAGGCAGAGAATACCTGTTTTTGATAACCGGCAGGTGTGACGCCGTAACGAGCGGCGAAGGCGCGCGTCAGGTGCGCCTGATCGCTCAGCCCCACCGCCGCTGCGACCTGTGCAGCCGGCAACCCCTGCGTCAGCAGCTGTTTGGCGCGATACAGGCGGATCGCCATCAGCATCTGGTGCGGCGTTACGTGGAATTCCGCCTTGAATTTACGTTGAAAGTGGAACGGGCTGAGCATCACCAGCGCGGCCAGCTGCGCCAGCGTCACCGGCTGGGCGTAGTTGTCCCACAGATACTCCCGCACCACCGCGAAACGGTGGGCGGTTTCAGAACGCGTCGGCCGCGCAAGCCGCGCGTGGGGGCGGAACGTATCGACGATATCCAGCAGCAGGCCGTCCTGCGCCAGCGGATCGTCCGTTCGCCACAGCGCGCTCAGCGTCACGGCAATGCGCTGAGAAGCCTGCGGATCGTGACGTACCGCATCGCTGAACCACATGTCCGCCTCGCCGCTGATTTGCGCCAGCGTGGCCGGTTCCAGATAGATCATGCGGTAATGCCAGCCGCCGTCGCTGGCGGATTCGCCGGTATGCAGTTCATCGGGATTCATCAGCACCAGCGAGCCGGGCGCCGCCAGATGCTGCGCGCCCTGATAGCGAAAACGCTCCGCGCCCTGCACCACGGTGCCAATGCCGAAGGCGTCATGCGTATGGGGCGCAAAGGCGTAGCGTTCGATATAAGCATGATAAAGCTCTACCCCGGCATGCTGCGACAGATGGCGAAAATGGGCATGATCTTTTTTATCGGGGAATCTGTCGGGTACGCCTTGCATATCAGAGCATCCTGTTGGCAAAAAAATCCTGTAGCGATCATAGTAAAGAATTGCCTGGTTTTTGAGTAGTACGTTCACATCCTGTGCGTTGCCGGAGCGAAAAGCCACACTGGGCTAGAATTAGCCTGGCGAACATGCCACTCTAGACGACTGGTCTAATCCCACTGAAGGAACCCATGATGAAAATTCTAATGGTGCTCACATCGCATGACCAACTGGGCGATACCGGCAAAAAAACCGGCTTCTGGCTGGAAGAGTTTGCCGCGCCCTATTATATCTTCAAGGATGCCGGCGTGCAGCTGGTGCTGGCTTCGCCGGCCGGCGGACAGCCGCCGCTGGACCCGAAGAGTAATGAAGAGGAATCGCAAACCGCCGATACCCGCCGTTTTGTCAACGACGCGCCGGCGGTAGCGGCGCTCTCTTCCACCCGGAAACTGGCGCAGATCGTGCCGCAGGAATTTGATGCGGTATTCTATCCGGGAGGTCACGGGCCATTGTGGGATTTGGCCGAAGACCACCACTCCATCGCGCTGATCCAGGAGACGCTGGCGCACGGCAAGCCGGTGGCCACCGTGTGCCATGCGCCGGGCGTGCTGCGCCATGTCAAGGATTCCCGCGGTCAGCCGTGGGTGAAAGGCAAGTCCGTCACCGGCTTCAGCAACAGCGAAGAGGATGCGGTCGGTCTGACCGACGTCGTCCCGTTCCTGGTTGAAGAGGTGTTGAAACAAAATGGCGGCCGCTATAGCAAAGGCGAGGACTGGGCATCGTACGTGATCACCGACGATCTGCTGGTGACCGGCCAGAACCCCGCTTCCTCGGCGGCCACCGCCAAAGCGCTGCTGGCGCTGTTGAATCAGAAGTAAGACATTAAAAAGAGGCCATATGTACCCAAATACGCAATTATTTATCGATGGTGAATGGCGCGACGCCGTCGCCGGTAAAACCCTGACCGTCACCAACCCGGCCACCGATGCCGTTATCGGCCAGGTGGCGCACGCCGGCGAAGCCGATCTGGAGCTGGCACTGGCCGCCACCGAGCGTGGTTTTAAGCTGTGGCGTGAAACCTCCGCCCACCGCCGCGCCGCCATTATGCGTCAGGCGGCGGTGCTGCTGCGTGAACGCGCCGGTGATATCGCCAAAGTGATGACCGCAGAGCAAGGCAAGCCGGTAGCGCAGGCAAAAGCCGAGATCCTCGGCGCCGCCGACGTGATCGACTGGTTCGCCGGCGAAGCCAGCCGCACTTACGGCCAGATCATTCCGTCGCGCCAGCAGGACGTTCAGCAGCAGACTCTGAAGCTGCCGGTCGGCCCGGTGGCCGCCTTCACGCCGTGGAACTTCCCGATTAACCAGATCGTGCGCAAGCTGTCCGCCGCGCTGGCGGCCGGCTGCTCGATCATTGTCAAAGGCCCGGAAGAGACCCCTGCCTCGCCGGCCGCGCTGATTCAGGCCTTCGTCGACGCCGGCATTCCGGCCGGCGTTATCGGCCTGGTGTACGGCACGCCGGCGGAGATCTCCGAATACCTGATCCCGCATCCGACCATCCGTAAAATTTCCTTCACCGGTTCCACCCGTGTCGGTAAACATCTGGCGGCGCTGGCCGGCCAGCATATGAAAAAAGCCACCATGGAGCTGGGCGGTCACGCGCCGGTGCTGATTTTCGACGATGCCGATCTGGATGCCGCGGCCAAAGAGCTGGCGGCCTCCAAGTTCCGCAACGCCGGGCAGGTGTGCATCGCCCCGACCCGTTTCCTGATCCAACAGGGCGTTTACGAAGCCTTCGTCGAGAAGTTTACCGCCGAGGTGAATAAACTGGTGGTGGGCAACGGCCAGGAGGACGGCGTCACCATGGGACCAATGGTGCTGGGCCGCAGCGTCGACGCGATTGAGACCTTTGTTGAGGACGCGATTGCCGCAGGCGCCAAGCTCACCACGGGCGGGAAGCGTCTGGCCGGCAACGGTAATTTCTTTGCGCCGACCGTACTGCGCGACGTGCCGCTGAACGCGCGCGCCATGTCGGAAGAGCCGTTTGGCCCGGTGGCGCTGCTGCGTCCGTTCAACGACTATGACGAAGCCATCGCTGAAGCCAACCGCCTGCCTTACGGCCTGGCGGCGTATGCCTACAGCCGCAACATCGCCACCGTCAACGCGCTGGGTCGTGATGTCGAAAGCGGTATGCTGACCATTAACCATATCGGCTTCGGCCTGCCGGAAACGCCGTTCGGCGGCGTGAAAGACTCCGGCCACGGCACCGAAGGCGGCAGCGAAGCGATCGAAGCCTATCTGGAAACCCGCTTCGTCACCGTCGCCGGCCGTTAATTTACCCTCGCCCGTGCGATAGACAACCGGTTAGCGTTCGCTAACCGGTTTTTTTATCCCCGTTTTCCGTCACGCCTGCTGCTGCATAAAACGACGGCGCCACGGCTGCAGCACCCACAGCGCCAGGCCGGCGGTGATAAAATCCAGCGCAATGGCGCAGCCGAACACCAGATGCCAGCCGCCGGTATATTGATACATCAGCGCCGCCAGCGGCCCGCCGAGGATGGAGCCAATGCCCTGCGACATGTATAACCAGCCGTAATTGGCGGTGGCATGCCGACTGCCGAAGGTATCCGTCAGCGTTGACGGGAACAGCGAAAAGATCTCGCCCCAGCCAAAAAACACCACGCCGGACAGCAGCACAAACAGCACGGCGTTATCGCGCGACATCAGCCACAGCGTCATCGCGCATCCTTCCAGGGCAAACGCGATAAACATGGTTTTTTCCCGGCCGTAGCGGTCAGAGATAAAGCCGAACAGCGGCCGCGTCAGGCCGTTGGTAAAGCGGTCGAGCGTTAACGCCAGCGGCAGCGCCGCCATGCCGAACACCACCACGTCAGCGATGCCGAAGTCACGGGCAAATATCGCCATTTGCGAGGTCACCATCAGGCCGGAGGTCGACATCATGGCCATCATGGCAAACATCAGCCAAAACAGCGGCTGGCGCAGCATCTCGCCGGAGCGGTACTGGCGCGACGACTGCGCCACAAAACGGCTGGCCGGCTCTGTCACCTCGTCCAGCGGCGCTTTCAGCCCCTGGCTGGCCAGCAGCCCGACCAGCGAAAAAATAGCGCCGAACAGCCACAGCGTGTGTTCAAGACCGTACGCAGCCAGACTGTTCGCTACCGGAAAGGTGGTCAGAATGGCGCCCATGCCGTAGCCGGCGGCAACCGCACCGGCGGCTAACCCGCGCTGCTGCGGGAACCAGCGCACCATCAGCCCGACCACGCCGACATACACGATACCGGTGCCCAGCCCGCCAAGGCAGCCATAGGCCAGATACAGCCCGGTCAGGTTGGTGACCTGCGAGGCCAGCACCCAGCTCAGTCCCGACAGCAGCGTACCGATAGCGATCAGCCGGCGCGGGCCGAAGCGGTCGATCAGTTTGCCCTGAAACGGGGAGAAAAAGGTTTGCAGGATAATCAGCAGCGAGAAAGTCACCTGCAGCTCCGCCAGGCCCACGCCCATTTTCTCCGCCAGCGGACGGGTTAATAATGTCCAGACATATTGCGGGCTGGATATTGACGCCATACAGACCAGCCCAAGAAATAATTGAATCCATTTGGTGCGTGCGCTGACAACGACGGGAAGGTTAAGCGTGGTCATATTTCCTCCGGAAAAAGGCCAGGCGCCCTATTTGGCGCAGGCAACGATGCGTTATATTGAATAAGCGTGCTCACGGAGGTATGCATCAGGCATGCCACTATTAATAAGTCATTATTAAACAGTGAGTAACAGAATATTTGCGCTATTTCTTTGCGGCATAAACTCACTGCGGGCGTGCAGCGGGAGTTATTTTAGTGCAGCCAGGTCGTGCTTATTTTCCATTAATGAAAAATATCACTATGTCTATTAATTAAATCTATTACATCTTCACATAATCAATAAACGCCCGGAGCTTCGGCGCCAAATATTTTCTGCTGGGGAAATAAAGATAGAAGCCGGGGAAAGTCGGTAGCCATTCATCCAGCAGCGTCACCAGCTCACCGCGTGCGAGGTATGGCTGAAAGGTCTCCTCCATGCCAAAGCTGATACCGCCGCCTGCGCAGGCGGTGCGCACCATCACGCCCATATCGTTCGTGGTGAGCTGAGGATTGACGGCCACATCAAAATCACTCCCCTGCTCGGCAAACTCCCAGCGGTAGGGAGAGGCACCAAGCTCTTTGCGCCATATCACGAAACCCGACCTTCATCCGGCGTCCTGCCGTTTCTGCTGCTACTTTCTTTAGGCCGACCGCGGCGCCGCTCTGCAGGCTGCTGTCCGGTAAGGAAAAACCTAATAAGAATCTACCCTACAAGGAATCATTATGCAGACTCGTCTGTTCAAAATCCTGACGCTCAGCGCCGCCATCATGGCGACCAGCACCCCGCTGCTGGCGGCGGATCTCACCGCCGGCGCCGTCGCCGCACCGGATGAATACGGCGCCAAAGTGGCGGCGCAGATCCTGAAGGCCGGCGGCAACGCGGTGGATGCCGCAGTAGCGACAGCATTTACGCTGGCGGTGACCTATCCGGAGGCCGGCAATATCGGCGGCGGCGGTTTTATGACGCTGTATGTCGACGGCAAACCCTACTTCCTGGATTACCGTGAAATCGCGCCAAAGGCCGCAAGCAAAAGCATGTACCTGAATGAAAAAGGCGAAGTGATTGAGAACCTCAGCCTGATCGGCAGCAAGGCCGCCGGCGTGCCGGGCACGGTGCTCGGGCTGTGGGAGGCGCACAAGAAATTCGGCAAGCTGCCGTGGGCGGAGCTGCTGACGCCGGCCATCGGCTATGCGCAACAGGGCTTTAAGGTCGCCGGCCAGCAGTATCAGTATCGTGAAGACGCCAATAAGCTGTTTGCCGGCAAAACCAACTTTGGCGACTACTTCGGCAAGATGCAGCCGGGCGTAGTGTTTAAACAGCCGGAGCTGGCGAAAACGCTGACCAGAATTGCCGATAAAGGCGCGGCGGATTTCTATCAGGGGGAAACGGCCGCCCTGCTGCTCAGGCAGATGCAGCAGGACGGCGGGCTGATCAGCGCACAGGATCTGAAAGACTACCGGGTGAAATGGCGCGAACCGATGCAAATCAGCTGGCGCGGCAACACTCTGTATACCGCCCCGCTGCCCAGCTCCGGCGGTATCGCGCTGGCGCAGCTGCTGGGCATTAAAGAAGACCGCGCGGCAGACTTTATCGGTGTTAAGCTGAACTCGGCGCGCTATATCCACCTGCTGGCAGAAATTGAGAAGCGGGTGTTTGCCGATCGCGCCGACTATCTGGGCGACCCGGATTTCAACGACGTGCCGGTAGCAAAACTGATCGCCGCTGACTATCTGCAGCAGCGTGCGGCAGAAGTGAATCCGCAGGCGATTTCCGCCACCGAGAAGGTGCGGCCGGGTCTGGAGAGCCACCAAACCACCCACTTCTCCATCGTGGATGCCGAAGGCAACGCGGTCAGCAACACCTATACCCTGAACTGGGACTTTGGCAGCGGCGTGGTGGTCAAAGACGCCGGTTTCCTGCTGAATGACGAAATGGACGATTTCAGCGCCAAGCCCGGCGTCGCCAATGCGTTTGGCGTGGTCGGCAGCGATGCCAACGCCATCGAACCGGGCAAACGCATGCTCTCCTCGATGAGCCCGACCATTGTCACCCGCGACGGTAACGTGACGCTGGTGATCGGCACGCCGGGCGGCTCGCGGATCTTCACCTCGATTTTCCAGGTGCTGAACAATATTTATGACTATCACCTGCCGTTGCAGCAGGCGGTGGCGGCGCAGCGGGTGCATCACCAACTGTTGCCGAAAGACACCATTTACTTCGACAGCTTCGCACCGTTAACCGGCGAGGTGGCGGCACAGCTGAAGACGATGGGCTATACGCTGGAAGATCAGGGCTGGAATATGGGAGATATTCAGGTGATTCGGATCAATAACGACACGCCGGAAACCGCCTCGGATCCGCGCGGTCGCGGCACCGGTCTGGTGGTCGCCAAGTAAACGCACAGCCCGGCGGCAGCCGGGCTGCAACCTGCGGACCAAGACGAGAATGTTAGCATTTGGGTTCATCGCCGACCTCGTAAGTACAGGCAAAGGGATCAAACCAAGAATTGTTCTTATACAAAAAATAGCTAGAAAACTCAAAAAGCATCTGCTGCCCGTTTTCTGGTGGATTATTTATAGCAACAGGCTGATCACTGTCACTATGGGGGCAGGGTTATCAATATGATAAAGTGCTAATGGCAGACGATTTCATGCTGTGTTCAAGTATGCTGAGAATGCCGCTATCAGTATTTTCATCAAATTTTCTAGCAAATAGATTTTTACTATTTATTAGCATTTCCGCATCCTCTGTCAAAAAATCACGAGGACGTAACTTAATATCACTTGACTCGACCCAGTCAATCTCTCTTTTGTCATCATAAATTATCTTGGACTTAAATGTAGTATTCATCAATACTGTCTGAAAAAAACTTTCATCAGAAATTAATGTATTACGGTAAAAATCTTTAAAAACCTCCATCTCTGGACTATAGGTAATAAACTCGCAAAAACTCTTACTTAAGATCATCCATTGATTACCTATATATGGTGTAACCCCTTTCAAAAATGGTCTGTTAGATACCGTAGATACAACTAGCTCCCCATCTATTTCCTGAACATAGTCTTTTATTCTATGCATGGTTTCCGGCCTAACCAAATTTTGGTTAACTACTTTTATAAATTCGCAGCGATCGAATGAACTAAGATAGTTCATTATAAAGTCTTGGTTTTTTAATGGGAAATCCTGCCCACTTAAATTTATGAAATAATCCCATGCCGAACCACTGACCACAAGCTTTTCAATACCACGTAACTGGGCATCCACCAAACTATAGCCGCCCCATATGGCTTCTTTACTTTCTAATAATGAAGCGTTTTTATAATCAATCAAAAACAGACCTATTTCATCAAAAATACTTTTTCCGGCACGCTTATCAATATGTATTACATAATAATTCCTTTCATGATAAATAGATTTAAATAATCTCTTAAATTGATCGGGATAACGATGAACCAACATGAAATAAGCAATCATGTAAAATACCCTCGTACTTTCCACTCAACACGCTCATAATAACCAGGCTGTAACATCAAGAGTGAGAGTGAAGTTGGTTAAGTTAAAAAAGTGTTTTTTAACTATAAATAGAACGAAAAAAGTCACTCATCATTCGCAGAACAATTTACTTGCTATATTCAATCCATTATCGGGAACTTAATTGTCAATTTTTATCCGTTAATATGCTTGGTGGTGGTGATAAATGGGCGTGAATAATCACTAACATTCTCCACTTCGGAAGTAGTATCCACAATGGGGGCAAAGCATAGTTATATTCTTTCTTGATTTATGCATGCTCTGTTGAGCTATGCGAGAACATTTAGGACATGTGACATTGACTGATTTGTCACGAAACATCTTAAAGTAATCAAAGATAGACATATCTTTTATCCAGTAGAGACGTTGGATCCCAGTGTACGCTTAAATGTTCCAGATAGCTCACTATTTTCTGATTTGGCTCAGGCGATAATGGACGTTGGCCGGGTAAACAAGACGCCATACCTCCTCAACTATATTGATGATGAAGACTATCCACTTTCAAAAACCAACTCCCCTTTACCGGTATCCTCAGCCTGTCCGGCTGATCTCTATCCCGATGCTGTCACTGTTGTTCAGGAAACAGTCAAGAAATTCCAGACCAGACACAGCCCGGCGGCAGCCGGGCTGTGGTCATTACGCTTTATTCAGCTTGGCGTTGACAGCAGCCGCGACGGTTTCATAGCGCTGCCGCATCTCCTGCGCCTCAAGGTAGTTGTCATACAGCGCCTGATAACGCTCGGCACAGTAAATCAGCACGATGGGCAGCAGGCTACAGAGATAAAACGGCACAAAACTCTGCGGCAGCGTTAGCACCTGGAAAAGCAGGCAGATCGCCACGCTCCACAGCGCCGCCACCATCAGCCAGATAACCAGCCGCCACGGGCGCGCCAGCCTGGTAGTCAGCGGCCAGGGCGCGCGGGGCGCGAAGTCCGTCGCCAGGTTGCCGATCAGCATATCGCCCAGGAGCACATAACGGCGCGTACGGATGGCGAAGAAAAACATAAACAGCATTACTATCGTCAACAAAATCATAAACGCGACGATAAATGCCGGATTGCCATAGCCCGCCGCCAGGCTGAATTCGGCCTTACGGCCGATGGGCAGCACCAGGGCAAAGTTGATCAGCAGCCCGAGTAGCAGATCCTCTGCCAAACAGCCGGGTAAACGCCGCGGCCGCGGCGTATAGCTTGCTGTATCTTTATGAATCATCATCGCCTGACGGATTAAAAATGGAACGGAACGATTCAATTGCCATAACATCACTGCCGGCAGCAGCAGCACGCCCAACAGGCCAATCAATGGGTAACGATACTGCGGCCCACACAGCCATGTCGCCAGGCTCAGCAGCACCACCACGCCCAGCGTCACCAGCGAAGCGCCAAGCGGCTGATAGAACAGCCTGGACACGCCGCCCAGTGACAGGTGTTCGATACGCCGCGCTATCTCCTCCGGCGTTTCGTACACCCGCATCGTATAGACCGTGTAAACCCAGTAGCCGCGCCCGTCACGCATCATGCTCCAGACGATTGACAGGCAAATCGCCCCCAGCCCGGTCACCATCTCTAACAGACTGATATCGATCACGTTGCGCAGCAGCGATGAGGTCAACAGCGCGGAGACCAGAACCACGGGAACGGCCGCCGCCCGCAGGTAGCGTGTACTGAAAGTATCAAAATTCGGGATCATCCGCGTTACCCTGCCTGCTGCTGTGTGTCGCGCTGCAGCTGATAGTAATGCTGAATATCATGTCCGCTTTGTGCGGCATAGTGCTCATGCAGCAGATAACTCAGCATTTTTTTGTTGCCAATCTCCAGAAAACGGCGGTAGCCCATGTTTGACCACAGCTCCATACTGTCGCGCCAGCGGACGGTATCGGTCAGGTGATGCGCCAGGTTTTCCTTAATCTGTTCGATGGCGTATTCTGCCTGGCCACTGCGGTTCATAATCACCGGACAGGCCGGCGAGGAGAACGGCAGCGCCGCCAGCGCCTCGCGCATTTGCGCTACGCCTTCCGCCATCAGCGGCGTATGCCAGGCGCCGTTAACCGCCAACTTGATGGTAGCCACGCCCTGCCGCGTCAGCTGGTTGATCAGCGTTTTCAGCGCCGCCACCTCGCCGCCGACCACCTGCTGCTGCCGGCCGTTGTCGCAGCAGACATTCAGCCGGTCGCCCAACTGCATCTCGTCGATCAGCTGCCGCAGCGCCACATAGTCACAGGGTTTCACCACATACATCGCCCCCTTGCGCTGTTCTGCCAGCCGCTGCATGATAGCGGCCCGCCGGCTGACGGCGTGGAACAGAGTCTCCAGATTCATGACGCCGGCCGCGTACAGCGCGCTGTATTCGCCGGCGCTGTGGCCGGCATAGCCGCTTTCCGGCAGCGCATGACGCTCGCGCAGCAGCGTCAGCATCGCCGTATTGACCGTGGTAACCGCCAGCTGCTGATACAACGTTTTGGTCAGCCGCGTCATCGGCCCTTTCTGACACAGTTTCCGTATGTCGATACCGGAGATATCGCTGGCGCAATCCCACACTACGCGAGTGCCCGGCGAAACATCGCACACATCGCCGCCCATGCCTATCGTCGGCGATCCCTGTCCCGGGAAAATCACCATCCAGCCTTCGACCGACGTAGGTGCCATAAACCGCTTACCAACTGATTCGCATACCTGCATACAAGTTCCCTTTTTCGCCAAAGATGCTAAATTCGCTGTCCCTGCGGCCAAAACTGGCTGCGGCGCCAGCGTACAATTCAATGTTGTTTTTCATCGGCGCGCGGAGATGCACATTCAGTACCGTGCTGTAATCGACCAAATTGGCCATGCTTGAGACGGACCAGTCGATCTCACCGACCCGTTCCTTGTTGGTACGGGTGTAAAACGTCAGATAATGTTTGCCGAACAGGTTGCCGCCACGACTGACGTTGGTGGTTTCCGCCGCCATCAGGCGTGAATATTGCTGAAAGCTATCGCGTACCACCGGCAGCCAGAACGGATCCAGCCGGTCGGCATAGCCTCCGTTGATAAACCTGATGGTATCGGTGTTATTGCGCCATTCGCTGCGGCTGTACCCCTGGCTTTGGCCATAGTATTCCACGCCGAATTCCGTTTGTTCGGCCGTGGTATAGCGTAAGCCGATGCCGAGCTCCCCTTCAATGCCTTTGCCGTTTATCCGGTAGGCTTCTTCCCGATACGCCAGATCCTCACGCATATCACGCGCGTAGCGGCTGTCCAGATGTCGCCAGGTTTCTCCGTGGGATACGGCGCCCTCAATGCTCAGGATCAGGTTATCGGTCAGATTGCCGCTGGCTCCCAGCGCCAGCGTTTTTTGCTGGCCCGCCAGCAATGATACCGTCGGGTTGAATGTATTCAGCCCGGTAGAGGTGTAGCTGGCGTAGTAGCGTTCGCTGCCGTTGGTGCGCAGCAGCGCATCCCATTCCGACGCGGCTTCGCTCCGCTGTGGAAAACGTTTCAGCCGCGGCAACACCGCCACCGTGTAGGTGCCTTCTTTACGGTACAGCGTGCCGCCGGTACCGTAACTGCCTTCATCGTATAATCCGCGCCAGCTGTCGCCGGTAGCGTACACCCTCGCGGTGCGCAATCCGCCGCTGAAGTTGCGCAGCAGATCCAGCGGCGAGCGTGAAAACAGATAGCCGCTGGTATGACGCAGCTTGCCGAGATCGAGATAGAAGTTATCGCGCACCGCCAGGCTGGCCACCAGTTCGTTGAGGATCGCCACGCCCTGCCGCTGTTTATCCTCCAGCTCGCCGGGCCGGCGCGCTTGCTGCGTATAGGCGCCGCTGGCCTGTCCCTTGATGCTCAGCGTTTCGCCAAGGGTGCAACGTGCGACCGACGTCAGATACAGGTTGGCGATGGCGTTGTTGCGAAACGCCGGATCGTCGAATTTCCATAATGAACCGGACGTCAACGCCGCCACGCCCTCTACGCCGGCGAAACCGCGCTGCAGCCGGCACTCCGCCGCCGCCCAGGCGTTACCGCCGCAGGCCAGCAGCATCAGCCCCGCCAGCGGCAGCCGGTTGATGTGGTTCATCCGTTCAGTCTCATCAGATACTCTTTCTGGAAATTACTCTCCGGCAGCGACTCCAGCGTCAGGTTGCTGTATTGCATGGTGGTGTAATTATCCTTGCGCAGCGCGTCTTCCACCACGATGGTGCCCGGCCGCAGGCGGCCCAGCGCCTGCTGGTAATCGCGGTAATAAGAGCGTTTGATCAGCACACCGTCCGTCGACAGAAAGTCCGCCCGGCTGGGGTTGCCGGTGTCCTTTTCCACCCAGTAGTCGATCGCCGGATAGGTGACGTAAGGCCAGCGACGCTTCAGCGTCAGCTTGTAGCAGGTTTTTTCGCCGCAGGCTTCTTCGCCAACCAGCGTGGAGATATAGGAGTAATCGAAGTCCGCCGCCACCACGTCACCGTTGGAGACTTGCCCCATCAGCCGCTGCTGACGTGATATCGGGATCGGCCGCCGCAGGTCGGGGGCGTAATACCACATCTTGTCCAGATCGGAGAGCAGCGCTTTGCCGCGATCGCGCGCCGGCGACACAAAGCGCACCAGCGCGCGCGCGTCGCCTTTCTCATAGCGTTCCGACGGCTTATAAAAACGCATCGAAATATCCAGCACCTGCTGGTTCTCGGTGAGTTCGCGCCCGCCGCGGTGCTCGGTCAGCGTCAGGGTATAGCGGAACGGTTGCTCCGGCGCCCTGACCCGGTCAGCGTTACGGATAATATCGCGCGCGCGCTGGTCTTCCTGCGTCAGTTTCTCCAGCTCGGCGCGATCCAGTGATTTCGGCAATGACTCACCGGCCCATACGCTGAGCGACATGCCGCATAGCAGCCAGCCGGCGATAATCGAAATTCTCATGACCTGTTCTTCCGTAAATAGAGGTTAAGCTTCCAGCGACATGCCCAAATCAGCGATCAGCGTGGTGCCGCGTATTGCGCTTGAGCGATCGGAAATCAGGAACGACACGATATCCGCCACTTCCTGCGGCTCCAGCAGCCAGCGGCGCGGCGAGTGCTCGTATCGGTCGTGCAGCGAGGGCCACAGATCCTTCAGAAACTGCGACATATCGGTGTTGACCATACCGGCGCACACGCCGTTGACGCGGATATTGCGCGGATGCAGTTCCACTTCGAGGTAGCGCACCAGGTTCTCCAGCGCCGATTTGGCGATGCCGAGCGGATATTTCGGCAACACCCGCTGGCTGCCCATGCTGGAAATGGCGCAAATCGTGCCGCCGTCTTTCATCAGCGGCGTCACTTCCTGCACGCAGGCGGTGTTGCCGATCAGGTTGGTGTTGAACAACAGCTTCCAGTCGCTGCGGGTCATCTCCATAAAACCTTTGAACGGTGCGGCGGCGGCGTTCAGCACCAGGTGATCGATATGCTCCACACCGTCCGCCCGCAGCTTTTTCATCATCTCCTGAATATCGCGCGTTTCACCGATGTCGGCCTTCGCCAACCGTACCTTGACGCGGGTTTCCGCCGCCTGGAAGCGCTGCAGGTTGGCGGCGCTTTTGCCCTGATCCTTTCGATAGTTGAGGATCAGGTCATAGCCTTCCGCCGCCAGCGTTTCCGCCACGGCCATGCCGATGCCGCGCCCTGCGCCGGTAATCAGTACGGTTTGTCCTTTAGTCATTCATGTTCTCCCTGAGTGTTAAACGAAACGGAACGCTTCTGCGATCACCAGTTTTGAGGCGCGACGCGCCGGAATAATAGAGGCTATCAATGCGGTCACCAGCGGCAAGGCGCAGGAGAACCAGAACAGGTTGATGTCCTGATCCCACATGACAAAGGCCAGATAGCCTTGGGTATAACCCGGTGAAGGCGGCATCGGAATGCCGTTGATATTGATGATGGAGGCGATCAGAATGCCGAAGCTGACGCTCAGCACCGAGCCGATAATGCCGATAATGATGCCTTCCAGTACGAACAGACGGCCGATATAGGATTGGCTCAGCCCCAGCGCCCGCAGCGTGGCGATTTCGCGCGTGCGCTCCACCACGTTCATCATCAGGGTGTTGCCGATCATAAACACCACAATCACGCTGACGATGGATTTGATAAACAGGAATATGCCTTCGAACAGGTTCACCACCTGGTGGTAAAACACCGCCAGATCGTCCCAGGAACGCGCCTCCAGCGGCAGCTGGTGCTGTTCGATCAGCCGGTTGATCTGCGCCAGCACCGCCGGCGTCCGTTCGGTATCCTGCAGCATGATGATGATCTTGCTGACGTCGCTGGTTTGCAGCAGGCGCTGTGCGGTTTTCAGCGGCAATTTGATGGCCGTGTCGTCATATTCTTTAATGCCGGACTGGAACACGCCGCGCACCTGAGACGACATGGCGTTCTGCCCCCCTGCGGGTTCACCACCAGCATATCCACCCAGTCGCTGTAGCCGGCCGATAGCGCATTGGCGATACCGGAGCCGACGGTGATGTCCTGTTGCTCGACGCGCGACAGATCGCTGCCGGAAACAATACGATCCAGCGAACCCAGCACCAGCGAGGTCTCCGGCTCGATGCCCACGCCGGTAAAGAAGGTTGAGGTGCCGGTATCGTACTGGGAGATAATGCCGGAAAACGCCAGCTGCCCGGTGACGGTGGCTATTTGCGGCGCGATCTGCGCATCCGCCAGCAGCAGCCGTTTCACCTCGTCATAGTTTTTGATGGTGTACTGCAGCGAATTATTGGCGCCGCCGGTGAGGTAGCCCTTCTCATACAGCTGAATATGGCCAAGGTTGGTGCGGATGGTTTGCTCCCGCAACGCCCAGAACGAGTAATCGACGAAACCGCCGAAAATAAACACCGCCACGCCGCCCAGGGTGATGGCCAGCAGCGTCACGCCGGAGCGGCGCCGCTGGCGGAACAGGTTAAGGAAGGTGTAACGAATATCGGTCGGCTTGCGCAGCGCGGTGACGGCCACCACCAACAGCGCATACACGATGATGATATTGGAGATCCAGAACAGGATATTCATCATAACGCGCCCTCCGCCAGTGGCCGGATCACCAGGCTCAGCTCCGCAGGCGCCCACGCCGGCGCCGGCTGATTGCGCAGCGCCAACAGGCGTTGCCCCTCTTCACCCTGCTTACCCAGCGCCGTCCAGGCCGCGGCGGCCTTTTCCTGCTGCTTGCAGGTGTCCAGTGCGCGCGCAGACATCAGCGTTACCATCGGCCGTAGCGGCGCAGGCAACGATGTGCTCTGCTGCAGATAATCGGTATCTTTTATCGCCACCACGCAGCGGCCGTTGCTGGCCGGTACAAAAGCGTCCATCCTCGCCCGCAGAAAGCGCAGACGCCAATCGCCGTCATCCGTTTCCGCCGCTTCATCAATATAGAAAAAGCCCAGCTTGGAAGCTTCGGCAGCACGCAGGTAGTTCTTTTTCTTCAAAAAATCCGTCGCGATAAACAGCTGCCCATAGCCATAGAACATCTTGCCGACGCTGTAGTCCGGGTGCAGTTCAAACTGCGCCTTCAGGCTGTCGGTGGCGCGGTTCAGATCGGCGATCGGCGCCTGCGCGTTAATCGTCAGAATGGTCTGTAGCCGCCCGCTTTCCGGCGCGGCGCGTTGGTCGGCGGCAGAAGCATTGACGCCGATGGCTAATAACATTGTGACACCGTAACGTTTAAACGTTGTGAAAGTCATTTTTCAGCTCTCCGTCCTTGATTTCCAGCACGCGTCTGGCCTGATCGCGCAATTTCAGCGAGTGGGTCGAAATCACAAAGGTGGTTTTCAGCTCCTGATTCATCGTCAGCAGCAAATCGACAATCTCCTGCCCGGTACGGGTATCCAGGTTACCGGTCGGTTCGTCGGCGACGATCAGCCGCGGGCGCTTGACCAGCGCGCGGGCAATGGCCACCCGCTGCTGCTGGCCGCCGGACAGCTCGCCGGGCTGGCGGCGGTAGTGGTCGACCAGCCCCACTTTCTCGATCATGTCCATCACCTGATCCTGCGCCACGCGGCGGCTGAAGCCGTTGAGCATCAGCGGGTAGTAGACGTTATCGAACACGCTCAGTACCGGCAGCAGATTGAAGAACTGGAAGACAAAGCCGATGGCGTCGGCACGCAGACGCGCGGTCTGTTTATCGTTCAGCGTCGCCAGATCGTTGCCCAGCAGATAGACGTGGCCGCCGGTTGGATAGTCGATGCCGGCCATCAGGTTCAGCAGCGTACTTTTGCCGCTGCCGGACGGCCCGCACAGTGCGATAAACTCGCCGTCATGGATCTCGGTGCTGATCGCCGCCAGCGCGGTGATTGCGCCGGGGCCTTTGCCAAAGCGTTTGCTGGCCTGTTGCAGGGACACCACGGGCAAGGGTTGTGCAGCGTGTATCGTCATAATCCTTTTTCCTGAACGTTGGGCGGTAAATGGGATGCCTCCGGCACCAGCCGCAGGCGGTAATCGGCAGAGATTTCGTACACCAGATAGCCGTCCCGGTTGACCCAGGAGCGGTGATTCGCGTCCCGTCGCGGGCCGCTGCTGACGATCTGGCACAGCCCTTTGGTCACGGCGCTGTCGCCGGGCAGCGTAAAATCGCCGACGTCGACATAACGGCTCTCGACCTGCACCACTTCACCGTCAATCGGCATCAGCATCCGGTGGCTGCGCTGCGTCCCCGCCTGCTGCAGCGAGCAGGGTTTGGGAAAGCGCAGGGCGAACAGCGGGAAATCAAACGTCTCTTTCGCTACCGTCTTCGCCTCCTGACGCCGCTCGTACCGTGTCGCCAGCGTCAACGCCCTTTCATCGGGACGCCAGCGGCCGCTGACCTGACGCGTCTTGCCGTCGTTATCTTCCTCAATCCGGTAGCTGAACCCGCCGTCGGCGCCGTAGCGCACTTCATCGCGGTAGCGGTACTGGTGCGAGCGCAACAGCACCCGCCAGCGGAAATGAATGCTGGCCTGCTGCAGATAGCTATTGCTGTCCGGCTGCCAGCGCTGGCTGACGCGGTACTCGCCGATTGGCGCGTCGCCGCGCAGCGGCAGGATGTGGTACACCGCCTGATAATCGGGCCGTGGCGCAGCCGAGAGCGGCGCGGCGACAATCAGCATCAACAAGGCGTATCTCTTCACGGCATCGCCTCCGTCAGCCAGCTCTCCAGCAGCCAGGCACCGCCCTGGCCATCCAGCACGTTCAGCAACGCATGGCCGAGCGGCATCGGGAACTGCTGCAGATAACGCCAAAACAGCGCGGGATTCATGCAGCCGCTGTCGCCATACAGATCATTCAGTGCCTGATGAGCCAGCGTGACGGGCAGACGATCGAACGCCTGCTGCTGCAGCTGGCGCAGCGCGCCGGCCGGCGGCGTAACGCCCAGTATCTGTCGGGTATTGGCGCCGCAGTGCTGCAGCCAACTGTCCGCCAGATACTGCGCAGCCTGACGTTGCCCGTCCGGCAGCCGCAGATAGCGGCTGAGGTGCAGCCAGGGGCCGCCGGGGGCATTTTTTTTCAGAATCAGACAGCCAAGCCGCTCTACGCTGGCCTGGCTGTTGGCCAGCGCGCCGCTACGCGTCCGTGCATAACGCTGCATCTCCGAAAAGACCAGCACCGGGATGCTGCGAAAGTGGCCGCAGATAATCACGTTGTCGCTGAGATCGCTGTTCAGCATGTCCTGTGCGATCAGCAGCGCGCTCATTAACCCGTTGCGCTCACCGCGCAGCTTGCCGCTGAAGCCGTTAATGCCGTAATCACGCACGATATTTTTCGGCAGGATGTCGACACTCAGCGCGTCGCGCCAGCTGTTGACCTCTTCAAAGGTGGTGGTTTCTCCCCAGGCATCGACGTACAGCAAGGCGTTGCGCTCATGACGCAGCTGAAATTCGCCTTTGGTGCCCAACTGCGCCACTGCCTGATGGCAGGCGTCGCCCAGGCCGTTCAGCCAGTCCCGGTAATTGGTTTTGCGCAGCGCCTCGGCGGGCAGCATGGCAGCATCAATACCAAAGCGGCGCAACAGCCACTGGCGGCTGCCTGCTTTGGCATTGGCTTTTTTATACAGCGACGCCTCCCAGACGTTGAACCAGGTAGGCTGAAAGCGCTGCAGCAGCGTGTCCGGCTCCAGCAGGGAAAAACCGGCCAGGCGGATAGCGTCCGCCGGTATCTGACGTTCGGACGGCTTACTCATGCGTCCCCTCCCGGCAGTCTGAGAGCACCATGGCGATCACCGAACCATCCAGCCCGATGCCCGACTTGAGCAGGTGCGGCGTGTGCAGAGGCAACGGCGGCGCATCCATATGCACGTGGATCGGTAAAGCGGCATCGACCGGATGACGACCAGTAGCGGCCAGCAGGCGCCGCTGCAGCAGGGCATCCGCCGCCAGCATAAAATCCAGTACGCCGCTGCAGGTGGCGACATAGCCCGCCTGACCCTTGTAACTGACGACCGGTATGCCGCTTCTGCCCCAGACCTTCTGCAGCGCCATCGCTTCGGCTTTGTCGCCGGCGACGGTGCCGTTGGCGTGCGGCAGCGCACAGGCGATATCCTGCGGCGTCAGGCCGGCCGCCTGCAGCGCACCATCAATGGTTTGCGCGATGGTGCGGAAATCGGCGGTAAAAGCGCCGCCGCGGCCGCTGCTGCCCTGGCGACACACCGAACTGCGGATGGCGACCGCCGGCGTGACGCCGCGACGCCTGGCGTGCTCTTCGCTTTCGATCAGCAACGCCACCGCGCCGTCGGCCAGCAGCACGCTGTTGTCCTGGTTGTTAAACGGCTGCGACCGGCCGCTGCCGAGCATGTCCTGCCCGCCCATAAACACCACGTCCTGCAGCACGATCTTCAGCCAGCCGGCCACCAGCGCCACATCGGTCTGACCGGCGGCGATGCCGGCCTGCGCCAGATGCAGCGCCGTCAGCGAGGAGTTACTGGCGCTGTACACCGAAGTCGGTGGCCAGTCGAGGCGATAAGTGTCGACAAAGCGGCGCGCCAGCGCGTCCTGCGCGTAGCTGGCGGCATGCAGCTGTTTGATCGCCGGGAAAAACAGCAGATCTTCCGTATCATTACGATCCTGATAGCCGGCAAAGTCGGCGATATTCGGCCGCACGCCGTTGCCGGCCAGGAAGACCCGCACGCGCGGCCCCTGCAGCGCGGATGCCGGCAGGCCGGCCATCGCCAGCGCCTCATCAATCACCGGCTGCAGCTGCAGCCACGGTGTGGCGTCGGTGCGCGCCGCCCGCGCCGTATGCGGATTATTGCCCAGACGCAGGTTCTGCCAGTCGTCGTCGTTGTCGAACCAGGGAACGCCGGTCGCACAGCGCCCGGCGGTAATCGCCTCAATCAGCGCCGGAAAATCCGCCGCCAGCGGACTGCACTGCCCCCAGCCGCTGGCTATCACCTGCTGTTTCACGCTGCCTTCCTCAGCACCACGGCGTAGTGGTTGCCGCCTTCGGTGGCGCCGATCACCAGCGCCGTATTCACCGTCTGCTGCAACGGCGCGGTCACGAAGTGGAAATCTTCAGCGCAGAATTCCTGCGTATACGGAATTGGCAGAATTTCACCGCGTCGCATGATTTCACTGACCACGGCGATATTGAGCAGACCAATGCTCGATTCGACCAGGCCGAACCAACCGTTATAGTTGACCAGAGGTACTTTACGACGCGCCTCACCCAGGCTGTGGCGCAGCGCGTCGATTTCCACCGTGTTGCGCAACGGCGTACCGTCGCTGGTGCCGCACACCAGATCTAATTCATGCGGTTCGATCGCCGCTTCCTGCAACGCCTGCCCGATGGCGCGCGACAGAGAGGCAGACCGGGCCACAACATCATGGGGGTCAAAGAAGCTGCCGTCGTTGTCTTTGCCGTAACCGATGATTTCGGCGTGAATATGCGCCCCACGCGCCTGAGCATGCTGCAGATCTTCCAGGAGCAGCATCGCCGCGCCCTCACCGGGGATATAACCTTGTGCATGATTGCTGTACACCTGAAAAGCCGCCGCATCGCAGGTCAGCTGCAGATCGCCGCTGAGCGCCTGCAGATACACCGCGAAGGTGCTCATGTTTTCATCCGCGCCGCCGACGATTACCTGCGGCTGCAGCGCCTGGCGCACCAGCTCGTAACCATAGGTCAGCGCCCCTAATCCGGCGTTGATGCCGGTCGCCAGCGAGGTGTTATACCCCTTGATGCCTTCTGAAATAGAACAGAAGGTGGAAATGGCGTTCATCAGCGAGCCGGGGAATTCCGAGGTCCGCACCTTGGTCGGGTCCGGGAACAGGCTCTGCAGATAGCGGTCCACCGTCGCCTGCGGGCCTTTGGACATGCCGAGTATCATGCCCAGCGTCTGGCCGTCGCGTTTGATTTTGCGCCCGGCGTCGCTCATCGCCTGCGTCAACGCCAACAGCGCAAAGGTGCTGATCAGGTTGGCCTTGCGCGGATCGAAACGGCGCAGCGTCTTGCGCGGATCCAGATCGGTGATTTGGTGCACGCCGGTCGCCTTGTCCAGCTCGCTGTCAATATCCATACCGGCGAAGCGCTGGTTCAGGAAGGCGCGTGATTCACTGTTTTTATTGATCGCCCCCAGCATCTGCCGGAACTCTTCCCGTGTTTTATCATCCAGTTGCAACGGTTGCAGACTGTCCGGTGTCAGCTGCTGCCACATACGTTGCAACATCGCCTGCAGCGTGTGGCCGGCGGCGCTGACCGCGCCCATTCCGGTGATCGCCACGCGCTTCGGCGCGTAGACGCTGGGAGGACTCTGCGCCGGCTTCACGCTGGCGATGACGCAGCAGTTATTGCCGCCGAAGGCGTAGTTGTTTTTCATAAACAGTCTGACGTCGCCGTGCTGGAACTCGTTGGGCACATAGTTGAGATCGCAGTTGGGACGCGGCGTGCTGAAATTGAGCGTCGGCAGGATTTTGTTTTCCGGCAGCGTCAGGAAACAGGCGATCAGCTCAATGATGCCGGCGGAGCCGATATTGTGCCCGACATAGGCCTTGGTGGAGCTGACCGGGATGTCCATGATGTTGGGAAACACTTTCTTCATCGCCAGCGTTTCACAGCGGTCATTGGCCTCAGTGCCGGTGCCGTGCGCATTGATATAGCCGATATCTTCCGGCGTCAGCGCCGCATTCTGCAGCGCATGGCGCATCACCTGCACCGCGCCCTCGCCGCGCGGGTCCGGCGCGGTTTCATGGTAGGCGTCGCAGGAGGTGGCGTACGACACCATTTCGCCGTAGATGGTCGCGCCGCGCGCCACCGCGTGTTCATACTCCTCCAACAGCAGCGCGCCGGCGCCTTCGCCGATCGACATGCCCGGCGAGCCGGAGAACGGGCTGGACGGCGTGCGTTTCATGGCGTGCAGCGCATAGAAGCCGGCGAAGGTCGGCAGATAGATAGGTTCGGTGCCCACCACCAGCGCGGTGCTGTTCTTGCCGTTCTGGATCAGGTCATAGCCGATGCCCATAGCGTTGGTGCTGGCGGTGCAGGCGGTGGCGACCAGTTCAAAGCCGCCCTTGAGCCCCAGCAGCGAAGAGACAATGGCGCTGCACGAGGCGAAACTGCCGGAAATGATGGCTTTCTGCAGTGAAAATGCCTCCATGCGCTGCTCAATCAGCGGAATAAAGGCTTCAGTGCCGGCCGAGGAGACGCCGATGATTAATGCCGTTCTGTCACGCAGCGCGCCCGGCGGCAGTTCCCCTTGCTCCAGCGCTTCATGGCCCACCTTATAGGCCCACAGCGCAGCGTTATCCAGCGAAGCGACCATCTCGTCGGACAGCTCCGGCCAACTCAGCGGCTGCAGCACTTCCGAAGCGTTGGCGTCTTCAAACCACTCCAGGTATTTTTTGCTCGGTTTAATACCACAGGTTTTATCGAACAGCGCCTGCTTGAATTCAGGCACGTTGGTGGCGATGGAGGAGAGATGCCCCATCCCGGTTATCACCACGCGTTTGCGAGTAACAGTCATAATGTCTTCCGTGTATGTCTTCCGTGTCGGCAAACCCACATTGAGGATGTGACGCGCCCATACCGGGCGCGTCTTGAGCGTCAGGCCTGCGGCGGCTTGTCGGCCGATGCTTGCTCGGCCTGCTCCTGCGCGGCTTTTTCCGCCGCTTCCTGCTCTTCCTTGATGCGCTGCCACTCAAACTGCTGCAGCAGATCGCGCGGACGCGTGCTGTCGACGTAGCTGTGCTCCGACGGGTTGATCAGGAAGCTGTAGTTGCGGGCGAACGGCACCGCGGCGGTGTTCACCGTCACCAGCGCGTCGCCGCACTGCACCTGATAGCTGTCGATATCTGCCCAGGCCCAGGCGTTGTGCAGCATCAGACGGCCCAGACAGGCGTCCAGATCCGCAGAGTAGTCGCAGACCATCACTTCGCCGATGCACTTGCCGTCCAGCAGCACTTTATCGCCGCGCTGCGGCATCGGTTCACTGCGCCCGGCGATGGTCATGCCGACGGCGCGCTGGGCGACGCCCTGCTCTACGCGTCCGCCGATGACCTCCTGGCCGGTGAATTGGTCCTTGTCATAACGCACCGTCCACTGCATCTGCAGTTCGATCGGGCAACGGCTGTAGTCATTGAACAGCCCCGGCTCCCAGCAAGGGTTCTCCAGACGGGCCAGACGCTGATAGTCCAGACCGCCGGTGCGCAGATCGAACTTCTCGCCGGCTTCCAGCAGTTGCTGCCAGACGTTGGCCAGTTCATCGCGCGGCCCCATCAGCTTGTAGGAGAATTCGCCGTGCTTGCCGCTGCGCAGCAGGATCAGTTCGTCAACGTGCATATGCTCCTGGAACGGCAGGCCGATCACATCCATACCGTACAGTTCCGCCAGCAGTTCCCAGGCGTACGGCCCTTCAAGGTGCAGCGTGCCCCAGTCCGGCGTCAGCGACTCAATGGCCTCGATTTCGTCGAACTCTTCCTCGTTGCCCGCCAGCTGGTCGCGCAGCAACTGGCACAGAGCCTCGCCGGTCATCCACTCGGAAATCAGCAGAAAGCGCTCATCATCGCAGGCGATGTACAGATCGCTGACGATCATGCCGTCGCGATCGAGGATCAGGCTATACATCGCCTGTTCGTCGCGGATGGAGGAGACATCGCCGGACACCACCTGATTCAGCAGCGACCAGGCGCTGTCGCCGCTGACGCTGGCGATGCCGAAGTGCGAGTAGTCGACCAGTAGAATGTTCTTACGCAGTGCCTGATGCTCGGCGGCGGCGTCAAAGTAGCGCAGTGGGACGGCGACGCCGTTGCGTTCGCCCATGATGGCGCCATTTTGCTGATGAATATCGCTCAGTTTCATGCCTTCTCCGCCTTTTCTGCTGCCTTGTCCGCCGCCATTTCGCCCTGCTTGCCGATCACAAACGACGCCAGGGTGTTCACACTGCGCATATAGGAAGGATCGTCGCCCTCTTTCACCCGGATATTGAAGGTTTCATCGAGCAGCACGATCACCTCGGTGGCATCTACCGAATCCAGCTTCAGCCCGCTGCCGAACAGTGGCGTATCGTCATCAATCTGCTGTACGTTCTGATACAGGTTGAGGCGTTCGATCAGCCCCGCCTTGATTTGTTCCAGTACCTGTTGTCGTTGTTCAATTACGGCGTTTAGCCCGGTGTTACTCATGGTGTTGCTTCCCCACGGTTAATTAATCTGTATGCCCTTGGCTTCCGCAATGCTGCGGTCAATGCGGAAATTGACGATGCGACCGGCACAGGCGATATGACGCCCGACGCGGGCTTCCACTTCGTAATGGTGGAAGCCGTTGGGATCGGCGAACGCCAGCTTACTGTGCACTTCAATAGTGTCGCCCGGGTTGACCACGTGGCGGTACTTGACGTCCTGAGACGCCAGAAAACCGATAATGCGGTGGCGTTCGGCCATCACCCGTTCAACCCCTTCGGCGTTGGCTAGCGAACGCGCCACCTCATCGAATTTCTTCAGCGGCGTTGCGGTTTCCCGCTCATGGCGCTGGCAGTAATCGCACAGCAGACTGAAATACTCGCTGGCCTGGCCGAAAATCTCGGCGATCAGCACGCCCGGCATCACCGGGTTATCCGGGAAGTGTCCCGGGATATAGGGTTCATTGAAGGTGACGTGCTTGATCACAGTGATCGAGCCTTTCTCGCCGGGGGTAAAATCCACGATGCGATCGACCATGAAGATGGGGGCTCGCCAAGCGCCCATCCGCAGCAGCACCGAAGGGGTAACCAGACTTTTGTTATAGTTAGGCATGCGACTTTCCTGTCAATTAACGCATAATCAGGCCGCCATCAGCGATCAGGGTCTGACCGACGATGTAGCTGGATGCGTCCGAACTCAAAAACGCCACCACGTTGGCGATCTCGTCAACATGACCAAGACGCTTGAGTGGAATGGCGGACATCACGTTGCGCACAATCTGGCGCGGAACTTTTTTCACCATGCGCGATTCAATCATCCCCGGGGCCACCGCATTCACGCGAACCCCTTTGGCTGCCATCTCGGCGGCCAGCGTGCGGGTGAAGCCGACAATGCCGGCCTTGGCCGCGCTGTAGTTGGTCTGGCCAAAGCTGGAGGTGACGCCGGATACCGACGAAATATTGACGATCGCCGCCTGACGCGCGAGACGTAACAGGCGCATACACTGCTTGGTCATATTAAAGGTACCGTACAGGTTGACCTTAATGACCTGATCGAACTCCTCAAAACTTAGGGCGCTGAATAAATTATCTTTATAAATACCAGCATTATTAATTAATACATGAATAGAACCAGCCTCAGCATCGAGCGCATTCACCAATTCATCGACGGATTGAATATCCGAAACATCGCACTGGTGAATGTTTAATGCCTGCCCCTGCGGATGTTTGGCCTGTAACTTTTCCAGGCCGCTGACATCATTATGGTAAACAGCATACACAGTCGCACCCTGCCCAAGATATTTCTTGCATATAGCCAGACCAATATCCCCGCTTGCGCCGGTGACCAGCACATTTTTCCCGTTTAAATCAGGATATATCGCCATAAATAATCCTTTATATTAACACGTCAACTAAATGCCGCCGCGGCAATAGCATGCGTACGACAGTGTGAAATACTCAGCGTAGATTGCGTCAGGCCGCGCACTTTCATCAGGCGGGCAAACTCACCGGAGAAAAAATAAAAAGGCCGGCCCAATTCATCGTGGCGTACTTCAATGTCATGAAAGGCAATACCGAGACGGAAACCGGTGCCCAGCGCCTTTACAGCGGCTTCCTTGGCCGCCCAAAAGCCCGCTACGCGCTCGCAGTTAAGCGTAACGTCGCCCAGTTCACGCCGTTCATCATCGGTTAAAAGACGGTGCAGTAATTTATCTCCGCTACGCTTTATTGCCGTTGCGATACGATCTATATCTATAATATCGACACCAAGATTCACTCTGACTTTATCCTTAGTCATTAAATCCCAAAATTACTGCCCGTCGAATGCGAACAATATTTAACGATCGGAATGAACGTATCCATTCCTGGAGGCTGAGTGCGATTTTCATTGAGTAAGGACGGCGGGATTCCATCCGCGTCTAATGGGGAATGTTAGCGCATGTTATTTCAAACAATCAACAAAGCACCAAATAAAAAGGCGCGCATCCATTAAATTGGAACTTTAACCTAAAAATACAACCAAGGTAAAAACAAAAATATAAAACAAAAACAAAGTGCAACATAAAACTCTGCAAAAAACAATAAACACAAAATCTAAAGCTATGAGAATATTCCTTGCGCATTAAAAACCTCCTGAATAAGCAGGAATATTTTCGGTAAATAATTGAGAAATTACCTGTAGATTGATTGCAAGTATAAAAGCCAGCAAATAATAAAGCTGACTTGGTGTTTTAATTCAGCGAATAAATAAAGTAAAACTCACGCCATCCTAGTGCCGAATGGCGTGGTGTTCGGACCTTACTTCGCCAACTGGGTAGAGTAGTTGGCCGGCACCCAGCGATAGCCGTTGCCCTGACGTTGAACATGTCCCAATCCCGGGAAGGCGATATGCGCGGCGGCCACCCAGAAGCCCTCTTTCGCCGCCTGCGCCAGGATGCGTTCACGTGTGGCAATCGCCTGCCGCCGGTCGACATCAAAGTGAATTGCCACCCGTGGTTCCGGCATCTGCACCGCTTTGGCGTGGATAATATCGCCCCACAGCACCAGCGTCTGCCCCTCGCTCTCCACGCGGTAGGTGACGCTGCCTGGCGTATGGCCATAGGCTGCCTGCGCCTGAATGCCCAGCGGCAGCCGGGCCGGCGCGCTGAAGGTTTTCAGTTTGCCCGCGGCGATCAGCGGATTGAGCGCATCGGCGGATTCTTTAAAGGTGTGGCGCTGTCCCTCTTCCACCTTGCTTTGGTTGGCATCGTTCAGCCAGAAATCCGGATCGCGTTTATCAACATAGACATCCGCATTGGGGAACGTCGGTTTGCCCTGCTGCGACACACCGCCGGAGTGGTCGCCATGCACGTGCGTCAGCAGTACCGCGTTGATGCTGTCGGCCGGGTAGCCCGCCGCACGCAGGTTTTCCAGCAGATGGCCGCCATGCTTGCCGAACAGCTGGCCGGCACCGGTATCCACCAGTACCCGCTGTTTGCCGTCGTCAATCACAAAGGTGTTGAGCGAAGTTTCCGCCTGCGGCGTCATCGCGTCTTCCGCCATCCGGCGCTGCAGCGTTTCCTTGTCAATCGGCACCAGCAGCTGATCGAGCGGGATGGTCACCGTGCCGTCAGACACCGCGGTGACGGTCAGTTTGCCCAGAGTCATCCGGTAATATCCCGGCGCCTGTCGCTGCGTATCGGCGGCCTGCGCTGCGGCGGTAGTCATTAGCAGGCCGGCGGCCAGCACTAAATGTTGTTTCATAACTTCCCCATATGAGATTTAACGTCGTCTTTAACGCTGGCAGAGATTATTGTATTGTCCAATAACATCATTCAAATTGATTAGGTTGATTGTGAACATCAGAGAAAATGATTTTAATCGTATCGATCTGAATTTACTGACGGTATTGCTGGTGCTGTACCGTGAACGCAGCGTGACGCGCGCGGCGCAAAAGCTGTTTCTTGGCCAGCCGGCGGTCAGCGGTGCGCTGGCGCGCCTGCGTGAGATGTTTAATGACCCGCTGTTTGTCCGTTCGGCCAAAGGCATGGAGCCAACGCCGCGCACCGTGTCGCTGGTGACGGAACTGGCGCCGCTGATGGAAAATATGCAGCAGGTGCTGTTTCAACAGCCGGAGTTTTCCCCTGCCCGTGCGCGGCAAACCTTTCGCCTGGGCGTCACCGACTGGGTGGAAAGCTGGCTGATCCCGCCGCTGTATCAGCTTGTGCGCCACCGCGCCCCCGGCGTCCGCCTGCAGGTGACGGCGACCGACCCGTTTCAGGACGCCGCGCTGCTGACGCGGGACGAGATCGATTTGGCAATCTCGGTCGCTGTCGATGCGCCACATGCGGTGGTACGCCAGGTGCTGACCACCATGGGCTACCAAACCTTCTGGCACCCGCAGCAACAGCAGCCGCCGACACCGCTGACGCTGGATGCCTATACCCGTGCCGACCATCTGCTGGTTTCCTACCGCGGTGCCGACAGCAGCCTGATCGATCGCCAGTTGGCCGGGTTGGGAGAGCGTCGCCGGGTGGCTTACACCACGCCGCACTTTGCCGCGCTGCCGTTGCTGCTGCAGCGCAGCGCGGCTTTCGCCACCGTGCCTGCAGGGCTGGAGGCGGACTGGCGACAACATTATGGGCTGTGCGCCAGCCCGCCGCCGCTGGAGATCGCGCCGTTTGAAGTGGCGATGCTGTGGCAGCGACGCCGTGACCGCGAACCGGCGCTACAGTGGCTGCGCCAGACGGTGATCGCGCTGCTGGCGGAGGTCGGACGCACCGGCTGATGGCGTAAACAGACGGCGATTTTGCCCTGTTTTTCTCCCTTTGCTTTCGTTACGCGCGGATTACAGTGACCGTTGGTGTTGTAGCAAGTCTTACACAAGGTCTTTCTGAGCGTGACGAAACCTTTTTTACGCAGCGGCAGTCTGGATAAGCTGGTCGCGCTGGGGGAAAATGGCCAGCCCATTTACGCCCAGGCGCAGTCAGTCCGCGAGGCGCTGCGCCTCAAACATCAGCCGGCGATCGCAGATTGTCTGGCTATTCCGCAATTAAACGCCCAACAAGATCGCATCGATTGGTATGCGCCGTTCAGCGGTGAGATCCGCCCGTGGGCGGTGGCCGACGATAATGAACGGCGCGCGGCGCTGGCGCAGCTGGACGCCTGCCTTACCGAGGTTGAGGCGCTCAGCCGGCAGGCCATTGCCGCGCCGCAGGCCGCCCTGCAGCGTTTCGGGGCTTTGCTGCGCTACCTGCTGCGCTTTCCCGATATGCAGCACGTCTATCTGGTTGACGGCAAACCGGTACTGACGTTCTGGGGGTTTAGCCATGCCGGGCAAAACGGCGGCGACGATCCGTTCGCCTTCCTGCGCGCGGGCGAACCCCCACCGGCCCCCGCGGTTGCAACGGCGCTCAGCACGCCGTCTGAAGCGCCCGACCTCCCGCCGCCGCCGCGCGCCGGCCGCCCACGCTGGCTGCTGCCGGTTATCGTCGTGCTTATGACGCTGGCCGCGCTGGGCTGGCAATGGCGGCAGTCTCACGACGCTGCGCCGCAGGCCGCCGCACCCGAGCCGGTTCTTCCGATGCCGCCGGCCGCACCGCCTGCGATCAAGCCTATACCGCCGTTGCCACTGGCAAAGGCGACATTGCAGCCGGCGCCCCCCGCGCCGGAGCCTGCCGCACCGCCGAGCGATAACCGCGCCCTGATCATGCCCGCCGCGGCGGTGAAAGCCGGCTCCACCCGTTTTCTTAACGGCGAGTGGCGCGCCGTGCCGGAAGTCAAAACGCCGCTGACCGGCCGGCTGCCCAGCCTGCTGTACCGGCTGCATAGCGGTAAAGGCAGCGTCAGCCTTCGCCAGGCGGATAACGTGCGCTGCCAGGTTGACGTCGAAACCGGGCTGATGCCGTCCGGGAAACTGGTGATCAACAGCCGCACTAAGGCGCGCTGCAGCGACGGCTCCCGTTATCAGATACCGGAAATCGTCTGTCAGCCGCAGGAAGATCGCCCCGCCGCGTGTAGCGGCCGCTACGGCCCCGACACGCTCTACCCCATGACGCTCAAGCGCGAGAAAAAATAATGCTGGCGACACTTCCTCATTACCCCGCTCAGGTTACGCTGGTGCAAAACAGCGGCATACAGTTCCTGGACTTTGGTCTGCCGCCGGAGCTCGCCGTACCGGCGCTGCCCGGCGCCTACGTGCGTAAAACCGCCAACGGCCCGCTGCTGCGGCTGCGCTTCGACACGACGTCAGGCAAGCACTTGCTGAACCACGACGACAGCACACCGCCGGAAATGGTCTGGCCGGAACTGCGCCTGCCGTTCGAGCATTCGCTGGCGCTGCTGGCAGAGCAGTGGCTGCCGTTGCCTTTCTTCCGTTTCAGCCCGGTGGGCGGTTTTCTCAACGGTCCGGCAAACTGGGCGCGGATGCGCTTTACGCCGTTGACGCAGCCCGACGAGGACGGCTGCCTGTGGCGCATCACGCTGGCGTTCGATACTCAGCGGCAGGATACGGATCCGCCCGCGCTGGCGCCGGATGCTAACGACGCCAACGCCGGGCTGGCGTTTGCACTGGCGCATCACAGCCGCGATCTCGACGAGTTTCTCGATCAGACCTGGGTCGACGGCTGGCTGCGGGACGTGTTCCGCCAGCAGGCCACGGCGCGTGAACAGCGCAGTGAAAACGCGCTGCGTGGCGCGCTGAAGACGTTTGAATATCAGGCACACTACCTGAATCTGCTGACGCTGCTGGCGGAACGGCTGCAGCTGCCGACGATCCGCCTGATCGCCGCAGGCGGGCAAACGGCGCCGGTTCCGGTCGATCTGATCCTCGACGTCGGCAATTCCCATACCTGCGGCATTTTAGTCGAGCAGCATGCGCAAGAGCGCGACGGCCTGAAGCAGACCTATGCGCTGCAGCTGCGGGATTTCAGCCAGCCGCACCGGCTGCATCAGGCGCCGTTCGACAGCCGGGTGGAGTTTGCTCAGGCGTCGTTCGGGCCGGAAAATTACTCTTTCCAGAGCGGTCGCGAGCAGGCATTCTGCTGGCCGTCGCTGGTGCGGGTCGGCGACGAGGCCAGCCGGCTGGCGGCACAGCGTCAGGGCGCCGAGGGCGCCACCGGCCTCTCCAGCCCGCGCCGCTATTTGTGGGACGACGCCCCCTATGGCCACGGCTGGCGCTTTAATCAGGCGCAGGAGCCAATGGCCGCCGCCGCACCGCTGTCGTTATTGCTGAACGACGAAGGCCAGCCGTTGTCTGGCCTCGTACCGTCACAGCGGCTGCCGGTATTCAGCGCCCAGTACAGCCGCAGCGCGCTGATGACGCTGATGCTGAGCGAGCTGCTGACGCAGGCGCTGATGCAGATCAACAGCGTGGCCCAGCGGCTGACCCAGCCGCACGGCAACACGCCGCGGCGGCTGCGGCAGATTATCCTCACCCTGCCCGCCGCGATGCCAAAGCCAGAGCGCGAGCTGTTCCGCCGCCGCATGGCCGAAGCCATCGGCCTGGTCTGGGTGGCGCTCGGCTGGCTGGAAAATGCCGCGCTGCCGCCGCCTGAGATCCAGATGGAGTGGGATGAAGCCACCTGCGGCCAGATGGTGTATCTGTATAACGAAACGCAGGTCAATTTCGCCGGCGACAGTAAGGCGTTTTTTGCCGCCATGGCGCGCCCGGATCGCCCTGCCGCACAGCGCGGCGCTATGCTGCGCATCGCCTCGATTGATATCGGCGGCGGCACCAGCGATCTGTCGGTCACCCAGTTCTCGCTGGACGACGGTCTGGGACATAACGTAAAAATCATCCCGCAGCTGCTGTTCCGCGAAGGTTTCAAACTGGCGGGAGACGATATCCTGCTCGATGTGATCCAACGCTATCTGCTGCCGGCGCTGCGGCAGACGCTGGAGCGGGCCGGCGTGGCGCACCCCGCCGCGCTAATGGACACGCTGTTCGGCAATCAGGGACGGCTCGACGGCCTGTCGACGCGGCGGCAGCAAACGGCGCTGCAGCTGTTTATTCCGCTCGGCCGAGCGATTTTACAGGCCTACGAAACGTACGATCCGCTGGACGCCGGCACCGAACTGGCGGCCACCTTCGGCGAATTGCTGCCGCAGCGGCCGACCGACGGCGTACTGCACTTTATCAACGCAGAGGTGCAGCGCCAGCTTGGTGCCGATGCGTCGGCCTTCGACATTCTGCACACCCCGCTGCTGCTGCCGCTGCGCGATCTGCACGCGGCGTTTCTATCCGGACAGATCCGCATCAAAGCGTGCCTGCAGGCACTCAGCGAAGTGGTGGCCCATTACGCCTGCGATGTGCTGCTGCTGACCGGCCGCCCCTGCCGCCTGCCGGGCGTGCAGGCGCTGCTGCGCCATTTGCAGCCCCTGCCGGCGGGCCGCATGCTGTCGCTGGACGGCTATCACGCCAGTCAGTGGTATCCGTTCGCCCGCCACGGACGTATCGACACGCCGAAATCCACCGCGGCGGTCGGCGCTATGCTGTGCTTACTGGCGCTGGACCTGCGCCTTGGCAGTTTTTATTTCAAGGCCGGCGATTTCCGGCCTTACTCCACCATCCGCTATCTCGGCATGCTGGATGCCCGGCAGAGCCTGAGCGACGATAACGTCTACTATCGCGATATCGATCTGGATCGCCGCGACTTCATGCTGGATAACCGCGCCTTTACCCTGCGCGGCCCGCTGCGTCTGGGCTTCCGCCAGCTGGATAACGCGCGCTGGCCCGCCTCGCCGCTGTACAGCCTGCATATTGTCGATACGCAACTGGCGCGCCGGCTGGCCGGCAGCGCGGTGCTGCAGATACGGCTGCGGGTTGCCGACGGTGAACGCTTCGAACTGGCCGACGCCACGCTGGACGATGGCGAAGCGGTGCCGCTGACGCACCTGCAGCTGAAATTAAATACCCTGGCGGCCGGCGACGGCGCGGCAAGCCATTACTGGATCGACAGCGGGAGCGTGTTTCCATCATGAGTGATATTTCTTTACCGGCGCAACGCCTGCACGACGTTGCGCAACGGGCGCTCGACTGGCTGCAGGACGCTCGCCATGATTCAGCGCGGCTGGCGGCGGAAGCGGAGAGTCTGGCGCTGCGCCTGCGCCGCTGTCGGCGCGACGCACGGCGGCTGACCATTGCCGCTGACGAGAGTTTCAGCCTGGGTATTTACGGCAATGCGCGGCAGGCAAAGGCCGCACTGCTACGCCAGTTGGGCATTACCCCGCACCCCGTCGGGCAGCCGGCGCTGACGGTGCGCTATCACCAGACGCCGCAGCCGGCCACATCACGCCTGACGCTGCTGGAGGAAAGCGACCTCGTTGGGCTGTTGTTTTTCGCCGCCGGCGCGCAGCCGCCGGATCGCCGGCAGCTGGCGACAGGTTTATCCGCCCTGCGCCGTCAGCCCCACGCGATACCGGCAGAGGGCGTTGACGAAGATCGGCTGCTGACGCTGTGGGAGACGCTGAGCCACTACCATCCGCAGCTCGCCGACGATCCGTTCTGGCCGGCGGCGCTAGCGCTGGCGCCCGTTCTGAATATCGATCAGCGCGCAGCGCTGTTTGCTCCGCTGTGGGGAGAGCGGCCGGCGTTCACCGACCTGTATCGTCAGTTGGCGCACCGGCTGCAGGAGCTCGGCAGCCGCCAGTTCACGCTGACGGAAGATATCGACACGCTGAGCGCGGTGGTCGACGGTTCAGCAGCGGCCTGGCTCAACGGCGAAGGCGACCGCCATACCGTGCTGCTGCCGCTGACTGAGGCGCAGACGCCGCAGCGCTGTTCACAGGCGGAACTGGCGCTGCTGACGGCCGAACTGACGCTCACCACGCCGTCAGGCGACGGCATCTTTGGTCATCCCGCCGTTCTGCTGGATATCCCCGGCGTTTCGACAGCATGTGAGCAGACGCTAACATCCTCTCTGCTGTCTGCCAAACGCCGCTGGCTGTTGCACCACTGCAGCGAGCGCAGCCAACCCACGCTGCTGCTGGTCAGCGGCGCGGCGACCGATCGACAGACGGTATTGCCGGCCGCCAAAGCGCTCAGCCATTGGCAACAAGGCGGACTGCCGGCCCCGGATGAGGCAGGCAAACCGGACCTGATCTGGTTGCTGACCCCGCGCAGCGCTGCGGCGCAGGATTATGAAGCCGCCGTGCAGCGCCATATCGGCGAACCGGGCGTACACTGGGGGACGTTGCTGGCGCAGGATGAAGACGATAACCGGCGCCTGCTGGCCTATCTGACGACGGCGGTCGATAACCGCATCCGTCAGCGGCGGCTGACCAAACGGCTGCTGACGCTGCACACCGTTCTGACGGAAGCGGTGCTGGGCGACTGGCTGCCGGCGGCGGATGGTGATGAACGGCCGCAACAGCAGCAGGTCGCCCGGCGTCTGCTGCAGACGCTGCAGGCCCGCACCGGGGTGCACGGCGAGTTGCTGCAACAGCTGCTACCGCCGCAGGAAGCGCTGCTGCATCTCTATCAACAGCCGGCGCCGCTTACCGGCGGTGAGCCGTTGGGTATCGGCATCGAGCTGGATCTGCTGGCGCCGGTTGCGGACGGCAGCGATATTTCCCCGCCGACATCGCGTTTTGCCGACGCTGCATTCCGCCTGTGGCTGGAACATCTGCGCCGTCTGGCGGATAACCGCGCGCTGAAGCAGCAACTGGATATCGACGGCCGCTGTCTTAGCCTGCTGGCCGATACGCTGATTAACACCGCCTGGCGGCTGGGCATTGACCGTCAGCTGCGCGACGCGCTGATGACCGACAGCGGCAATGCCCAGCGTCAAACCTCACTGGCGCTCGGCGTACTCGGCGATTTTGTCGCCTGGCTGGGCTTCCAGCACTGCTTACCGCAACGGCGGCCAACCAGCCGCATCCAGCAGGGGCAGCCGATCTTTACCTCTCCGCACGCGCCGTCCGGCGATCTGACGCCGCCGCGTCTGACCCGGCTGGCGGCCGCACCGGTCAATAACGCCGCCTTCTATATTTATGACTGGCTGGTGGGATTAAATACGCTGGCGGCAGACAACGTCGGCCATCGCGCAGCGGCCAGCCTGCCGGCACGGCAGCAGCGGCGTTTGGCGCAGATCGTGGCGGCGCTTGAGGATTCTGATAAAGGTGAGAATGGTATGGGGCCGTAGCCCCATACCGGAGACAATCAGTAACGATCGACGCTGACAATCTGCTCGATCGGCAGTTTGCCGATGCGCGGATAAGGCTGGCTGACGCCTTTGCCGATCGCCACCATCAGGGCGATCTGGTAATGGTCCGGTTTGTTGACGATCTTGCCGACCGCGTCAAAGTCGAAGCCATCCATCGGGCAGGAGTCATAGCCCTGCGCTTTGGCGGCCAGCATCAGCGTCTGGGCGAAAATACCGCTGCTGCGCATGATTTCATCGCGCTGAACCTGCGGTTTATCGCGGTAATACTGGTCAATCGCCGGGTAGATAAACTGCTGCACCGGTTCTGCCGCCTCGTGCCAGATGTTTTTCACCTGTGATTCCCAGCTGGACAGATCGCCGCACAGCAGCACCAGCATGGAAGCATCGGTCACCTGCGCCTGATCCCAGGCCGCTTCGCGGATCGCCGCACGCTGGGAGGCATCTTCTATCAGCAGCGGACGCCAGTGTTGCAGGTTAAATGCGCTCGGCGCATTCTGCAGCGCGATATCCAGCAGCGCTTTTTTCTCATCCAGCGTCATGACATGCTGGCTGTCGAACTGTTTGGTAGCCCGTCGTTGTGTAATCGCGTCAAGCGTATTCATCCGTTACCTCATAGAATTAACATTTAGCGTCGCCATTATTCTCAGAATATTTAGCCGGATGTCCAGCCTGCGCACGCAGACGCGCACGTTTTGTCATATTCCCTGCTGCAGGTAGGCGGCCATTTCGTCCTCCGGTACCATACCGCCGCCGGTGGCCCACACCACGTGGCTGGCATTTGCCATCTGCCGTTCGCTCAGGCCTTGCTGCATCAGCCACTGCGGGTTAGCAACCACTCTCCACGGCCCCGGCATGCCGGCCAGCGCCGAAGGCTCCAGCCGGATTTGCTCATGGCGATCCAGCAGCGCCAGCAGCTGATACATCTCTGCATCGCTCAGGGTATAAAAGCCGTCCAGCAGGCGCTCCATCGCCCGGCCGACAAAGCCGGATGGCCGCCCCACCGCCAGGCCGTCCGCCGCCGTCAGGTTATCGATGCCGATATCCTGCACCGCAATCGCGTCGTGCAGGCCGGTATGCACGCCCAACAACATGCAGGGTGAATGGGTCGGCTCGGCAAACAGGCAGTGGACGTGGTCGCCAAAGGCCAGCTTCAGGCCGAACGCAACGCCGCCGGGGCCACCGCCCACGCCGCACGGCAGATAGACAAACAGCGGGTGCTGTTCATCCACCACAATTCCCTGCCGTTCACACTGCTGTTTCAGCCGGCCACCGGCCACCGCGTAGCCGAGAAACAGCGTTTTTGAGTTTTCATCGTCAATAAAGAAACAGTGCGGATCCGCCGCCGCCTGCTGACGCCCCTGCGCCACCGCTACGCCATAATCTTCCGCATATTCGATGACGTTCACCCCGTTTTCCCGCAGTTTCTGCTTTTTCCAGTCGCGGGCGTCGGCGGACATATGCACGCTGACGTTAAAACCCAGTTTGGCGCTGATAATACCGATCGACAGTCCCAGATTGCCGGTCGACCCCACGGCGATGCGGTACCGGCTGAAGAACGCGCGAAAATCGTCGGAGAACAGGCACGTATAATCATCCTCCGGCTGCAGCAGCCCGGCGTCCGTCGCCAGTTTCTCCGCATGAGTCAGCACTTCATAAATGCCGCCGCGCGCTTTGATCGAGCCGGAGATGGGTAAATGACTGTCTTTTTTCAGCCATAGCCGTCCCGTCAGCGCACGCTCATAGCGGTCGTTCAGCGCCTGGCGCATCGCGTCGATCGCCACCAGTTCCGATTCGATGATGCCGCCCGCCGCGCGGGTTTCCGGAAAGGCGGCGCTCAGATAAGGCGCGAAACGCGTCAGTCGCTGCTCCGCCTGCGCCACCTCCTCCCGCCCCAGACCGACGAACGGCAGCCCCTGTTCCAGCGTGGTGGCGCGCGGATTAAACCAGGTGAGCGGCTCAAGGGCCTGCAGTCTGGCGACCAGCGGATAATCGTTTATCAGGGCATTCAGTTGTTGTTGATGCATAACGGCGGCTCCTTGCGGGGGGAATAACAGCAGCATGACGCAATATCTGTGATAACGGTATCTTTTTCCTGCATTTTCCCTCCCCGTTGCGGAGAGGGAAAACGTCGCTTACGCTTTATTGGCCGCCGCCTCCAGCGCGGCGATATCAATTTTACCCATTTTCAGCATCGCTTCGGCCACGCGCTGCGCCCTGGCGCGATCGTCACCCCGGATCAGCTCGCCCAGCCGTTTCGGCACCACCTGCCAGCTGATGCCCCAGCGGTCCTGCAGCCAGCCGCAGGGTTCGGTCTTGCCGCCTTCGCTGAGCGCCGTCCACAGCCGATCAATTTCCGCCTGATCGTCACATTCGGCGGCAATCGCAAAGCGGTGGGTAAAGGGATCGATCGGCTGCGCCTCAAAGGCCAGATAACGCTGATCGCCAAGGATAAAACCGGCCATTTTGACGCTGCCCGCCGGGCCGGACGGCGACTCTGCGGGCAGCGTTGTATGCCATTCCAGCCTCGAACCGGGAAACAGCGCGATATAACAGGTCAGCGCTTCTTCCATCTCTTGCGCAAACCACAGTTGCTGCCTGATGATGGCCATAGCGCCCCCCTTTACTCGTCGAGCAGCGTGGAGAAACCGCCAAAAATCATCCGTGCGCCGTCAAAAGGCATCTCATTACCAAACTCCTGCATCCGCGGATCGCTGCGCATCCTGCCGTTTGCCTCGTCGCGCACCTGTTTGGACGGGTACTCAATCCAGCTGAACACCACCACCTCATCAGCCGTGGCCTTTACCGCGCCGCGAAAATCGGTGAGTTTGCCGTCGGGCACGTCGTCCCCCCAGCACTCCACCACGCGCGTGGCGCCAAACTCCTTAAACAGCGGCGCGGCTTTCGCCGCGAGCGCACGATACGCCTCCTGATTGGCGGCGGGCACCGCCACCACAAAACCGTCTACATATGTCATGCTCAGGCTCCTCTGTCTTATCAGACAGTCAGGTTGTCGATGGCGCCGACGAAAAGCCGGCGCCCCCTACCATTTTAGTCGCTGAACAAGATAGTCACGCAGGTTAATCAGTTTTATCCGTCGCCGGCCGTGCGCTACCGCCGCCCATCACCTTATACAGCGTGATCAGATTTTGGTAATGGGTCTGCTGCACGGCAATCAGCGACTGACGCGCGCTGTACAGCGTACGCTGCGCCGTCAGCAGGTTCAGATAGCTGTCAACGCCGTGGCGGTAACGCAGCTCCGCCAGATGCGCATACTGCTGTGCCGCCGCGACGTTGCCGCGCTGCGCGCTCAGTTGCTGATGGAGCGTCGCGCGGCGCGCCAGCGCGTCCGACACCTCCTGAAAGGCGGTCTGCACCGTTTTTTCATAGCTGGCGACATCGGCCCGCTGCTGGGCGTTGGCGTAGTCCAGCGCCGCCGAGTTGTAGCCGCCGCTGAAAATCGGCAGGCTGATGCTCGGCGCGAACGACCAGATGCCGGCCCCCCGGCTGAACAGCGATGACAGCGACGCGCTGCCGACGCCGCCGCTGGCGGTCAGCGAAATGGTGGGGAAAAACGCCGCCCGCGCCGCGCCGATATCCGCATTGGCCGCCTTCAGCGTATGTTCCGCCGCCAGCACGTCCGGCCGGTTCAGCAATACCTGCGAAGAGACGCCCGCCGACAATTCCTTCATGCTGCCGGCCAGCGCGTCGATGCCGTCCGGCAACAGGTTGGCCGCCACCGGCTGGCCGACCGCCAGCACCAGCGCATTGTTGTCCTGTTCCACCAGGGTGGCGTATTCGGCCACGTCGGCGCGCGCCGCCTGATAAACCGTTTCCGCCGAGGCGACGTCTACCAGAGAGACAATGCCGTGCCGCTGGTTGTTGCGCGTTACCGTCAACGAGCGCTGCGCGCTGGCCGCAGTATCCTGCGCCGCCGCCAGATTACTGCGGTCGGCCGCCAGCGCGATCCAGGCCTCCACCACGGTGGCAATCACCGTTAAGCGCGTGCTGCGCGCCGCTTCGGCGCTGCTCAGGTAACTCTCATACTGGGCGCGCGTCTGGCTGCGGTTCTTGCCGAACAGATCCAGTTCAAAGGCGCTGGTGCCGGCCTCCGCCTGATAGCTCTGACTGATGGCGGTGGCATTGCCGCTGCCGGTCAGCGCCCGCGAGCGGCTGCCGTCAAGGCCGGCGTCGAGGGTCGGCAGCAGCGAGGCGCGGCTTTCGGCATACAGCGCGCGGGCGGCGGCGATATTGGCGATCGCTTCGCGCAGATCGCGGTTGGCATCCAGGCTCTGCGCCACCACCTGCCGCAGCCGGGCGTCGGTGATATAGTCGCGCCACGCCAGCTGTGGATAGCCGTCCGTGTGGTCAGCCGCGGCGCTGTCGCCGAGCGTGACCGGCAGCGCCGGCCGCTGATAGTCAGGATCAAGGGAAAGGCAGCCGGCCAGTAGCCAAGGCAGGGAAAACCCGGCCAGGCGTTGCCACCGTTTATTCTGCATCATGTGAAGCGCCCTTATCGGTCAGTCCCTGCGGTTTGCCGGAAAACACGCGGCGCACCAGAACGAAGAACAGAGGAACAAAGAAAATGGCCAGTACGGTCGCGGTCAGCGTACCGCCGAGGATACCGGTGCCGATGGCGATCCGGCTGTTGGCGCCGGCGCCGCTGGACAACGCCAGCGGCAGGATGCCGGCGCCAAAGGCCAGTGAGGTCATCAGGATCGGCCGCAGCCGCAGCGCCGCAGCCTCCACCGCCGCCGCCGTCAGCGTGGCCCCGCGCCGGTAGGCGTCTTCGGCGAACTCGACGATCAGAATGGCGTTCTTCGCCGACAGACCGATCACCGTCAACAACGCTACCTGGAAGTAAACATCATTCTCCAGACCGCGCAGGCCGATCGCCAGCAGCGAGCCAATAACGCCCAGCGGCAGCACCATCATCACCGAAAACGGCACCGACCAGCTTTCATACAGCGCGGCCAGACACAGGAACACCACCAGAATAGAAATGGCATACAGCGCCGAGGCCTGCCCGCTGGTCAGTTGCTCCTGATAAGACAGGCCGCTCCAGGCATAGGTGGTGCCGGCAGGCAGTTGCAGCGCCAGTTTGGCCATTTCCGCCATCGCCGTGCCGGAACTGACGCCGGATGCGCCCTGACCCTGGATCTCATACGCCGCCAGGCCGTTGTAACGCGACAGGTTCTCCGGCCCGTTGATCCAGCGGCTGCGTGCAAAGGCTGAAAACGGCGTCATGCTGTCGTCGCTGCCGCGCACAAACCATTTATCAATATCCTCCGGCTTGCTGCGGAATGGCGCATCGCCCTGCAGATAGACCTTTTTCACCCGGCCGCCGTCGATAAAATCATTGACGTAACTGCCGCCCAGCGCGCTGCTGAGCGTGCTGTTGATATCGCTGGTGCTCAGCCCCAGCGCGCCGGCTTTGGCATCGTCGACGTCCACCTGCAGCTGCGGCATATCCGGCAGCGTGTTGGCGCGCACCGCCGACAGCGCCGTATTCTCACCGGCCTGCTGCAACAGTTGGTTACGCATCGCCAGCAGTTGCGCCCGCGTGGTGCCGGCGCGCGCCTGCAGCTCAAAGGTAAAGCCGTTCGACTGGCCCAAACCAGGCACCGACGGCGGCGTCAGCGAGAAGATCTGCGCGTCGCGCTCGCGGGAGAAATAAGCCATCGCCCGTTTGGCAATCGCATCGGCGCTGTTCTCGCTGCCCGGCCGCTCGCTCCAGTTCTTCAGCGAGACAAAGCCCATGCCGGCATTCTGCCCGCTGCCGCTCAGGCTGAAGCCGGATACGGTGAACACTACGTTGACGTTGTCTTTCTCTTTGGTCAGGAAGTAGTCCTTGATTTTATTGCTGATGACCGCCGTTCGCGCGTCCGTCGCGCCGGCCGGCAGGGTGAACTGCACCATCACATACCCCTGATCTTCCGTCGGTAAAAAACCGGTCGGCAGGCGGAAAAACATCAGCGCGCAGCCCGCCAGCACCAGCGTATACAACAGCAAATAGCGCGCCGGACCGTGAATCACCCGGCCGATACGCCGCTGATAACGCGTCTGCAGCCGCTGGTAACCGCGGTTGAAGCGGCCAAACAGCCCGCGGGTGCCGTGTTGTTCATCTAATGGCTTCAGCAACGTGGCGCACAGCGCCGGGGTCAGCGTCAGCGCCACCACCACCGACAGCACCATGGAAGAGACGATGGTGATCGAGAACTGGCGGTAGATCACTCCGGTGGAACCGCCGAAGAACGCCATCGGCAGGAATACCGCCGACAGCACCAGCGCAATGCCGACCAACGCGCCGGTAATCTCCCCCATCGACTTTTCCGTCGCCTGGCGCGGCGGCAGCCGCTGTTCGCGCATCACGCGCTCCACGTTTTCCACCACCACGATGGCGTCGTCCACCAACAGGCCGATAGACAGCACCATGCCGAACAGCGTCAGCGTATTGATCGAGTAGCCGCATGCCGCCAGCACGCCGAAGGTGCCAAGCAGCACCACCGGCACGGCGATCGCCGGGATCAGCGTGGTGCGCAGGTTCTGCAGGAATACAAACATCACCGCCACGACCAGCACCATCGCTTCCAGCAGGGTTTTCACCACCTCTTCGATCGAGATATGAATAAAGTCGGTGCTGTCCAGCGGATAGGCCACCTTATAGCCCTGCGGCATGCCGCGCTGGAAGTCGGCGATGGCGGCTTTCACCGCCTGCGCCGTTGACAGCGCATTGGCGCCCGGCGCCAGCATCACCGCAATCCCCGCCCCCGGGTGGCCGTTGACCTGTGAGTGAGCGCTGTAATCTTCCGCCCCCATCTCCACCCGCGCCACATCGCCCAGGCGCACCAGCGCGCCGCTGCCGGCACTTTTGACGATAATCTGGCGGAACTGCTCCGCAGTCTGCAGCCGCGAACGCGACATTACCGTGGCGGTCAGTTGCTGATCGCCGCCCGACGGCAGCGCGCCGAGTTTGCCCGACGACACCTGGGTATTCTGCGCTTCGATAGCGCTGGTCACGTCTGACGGCATCAGCGAGTAGGACGCCAGTTTGGTCGGATTGAGCCAGATGCGCATGGCATGCTGCGCGCCGAACACCCGCACGTCGCCCACGCCCTGCACCCGCGCCAGCGTGTCCTGCATATTGCTGACCAGATAGTCGGAGATATCGTTGGCGCTGCGGCGGTCGGTGTCATCGTACAGCGACATTATCAGCAGAAAGTCGCTCTGCTTTTTGGTCACCGTAATGCCCTGCGCCGTCACTTCGCTCGGCAGGCGGCTTTCCGCCTGCTGCACCTTGTTTTGCACCTGCACCTGGGCGATATCCGGGTCGGTGCCCTGATCGAAGGTGACATTGATGGAGACCGAGCCGTCGGAACTGCTGGAAGAAGAAAAATAGAGCAGACCGTCGAGGCCGGTCAGCTGCTGCTCAATCACCTGCGTCACGCTGTTTTCCAGCGTTTCCGCCGAGGCGCCCGGATAGGTGGCGGAAATGGCCACCGACGGCGGCGCTACGTCCGGGTACTGTGAAATCGGCAGCGAGCGGATCGACATCAGGCCGCACAGCATAATGATAATGGCGATCACCCAGGCGAATACCGGGCGGCGGATAAAAAATTTCGCAAACATATTACTGCACCTTATCCTTGGCGGCCGTCACTTCGACGGCGTTGACCCGACTCCCCGCCTTCACCTTATCGGTACCTTCGATAATCAGCCGGTCGCCCGCCTGCAGGCCGGAGGTCACCAGCCAGTTGCTGCCGACCACCCGGTCGGTAACCACGCTGCGCTGTTCAACCTGATTCTTCGGGTTCACCACCCAGGCCGTGGCGTTGCCGTCGGTATCGCGGCCGATCCCCTGCTGCGGCGCCAGAATGGCCTGCGGATCGACGCCGTTTTCCACCGTCGCCCGTACATACATGCCCGGCAGCAGCTGGTGCTGCGGATTGGGCACCACCGCACGCAGGGTAACCGAGCCGGTTGACTCGTCCACCGCCACTTCGGTTAACGCCAGTTTTCCCGGCTGGGCATAGGCGCTGCCGTCTTCCAACTGAACCTTTACCGGCACCGTCTGCGCCGTTTGGGCGGCCGTCAGACGTTTGCGCAGCGTCAGCAGTTGGCTGCTGGACTGCGTCAGGTCGATATAGATCGGGTCCAGCGCGCGGATGGTGGCCAGCGCGTCGCTCTGACCGGCGGTGACCAGCGCGCCAGGCGTTACGGCGGAAATGCCGATACGACCGGCAATAGGCGCCCGCACTTGGGTATAGTCCAGGTTGATTTTGGCGCTGGCGACCGCCGCGCGGTACTGCGCAACCGACGCCAGCGCCTGTTGATAGGTCGCTTGCGCATCATCGGCGTCCTGCTGAGATACGCCGTTTTCTTTTACCAGCGCCGCATAGCGCCGGGCCTTGAGGCGGCTGGATTTCACCGTCGCCCGGGCATTTTGCAGCTGCGCCAGCGCCTGATCGTAGCTGGCCTGATAGCTGGCCGGATCGATCTGATACAGCAGCTGACCGGCTTTCACCTCCGCCCCTTCGGTAAACAGCCGCTGTTTGATAATACCGTCAACCTGCGGACGCACCTCAGAACTCATCGCGGCGGTCACCCGCCCGGAAAGCTCGCTGCTCAGCGTCACCGGCCGGGCCTGCAGCGTCCGCACGCCCACGTCCAACGGCCCCGCCGCCGGCGTGTCCGACGGCCGATCGCATGCGCTTAACAGCAGCGACAGGCTGAACAGCACAACACTTCTTACTCGCATAGAAAATCACCGACACATAGAGAATGAACGTTTATTCTCAATGATAAGGAGATCGCCGCCTGGCAACCGTCAAGATTGGGTAAAGGTTAACGACGCAGAGTGAAAAAGTGGTTAACAACGGCGAATATCGGCACACAGTGTGCAGAGGCGCAGCCAAAAACGGCGGCTGAGGGAAAAGTGCAATAAAAAAGGGCCGAACCGGATAGCGATTCAGCCCTGTTTATTGGCGTAATGCGATTACGCTTCGGCGTTGGCGGCCGCGGGTTTGACGCGCGCTTCCGTAGCCGGTTTCGCCTGTGCAGCGGCGGCTGGCGCGGGTTTTTCTTGCTTCTTGCCGGCGTTGGAAATCAGGTTAAACAGTTCGCCCAGGCCATAAATCACCCCCAGCAGAACCGCAACCATGACCGGCACCAGAATAACCACCGTAGCCAGGCTTTCTAACATCTCAATCATCGTCGTCTCCTGGTCAAAATAATCTCTGACGGCACATTTGACCGCCAGCTGAAAAATGAGCAAAGCATCCCAATCCCGAAGGGATTGATTTCTCAGGGATTTTTCCTCATCGAATGAGTGCGTCTGATCTGTGACAACCGTGGTCACACTTTTGACGTGGATCAATGTAACGTACACAGTTACATTAAAGCAATGCAAAAAAATGCTCTTTAAAGAACCAATAATTCATCAGAATGATTAATTAGGCAGGTTTGTTGCCGATGCGGGTTCACAGGGGGTGAAAGGATAGCCGGCGCAGGCTTCTACCCGGCCGACGATATCAGCCAGCGTGGTTTTCTCCAACGCATGGTCCATCTGGCGGCTGATACGTTCAAACTCCCCTTCCAGTACGGGCACAATGGCGTGGCCGATGTAGCAGGCATCGTTGGGCTTGGAGCGGTGCAGCGGGAAATAGGGCTGCTCTTCCACCGCATGGTAAATATCGCGCAGCGTAATGTCGTCAGCGGGCCTGGCCAGCAAGGCGCCGCCCCCTTGCCCCATCTGCGAGTGCGTCAGCCCGGCCTCCGCCAGCGCGCCGAGAATGCGGCGCACCACCGTGGGGTTGGTATTCACACTGCGGGCAATATCCTCTGAACGCACCGCCTGGCCGCGGAACAGCGTAATATTGGTAAGTATGTGAATAGCAACGGCAAAACGGGTTGAGGTAGACACGCTGGCACCTGCTGAATTTCTTATGACCGGATAAGAATGTCATATTAGTGACACGAGAGTCCCATACTGAATAGCAGGCAGCCAAAAGTCAATGAACGCGGCGTACGCCGTTAGCTTTTTGTGTCATTGATAACACAATTGCGCGTAGCGGCTCTTCACGCCGGGCGTGCGCCACCGTGCGGCATGGTTGGCTATTTCGCCCCAAACGGCGATTTCCCGCACAGGCAAATAATATTCTCTCTACAAAAAATTAAGAATATTTCCCTATTTTATTTTTGAACGGCGGAATACATTCACTGCAACTTTTACCGAGGCATTAATCTTTACGTTGTCGTTTATTAATTCCTCACTTTTACCAGGAAACAATATGAACATTAAACGTGCCGCTGGCGTAGCTGTTTTGATTCTGTCAACGCTGTCTGTCACTGCGTGTGGCCACATGTCCAATCGCGATCGTAATACCGCTGTCGGCGCCGGCGTCGGCGCGCTGGGCGGTGCCGTACTGACCGACGGCAGCACCCTGGGAACCCTGGGCGGCGCTGCGTTGGGCGGCATCATCGGCCACCAGACCAGCCGTTAATCGCCCCTGTAATCCGACGTTGCCGCCTCTCCCTGGCGGCACGTCGGATAATTAATTTTCTTTCCTATTAATTAGTCCATTTTCCTTTCTTCAGCGGGCAATGAAAAATGTCGCTGCACCGCCGCCGTCTATTTTCTGGTTATTTTTATAGCGCAGCCACTTATTCCAGCGCTTTATCACCGGTTTCCTCAAAACGGGCCACCGCCAGCAGCGAGATTAATACGCAGATCATCATATACCAGGCCGGCGCCATTTTATTGCCGGTAACGTCCAGCAGCCAGGCGGCCACCAACTGCGCCGTACCGCCGAACAGCGACACCGCCACCGCGTAGGCGCTGGCCATATAGCTGGCGCGGATATGACGCGGGAAGCTTTCCGGCATCAACGCGTAGGCCGGTGCGGACCCCATGGTGTAGAACAGCATCAGCACGATCATCACCGACATCACCGCCGGCAAGGTGGGAAAGTGCGTCATGGCCCAGAATGCCGGGTACAGCAACAATAGCAGCATCAGGCGGCCGAACATCGCCAGCGGCTTGCGTTTGCGCAGTTTATCCGACCAGGCGCCGTAGATCGGGCACATGACAAATGAAATCACGCTGGTCGCCAGCGCCACCATAATCGACAGCCGCTCCGGCAGCCCCAGTTGCTGGATGCTGTAGGTCGGCAGATAGTAAATCATGATGTAGCTGGAAACCGACATGCCCATGATCGAAAACACCGTCAGCAGCCAGTTGCGCACGTGGCGCGCCTCGAACATCCGCCGCTCTGCCGGTTTGACCGCCGGCGGCTCGTCAACGATATGCCGACGCAGGTAAATGCCCACCGGCACAATCAGCGTGCCGAGCAGGAACGGAATACGCCAGCCCCACTCCGCCAACGCCTCCGCCGACAGCGTGAAGGTGAGAATCGCCGCGACGGCCGCTCCCAGCAGCGCTGCGGCCCCCTGGCTGGCGAGCTGCCAGCTGGCGCGAAAACCGCGGCGCTCGTCGGAACCGGTTTCCAGCAGCGTGGCGGTGGCGGCGCCGAACTCACCGCCCTGGGCAAAGCCCTGAATTAGCCGCGCCAGTACGATCAGCGCCGGCGCGGCCACGCCGATAGCGGCGTAGTTGGGCGCCAGGCCAATCATCGCCGCCCCCAGCGCCATCAGCATAATGGTCAGCGTCAGCGCCGCACGGCGTCCTTTCTTATCGGCATAATAGCCCAGCACCACGCCGCCGAGCGGCCGGGCGACAAAGCCGATGGCAAAGGCGGAAAACGCCAGCATGGTGGAGATCACCGGATCGTGACTGGGGAAAAACTGCTTACTGATCGCCAAGGCGAAATAGCTGTAGACGGTAAAATCATAAAATTCGAGAAGATTACCGAACACGGCAGCGACAATAATCTTTCGCTGCGAGGTTTCAACCGTGTGCATAGACACTGCTCCTGTCTGTTAACCCTGTCTGTCATTAAAGCCGCGCCAGGCAGCGTGTTGTTGTTATGGTTATGCCGTGAGGAAACGTTCCGTCAGCCGCGCCCAATAAGCGGCGCCGACCGTCAGGTTGGCATCGTTAAAGTCGTAGGCGGCGTTGTGCAGCATGGCGCTGTCGCCATTGCCGAGACGCATAAAGCAGCCCGGGCGCTGCTGCAGGTAGTAGGCGAAATCCTCACTGCCGGCGATCGCGGGAAACGGCGCGACCACCTGTTGTTCGCCCAGCAGCTCTGTGGCTACCTGACGGGCGAACTCAGTTTCCTGTTCGTGATTGATCAGCACCGGGTAGCCCGGCAGGATATCGACCTCGGCGCGCGCGCCGTAACCGGCGGCATGCTGCTGCGCCAGCTGGCTGATGCGCTGTTTTAACTGTTCGCGCACCTGTGGATTAAACGAGCGCACGCTCAGTTCCATCGTGGCGCTTTGCGGGATAACGTTGGCGGCGTGGCCGGCATGCAGCGAGCCGATGGTGACCACCGCCGCCTCGGTCGGGTCGATATTGCGCGCCACCACCGTCTGCAGCGCCATCACCAGGCTGCTGGCGGCGACCAGCGGATCGACCGCCAGATGCGGCCGCGCCGCATGGCCGCCCTTGCCGTGCAGCGTGATGGTGATGGTGTCGCAGGCCGCCATAAAGGGACCGCTGCGGAACATCATGGTGCCGGCGGGATAGCCGGGATGGTTATGCATGCCAAAAATGGCGTCGCACGGGAAACGCTCGAACAGGCCGTCGGCGATCATGCGCTGCGCCCCGCTGTTGCTGCCGATCTCTTCCGCCGGCTGAAACACCAGGTGCAGGGTGCCGGAGAAGCTGCGGCTCTGCGCCAGGTAGCGCGCGGCCCCCAGCAGCATGGCGGTATGGCCGTCATGGCCGCAGGCATGCATCACGCCCGCCTGCCGGCTGCGGTAGTCGTGGTCACCACTTTCTTCGATCGGCAGCGCGTCCATATCGGCGCGCAGCGCCAGGCGCTTGCCGCCGTCGCCGATCTGCAGCGTACCCACCACGCCATAGCCGCCGATGCCGGTGGCGACCTGATAGCCCCACTGCCGCAGTTTGTCTGCCACCAGCGCGGCGGTGTGCTGCTCAAAATTGGACAGTTCAGGATGCTGGTGCAGATGACGCCTCAGCGCGGTCAGCTCCTCCTCCAGCGGCGCGACATCCGCCAGCTCCGTATAATTACCGTTACTTTTCATTTGGTTACACCAATAATTCAGCAAAGGGAACCATCGAGTCTAGCATCGGTTTTTTACTGCTCACATAACATACCGCGTGCTATTGTGTTGCTTTTAAGTCAACAGTTGAGGCGGCAATAATGCGTGGGGACAGCTTTGTCAGCGAGGTGGATGAACGCCAGCTGCGTTATCTGTATGAAGTGGCCAACTACGGCGGCGTGCGGGCCGCCGCCGATAAACTGGGCGTTAACGCCTCCGCCGTCAGCCGCCAGTTGGCCCAGCTGGAACACAAACTCGATATGGTGTTGCTGGAGCGTCAGGGACGCGGCGTCACGCTGACGGAAATCGGCCTGCATCTGGTGGATTTCTACCGCGAGCGGCTGCAGCGCCAGCAGGAACTGACCATGCAGCTGCAGGAGTTTCGCCAGTTAAAACGCGGCCATATCGCGATCGGCGTCGGCGAAGGGTTTATCGACCGGCTGCTCGGCCGCGCGCTGCGCGATTTCAGCGAGCACTACCCGGATATCGTGGTCGATGTGCGCTGCGGCTCTACCGCCGAGATTATCGCCATGGTGCGCGAAGGCCAGGTGGATATGGGGCTGTGCACCGGCGTCGATGACTTTGACCCGCTGCTGAAAGTGCGTTCATTCCGCGGCGCGCCCTTTTCCGCCGTGGTCAGCGTCAGCCATCCTTTGGCCAAACAGCGCAGCGTAACGGTGCGCGAACTACAGAGCCAGCGGCTGATTTTCATGCCCGACCACTTTGGCGTGCAGCGCTATTTACACGCGCTGGCGCAGGCCGAGCAGATCCACTTCGCCCCGTCCTACCGCTGCAATATGTTTACCGCCGCACAGGCGATTGCCGCCGCCGGGCTGGGCGTGGCCTTTATGTCCAGCGACGCCACCCGCCATCCGGTCGACGAGCGGCGCGTCACGGCGATTCCGATCGATCATCCGATCGCCCGCGCCTTTCCCAGCCAGCTGATCTGCCGCGTCGGACGACGTATGACGCCGGCGGTCAGCTACCTGTGGAAACAGCTGGAGCACGGGATGATGCGCACGGGCGTGAAGTAATGACGGGAAGAAACGGCCTGCCGGAACGACGTCCGGCAGGCCGTGGGGTTTAGCCTTTAATGCGTGACACGACGTTCAGCGGCTGGGCGTCCGGCAGGATATTCATATGTTCCAGCACCTGGCCCATGATTTTACCGAACACCGGGCCGGCCACCGAACCACCGAAGTGTTTGCCGGCTTTCGGGTTATTGACCATCACCACCAGCGCCACCTGCGGATCGCTGGCCGGCGCAACGCCGGCGGTGTAGTTGATATAGCCGCCGTCGTATTTGCCGTTGGCACCCATTTTCTCCGCGGTGCCGGTTTTTATCGCCAGACGGTAGCCCGGCACCGCAGCGCTGACGCCGCTGCCGCCCGGCAAGGCGTCACTTTCCATCATATGCACCACCGACTTCACCACCGAGGCCGGCATAACGCGCTGGCCCACCACCGGCGGCGTCACCTTGGTGATCGACAGCGGCCGATAAACGCCGAACGCACCGATCGCCGCGTACTCACGCGCCATCTGCAGCGGCGTGACCCGCAGGCCGTAGCCAAACGAGAAGGTGGCGCGTTCGATATCCGCCCAGCGCGTGCGGTGCAGCGGCAGGTAGCCGCTGCTCTCATTGCCGATGCCCAGCTCGGTCGGTTTCCCCAGGCCGAAGTTCTGATACACCGCCGGCAGAATGGTGGCAGGCATCGCCAGCGCAATATGCGATACCGCAATATCGCTGGATTTTTGCAGCACGCCGGTGATGCTCAGCTTCGACCAATGGCCCACGTCGCGGATCAGATGGCCGTTGACCCGGTACGGCGTGGTGTCCAGCACGGTATCGGGCTGGATCAGATGGCGGTTCAGGCCGACCATCACCACCAGCGGTTTCACGGTCGAACCAGGTTCAAAGCTGTCGCTGCTGCACACGTTGCGGATATTCTGCGACGACGCGTTGGCGTAGTTATTCGGATTAAAGGTCGGGTAGCTCGCCATGCCGAGCACTTCGCCGGTGTTGACCTTCACCAGCACCGCACAGCCGGAGTCCGCCTGGTTGGCGATCACCCCGTCGCGGATCTGGGCAAACAGCACATACTGAATAAATTTATCAATGCTCAGCGTGATGTTCGGCGGCGGCACCGGGTCGACGTTTTTCAGCACGTTAATCACCGCACCGTTGCCGTCTTTTTGGTACACCCGCAGGCCGTTTTTGCCCTGCAGCAGGTGGTTAAAGCCGCGTTCAATGCCCTCCAGCCCCTGGTTATTCTGACCGACGATGCCAATCAGCCCGGCAGCGTCTTGCCCCATCGGATAAAAGCGGCTGAAGTCCTGCTCGCTGCTGACCCCGGTCAGGTGCAGCTTCTTGATATATTCCGCATTGTCATCCTCCACTTTACGCGCCAGGTAGACGAAGCGTTTGCGGGCGTTACGCTGGATCAGCGCCTGAATATCGCTCAGCGGCATCTTCAGGATATTCGCCATACTTTGCCAGCGTTCGTCGCCGGTGTTGGTCTGGCTGTCGATAATATGTTTCGGGTCGAGCACGATATCGCGCGAAGATACGCTGACCGCCAGCGCTTCATTGTGGCGATCGCTGATCATGCCGCGGTTGGTCGGCACCACCTGGGTACGCACTGAGCGCTGATCCGCCTGACTGGTCAGTTGTTGATGCTCCAGCAGTTGCAGATAGCCGACGCGCAGCATCAGCAGGATAAAGCAGAGCAGTATCCCGGCGCAGATCCAGCCAAAGCGCGGCGAAGAGTAATTTTTAACGTTTTTTTTTGAAGATGGTGCCACTGTTAACCCTGCGTTTTTATTCGGATTATTTATCCCTGCAGTCTACTCAGAAAAATCCAGTAGGAAGATTGCAGTTTGTAAGAAAGTAACAATAAGCTTCAGTTACTGTTGCACATCAGCACTGTCGCTCATCGGCGCTTTCACTTTTTCCGGCTCGCCGGCCGGCGGCGCGTTGGCCGGATCGAAAATATGGTCGAGGATCGCCCGCGCGGTCGGTCCGGCCACCACGCCGTCTCCCCCGCCGTTTTCCAGAATCAGCGCCATCGCCACTTTCGGATGTTGATACGGCGCAAACAGGGTGTAGAAGATATGGTCACGCAGCCGCACCGGGATCATTTTGGCGTTATAGGTCTGGTTCTCCTTCAGCCCGAACACCTGCGAGGTGCCTGATTTGGCGGCGATGTGGTAAGGCGCGCTGTGGAACAGTTTATAGCCGGTGCCATTGGGCAAGTTAGCCATGCCGTACATGCCGTTGCGTACGATGCCCCAGTACGGCGAGTTAGGATCGCCGACCTGCGCGCTGGGCGCCGGCTGCTGATAACGGTTTACCTGCGCGCCGCGCTTCATCGAATACAGCAGATGTGGATTTTTCACCTTGCCGTTATTGAGCAAAATGGTCAGCGCTTTGACCATCTGAATCGGCGTGGCGATCCAGTAACCCTGGCCGATGCCCACCGAAATGGTATCGCCCTGATACCAGGTCTTTTTATGCACCCGCTGTTTCCATTCGCGGCTCGGCAGTACCCCGTTGTACTCTTCATTCAAATCGATGCCGGTCGGTTTGCCGTAGCCGAACTGACTCAGCCAGCTGTGAATACGGTCGATCCCCAGATCGAACGCCACCTGATAGAAGAAGGTATCGGCGGACTCCTCAATCGCCTTGGTGACGTTCAGCATGCCGTGGCCGCTTTTCAGCCAGTCGCGGTAGCGGCGTTTGGTGCCGGGCAGCGTCCAGGTCGGCGCGCCGAAGTAGGTGGTGCTCGGCGTGATCACGCCGGAGAATAAGGCGGACAGCGCCATATAGGGTTTCACCGTTGACGCCGGCGGATACAACCCCTGGGTGGCGCGGTTAATCAACGGCAGATCGGGGTTGGACAGCAGCGATTTATATGATTTGTAGCTGATACCCTTCACAAACGGGTTGGGATCGTAACTCGGGCTGGAGACCATCGCCAGAATGCCGCCGTCGCGCGGGTCTTCCACCACCACCGCCGCGCGCTGGTTTTTCAGCACCGATTCGATGTACTGCTGCAGGCGCACATCCAGCGTCAGGTAGATGTTTTTACCGGCCTGCGGCGGCTGTTCTTTCAGCAGCCGCACGATGCGCCCGTGGTTATCCACTTCAACTTCCCGATAGCCGGTGACGCCGTGCAGCGCTTTTTCGTAATAACCTTCGATGCCCTGCTTGCCGATATTGTGGTCGGCCGCATAATTCTCCATCTCCCCGCTTTCAGTCAGCCGCTTGATGTCGCGATCGTTGATTTTCGACACATAGCCCACCACGTGCGCCAGCTGCGCGCCGTAGGGATACTGCCGCTGCTGATAGCTGTCGACCGTTACGCCGTTGAAGCGGTATTGGTTGACGGCAAAGCGCGCCACCTCCGTTTCGCTCAGTTCGCTTTTTAACGTTACCGGCTTATAGCGGCTGGTGTGCGCCATCTGATCGCGGAAACTGCTGATATCGTCCGGTGTTAAATCGACGATCGGCGTCAATGCCTGCAGCAGCGCTGACATATTGGCGATTTTGCTGGGAATGACCTGCAGTTGGTACAGGGTGAGATTGCGTACCAGCGGCACGCCGTTACGGTCATAGATCAGCCCGCGGCTGGGGGCAATCGGCACCATTTTGATATCGTTCTGGTTGGAACGCGTCTGATAGAAATCGTGTTGTTTCACCTGCAGGCGGTACAGGTTGTAAATCAGCGCGCCGAAGCAGGCCACAACGACCAATAACGCCACGCCGGCGCGGCGGACAAACAGCATTTCCTCGGCGGAATGGTCGCGAATTTTCTCTTTTAATAGGGCCATGCGGGGCGGGTTACCTGTTTGACAGCTTATTCCCGCTGTAAAAACAACGGGTTGAAAAACGGCCAAGCATAGCGTTATTCATCACGCTGCCCCATGAAAAGGTTGCTAATGATGTGGCAGAAATGTTTCAGCATGTTTGAATGTGTCGCGAAACGGTAATTTCCTCCGGCGAAGGCATTGAGCCGTAAATCAGGGTGGTGCTACAATGTGATCAGGATCACACTATTGATCCTGCTTTTTCTTCACGTCGCTTCCACCGCTCTGCGTTATCGGCTCGCCGAATTGAGACGGACGAACGCCAATTTTGTAGTCAAGGATCAGTTTCGATGAGTACCATAGCCACGGGCTTTATCATGATGCGCTGGGAATTGCTGAGCGCCGTCATGATGTTTATCGCCAGTCAGTTAAACGTTGTTTGCCGCAAAGCCAGCCGTAACGGCATGGCGTTTATCTTCAGCAGCCTCGGGCTGTTTACCACCATCTGGTTCGTCATGGGGTTAATGGGCATCCCCCTGACCCAGGAAGGCGTGTCGCACTTCTGGGCGGTGAGCAAAGATGTGTTTATTGATGTGATGAGCAATATGCCGACCGACTGGCCGATCCCCTGAGCAACATACGCGCCGGCCTGAAGACCGGCGCGTCACGCTTATGACGCCGGCGGCAGCGGGCAGCTGGTATCACCCTCCTGACACGCCAGCAACTGTTTGAACTCTGCGGCGCGCGCCTGCGTTTTATCCGTCAGGCAGTTACTCAGGACAAATCCGTGCAGCGAACCGCCTTCGCTGGCGCCGGCGCTGAACTGGCAGTCCGCATCGCGAAAGCCAATCCAGGCGCGCTGCGCGGCAACCAGCCGCTTAGCGGCCGCCGCATCGCCTTTTAACCGGTTCTGCAGCTGTTTATACAGCGTATTAAGCTGCGCATCCGCCTGTTTGTACTCGTCTGCGGCGCAGATGTTCATTTCGGTCTGGCTGTTTTTATCGCCGCACGCCTGTGCCGCCCAGACCGTTTGCGATGTCGCCATCAGCAGCGCGGCGCCCAACAGAGCTACTTTCATAATGCCTCCCGGCCAGTTTTGTTCTTTCGTTACGAATCTGCCTAGTGTGCTGTCAGTGTAATCCCTTTAATCAAACGGTAAGTTGTTTTTTATGATGGGGGTTTCTTCCGGGTACATCCATGAGTACAGCATCTATTATCGCAGTGCGTTTTATTACCTGCTTTTCATTCGCCAAGTAAAGGCACTCATTGCGATCGCTCTGAGCACTTAAGGGCCGCTAACTTTTTCTCAGCTTTTTGCTGTACCAGCGTGAAGAATTCCTGCGCCGTGAGGTGCATAACACATCGCACCAGCGCCGATAAGCTCAATAACGCCGCCGGCAAACCCCAGGCCGCCAAACAGACGGTTGCTTAAGGTTTCACCCTCGGTAACGCTCCTGTCTGACATTGCCGCTGCCAGTTGAACCGGCGAAAGCACAATGTTTAAACCTTCCTCGTTAGCCATATCATTTCCATCCATTGGATTAGTTCGATCGCGTACAGAGATAACATCGCGGGGATTTTAGGTAAGTATGACATGGCGCTTTCGAGACAAGACGCCTGATATCGTCTCTCCAATCAAGCGAATGCATCCCGCGCCGCTGGAACTTGCGCGATCGGAGATAACCCATTAGGGTTAATTGTGACGTACATCACAAAATCCACTCTGAGGCGCGCGCTCCGCATCTGCGGCGCCACGTAATGACCGATGGGGATAAGATGCTGACGCTGAAAGATAATTTGCTGATTTTTACCGATCTGGACGGCTCTTTGCTGGATCATGACAGTTACAGCTGGCAGGCGGCGCAGCCCTGGCTGGACCGTCTCAGCGCCGCGCGGCTGCCGCTGATTATCGCCAGCAGTAAAACGGCGGCGGAAATCGCCATACTGCAACAGCGCCTTGGCCTGAGCGCCTTTCCTTTTATCGCCGAAAACGGCGCACAGATCGTTTTCCCGCCCGGCTGGCGTCACCCTGCGCGTATCTTTGGCGCGGACTATGCCGCCATTGTCAACGCATTGCACCACCTGCACGCCAGTTTCGCTTTTCGCGGCTTTGCCGATGCCGACGACGCGACGGTGGCGCAGTGGTGCGGATTTACCCCGCAGGAGGCCCGGCTGGCGCGACAGCGCGCAGGCTCCGAACCACTGTGCTGGCTGGACGATCAGCAGCAGCTGGCGCACTTTCGCCATGCGCTGGCGCAACAACGGCTGACGCTGACCCGCGGCGGCCGCTTTTACCACGTGATGGGACGCGGCGTCAGCAAGGGACGCGCAGCCCGCTGGCTGACGCGGCATTATCAGTTACGCCATCAGCGCGTCTTCACCACGCTGGCGCTGGGCGACGGGCCGAACGATCTGCCGCTGCTGCAGAGCGCGGACTATGCCGTGCTGATCCGCGCCCTGCGCTCTGAACCCCTTTCATTGCCAGCGACACGGCGCGGCCGGCTGTACCGCAGCCGACAAACCGGCCCCGCCGGCTGGAGCGAGGGACTGGACCACTTTCTGTTACCCGGTAAAGCGCGGAGGATTGCCCATGAGTGAGTTTTATCAGGATGGAATCATCACCAACTTCCATAATCTGACCCGTCGGCCAATCGCCGAGCTGGAGTATGAGCTACAGGCGTTCGCCGGCCGCACGCCGCTGGGGCTGATTTTACCTTCGCTCTATGCGGAGCTTGAAGGGCCGGCGCTGGACCATATCATCGAAACGCTGGCGCAGGTGCCCTACCTGCAGGAGATCGTCATCGGCCTGGATCGCGCCGACCGCCAGCAGTTTGAGCATGCCAAACGCTTCTTCTCCCGCCTGCCGCAGCGGCATCGTATCTTGTGGAACGACGGCCCGCGCCTCAGCGCCATCGCCAGCCGGCTCAGTGACAAAGGACTGGCGCCGAGCGAACCCGGCAAAGGCCGCAATGTCTGGTTTTGCAGCGGCTATACGCTGGCGTCACGCCGCAGCAGCTGCGTAGCACTGCACGATTGTGACATTGTCACTTACGATCGCCATCTTCTGGCCCGCCTGCTCTATCCGCTGGCCAATCCGCACTTTCATTATGATTTTTGCAAAGGCTATTACGCCCGCGTGGCGGACGGAAAACTAAATGGCCGGGTCGGCCGGCTGCTGGTGTTCCCGCTGCTGAAATCGCTGCAAAAAGTGTATGGCAACTCAGACTTTCTGGAGTATCTGCGCAGCTACCGCTATCCGCTGTCCGGTGAATTTGCCATGCGCACCCATATTCTCAACAACCTGCGCATCCCCAGCGACTGGGGGCTGGAAATCGGCGTACTATCGGAAGTGCAGCGCACTACCGCCACCAGTCGCATCTGTCAGGTGGATATCGCCGATAATTACGATCATAAACATCAGCCGATGTCGGAACATGACCCCGCCGGCGGTCTGCAGCGCATGGCCGCCGATATCACCAAGGCGCTGTATCGCAAACTGGCGATTCAGGGCGTCAGTATCACCGGCGACTCCTTCCGCGTGCTGCGCGCCACCTACTACCGCACCGCGCTGGATATGATCGACGCCTTCGACCACGACGCCAGAATCAACGGCCTGACGTTTGACCGCCACAGTGAGGAGTCGGCGGTGGAGCTGTTCGCCCAGGTGATTACGCAGGCCGGCCAGCAGTTTATGGACGCGCCGGCGGAGAGCAAGCCGTTTGTACCCAGCTGGAATCGCGTGCAGTCGGCTTTCCCTGATATTCTGCAGCGGCTGTATCAGGCGGTGGAAGAGGATAATCAGTAAGTCCGCTCAGGACGGTATTGTACCCTGGCGCATTTGCTGCGGCGTCATGCCGTAATACGCCTTGAACCGGTTGCTGAAGTGGCTGGCGGAGCTGAAACCGCAGGCCAGCGCAATCTGGGTCACCGGCAATACGCCGTGACGCAGCAGGTGCGCCGCCCGCTGCAGCCGCGCCCGCATCACATATTGGTGCGGCGCCAGGCCGGTATCGTGTTTAAACATGCGGGCAAAGTGAAATTCGCTGAGCCCGGCCTGCGCCGCCAGTTCACCCAGCAGCAGCGGCTGCTCCAGATGTTCATTGATAAAATCGCACACCCGGCGCAGCACCGCCGGCGCCAGCCCGCCGCGTACCGACGGCAGCCGCCACTGCAGCTGCGTATAGTGCTGCAGCAAATGCGCCATCAGCATGCCGGCCGCGCTGCTGATGGTCAGTTGATTGGCGCGGTCCTGCCAGTCGACGTTCAGCAAAAACTGGCGATAGAGCCGCGTAATCTGCGTATCTTCGCCGAAAGAGCGCGCCTCAACGTTGATCGACGCCGGACTGCGGTCCCAGGTCTGCTCGACCAGCTGCCGCAGATGACGATCGGTGCAATACAGATGAGCGAACGACAGATTGCTGCGCACGTCCCAGGTTGACTCATACTGACGCGGCATAATGCAAAAATGGTCCGGCCCGCCGCCGTTGCGCCAGCCGTCCGGCACCTTTTGGTAGCACTCGTAGCCGTCGGCGACGTACAGGCTGAGGGTATGGTGGTCGGCGCTTTCCTGAGTAATGCGATCGTCACAGTTGGACCAGGCCGCCAGCTCCACGCCGGACGCGAGATGCAGGTGATGATGCAGCCGGGCCTTATGCTCCTGCAGTGTGGTAAACGCCTTGTACGCTGACATGCCTGGCTCCGAGGATGATAAACAGGCTTCCAGTGTAAGGAGTCGCGCGCCGCGGCACCACTGCGCCGGTAAAAAAAGCGCAAGAATATGCAACTCGCCGCAGGCGTCTGCAAGCGCTCCACGGCCCGGCAACGCATAATCGCCCCTCTTTCCCGCTGGAGTGATTACCTGATGAATGCGTTGTTATACCTGGCGGTGGTGCTGATCTGGGGCACCACCTGGATTGCGATTAATCTGCAGCAACAGGGACCGGTCTCCATTCCGGTCTCCATCAGCTACCGTTTCGCTATCGCCGCGCTGGTGATGTGGCTGGCGCTGCTGCTGACCCGCAGGCTGCGCCGCATCAGCCTGCGCGACCATCTGTTCTGCCTCCTGCAGGGCTGCTGTGTGTTCGGCTTCAACTTTTACTGTTTCTATCTGGCCGCGGCCGCCGTCAGCAGCGGTCTGGAGTCGGTTATTTTCTCCATGGCGGTGCTGTTTAACGCGCTTAATGGCCTGATATTCTTCGGTCAGCGCCCCGGCCCGAACCTGCTGCCCGCCGCGTTGCTCGGCGTCAGCGGCATTGTCGCGCTGTTCTGGCACGAGCTGCGGGCCGCACAGCCGGCACCGGAGCTGCTGCACGGCGTGGGGCTGTGCCTGCTCGGCACGCTGGGTTTTTCGCTCGGCAATATGATCGGCAGCCGCCACCAGCGCCACGGGCTGGATATTCTGTCGACCAATACTTACGCCATGAGCTACGGCGCGTTGTTGATGGGGCTGCTGGCCTGGGCGCAGGGGGCGTCGTTTCAGATTGAGTGGAACAGCCGCTATCTGGGGTCGCTGTTGTATCTGGCGATTTTCGGTTCGGTGATCGCGTTTGCCGCCTATTTCAGCCTGCTGGGACGCATCGGCGCCAGCGCCGCCGCTTACAGCACCCTGCTGTTTCCTCTGGTGGCGCTGACCATTTCGACGCTGTATGAGGGGTATATCTGGCATGGCAACGCGGTGATCGGCCTGTGCCTGATCCTGCTCGGCAACCTGGTTATGTTCAGCAATCCCCGCTGGTTCAGACGGTTAGTGCAACGCCGCATCGCATAACCTGCATGCCTCATGGTGCAGTTGCCCGGCCGCCGTGATGCGTTACAGTGCAACGCTGGCCGGGAACCACAATAAATCAATGAGTTACAAATTGGCACGATTCCTGCCCCTGATCCTTGCCACGATTTTTCAGCAAGGAGAAGTGCAGATGCAAGACAGCCATACATTGAATGTAAAACGCAGACAGTTATTAAAACTTTCGGGCGCGCTGGCCGGCGGCGTCGCGCTGGCGGGACTGAGCCGCAGCGCCCTGGCCGATGCGCAGCCATCGTCCTCGGCCGGCTTTACCACACCGACGGCCGAACATCCTATCCGCATCAATTTCAATGAAAATGCGCTCGGCATGTCGCCGCGGGCGCAGGCGGCGGCGCGCGACGCCGTGGTCAAGGCCAACCGCTACGCCAAAGAGGAAATTATCGCGCTGCGCAGCCAGCTGGCCGGCCGTTATCAACTGCCAGACGAGTCCATTCTGCTGACCGCCGGCTCTTCGGAGGGCATTCGCGCCGCTATCGAGGCTTACGCCACATTGGATACACAGCTGGTGATCCCGGCGCTGACCTACGGCGACGGCGAGCACTTCGCCGCCATCGCCGGGATGAAAATCACCAAAGTGCCAATGCTGGACGGCTGGCAGTTCGATATCAACGGGCTGAAACAGGCGGTTGCCAACCACGCCGGCCCGTCGCTGGTGTATCTGGTCAACCCGAACAATCCCACCGCCACCATCACGCCGGCCGACCTGATCGAACCCTGGATCGCCAGCAAACCGGCCAATACGGTGTTTATTGTTGATGAAGCCTATGCCGAATTCGTCAACGACCCGCGCTTCCGCTCGGTCGGCCCGCTGCTGAAACAGGGCGCCGACAACGTGATCCTGCTGAAAACCTTCTCCAAAATCTACGCCATGGCCGGCATGCGCGTGGGATACGCCGTGGCGCAACCGGCGCTGATCGCCCGCCTGGCCAATCACGTGGCCGGCGAAAAGATCAATTTTTGCGGCGTGGACGCCGCTCTGGCTTCGCTGCACGATGAGGCCTTCGTCACCTACAGCAAGAAAAGCAATGATACTTCGCGGCAGATATTGCTGAAGACGCTGAACGAACTAGGCCTCGACTATTTACCGTCGGAAGCCAATTTCGTGTTCTTTAAGCTCACCACGCCGCTCGCCGCCTTCCAGCAGCAGATGAAACAGGCAGGCATTCTGGTGGGACGTGCTTTCCCGCCGGCCGATGACTGGTGCCGCATCTCGCTGGGGACGCCGCAGGAAATGACCTTTGTCGCCCACACCCTGAAGCAGTTCCGCAGCCAGAAGCAGCTGTAGCCGTCCGTCGCCCCGCTGCTGCGGCGGGGCTATCGCCCAGCGTTGACCGTTCTTTACCCTGCGCGTACGCATTAGCCACTATACTCAGGACTCTTTCGCTTTTTATAAGGACTTCAGGATGTTAAAACTTTCCCGTTGCGCCCTGCTGGCGGGCGCGCTGTTGCCCTGCGCCGTCGGCGCCGCTGAAAACCCGCAATATGGCGTCGAACTGCAAGGTTTTCACTACCCTTATCCGCTGCAGAAATTCAGCTTCCGCTCACAGGGCCAGACCTTAAGCATGGGTTATATGGACGTCGCGCCCGACGGCGACGCCAACGGACAGACCGTGGTGCTGATGCACGGGAAAAACTTCTGCGGCGCCACCTGGGAAGATACCATCAAGGCGCTTAGCCAGGCCGGTTATCGGGTGATCGCCCCGGATCAAATCGGTTTTTGCAGCGCCAGCAAGCCGCCACATTACCAATACAGCTTCCAGCAGCTGGCGCAAAACACCCACGATCTGCTAAAAAAACTCAAGATTTCCTCGGCGACACTGATCGGCCACTCGACCGGCGGTATGCTGGCCACACGCTATGCGCTGATGTATCCGCAGCAAACGCGGCAACTGGTGATGGTCAACCCGATCGGCCTTGAGGACTGGAAGGCGAAAGGCGTGCCCTGGCGCAGCGTCGATCAATGGTTTGAGCGCGAGCTGAAAACCAGCGCCGCCGGCATTAAACAGTATGAACAGAAAACTTACTACGGCGGCCGCTGGCAGCCGCAGTACGACCGCTGGGTAGATATGCTGGCGGGGCTGAACAATGGTCCCGGCAAACGGCTGGTGGCATGGAACTCGGCGCTGATCTACGACATGATCTATACCCAGCCGGTCTATTACGAATTTAAAAATCTGCAGATGCCGACCACCCTGCTGATCGGCACCGACGACACCACGGCGATCGGCAGCGACATCGCCCCGCCGGCGGTCAAGGCGCAGATTGGCGACTATCACCAATTGGGCAAGCAGGTGGCGAAACTGATCCCACAGGCGACGCTGGTCGAGTTCCCGGGTCTCGGCCATGCGCCGCAAATGGAACAGCCGGAGACATTCCACCAGGCGCTGCTGAAGGCGCTACGCGCACAGGGCTGAATTGGCGGAGTCGGCGCCGGCGCTCTACCCTTAAAAGGTAATAATCAACCGAGGGTAGCACTATGCGACGGATTATCGTTGGCGCCTTTCTCAGCCTGGACGGGGTGATGCAGGCGCCGGGCGCGCCGGAAGAAGATCGCGCCGGCGGGTTTCGCTACGGCGGCTGGACGGTGCCCTACTGGGACGACCAGATCGCCGCAGCCATGGGCGATCTGTTCTCCCGCCCGTTCGACCTGCTGCTGGGGCGCAGAACCTATGACATTTTCGCCGCGCACTGGCCCTATGTGGAAAGCGACCCTGCGGCCGGCAGTTTCGATCAAATGAGCTACGATGCGGCGCGCCTGTTCAATCAGGCGACCAAATACGTTGCTACCCATCACAGCGACACGCTCTGCTGGCAGAACAGCCACTCTCTGGGCCAGAATGTGCCGGCGGCGCTGAACGCACTGAAGGCCGAAGACGGACCGGATTTGATCGTGCAGGGCAGCGGCGAGCTGGTACAACAGTTGCTGTCCTACGATCTGGTGGACGAACTGCGATTGCTGATTTATCCGGTGCTGCTGGGGGACGGTAAACGGCTGTTTGCCGAGGGGCTGACGGCGATGGCCTTTACGCTGGAAAAAGCGCTCAGCACCCCCAGCGGCGTGGTGATCGCCTACTACCAGCGCGGAGGGGAAATTGAACTGGGCACCTTCGCGCTGGAAAATGCCCGCGCGCCGGAGCACCCCTGGTGAAGCCCGCACAGACAGAGGGCACGCCCGGCATCAGGCCATCAACAGCCCCAGCAGCGCGCCGCCGGCCAGCACCCACAGCGGATGCAGCCGTTTACTCATGCCGAGCAGCGTGGCGACGCCAATCAGCAGCGCCAGCCGCCAGCTGCCGGCCGACGCCTCGGCGATCAACGCGCCGCTGGCGGCGACCAGCCCCACCGTCACCGGCACCAGCCCGGCCTGCACATAGCGCCGCCACGGCCGATCCTTAAAGCGTTTCCACCCCTGCATCACCAGCAGGGTCACCAGCGACGACGGCACAAATTTGGCCAGCGATGACACCAGCAGCCCCGGCCAGCCGGCGACCTGCCAGCCAATCAGCGGCACCACCATCATATTCGGCCCCGGCGCCGCCTGCGCCATGGCGAACAGCGCGCTGAACTCTTGCGCACTCATCCACTGATGCACCTCAACCACCTGCCGCTGCATCTCCGGCAGAATGGTGATACCGCCGCCGAACGCCATCAGAGACAGTTCACTAAAGATGACCGCCAATGCGATCAGCAGCGGAATCATAACCATTTCCTCCAGGCCAGCAGAATGCTGAGCGGCGCCAGCGTCAGCATGGTCGGCAACAGCGGCAAACGCAGCCAGGCGATCGCCAGCAGGCACAGCGCGGCGATCGCCAATGCCAGCCAGCGGCCACGCAGCGGCTGCAGCATTTTTAACGCGGTCGCCAACAGCAGCCCGGCCGCAGCGGCGGCCAGCCCGGCGAACAGGTGCTGAATGTGGGCATCGTTCTGAAAGCGCGCATAGACCGCGCCCAGGGCAACCACAATAGCCGTCGGCGCGCAAATCAGCCCCAACAGCGCACTGCAGGCGCCGCGCAGGCCGCGGAACTCCATGCCGACCGCCACCGACAGGTTAATCACATTGCCGCCGGGCAAAAACTGGCACAGGCCAAGCAGCTCGGTAAACTGCTCACCGCTCAGCCAGCGCCGCTCCTCAACCAGCATCCGCCGCGCCATCGGCAGCACGCCGCCGAAGCCGATCAATCCCAGCATCAAGAACCCCTGAAACAGCGCCCAATTACCGGGCGCCGCCGCATGCGCTGCCCCTTTCACTACGTTCGTCTCTGACATGACGCCTCTCACACAGGTTCTGATGGCTGGTATGATGCGCGTGCGCATGCCATGATGTCTAATGCATTTCGTGGACACTGACCATACCCTGAAGGTATTGATATGATTGAACTGCGCCGGCTGAAAGCCTTTGTCACCGTGGTTGAGGAAGGCAATATTACCCGCGCCGCCGAACGGCTGTGCATTCAGCAACCGCCGCTCAGCCGCCTGCTGCAAGGACTGGAGGAGGAGCTGGGCGTGCAGCTGCTACAGCGCCTGCCGCGCGGCGTACGCACCACCGACGCCGGTGATGTGCTGCTCCGTGAGGCGCGGACGCTGTTGGCACGCGCCGCAACGCTGGCAGATGCGGTGCGCCGCGCGGCCCGCGGCGAACAGGGGCATATCGCTATCGGTTTCACCAGTTCGGCGGCGTTGCACCCGTTCGTACCCAATCTGCTGCGGCGCTACCGCGAGATCCTGCCGGACATCACCACGCAGCTGGAAGAGGCCGGCAGCGGGGAGTTGATGGATGCGTTGGTGGATGAGCGGCTTGATGCGGCCTTTGTGCGTTCACCGGTCAGCGAGATCCCCGGAGTCAGTATCGAACCGGTGCTGCGCGAAAGTATGCTGATCGCCCTGCCGGTCGGCCACCGGCTGGCTGACGATGCACAAACGCCGCTGCCGCTGGCGGCACTGGCCAATGAGGCGTTTATTCTTTACCGCCGCCCGGCAGGACAGGGGCTGTACGATGCGATCCTCGCCGCCTGTTACCGTGCCGGCTTCAGCCCGCGCATCGTGCAGGAGGCGCCGCGCCTGCCGGCCACCCTCAGCCTGGTCGGCGCCGGTCTGGGGCTGTCAATCGTACCGGCATCGATGCGTCGCCTTGGCGGCGACGGCATCGTTTATCGCGCCATCAGCGACGCCGACGCGCCCGGCGCGCCGCTGTATCTGGCGCTGCGCGGCAATCGCCACTCGCCCATCGTCAGCCGCTTCCGTGAACTGGTCAGCGAAGCGGTGGCCGCAGAAAAGTAGCCTGCTGATTATTCATTATGGGGCGATTGCTCAAAACCTCGCCCCGTTCCCCCTATTTTCTCCACATTTGCTCGGCAGACTCACGACGGTATCTGTTAATCGTTTAGTCAAAAAATCACGGTGTCATGTCATTGTTTAATTTTCTTTCCCGCCGGCTGATTGCCGCCGCAGCCGCCTGCATCATGCTGTCCGCAGTCTCTGCCGCACAGGCTTCCGCCCCGCTTGCCCTGCACTCCCGCGCCGCTCTGGTGGTCAATGCCAAGACCGGTAAAACGCTGTATCAGAAGCAGGCCAACCGACGCATGCCGATTGCCTCACTGAGCAAACTGATGACCGCCATGGTGGTGCTGGACAATAAACGCCCGCTGGGCAATAAAATAAAAGTGACCCGCGCCGACCGTGATTTACTGAAGAAAACCCACTCGCGGCTGACCGTCGGCTCCGTCCTCAGCCGACGTGATATGCTGCACATTGCGCTGATGTCGTCGGAAAACCGCGCGGCGGCGGCGCTGAGCCGTTACTATCCCGGCGGTCGCCCGGCCTTTGTCGCCCGGATGAACCGCAAAGCGCGCCAGATCGGCATGAAGAACACCCGTTTCCGCGATCCGACCGGGCTGACGCCGCGCAATGTCTCCACCGCACGCGATCTGCTGAAAATGGTGAAGCACGCCTACCGCTATCAGACCATCCGCGCCTTCAGCACGGATAAACAGCAAATTGTGCATCCCGGCCGCGGCCAGCTGGTGTACCGCAGCTCCAACGGCTTGATTAATAACCATGCCTGGGATATCCGTTTGCAAAAAACCGGTTATACCAACGAGGCCGGCCACTGTCTGGTGGTGCGCACGGTCATTAAGGGCCAGCCCATCGTGATGATCTTGCTCGGATCACAGCAGCGCTATGGCCACTACAGTGACGCCATCCGCCTGAAAAACTGGCTGGAATCCTGACCCCGCACGGCCGCGCCCTGCGCGGCCCCCCCTGACACCGCCGATGTTTTCTCCTGTCGCCTCACTCTCCGCTCTCTTGCTATCGCTTATTGCCGCACACGGCGCGATAATCGACCACAGACTCTTTTTCGATTAAAGGAAGCGCCCATGCCACAGTTTTCTCCTTTGTCGCCTGCGCCGATCGACGTGATCAGCATTCAGTCGCAGGTCATTTACGGTAGCGTCGGCAACGGCATTGCCTATCGCACTCTGCTGGCCAAAGGGTTACAGGCTCTGCAGGTGCCGACGGTGTTGTTCGGCTGCCCGCCCTATTATGGTCCGCCGCACGGCGGCGTCATTCCCGACGACTGGTTCGGTGGTTTCCTCGACGATTTGCTGGCGCGCGGCGTGGCTCAGCAGACGCGCGCGGTGATTGTCGGCTACCTGGGCAATGATCGTCAGTGCCTGCTACTGGCCGACTGGCTGCGGCGCGTCAGGGCACTCAATCCGCAGGTGCTGATCGTGATTGACCCGGTCATAGGCGACTACGGTGAAGGGGTTTATGTGCATCAGCGCCTGGTCGACTGCTACCGCTCACCGTTCCTGCAACTGGCCGACGGACTGACGCCCAACGGTTTTGAACTGGAGCAAATCAGTGGCGCGACGCTGAGCTGCCGGGAACAGATCGTGAACGCCGCGCGTGCGCTGCTGAATGACGCGACCCGCTGGGTGTTGGTGACCAGCGCCCCTGACCGTCAGGCGGATCCGCAGGATATCAGCCTGCTGTGGGTTACCGCCGATGAGGTCAAAGCCATCAGCCACCGCAAAATTGACGCCAACGTCAAAGGCACCGGCGATATGTTTACCGCACTGCTGGTCAGCCAGTTGCTGGCCGGCGAACCGGCGGAAAATGCCGTTTATCACGCGATTGAAGAGGTTTGTGCCGCGCTGACGGAGGCGGCTCGTTACGGTTGGGGAGAAATTGGCCGCCTGACTGCGTCAGCATAAAACAGGCCGGCGCGGCACGCCCGCGCCGGGGCCGTCAGCGCTTTTTCTTTTTATTAAAATCCAGATCGAACGCATACACCGCGCTTTGCAGTTTGCGCATCGTGACGGGACTGACATCGGTAAAGCGGCAGGAAAGCCGGGAAAACCGCCGGTTGTCGCCTTCTTCTTCCACGTTAACGTCATGATCGTCGGTGAGCGCCAGCAGCTCCATATTCACTTTGAAGGTGCCGTAGCTGTCCAGATTCAGCTGAACTTTGTGAAAGACAAAACCAGGGTGCAGGAAAGACGGAATATCCCCGTCCAGGCGCAGGCCGACGCCACCAACGGAAATATCGTGGATACGCAGGTACAGAGGTGAACCGTCGGGATAATCGCCGTGGCAATAGAAGTCGCGCCAGTAAGGCGTAGTAATGCGCGGCTGACGCCGGCGCTGAATATATTTCAGCTCTTTCGGCAGTTGGGCGGAAAACGCCTCGTTTTCCTGATGCCGTACCCGCTCTGCGCTGTCGACTAAAAATTCAATTTTGGCATCATAGCCTTCAATCACCACCTGTAGTTGGCCACCGGTACACTGCTGGCAGTCGCTGCCGTCAAAGACGATATTGCCGGCGCCCACGCTTAATAGCTGGCTGTAAAAAAATTGTTGCTGTTGATTAGCGATGCGCATCGGCGTGCGCTGCTTGTAGATATCTCGCAAAATAGCCAGAACTTCAAAACGCTCTTGCTTGATAAACAGTCCGTTATTGAGCTGCTCCACTCGTCTCTCCTGACTTTTCCACTCATGCTTACAAATTCCTTACGCTTATCATCACTGGGAGTAATCCTAAAGTCAAATTTACATATTCTTACGGCTAACTCTAGGAATATCTGCCACTTACATATTTGTTGGTGATTCGGTAAACAGGGGAAGCAACGCATGCCCCTGACTATTCTTTCATCAGGGGCGGCGTAAACGGCGGGTTAAAGCGTGATACGCTGGCTGTGCTCGTCTGCACCCTGCGCCGCATGATGAATGGCGATATAGCGCTGATAGCGGGCAGGCTTGAGCCTGGACAGGTCGACCAGCACCAGGCCGTCGATGCAGTTATTGAAGGCCGGATCGGTGCCGAAATCGATAAACTGTACGCCGCCCGGCTCGCACAGTTCGCTGTACTGTTTGTAAAGCGTCGGGATTGAACAGCCCAGGTTATTCAGCAGGCTCTTCAGCCGCACCAGGTCCCCCTGATAATCATCGCCGGCGAACTGCGCCAGCACCTGCGGCAGCGAAGCGGGATAAGGCTGACGCGACTGGGCCAGCGGATTGTCCGCGGCAAAATAGAGCCGGTAAAAGGCAATCAGCAGATCCCGCGCCGCAACAGGCATGCCACCGGAGATCGACACCGGACCGAACAGATAGCGATATTGCGGGTATTTGGCCAGATAAGCGCCAATGCCCAGCCACAGATAATCCAGCCCGCGTTTCCCCCAGTAGGTCGGCTGAATAAAGCTGCGACCCAGTTCAATGCCCTGCGCCAGTATCGGCATCATATCGCGGTCATAATCAAACAGGCTGTTGCTGTAGATGCCCGCCAGCCCTTTGCGCTCCAGCTGTTCGCCGGTGGGGATAAAGCGGTAGGCGCCGACGATATCCAGCGCATCCTCATCCCACAGCACCAGGTGATAATAGTCATCGTCGTAGCTGTCCAAATCGCGGCGTCGGCCGGAGCCTTCACCCACCGCGCGGAACGCGATTTCCCGCAGTCTTCCCAGCTCCCGCAGGATCGGCGAGCGTGCGTCATCCTGCCGCCGGTAGAGGAAAATCGCTTTGCCATCGGGGGTTTTCCCCAACAGTTCGCAGGCCTTCAGCGCCTTTTTCAGCTCCTGGCGCTCTTCCGGCAGGGCAATGGGTGACTCACTGGCGAACAGGCCGCTTTTCCCCTGACCCAGACGGTATACGTGACGACGAAAGCGTCCTGCCAGATCGCGGGCGCCGGTGTGGCCGTCGTGCCAATTGTTAAACGGAATGCGCCCGCCGATGCGCAGCTTGATGCGGCCGCCGCGCTGCTGAAACATTTCACGCACCAGCAGCAGCGTCGACAGGGGGCGATAGGCCAGTGAGGCAAGGTAAAACAACGTGCTGTTACGGGCGCTGATATGAATCGGCACGATCGGCGCGCGCGCTTTGGCCGCCAGCCGCAGAAAACCGGTATGCCAGTGGCCGTCGCGGATCCCCTGCGGGCTGATGCGCGATACCTCCCCGGCAGGGAACATAATCAGCACGCCCTGCCGTTCCAACTGCTGCTGCATGGCCTGGATCTGCTGGCGGCTGGTCTTGTACGCCACATTGTCGACCGGTACAAACAGGCTGCTCAGCGGCTCGATATAGCTCAGCACCTGGCTGGCGACCACTTTCACATCCTGACGCACCGCCGCCACGGCGCGCAGCAGCGCCAGGCCGTCCAGCGAGCCGATAGGATGATTAGCCACCAGCACCACCGGTCCCTGGCTCGGGATATTTTCCAGATCGCCGTCCACCAGTTCGCAGCTGAGGTTGAAATAGTCCACCACCTGCTCAACCAAATCCAGCCCGCGCAGGTGCGGATAGTCGGCGGCAAACTGTTTGAATTCTTTTTCGAAGAGCAGATTTCTTAGCAGGCTACGCTGCCAGGCGGGGGGATTGCGATGCGGGAAAGCGTCTTGCAGCAAGGTATCCAAGCTAAACATCGTGTTATCTCCTTGGCCTAGTCGCAGCAACGTTAAGCCAGCGGTATGACTGCGACATGTCAGAAAGATGACGAAAAAATTAAACCTCCCGCCCCGCCACACCATCCCGGGCGGTGAAAAAGGCATCAGGCTTTATTGAGCATAGTCCGGCTTTGGGTCTGATTCAAAAATACGCCGCCGCCGGAGCATTAATCCCTTGTGGGTAATGTGCAGGTTAATGTCCGAAAGCCGCCATCACCGCGCGTGGTTTCATGTAATAATCGGCCCATCAGTGAAGAGGAGTGATCGTATGCAGACATTTTTAATTGACCGTATGCCAACCCCGGTGGGCGAGCTGGTGCTGATCGCCGATGAGCAAGGTCAGCTGCGCGCCGTCGACTGGACTGACTATTACGACAAGCTGATCAAACTGCTGAACACCCATTACCGGCGCGATGGTTTCCGGCTGCAGGAGCAGCGTGACCCCGGCGGTCTGAGCAGCCTGATGCAACGCTACTTTGCCGGCGAGCTGGGGGTTATCAACGACATCCCGGTCATGACCGCCGGCAGTGAATTTCAGCGCACCGTCTGGCAGCAACTGCGCCGTATTCCGTGCGGGGAAACCATCACCTATGGCGAACTGGCCAGACGCATCGGCCGACCGACCGCCTCACGCGCCGTCGGCATGGCAAACGGCTCCAATCCCGTCAGCATTGTGGTGCCCTGTCATCGGGTGATTGGCTCGCAGGGCGCACTGACTGGCTATGCCGGCGGCGTGACGCGCAAGCAGTGGCTGCTGCAGCATGAAGGCTTTTTACCAAAAGATTTGTTGTAGCATTTTTAAAGCCGCACACGGACCGGTGCGGCTTTTCATTTTAAATCATAGAGTTTGCTCGATAGCAGCATAAAAGCACAGCAAAATGACTAAATATCGCACAACATGCCCCTATTCTTCCTATTGATACCCTTATAACCTGCCGCAAAAGATGTTAAAATTGACGCATATCAATTATTGCGTGAGCGTAATCTATGATCCCTGAAAAACGCGTGATCCGTCGTATCCAGTCCGGTGGTTGTGCGATCCACTGTCAGGACTGCAGCATCAGCCAGCTGTGCATCCCTTTCACCCTCAATGCCCATGAGCTTGACCAGCTCGACAATATCATTGAAAGGAAGAAACCGATCCAGAAAGGCCAGACTTTATTCAAGGCCGGTGATGAACTGAAATCCTTGTATGCCATCCGTTCAGGAACCATCAAAAGCTACACCATTACCGAACAGGGCGACGAGCAGATTACCGGCTTCCATCTGGCCGGCGATCTGGTTGGTTTTGACGCCATCGGTTCGCTGAAGCATCCGAGTTTTGCCCAGGCGCTGGAAACCTCAATGGTCTGCGAAATCCCGTTCGAAACGCTGGATGACCTGGCCGGTAAAATGCCGAACCTGCGTCAACAGATCATGCGTCTGATGAGCGGCGAGATCAAAGGCGATCAGGACATGATCCTGCTGCTGTCGAAAAAAAATGCGGAAGAGCGTCTGGCGGCGTTTGTCTATAACCTGTCACGCCGTTTCGCCGAACGCGGTTTCTCGCAGCGCGAGTTCCGCCTGACCATGACGCGCGGCGATATCGGCAACTACCTCGGCCTGACGGTAGAAACCATCAGCCGCCTGTTGGGCCGCTTCCAGAAAAGCGAGATCCTCAGCGTCAAAGGTAAATACATTACCATCGAGAATGCGGACGCCCTGTCGCAATTGGCCGGCACCCCACGCATCAGCGTCGCTGCCGTCTAATACCATCGCCGGATCAATAATCTCTAATTATTGATCCGGCTCATCCTCTCTCCGCTGTTCTGTTTTTCAATGTTGGGTTACTCTGTAAATTAACAGACTGTTGATTTCAGCTGTAAGGAGGCCCTAATGGCGATGTATCAGAATCTTCTGGTGGCTATTGACCCCAACCAGGACGACCAGCCGGCATTGCGCCGCGCGGTATACCTGGTCAAGCGGAATGGCGGGCGCATCAAGGCCTTCCTTCCTATCTATGACTTCTCTTACGAAATGACCACCCTGCTGTCGCCGGATGAACGTACGGCGATGCGCCAGGGTGTAATCAGCCAGCGCGCCGCTTGGATCAAGGAACAGTGTCGCTTTTATCTGGAAGATGGCGTGCCCATCGAGATCAAAGTGGTTTGGCACAACCGTCCGTTTGAGGCCATTATTCAGGAAGTGCTGAGCGGACAGCATGATTTACTGCTGAAAATGGCGCATCAGCATGACCGGCTGGAATCGGTAATCTTTACCCCGACCGACTGGCATCTGCTGCGCAAGTGTCCGTGTCCGGTGTGGATGGTGAAAGACCAACCCTGGCCAGAAGGCGGCAAGGCGCTGGTGGCGGTCAACCTGTCCAGCGAAGAGCCGTATCACGATCCGCTCAATATTCGTCTGGTGCAGGAAACCGTCGAACTGGCGGAAAACGTTAACCAAACGGAAGTCCATCTGGTCGGCGCCTACCCGGTTACGCCGATCAATATCGCCATCGAGCTTCCCGATTTTGACCCCAGCGTTTACAACGACGCCATTCGCGGCCAGCATCTGATCGCGATGAAGGCGCTGCGCCAGAAATTTGGCATCAATGAAGAGTTTACCCACGTCGAGAAAGGTCTGCCGGAAGAAGTGATTCCGGATCTGGCCGAGCACCTGCAGGCCGGCGTGGTGGTGCTGGGCACCCTGGGGCGCACCGGTATCTCCGCCGCCTTTATCGGCAACACCGCTGAACATGTGATCGACCATCTGAAATGCGACCTGTTGGTGATCAAGCCGGAAGACTTCAACTGCCCGATTGAGGCCGATGAAGATGATGAGCATGACGATGAGGACTAAAGCAACACGCCAGTCATAAACAAAACAGGGCCCCGCGGGGCCCTGTTGACGTCTGGCTGAGAATTACAGCTCGATAACGTCGAAGCGTACGTCCGGGTTGACGTCAGCATCGTAGTCTACGCCTTCCAGACCGAAGCCGAACAGGCGCAGGAACTCCTGCTTGTAACCGGTGTAATCGGTCAGATCACTCAGGTTTTCCGACGTGATGGACGGCCACAGGTCGCGACACGCCTGCTGCACGTCGTCACGCAGTTCCCAGTCGTCCATACGGATGCGCTGATGGTCGTCCAGCGTCTTGTCGTCGCCGTACAGACGGGTGCGCATCAGGCGGTAGACCTGCTCCATGCAGCCTTCGTGGATGCCTTTCTCTTTCATGATTTTGAAAGCCATGGAGATATACAGCGGCATCACCGGAATGGCGGAGGATGCCTGGGTCACCACGGACTTCAGCACAGCCACGTGCGCAGTGCCGCCTTTAGCGGACAGATCGCCGCGGATAGCGGTCGCTGCGCGGTCCAGATCTTCTTTTGCCCGGCCGAGCGTACCGTGCCAGTAGATTGGCCAGGTCAGGTCGGTGCCGATATAGGAGTAAGCCACGGATTTCGCGCCTTCCGCCAGTACGCCGGCGCCTTCCAGCGCAGACATCCACAGCTCCCAGTCCTGGCCGCCCATCACGGTGATGGTATTTTCAATTTCTTCTTCCGTCGCCGGTTCCACGGTGGCGGAGACGATCTGATCCTTGTTGGTGTCAATCGCCGTGGTGGTGTACACCTCGCCGATTGGCTTCAGCGCAGAGCGCACCACTTCGCCGGATTCCGGCATTTTACGCACCGGAGAAGCCAGCGAGTACACCACCAGATCGATCTGGCCGAGATCCTGTTTGATCAGTTCAATCACTTTCTCGCGGCATTCGTTGGAAAACGCATCGCCGTTGATGCTTTTCGCGTACAGGCCTTCTTCTTTGGCGGCCTTGTCGAACGCGGCGGAGTTATACCAGCCGGCGGTGGCCGGTTTGGTTTCGGTGCCGGCTTTTTCGAAGAACACGCCGATAGTGGCTGCGCCGCTACCGAAAGCCGCAGCGATGCGGGAGGCCAGACCATAACCGGTGGAGGCGCCGATAACCAGTACGCGTTTCGGGCCATCAGCGATAGCGCCCTGCTGTTTGGTATAGGCAATCTGACGACGTACATTGGCTTCACAACCCACCGGATGAGTGGTGGTGCAGATAAAGCCGCGAACCTTAGGTTTGATAATCATATTGGGTCTAGGATCCGTTAAATGGATGAAATCGGGACATAAGATACCGCATTACGCACCTTAATTGTGATCTGATGTGTTGGATTGCACAAGTTATGACCGATACGGCGCCAAATTCCGCATTTTTTACCCGTCCGCACGCCGGGATTGCCCTGATGAACGCCGGCGACATGCCGCCTGGCGGGCTTCAGTCGTCCGGCAAGGCCCAGTGCGGGTTCCACACCACTTCCCACAGATGCCCGTCCGGGTCGCGAAAGTAGCCGGCATAGCCGCCATAAAACGTCCCCTGCGCAGATTTGACGATCCCGGCCCCGGCGCGCTGCGCCGCCGTCATGATGGCATCAACCTCCGCCCGGCTGGCGACGTTGTGCCCGATGGAAAAGGCGGTCGAACTGATGGGCGTTTTCGCCAGTCCGGTGTCGTGCGCCAGGTCGTCCTGCGCCCAGATGGCAAGTTTGACCCCGCCGGATAGCTCGAAGAACGCCACCGCGCCGTGTTCAAACTCACGGCCGATAATACCGTCGGTCGGCAGGCCCAGACCGTCACGATAAAAGGCCAGGGATTTTTCCAGATCGGCAACGGCCAGCGTCAGCACGGAAATTCTCGCTTTCATCATTCACCTCAGGCAGCTTATCGGTGACATTGTCACTCAACAGCGCGCGTAATACGCGCTCCCCTTCATGCACTGTTGCTGAACTACTCAGCATAGGCGGCCAGGCGGTTGACCGCAAAAAAATGCCGGCCACGTAACGTGACCGGCATTGCAGTTTTCATCATGCCGACGCCTGACGATTACAACGCGTTTTTAATCGCCTCCACGCTGGCTTTGGCGTCGCCGAACAGCATCTGGCTGTTTTCTTTAAAGAACAGCGGATTCTGCACGCCGGCGTAGCCGGTATTCATCGAGCGTTTAAACACGATAACGTTCTGCGCCTTCCACACTTCCAATACCGGCATGCCGGCAATTGGGCTGCGCGGGTCTTCCAGCGCCGCCGGGTTAACGGTGTCGTTGGCGCCGATCACCAACACGGTGTCGGTATCGGCGAAGTCGTCATTGATCTCGTCCATTTCCAGCACCACGTCGTACGGCACCTTGGCTTCCGCCAGCAGCACGTTCATATGGCCCGGCAGACGGCCGGCGACCGGGTGAATGCCGAAGCGCACGTTAATGCCGCGGGCGCGCAGTTTCTCGGTGATTTCCGCCACCGGATACTGCGCCTGCGCCACCGCCATCCCATAGCCCGGCGTGATGATCACCGAACTGGAATTACGCAGCAGCTCGGCCACCTCTTCCGCCGTGGTTTCCCGGTATTCGCCCATCTCTTCCGCCTCGCCGGTGGACGACCCGTCGGTGCCGAAACCGCCGGCGATCACGCTGATAAACGAACGGTTCATCGCCTTACACATAATGTAAGACAGGATGGCGCCGGAGGAGCCGACCAGCGCACCGGTCACGATCAGCAGATCGTTGCTCAGCATAAAGCCGGCCGCCGCCGCCGCCCAACCGGAATAGGAGTTGAGCATTGACACCACCACCGGCATATCCGCCCCGCCGATAGACGCCACCAGATGCCAGCCGAACGCCAGCGCGATCGCCGTCATCACCAGCAGCGCGAACACCTGCAGCCCTACGCTGTCGCTGGAGACGAACATCACCATCAGCAGGAAAGAGACCACCAGCGCCGCCAGGTTCAGCTTATGACGGTTCGGCAGCATCAGCGGCTTGGAGGAAATTTTGCCGCGCAGCTTGCCGAACGCCACGATGGAACCGGTAAAGGTCACCGCGCCGATAAAGATGCCGAGGAACACTTCGCTCAGATGGATATTCTCCATCACCGGCTCCATCGGCGCGCCATGGTCCAGATAGCTGTTGAAACCGACCAGCACCGCCGCCAGGCCGACGAAGCTGTGCAGCATCGCCACCAGCTCCGGCATTTCGGTCATTTCCACCTTCTTCGCCAGATAAACGCCGATCGACCCGCCGATAATCATCGCGATAATGATCCACCCCACGTTGCCGGCGTCCGGCCCGAGGATGGTGGCAATCAGCGCAATCGCCATCCCGGCGATGCCGAAGCGGTTGCCCAGCTTGGAGGTTTCATGACGCGACAGCCCCGCAAGACTCAAGATAAATAAAATAGCGGCAACAATGTATGCTGCTGTAACTAATCCACCAGACATTGGTTACCCCTTATTTACGGAACATCTTCAGCATGCGCTGAGTGACGGTGAATCCGCCAAAAATATTGATGCTGGCAATCAGCACGGCGATAAAGGAGAGGAAACTCACCCAGCCGCCGTGGCCAATCTGCAACAGGGCACCAACCACGATAATGCCTGAAATCGCATTGGTGACCGACATCAACGGCGTATGCAGCGCGTGGCTGACGTTCCACACCACGTAGTAGCCGACCACGCAGGCCAGCGCAAACACGGTGAAGTGCGACAGGAACTCTTTCGGCGCGGCGTCAGCCAGCCAGCCGAACAGCACCACGGCCAGCGCCATCAGGCCATACTTCAGCCATGGCGAAAGCGGTTTTTTCTCCTCTTTGGCCAGCGGTTCCACGGTCTGCGCCTGTGGTTTCGGCTGGGCGGAAACCTGGATCGGCGGCGCCGGCCAGGTGATATCACCGTCGCGCACCACCGTCACGCCGCGGATCACGCTGTCTTCAAAGTCGATATCCAGCTCGCCGTTTTTCTCCTTCGCCAGCAGCTTCAGCAGGTTGACCAGGTTAGTGCCGTACAGCTGGGAGGACTGAGTCGGCAGGCGGCTCGGCAGATCGGTATAGCCGATGATTTTCACCCCGTTGTCGCTGGTGGTGATGCGATCGGCGACGGTCAGTTCGCAGTTGCCGCCGGTTTGCGCCGCCAGATCGACGACCACGCTGCCCGGCTTCATGCTGGCGATCATCTCTTTGGTTATCAGCTTCGGCGCCGGTTTACCCGGAATCAGCGCAGTGGTGACGATAATGTCCACCTCTTCCGCCTGTGCGGCGAACAGCGCCATCTCCGCCTTGATAAAGGCTTCGGACATCACTTTGGCATAGCCGTCGCCGCTGCCCGCTTCTTCCTCGAAGTCCAGCTCCAGGAATTCCGCGCCCATGCTCTGCACCTGCTCCTTCACTTCCGGGCGGGTGTCAAAGGCGCGGACGATCGCCCCCAGGCTGCCGGCAGCACCGATGGCCGCCAGACCGGCGACGCCAGCGCCGATAATCATCACTTTTGCCGGCGGCACTTTACCGGCAGCGGTGATCTGCCCGGTGAAGAAGCGGCCAAATTCGTGCGCGGCCTCTACGATGGCGCGATAGCCGGCGATATTGGCCATCGAGCTCAGCGCATCCATCGACTGCGCGCGCGAAATACGCGGCACAGAATCCATCGCCAGCGTGGTAATACGCCGTGCCGCCAGTTTTTCCATCAGCTCAGGGTTCTGCGCCGGCCAAATAAAGCTGACCAGCGTGCTCCCCTCGCGCATCAGGGCGATCTCCTCTTCCTGCGGTGCGTTGACCTTCAGGATCAGATCCGACTGCCACACCTCTTCGGTGCCGGCCACCGTCGCGCCCGCCTGTTGATAAGCGACATCTTCAAAGCTTGCCAGTTTGCCCGCGTCGTGCTCAATAGCGACGCTGAAACCCAGTTTCAGCAGTTGCTCCACCGTTTTCGGCGTAGCTGCGACACGCGCTTCATTGGCCAACCGTTCTTTAGGTACACCAATACGCATAATATTCCCTTCCGGATTATGATCTTATTATCTTCCAACCCCATAGTGATAACGCCGTCCCTTCCCCCTATGCCGAGCCTGCCGGCGGAGAAAGGGCGGCGTTACCTATAACCTACTGAAAATAGGATCGATGATCTACGTTTGCTTAACCCATCGGATGAGTTTTTACATAAAAATGCACGCGCGGATATGACAAAGCGCAATTTTCTTTGAGAAAAATGGCCAAAGTACCAATAAAAACAGATGGTTTTCTTATCACCAAAAACCTTCACAAGCACAGCCAGCTGCGGCAATGCGGCATAAAAGTTATAGAAATGTGAATAAAAAACACTTATCCAAACAAAATCTTTATTATGGATACTTATACCCAAAGACAACGAAAAATAACGCCACGCCATTAACAGATTTGTCTCATGCGATGCCATAAAATGCTGAGACACCTGCCAAGATTACATGTAATAATCAATGGCTGAATAACACCTCAACAGTTCAGCACGTTATAAACGTTAATGCGCTAGGCGAAAGGATTTTTTATGAAGCTGAAGAACACGATCATCGCATCAGCCTTGTTATCACTTACCGCGCTGTCCGCTCATGCTGCGCAAGAGTTAACGCCTGAGAAAGCGGCGGCTATCAAGCCGTTTGATCGCATCACCATCACCGGCCGTTTCAACGCCATCAACGAAGCCGCCACCGCCGTCTCTCGCCGCGCCGATAAACTGGGCGCAGACGCTTTCTATATTCAAGACATTAATAATAGTAACAACGGCGGTAACTGGCGCGTAACGGCGGACATCTACCACAGCGATGCGCCGGAAGTCGAGAAGAGCAACTACCGCGTATTCAACGGCGTGAAAGAGCTGCCGAAAGACCAGGCTTACCAGTTAGAGCCGTATGACACCGTCAGCGTCAGCGGTTTCTTCCGCAGCCAGCCGGACGTCAACGACGCCATCTCCAAGCAGGCAAAGAAAAAAGGCGCCGATTCCTTCTTTATCGTCCGTCAGGTTGACGCTAACAAGGGCGGCAACCAATACGTCACCGCTTACGTCTATAAAGCCGATGCGCCAAAACGCATCGTGCAGAGCCCGAACGCGATCCCGGCCGACTCCGAAGCCGGTAAAGCCGCGCTGGCCGCCGGCGGCGCCGCCGCGGCGAAGGTAGAGATCCCGGGCGTTGCCTCTTCCGGCTCACCAAGCCGTGAAGTCGGTCGCTTCTTCGAAACGCAGTCGTCAACCGGTAAGCGTTACACCGTCACCCTGGCCGACGGCACCAAAATCCAGGAAGTAAACAATGTGACCGCCGCGCAAATGCAGCCGTTTGACTCCGTGACCTTTACCGGCCACTTCAACAGCATGACCGACGTCTCCACCGAAGTGGCGAAGCGTGCGGCCGCTAAAGGCGCCAAGTACTATCACGTCACCCGCCAGTGGCAGAACAAGAGCGGTGGCAACCTGACCGTCAGCGCCGATCTGTTCAAATAAACCGCGTTTTACCCCTTCCGACGGGCAGCCCTGGCGCTGCCCGTTTTTCTTTCCGTCACGACTGAATAATTTTTTAACCGTTCCGCATATTCAATCATTGCATCCCGCTGCGTCCGTCCGTAGAATCTGCGCCGTTTTTCAGGGCTAATTGTCTAAATGCACGGTGATCGTCACCCTGTTTTTACTGCTCAATCGGCGCTCTCCAGCTGTTTATTCTGTATTCGGGATCCTTCATTGGAAAAAAAATTAGGTCTACTCGCATTAACCGCTCTGGTGCTCAGTTCCATGCTCGGCGCCGGCGTGTTCAGCCTGCCGCAAAATATGGCGGAAGTCGCCAGCCCGGCGGCCCTGCTGATCGGCTGGGGCATTACCGGCGTCGGCATTCTGTTCCTGGCCTTCGCCATGCTGCTGCTGACCCGGCTGCGTCCCGATCTGGATGGCGGTATCTTTACGTATGCCAAAGAAGGCTTCGGCGAGCTGGTCGGTTTCTGCTCCGCCTGGGGCTACTGGCTGTGCGCTGTGATCGCCAACGTCTCTTATCTGGTGATCGTCTTCGCTGCGCTGAGCATTTTCACCGACCGCAGCGGCGCGGTGATCTTCGGCGACGGCAACACTTGGCAGGCGCTGGTGGGGGAATCCATTCTGCTGTGGGTGGTGCACGCGCTGGTGCTGCGCGGCGTGCAGACCGCAGCCAGCATCAACCTGGCCGCCACACTGGCCAAGCTGCTGCCGCTCGGATTGTTTGCCGTGCTGGCAGCGATCGCCTTTAAGATGGACGTATTCACCCTCGACTTTACCGGCGTGGCGCTCGGCAAACCGGTATGGGAGCAGGTAAAAAACACCATGCTGATCACTCTTTGGGTGTTTATCGGCGTGGAAGGCGCGGTGGTGGTGTCGGCGCGCGCACGCAACAAGAAGGATGTCGGGCTGGCCACCATGCTGGCGGTGGTGTCCGCGTTGGCGGTATACCTGCTGGTAACGCTGTTGGCGCTCGGCGTGGTGCCGCGCAGCGAACTGGCGCAGATGCGTAACCCGTCCATGGCGGTGATGATGGTCGATCTGCTCGGCCCGTGGGGCGATGTGATTATCGCCGTCGGCCTGATTATCTCGGTATGCGGCGCCTACCTGAGCTGGACCATTATGGCGGCCGAAGTGCCGCTGCTGGCCGCGCAGCACGGCGCCTTCCCGAAGGTGTTCCGCCGGCAGAATAAAAACCATGCCCCGTCCGCCTCGCTGTGGCTGACCAACGGCGCGGTGCAGATTGCGCTGGTGCTGATCTGGTTTACCAGCAGCAACTACAACTCACTGCTGACCATCGCGTCGGAAATGATTCTGGTGCCCTATTTCCTAGTCGGCGCCTTCCTGTTCAAAGTGGCGCTGCAACGCAATGACAAGCGCCTGATCGTGGCGGCAAGCGGCGCCTGCCTGTACGGCATCTGGCTGTTGTATGCCTCAGGGTTGATGCATCTGTTGATGTCGGTGCTGCTGTACGCGCCGGGGCTGCTGGTGTTTATCTATGCCCGTCGCGGCCATGATGACGTGAAATTGCTGAACAAGCTGGAAAGAAGCAGCATTCTGCTGCTGCTGTTGGCCACCGTGCCGGCCGGCTGGTTTATGCTGCAGTAAATCGTCAAGACGGCCGGGTGAAAACACCCGGTCATTTTTTACTGCGTGCTGATGGTGATCCGCTCACCCACCTGCGTTAATACCACGTTTGTCGCACACTCCTGCTGAATCGCCGCCAGTTGAGCTTTATCCAGCGCATAAGGCAGCAGAATATCAAATACCGCCAATCCCTGCTGTTGCCCAAGATCGATCAGACGCACAATGTTGGTTTCATCGCTGACCTGGGTGGACACCACCTGCAAGGCCAACTCTTTTAACTGTTCTGTACGCGTTTGCGTGGATACCACGCGTGATTTCAGCACCATGCCGAAAATAGGCATGACGCCGTAAATTGCATCAACAAAGCGCCAGTGCTTCTTGCACGATGCAGACAGAAATTCCATGTAGTCAAAGCAGATTGTTTCACTGCACGCGACGGATGCAAGGTGACCGTTACTCATCCCCTCAGTTCCTCTTTTGGCCAGCGTATACCCTGTCGCCCTGGATATTTAAGGTATATTACATCCTGAAATGGATAATCGATGCAAAGCTATAACGATTTTACGCCGTATAATGGCATAATTCCCCTATTGTTTGCCAGCCTGTTCAGGAGCTTTAATCGATGGAACCACATGACTCTGCGCCGGTAGTGATCACCGGCGGCGCCCGGCGCATCGGCCTGGCGCTGGCCAGATCGCTGTTGCAGCGCCAGGTGCCGGTAATCGTCGCCTACCGCAGCGATTATCCGGCGCTCGCCGAACTCAAATCGCTGGGCGCCACCTGCATTCAGGCCGATTTCTCCACCCATGACGGCATCTACCAGTTTGCCGAACAGGTGCGGGAACGCGCCCCCAAACTGCGGGCGCTGGTGCACAACGCTAGCGCCTGGCAGGCCGAATCGCCGCAGACGCCGCCGGAACAGGTGATGGCGTCAATGCTGCAAATTCACGTTTACACCCCCTACCTGCTGAATCAACTGCTGGAGCCCTGCCTGCGCGGCCAGGGGCAGGCAGGCGCCGATATTATCCATCTGACGGATTACGTGGTGGAGAAAGGCAGCGATAAGCATATCGCCTACGCCGCCAGCAAGGCGGCGCTGGATAATATGACCCGCTCGTTCGCCCGCAAGCTGGCGCCGGAGGTGAAGGTCAACGCCATTGCGCCGGCGCTGATTATCTTTAACCCCGGCGACGATGAAGCCTATCGCCAGCAGGCGCTGCAAAAATCGCTGATGAAAGTCGCCCCCGGCGAAAGCGAAGTGGTCGAACTGGTGCATTACCTGCTCGGCAGCCGCTATGTGACCGGCCGCACCCACGGCGTCGACGGCGGCCGTCCGCTGCGCTGATCGTTGCCGAGCGGAGCATGGCGCAACGTACAGCGGCGCGCTATGCTGAATGCCGTCTTGCTGATAACTCCCCGGAAAAAATGCACAAAATTGTTTTTGTAGAAGACGACGCCGACGTCGGTAAATTAATCGCCGCCTATCTGGGCAAGCATGATATTGACGTCCTGGTCGAACCGCGCGGCGACACCGCCCAGGCACGCATTGCGCAGGAGCAGCCGGATCTGGTGCTGCTGGATATTATGCTGCCCGGCAAAGACGGCATGACGCTGTGCCGCGATTTGCGGCCGCAGTTTCACGGCCCGATTGTGCTGCTGACGTCGCTTGACAGCGATATGAACCATATTCTGTCGCTGGAAATGGGCGCCAACGACTATATTTTGAAAACCACGCCGCCGGCGGTGCTGCTGGCGCGCCTGCGCCTGCATCTGCGTCAGGGCGCCGCAGGGCATGAAGATCCCGCCGCCCTGACGCCGCACAACGCGCTGCATTTCGGCCTGCTGTGCATTGACCCGGTCAACCGCCAGGTGACGCTGGCGGACGAGACCATCACCCTTTCCACCTCGGACTTTGACCTGCTGTGGGAACTGGCGACCCACGCCGGGCAGATTATGGACCGGGAGGCGCTGCTGCAAAACCTGCGCGGCGTCAGCTATGACGGGCTGGATCGCAGCATCGACGTCGCGATTTCCCGCCTGCGCCGCAAGCTGTACGACAATGCGCTGGACCCCTTCCGCATCAAAACCGTACGCAACAAAGGCTACCTGTTCGCCCCCAACGCCTGGGAACAGGCGCAGCCATGAGAAAACTCTTCGTACAGTTCTTCCTGCTGCTGTTCGTCTGCTTTCTGGTGATGGCGATGCTGGTCGGGCTGGTGTACAAGGTGACCGCCGAACGCGCCGGCCGCCAGTCGATGGACGACCTGATGAAAAGCTCGCTGTACCTGATGCGCAGCGAACTGCGGGAAATCCCGCTCAAAGACTGGAATAAAACCATTGATACGCTGGATCTCAACCTCTCCTTCCAACTGCACATTGAGCCACTGGGCAAGCAGAAACTGAGCGATGAGATGAAAAAGCGGCTGCGGCTGGGGGAAATCATCGCGCTGGACGATCGGTACACCTTTATGCAGCGCATTCCGCGCAGCCACTACGTGCTGGTGGTCGGCCCCATTCCCTATCTGTTCTATCTGCATCAGGTGCGGCTGTTGGATCTGGTGGTGCTGCTGCTGATTGGCCTGTCGCTGGCGCTGCCGGTGTTTCTGTGGATGCGCCCGCACTGGCAGGATCTGCTGAAGCTGGAAAACGCCGCGCAGCGCCTCGGCGCCGGACATCTGGACGAGCGCACCCATTTTGATCCCACTTCCAGCCTGAACCGGCTCGGCGTGGCGTTCAATCAGATGGCGGACAATATCAACACTCTGATCGCCAGTAAGAAGCAGCTGATTGACGGCATCGCTCACGAATTACGCACTCCGCTGGTGCGGTTGCGGTACCGGCTGGCGATGAGCGATAACCTGTCCGACGGCGAACAGCAGGCACTGAACCGCGATATCGGCCAGTTGGAATCGCTGATCGACGAGCTGCTGACCTATGCGCGCCTTGACCGCCCGCAGGTGGCGCTGAATATTGAACCGATCGACCTGCCCGGCTGGCTGCAGGACAAAACGGAAGATCTGTGGCTGATGCATCCCGAGCGCGATATTGCACTGGATATCCCCCATCGCGGCGACTTCGGCGGCGTGGATCTGCGCCTGATGGAGCGGGTGCTGGATAACCTGGTAAACAACGCGCTGCGCTATGCGCAACGGCGCCTGCGCATCGGCCTGTGGTTTGACGGCGACATCGCCTGCCTGCAGGTGGAAGATGACGGGCCGGGCATTCCGCCGGATGAGCGCCAGCGTATTTTCGAACCGTTTGTACGCCTGGACCCCAGTCGCGACCGCGCCACCGGCGGCTGCGGCCTGGGGCTGGCCATCGTGCACTCCATTGCCGTTGCCTATCAGGGGCAGGTTTTCGTCGACGCCAGCCCGCTCGGCGGCGCCAGTTTCCGCTTCAGCTGGCCGGTAAAATCCCCTGCCTTGTTAAATGCCGAGCCGACAGCGCGTTAAGGGGATAAGGGACAATCCCGTTCTGACTGGTTGCGGACATACCAACCGAGAGTGAACGAGCGATTACGTTTCTGTATCCGCATCACTCGCCATGTAAACGCATACGTTTAATGTCACGCTGCGGAGATTCACCAAATTCCCGGCGGTATTCGCGACTAAACTGCGAAGCACTTTCATAACCAACGATTAAAGCAGCGCTGCCGGCGTCTAAGGAAACTGAGATGACAGACAATATTAAAGATAAAGTAATTGTAATAACCGGTGCTTCAAGCGGTATGGGTGAAGCTGCAGCTCGTCACCTTGCCAAAAAAGGTGCCAAATTGGTACTTGCAGCCCGCCGCTCCGATCGTATAGATGTGCTGGCCAAGGAAATCAATGATCAAGGCGGAACTGCAATTGCTGTAGCCACCGATGTAACCCGTGAAGATGACGTTAAAAAGCTCGTTGATACTGCCGTTAACCAACTGGGTCGCATTGATGTACTGATTAATAATGCCGGTGTTATGCCGCTATCGCCGCTCGATCAGGTTAAAGTGAATGAGTGGAATCAGATGATCGATGTGAACCTCCGTGGTGTTCTGCATGGCATCGCCGCCGCCCTGCCATATATGAAAGCCCAAAAGTCGGGACACATCATCAATACGGCATCCGTTGCCGGCCACCTGGTCTTCCCGGCATCCGCCGTTTACTCTGCCACAAAATATGCGGTACGCGCATTCACCGAGGGGCTGAGAAAAGAAGCCTGCGCTTATAACGTCCGTGCAACCATTATCTCTCCAGGGGCGGTATCTACAGAGTTGCTCGAGCATATCAGCGATAAAGACGTTCAGGCTGTCAATCAGGAGTACGTAGGAAAAGTTGGCGTTCCGCCGGAAACCTATGCCCGCATGGTTGCTTTTGCCATTAGCGAACCCGAAGATGTGGGTGTTAACGAGATTATTTTCCGACCAACAGCCCAGGATTTGTAAGCCTGTACAACAAAAACGGGAGAGTCTGGCAGACGGCTCTCCCACATTCAAAAAACACTCTGTGTACAGGGAGTTACGCGGTTTTACCCGGAGGAATTACGGGGTTATATCTTACCGGCATCCGCACTGAAATGATTGATAAATTAGTCATGGAACGGCTCCCCGCCATTTATGCCAGGGCGTACTACTTATCGCGTTCCGAACAGAACATTCTATGCATGGCATAGCTACAAAGTATCAATAATAGGTGAATCGACTATCCACACACCTAACTCTTAATTAAGCCCCCTGATTTAACCGCGTAACTATCGTGGATATCATAATTTGCCAATGAGAGTAAAAAGCGCCGCCGCTGTTTAGTAAACACCGGCGGCTGCGCATGACTGTTTTCACAAAAGCGATATTCGCTGCCTTACCCTGTACGGTTGCCGCTTGCCTGCGCCACCTTTCCCTTATAGATTGCAGCCTATCGGCGGAGCAAAGCCGCCCGCAGCGGCCGGCAACCATAAGGATAGCGACAAGATGGCCAATATTCGCGACGTTGCCCGGCGAGCCGGCGTTTCCATCAGCAGCGTGTCAAACCTGCTTAATCATCGCGCCCATCAGATGAGTGCAGAGACGCAGTTGCGCATTGAGCGAGCAATGGACGAGCTGCATTACCGGCCGCAGAGAATGCCGCCGCGCACTAGCGGGCAGCCGACGATAATCGGTTTACTGGTGCCGTCGATTGTCAATCCCAGCTTTTCGGCGCTGGCGCATCAGGTCGACCTGTCCGCCCGGGCATACCGCTACCGCGTGCTGCTCGGTAATTCATACCGTCAGGAAGAAGAGGAACGCGCCTTTATCACCGATATGTTCGCCCACGGCGTGCGCGGCATTATCGTCGCGGCGAGCGATATCCGCCAAACGCACTTTGTCCGCTGTGCCGAACAGGGGATGAGAATTGTCAGCTACGACAACCGTTTTAGCGGCAGTATGGCCGCCGATACCCGGCTGGTCGACAGCGTCTCTATGGACAACGTTGAAGCCGGCCGGCTGGCGGCGAACCACCTGATTGAGCGTGGCTGCCGGCAGATTGTTTTTGCCACCGAGGCGGCCCTCACCCTGAGCCGCAGCAATAAAATCGACGGTTTTCTGGCGGCGTTGCGCAGCCATCAGCTACCGGCGTATGAACGGGTGATAGAAGGCAACGCCAGCAGTGAATATGGCGATACGGAGATGTTTGAACTCGGCCGGGCGCTGGTAAGCCGTATACTCGCCATGACGCCCCGTCCGGACGGTATTGTGGCAATCAACGATGCGCTGGGCATTGGCCTGATGACGGGGCTGCGCGCCGCCGGGGTGCGCATACCGCAGCAGATATCCATCGTCGGCATCGACAATATTTCGCTGGCCGGATTTTCCGAGCCGGGACTGACCTCGGTAATGCCGCCGCTGGCCGCTATGGCGCAGCTGATGGTCGAACGCTTAATTAAACGCATCAACGATCCTCTGCTGCCGCCCGGCGAATTTCTTTTTCCGCCGACCTTGATCGGCCGTCAGTCAGTAAAAGATTAGCGCCTATTCGGCACGGCGACAGATATATTTCGACGCTGGGGGCTCCCCTGCGTTATCGGCAGCGGTATACGTAAATCAATAGGAATAATAATGAATATCAATAACCCACAAATAATTCGCTAACACGCAACGTCATCACATCAGGCAATCGTTTATTAATTAACACCGGCGAGTATTAAAGCCGGGGACGGAACACGCCAATAAACAAAACTTGGATAAATAACCATGAACAAAAGAACGCCGCAGGATATTGAACGCAGCGCAATAAGAAAGCTGACGCTGCATATCGTCCCCTTAATGATTCTGTTATATTTTCTGGCCTTTCTTGATCGTAACAATATGGCTTATGCCGCCATAGCGTTGGAAGACAGCCTGGGGCTCACGGCCTCTGCATTCGGTTTTGCCTCCGGTATTTTCTTTATCGGCTATTTTATGTTTGAAATCCCCAGCAATGCCGGCACGATCAAGTTCGGCCCGCGTATCTGGTTCGCCCGTATCCTGATCTCATGGGGCATCTTCGCCACCCTGATGAGCTTTGCACGTACGCCGATGGAGCTGTATATCTGCCGTTTTATGCTGGGTGTCTGTGAGGCCGGCTTCTTCCCCTCCGTGGTCTACTATTTTACCGTATTTTTCCCGGAAAAATACCGCACCAAAATTCTGGGCATGTTTATTATCGTCCAGCCTTTATCCAACGCCATCGGCTCACCGATTTCCGGTTTTATCCTTAATATTGACAACGGCTGGTTTGGCCTTGAACCCTGGCAACTGCTGTTTATTATTGAAGGCGTGCCGCCGATTATTATCGGCCTGATCATTCCGTTTATCATAAAGAAATCACCAAAAGACGTCGGTTACCTTGACGTGGAGGAGAAAGCCTGGTTAATGAATAATAACCAGCGTACCAAATCCGGCTCGCAAATAACGCTGGGTGATTTCTTTAACGGTATTAAAAACAAAAAATATCTGATCTACGCCCTGCTGAATTTCGGCATGGTCTGCGGCATTTACGGTTTTGGCATGTGGCTGCCCTCCATCCTTACCGCCATTTCCGGCAACGATATTTTCCACGTCAGCCTGCTGGCGCTGATCCCCTATGGCCTGGGGGCGCTGCTGGTTTATCCGTGGAGCCTGTGGGCCAGTAAAACCCGGCAAATCGGCATTTTTGCCGGCATCAGCATGGTGATGGCCGCCATCGGTCTGGCCGGCGCGGTAGTCTTCTTCCAATACAACCTGTTCGTCTCGCTCTCTTTCTTATGTCTCGCCGCCGTCGGTATCTACACCGCCGTTCCGCCGTTTTTATCCATGCCCGCCAATATTTCGTCGGGCGCGTCGGCCGCCGCCGGCCTGGCGGTGGTGAGCTGTATTGGCAACATCGGTGGCTTTGTCGCCCCCTATGTGGTGGGCGTGCTTAACGAATTTACCCACAGCAGCATTCCGGGGCTGGTTTTCCTGGCGCTGTGTCTGCTGGTCACCGGCCTGATTTGTATTTTCTACTGCGCCAAACAGCGCGAAGGCGTCATCAGGGCGTAACTCATTTTTCCCCCCTAACACGAGGTATTCACCATGGGCAACCTTACCGGCAAGAAAGTCTTTATCACCGGCGCGGAGCAAGGCATCGGTCGGGCCACGGCGGAACAGCTGATCCAGGCCGGCTGCGATATTTATTTGCATTACCACAGCGGCGAAGAAGGCCCCAAGGCGCTGGTAGAACTGGCGCATTCGCTGGGACAGCGCGCGGCCTATGGCTACGCGGATTTAATCGAGACCGCAGACGCCGAACGCTGCGTGCGCGCCGGGGCGGAGTTTCTCGGCGGCATCGATATTTTGATCAATAACGTCGGCGGCATCGTCGGTCGTAAGTGGCTAGGAGACATCGATCGCCAGTTCTGGCAAACGGTGCTGGATGTCAATATGACCACCATGCTGAACGTGACGCAAAGCGCGCTGCCGTTCCTGAAAGCGGCGACAGACGGCGCCAGCGTCGTCAATCTGGCCTCGCTGGCCGGCCGCGCCGGCGGACATTCCGGCTCGCTGGTCTACTCGTCCTGCAAGGGCGCGGTGCTGACCTGGACACGTTCGCTGGCGGCGGAACTGGGTGAACACGGCGTCCGGGTGAACGCGGTGGCGCCCGGGTTGATCCTCGGCACGCGTTTTCACGATCGCCACACCACCCAAGCCTCGGCGGAAGAAACCGTCCGCGCAATCCCGCTGGGCAGAGCCGGCACGCCGCAGGATGTGGCGCGCGTGATCGCCTTCCTGGCGGCGGAATATGACGGATTCGTCTCCGGTGCCACCATTGATATCAACGGCGGCATTTACCGCATGTAACCCACCGGCCGGCAGTCCGAAACGGCTGCCGGCATTTCAGACAGAGAACCAACATGATTAAATCAGAACTTATCCACCCGCCTCTGCTCGGCGCGCTGGCGGCATGCGGCCACAAAAGTCAGCTGTTAATCGCCGATGCCAATTACGCGGTAACCAGCAACGCCCGTAAAGACGCGACCGTGGTGTATCTCAATCTGTCGCCGGGGATGATCCCCGCCGCGCTGGTGCTGGAAAAAATCCTGACCTGTATCAATGTGGAACAGGCCGCCCTGATGACGGCGCCGGCGGATTTTCCCCATACTGCGGCCGACGACTACCGACGCTTGCTGCCTACCGACTGCCCCATCAGCTATCTGGAGCGGGAGCAGTTTTACGCCGAGGTCAAATCCGAACGTACGGCGTTGATTATCGCCTCCGGCGAGCAGCGGCGCTTCGCCAATCTGCTGCTGACGGTCGCCCCGGTCTTTTGACTCTCCGCTGGGGGGCCTAATCCATAGCGCACGTTCTTACCGATTACACGGCGGCCGCAGAGTGCCGCCCTGTTGTTTCCTATATGTATGTTGTAACTAAAATGAGAGGGACACACCGGCAAATGTGATAAGGCCGGTGCATTTTCCCATCGGTCAGTGCGGCGCCATATGCTGCGCAATCAGCGTCGCCAGTGGTAAACGTAAAGGTTGCGGCAGGTCATGCCCCATATCCGGCACAATATGCAGCCTGGCATGGGGAACTGCCCGCGCCACGGCAGCTCCCCCGGCCTTGCGCACCATACGGTCGGCACTGCCGTGGATCACCAGCGTCGGCGCCTGAATGTTCCGGCTGTAACGCCGCAGATCGCCGCTGCCCAGTAAGGCGGAAAACTGACGCTGCAGCCCTTCGCTGTCGCCGCCGCGCTGCAACAGCCGGCTGACCAGCGCATCCAGCTCCGCTTCCTGCATCGGGTAACGTTTACTGGCCAGCAGACGCAAACGAGTTTTACAGTAATGGTGCTGCTGTGCGCGCGACGCCTTAACGGGAAACGGTCGCAGCAGCAGGAATAACAGCGACGGCGCCGGCGGCGGCAACAGCGGTTGATTGGTGCTGGAAAACAGCACGATCAGGCTGCGCACTCGCTGCGGATACTCCGCCGCCAACACCTGGGCAATCATGCCGCCCATTGAGCCGCCCAACACATGCGCCTGCCGAATGTGCAGATGATCCAGAAGCTGAACGGCATCGGCCGCCATGTCCGCTAGCGTATAAGGTACCGCACTTTGCCAGCCAAGCTGGGCGCGCAGTATCAGCAGCCACAGCGGCTGCCGGCGATGCCCGTGGGTTTTGCCGGACAGGCCGGCATCGCGGTTGTCAAAGCGAATCACCCGGTAACCCTGTTCAACCAGCGCCCGGCAAAACTCATCCGGCCACAGCAGCATCTGTGCGCCAATGCCCATTATCAGCAATAAGGGCGGCGCGCTTTCGTCACCCCAGTCTTCATACGCAATCGGTATGTCGCCGTTTGGCGCAACCCCGCTCCGCACCGCAATCTGCTGCATAAACAACCTCTTAATCTCCGCCTCGCTGAGGCCAGTGTAGCATGTACATGCCGTTACACGCCGAAACCAATCACGCACGGAAAGCCGGCGGCGCTTTCCCTATGCTGTTATCCACGGCCCCGTAGTGGGGTTAAGACACGAAAAATCACTTGAGGAACCGACAATGAAAAAAACATTAGCTCTGGTTGTTGCCGCTGCAATGGGCCTGTCCAGCGTCGCATTTGCCGCCGATGCCGCCACCGCAGCCCCGGCTAACAGCACCCACGTCAGCCACCATCACGCCAAGGCCAAAAAAACCGTGGCGCAGAAAGCGCAGGCCGCTAAAAAACAGGTGAAATCCGCCCACAAAAAAGCGCCGGTGCAGAAAGCACAGGCGGCGAAAAAAACGCACAAGCACGCCAAACAACAGAAAAAAGCGGCGCGCTGATCTGCCGGGGCACTCCGCCCTGACCACGTATGACGTTCATCCAAGCACCCGGCCTGCCGGGTGTTTTTTATCGGAGGCTGTCATCTATGCTGCGCCGTTATCTGTTCGAAATCGTACTGGCCGTGCTGATCCTCTGCGGCCTGATCGCCGCGGCGTTTTATCTCTGAGCATTGGCGTCCATGCACGCAGAATTTATTGAAAAATCAATCAACGAACGTTTCAACACGTCAATTTCCGTCTATAGTAGACATTCAGTGAGTTTATGGATTACCCCGTATCAGGCAAGAGATCTATGCGCATATCCGCTTTGCTGTTGTTGTGCTCATTTCCACTGATTAGCGCCGGCCCGGCCCGGGCCGACGGTCCCTCTCATGCGGAGAAAAACCGTCTTTTTTTTGGTAAAGACGACCGGATAAAAGTGAGCGAAACCCGCGGCTGGCCCTGGCAGGCCATCGGTCAGATCGAAACCGTCAGCGGCAATTTATGCACCGCCACCCTGATTTCACCGCACCTGGCGCTGACCGCCGGCCACTGCGTGCTGGCGCCGCCCGGCGTGCTGGATAAAGCGGTAGCGCTACGCTTTATCGCCCAGTCCAAAGGCTGGCGTTACCAAACGGATAATATTGAAACGCTGGTTGACCGAAAACTGGGGAAGAAACTGAAGCCGGACGGCGACGGCTGGATCGTGCCGCCGGGCGCGGCGGCCTATGACTTTGCGCTGATACGGCTCAAGGATGCGACGCCGCTGCCGCTACGGCCGCTGCCGCTGTGGCAAGGCGACACGCCGACCCTGACGCAGGCGATGAAACAGGCCAGGCGGCTGATCACTCAGGCCGGCTACCCCGAGGACCATCTGGACAGTCTTTACAGCCACCAAAACTGCACGGTGACCGGCTGGGCGCAGCAAGGCGTGCTGTCGCACCAGTGCGATACCCTGCCCGGCGACAGCGGTTCGCCGCTGTTGCTGAAAACGGCGGACGGCTGGCGACTGATCGCCATTCAAAGCTCCGCGCCGGCGGCTAAAGACCGCTATCGCGCCGACAACCGGGCGCTGGCGGTCACCGCTATTTATGCCCAGTTGCAGGCACTTGAACAGCAAGAATAGCTCGAGCCGGCATGGAAGACAGACCCGCGCCAGGCGTTAAGCCGACAGCTGCTCAATAGTCTGCAGAATACGTTTATCAGACACCGGATACGGCGTACCCAACTGCTGGGCGAACAGGCTGACGCGCAACTCCTCGATCATCCAGCGCACTTCCTTCACCTCCGGTTCTTCCCGGCGCTTTGGCGGCAGCTTATTCAGCCACTGCTGCCACGCCTGCTGAATCTGCTCCACCCGCAGCATCTGGGCGCGGTCACGGTGCGGGTCGATCGCCAGCTTCTCCAGACGACGTTCAATCGCCTGCAGATAACGCAGCGTATCCGGCAGACGCTTCCAGCCGTTGTTGGTGACAAAACCGCGGTACACCAGCCCGGCCAGCTGCGCCTTGATATCCGACAGCGCCAGCGCCAGCGACATATCCACCCGTCCCTTCAGGCGTTTGTTGATGTTAAACACCGCGGTCAGGATCTGTTCGACCTGCTGCGCCACCTCCACCACGGTGTCGTTCAGCTCGGCGCGGATACGCTCCTGCAGCTTGGCGAACGCCTGCTCCTGCCACACCGGGCCGCCATACTCGGCAATCAGCTTGTCGATACCGCAGGAGATGCAGTCATCAATCAGATCCAGCACCTTGCCGTACGGGTTGAAGTACAGTCCCAGCTTGGCCTTGTTCGGCAGTTTTTCATGCAGATACTTGATCGGCGACGGAATATTCAGCAACAGCAGGCGGCGCGTGCCTTGCCACATCGCCTGCTGCTGCTCCTGCTCGCTGTCGAACAGGCGGATCGCCACGCTGTCTTTTTCATCGACCAGTGCCGGGTAAGCCTTCACCGAGTAACCGCCGCGTTTTTGCTCGTAGAACGCCGGCAGTTCACCGAAGCTCCAGATATGCAGATCGCTCTGCTCCAGCCCGTCATCGGCCACCGCCGACAGCGTTTCCTGCACTTTCTCTTTCAGCTGCAGCTTCAACGCCGCCAGGTCTTTCCCTTCGCGCAGGGTCTTGTGCTTGTCGCCCACCACACGAAAAGTCATTTTAAGATGATCGGGCACCTGTTCCCACTGCCAGTCATCACGTGACACGGTCACACCGGTCATACGGCGCAGTTCGCGCTCCAGCGCATCCAGCAGCGGCATCTCCAGCGGCGTCACCCGGCCCAGGAAGGCTTCAGCATAGTTCGGCGCCGGTACAAAATTGCGCCGTACCGGCTTCGGCAGCGATTTGATCAGGGCAATCACCAGTTCACGGCGGATTCCCGGGATCTGCCACTCGAAACCGGCTTCTTCAACCTGATTGAGCAACGGCAGCGGAATATGCACCGTCACGCCGTCGGCGTCGGTGCCCGGCTCAAACTGATAGCTCAGCCGCAGTTTCAGGTTGTCCTGATGCCAGTAATTCGGGTAATCCAGCGCGCTGATTTTATTCGCCCCCTCTTTGATCAGCATCGCTTTCTCAAAGTTGAGCAGATCCGGCTGCTGCTTCGCCGCCTGTTTCCACCAGTTATCAAAGTGGCGCGCCGAGACGATGTCGGCCGGAATGCGGCGATCGTAGAAGCTGAACAGCGTTTCATCATCCACCAGGATGTCGCGCCGGCGCGATTTGTGTTCCAGCTCTTCAACCTCTGCACGCAGCTTCAGGTTGGCGCTGAAGAACGCATGGCGCGTCTGCCAGTCGCCCTCCACCAGCGCATGACGGATAAACAGTTCCCGGCACAGCAGCGGATCGATATTGCTGTAATTGACCTGGCGCGCCGCCACAATCGGCAGGCCGAATAGCGTCACCTTCTCGCTGGCCATCACCGCCCCCTGCGATTTCGACCAGTGCGGCTCGCTGTAATGCTGCTTCACCAGATGCTGCGCCAGCGGCTCAATCCACTCCGGCTCGATACGCGCCGCAATGCGCCCCCACAGCTTGCTGGTTTCCACCAGTTCCGCCACCATCACCCACTTCGGCGGCTTTTTAAACAGGCCGGAACCGGGGAAGATGGAGAAACGCGCGTTGCGCGCGCCGGTAAACTCCTGCTTATCCGTGTCTTTCTGGCCGATATGCGACAGCAGCCCCGTCAGCAGCGCCGTATGTACGCTGCGTAAATCCGACGGCTCGCTGTTGATCGGCAGCCCCAGCTCTTTCACCACCTGGCGCAGCTGGGTGTAGATATCCTGCCATTCGCGCACCCGCAGATAGTTGAGGAAATCGGTGCGGCACAGGCGGCGGAACTGGCTGGAAGAGAGCGCCTTCTGCTGCTCTTTCAGGTAATCCCACAGGTTGACGAAGGTCAGGAAATCGGAATCTTTGTCGGCGAAGCGGCGGTGCTTCTCATCGGAGGCCTGCTGTTTATCCAGCGGCCGCTCGCGCGGATCCTGGATCGACAGCGCCGCGGTGATGATCATCACTTCGCGCACGCTGCCGCTGTTGCTGGCTTCCAGCACCATGCGCGCCAGACGGGGATCAATCGGCAACTGCGCCAGCTGCCGGCCGCGCGCGGTCAGCTGATAGTGACCGTTCGGCGCACTGTTAATCGCCCCCAGCTCTTCCAGCAGGCGCACGCCGTCCTGCACGTTGCGCTTATCCGGTGCTTCCACAAACGGGAAGGCGGCGATATCGCCCAGCCCCAGCGAGGTCATCTGCAGAATGACCGACGCCAGGTTGGTGCGCAGAATTTCCGGGTCGGTAAACTCCGGCCGCGACAGGAAATCCTGCTCCGAATACAGACGGATGCAGATGCCTTCCGATACGCGGCCGCAGCGCCCTTTACGCTGGTTGGCCGAAGCCTGGGACACCGGCTCGATCGGCAGGCGCTGCACTTTGGTGCGGAAACTGTAACGGCTGATGCGCGCGGTGCCGGGATCGATAACGTATTTGATCCCCGGCACCGTCAGCGAGGTTTCCGCCACGTTGGTCGCCAGCACGATGCGTCGTCCATGGTGCGACTGGAATACCCGGTTCTGTTCGCTGTTTGACAGCCGTGCATACAGCGGCAGCACCTCGGTATGCGGCAGGTTCAGTTTGTTCAGCGCGTCGGCGGTATCGCGGATTTCACGCTCGCCGCTCATAAAGATCAGGATATCCCCCGGCCCTTCGCGCCCCAGTTCATCCACCGCGTCAAAGATGGCCTGCAGCTGGTCGCGTTCACCGTCGTCGGCGTCATCCACCACCGGACGGTAGCGCACTTCCACCGGATAGGTGCGGCCGGAAACCTCAATGATCGGCGCATTATTGAAGTGGCGCGAGAAGCGCTGCGGGTCGATAGTGGCGGAGGTGATGATCACCTTCAGATCCGGACGCTTCGGCAACAGCTCGCGCAGATAGCCAAGAATAAAGTCGATGTTCAGGCTGCGTTCGTGCGCCTCATCGATAATCAGCGTGTCGTACTGCATCAGCAGGCGGTCCTGCTGGATTTCCGCCAGCAGAATACCGTCGGTCATCAGTTTGACCAGCGACTGTTCGCCGACCTGATCGTTAAAGCGCACCTTATACCCGACGCTGCCGCCGAGCGGCGTGTCCAGCTCATCGGCAATGCGGTTGGCGACGGTGCGTGCCGCCAGACGGCGCGGCTGGGTATGGCCGATCAGCCCTTTCACCCCGCGCCCCAGCTCCAGGCAGATTTTCGGCAACTGAGTGGTTTTCCCCGAACCGGTTTCACCGGCGACGATCACCACCTGATGGTCGCGAATCGCCTCCAGAATCGCCTGCTTCTTCTGACTGACCGGCAGCCCCTGCGGATAACTGATGGCCGGGCAAGACGCGGCGCGCGACTGCACTTTCTGCAACGCCACCGCCATGTCGCCGGCGATTTCATCGGCGACCGCCTGCTGTGCATCGGAATTTTTGATTTTGCGCGCACCATGCAGCCGGCGCTGCAGGCGCTGTTGATCACGGAGCATCAGCTCGCCCAGTTGGGAAGATAATGCCGCGAGCGGAGATTTCACGTTTGGTATTCCTTGTTTCCGCGCTGCGCAACGGCTGGTCGGCAACGCCATTTAAATAAGTTCAGCATCACAACGCTGTTAGCCCGACAGAGTAACACAAGGCGTTTTTTCTCCATAACCCCTCTGTTTCCGCAGGCAATTGTCTTTCAATAAAATCGAACAAAGGTCTCGAAATATTCCGCTATCCCTGTTGGCAAAAGCCAAATAGAGTGTAATCCATGCGAGGGGCGCTGAGTCCTGCAGTTCCCCATCCTCACCCAACGGCCTTAACACGGCGGGTATTACGATTACGTAAGGAATTTACGATGAGCAAATTACTGGTTCTGAAATCGAGCATCCTGGCAAACTACTCACAGTCTAACCAACTGAGCGACTTCTTCGTTGAGCAGTGGAGCAAAAACCACGGCGGCGACACCATCACCGTACGTGACCTGGCGGCTAACCCGGTGCCGGTGCTGGATGGCGAACTGGTCGGCGCCATGCGCCCTTCCGACGCGCCGCTGACCCCGCGTCAGCAAGAAGCGCTGGCGCTGTCCGATGAGCTGATCGCCGAGCTGCAGGCCAACGACACCATCGTCATCGCCGCGCCGATGTACAACTTCAATATTTCAACCCAGTTGAAAAACTACTTCGACCTGATTGCCCGCGCCGGCGTGACCTTCCGCTACACCGAAAACGGTCCGGAAGGCCTGGTGAAAGGCAAACGTGCGATTATCCTGACCAGCCGCGGCGGCGTTCACAAAGGTACGCCGACCGACCTGGTTGAACCTTACCTGCGCCTGTTCCTGGGCTTCATCGGCATCACCGACGTGGAATTCGTGTTTGTCGAAGGCGTGGCCTTTGGCCCGGACGTCGCCGGCAAAGCGCAGGAAGACGCCAAAGCTGTGCTGACTCAGGTACTCACCGCCTGATAAACCGTCGAGGGCGCCGCGTGCGCCCTCGACGATTTTCCTGCCCGTTATTTCTGTTATTTCTTCAGCCACTGGCCGTTAATGCCGCGCACGTATTCCCCCGCCGCCGCACGCGCCACCAGCTTCTGCCCGGTCATCCGCGCCACGTCGTCCAGCGCAATATGGTTGCCCTCGGCAATCTTCTGATACTGTTCCGTTCGACCATCGTTGATGCGTTTCACCAGCGCCAGCGTATCGTTATCCTGTTTCAGCGGTGCGACATAGCCGCTCAGCGTTTCGCCGACGCGCCCCTGCTGTTTCGCCTCGTCCAGCGTCAACGCCATCACGCTGCCGCTCAGCAGCCAGCCGGCGCCAATCAGCCATAAATATCGCTTTTTCATTTACCCCACTCCTAGAACAGATCGCTGCGGTTTTTCAGCATATTTTCAACGTCTTTATCCACTTTGATATGGATTTCATGTTCGATCTTGACGTTCATATTGATGGTGATCGGCTCTTTCGGCGTCGCCACCTCAATACGCGGCACGCAACCGCTGAGCAGCACGCCGCCGACAACGGCCGCCAGGGCCGGCCCGGTGATGATCTTCATGGTTGTTCCCCTGGTTGTGCGAGGGCCTGTTCCAGGCGGGTAGCGCATGTTTTCAAGTGTATAGGCATTTGCTTAAATCCATTAAATTAGCTTTAACATCAAAGACATGTAACGAACAAATTAATTAGATATGGCAAGCAAGTATCAAATGGAATTAAATCACTACTTGCCCTGTAACTAGCCCTCAAAATTTTATGCCAAAAACTTTATTGACCGACACGAAAATTAAGGGACTCAAACCCAAAGCATCAGCTTACTACGTGTGGCACGCCGCTGCCACGCGTGGAACCGGGCGCCTGGGCGTGAAGGTGTATCCTTCCGGCCGGCGGGTGTTTGTTTATCGCTATTTTGTAGGAGGGAAAGCAAAGTTTGAGCGCATCGGTGATTATCCGCTAACCACGCTTTCAGTTGCCCAGGACAAGGCACGGGCAGCAATGGCCAGCCTCCAGAACGGCGGCGGGATCATATTCGGCTATGCCAGTGTGGGTGACCTGTTTGCAGACTACATCAGCAACCAGAAAACGCGGGGCAAGCGGGCGTGGGCACTCAGTGAGCGGCGGCTGAACGGCGTGTTGGCGTCTGGCCATATCAACGCCAAAACGCCGGCAAAAGACGTCACGACACACCAAATCAGGCTGGTGCTGAGCGACATGATACGCCGCGGGGCGATTGGTGGCGCAAGCAAGCTGCGCGCAGTGATGCATGCCGCATTCAATTTCGGACTGCATGCGGACAACGACCCAATGAGCGTCGACAAACCTCAACGGTACGGCATGACAATGAACCCCGTGTCAGCCATACCCGACCAGCCTGGCGCCGCCAGGGCGCTCGACCGCTTTTTGTCGTGGGATGAGCTGGCCAAGATACTGACGATAATAAAATCCGGGGCATCGGGTATGCCGCATGACCTGGAACGACTGTTCATGATTTCTCTGTACACCGGCGGCCAGCGGCCATGGGAAATCATCAAAAATTACCGGCGGAGTGTCGTAGAACGAGATAAGACGCTGTCCATTCCGCCCGAGCTGTCCAAGTCGCTTAACTGGCATGTGGTGCCGCTTACCGACACAGCCTGGTATTTTGTCACCGAGCAGCTAAACAGCCATAAGTCGGAGTACCTTTTCCCCTCACCTCGCCGGCCTGACAGCCTACGCAATACAGGACACTATTCACGGGTTATCAAGGATTTTTGTTACGACTACGACCTGGAGCCATTCACCCCCAGAGACATCCGGCGCACATTTAAAACACTCGCCGGCGATATGGGGCTCAGCATCGAGCTGCGCGACCGCATCCAGAACCACAAGCGCCCCGGGGTCTCGTCAAAGCATTATGACCGGTACGATTACATCAGAGAGAAGCGGCAGGGGCTTGAAGCGTGGGAGAAAAAACTAAACCGGCTGTAAGGCCGGCTTAGGTATTATTTTTTGCATTGGGCCTGCCATTTTTCAACAACACTTGGTGGCCAGCCGAGAACCTTCCCTGATTTTGTGCGATTCGCCGGCGGAAAGTCCCCCGCCTTGATCCAGGCCCAGAGCGTGGGCTTGGTTCGCTTGATGATATCGCACACCTCGTCAGTTGAAAGATATCGTTCAATCATCTCGCCTCCTGAAGCAAGCCGCCCGGAGGCGGCTGATTGTTATTCAAAGTCGTACGTTGGCGCCCACTGGCCGGATTCCATTACCTCGGCGTGCCGTTCTGCACGTTCCGGGGTCTGTTCTGCCCAGTTACTGTCCAGCATCTGAGTCACCGCTTCTTCCCAGTCTTCATCACAAATTGCCTCCAGCATTTTATGAAATCCAGTCAGGCCGGCAACCCCCATCTGATAGGCCATGCTGGTCAAGATATCACAGCGTGGCTGATTGCAGTGCTGCAACGCCTCCGTGATTTCTTCGTCGGCCAGCATTTTAGCCATCGTCTCATCGACCAGGGATTGCAACCAAACGTCGTTGACCGGCTGCGTCAGCGAGAAGGTGTAGTTATTCAGCGGGACGCCGGCCGGGCCGATTTTAAACCCGGTGCCTACCGTTGGATAACCCAGACTGTCGTGGTATGGCGTCAGCTCCGTGCCCTCTTCCTGGCACAGCAGGGGGATGATTTTACTTTTCATGTGCACCTGCCTCGTTGCACTGGCCGGACTCAACCAAGCACCCGGTGCGGTGTATGACGCTATCCAGCTGACCACTCACTTCTTCATGCATTTTTCGCCAGTACTCAGCGTCAGCACACCTGGCTTGCGATAGTTTTTTTTCTTCGTCGAGCACGTCGCAAAGCGCCTGGGCGCGGCGTGCCCAGCGGGCGCGTTCCTCGCGCTCGAATTGCAGGTCCTGGTTAAGCTGCTTGATGTTTTCGTAACACTTTTGCGCTTCATCCAGCAGCCGCTTAATCCGGCGCTCCTTCTCCGCGCAGCCGAGGCATTCCTGGTCAGGTGCCCGTGCAACAGCTGAGATGGTGTTGCCTGGGGAGCGCTCAAGCTCAGTATGCCCGTTAATCCAGAGCTCGAGTTCTTTCATGTCTTCCAACATGATACTGCCGTGCACGACGCCGCTGATTGCGGACTGCATTATTTTTTCTTTGGTTAATCCAAAAAGTTCTTTCATTTTGTTCCGTCCTTATTGACTAGATTTTGGGATGTGCTTCAACGCTTTATGCGTATGTTTATTTCTTCGGCATCGCTATATTTGCCAGATTTAATGAGCCTGGCGCGTGCCTTTGCCATTTTTCGGTTTCTTTCTCTGTTTTTTTCATTCCTCCTTCCGTAATTGGATATTGTCAAAGACTGTTTTATCTTTGTCTTTGCGATGGATTTATCTGTATTGATACGAACCAAGCGGAATTCTCTTTCCCTCTCACCCTTATTATTCACGAACCACTCCCCGGCAATCACTTGGTATGATTTCCGCTCATGAAATAAAGCAGGCATTCTCTTTATTAATTCTTTATGGGGTATTTTAAGCCGCCCTGCTAACTCCTGACTGGTTAGCGGTTCTTTAGATAGCATCCATATAATGCGCTCACAAAATCCGTCAATCCTCCCACGGGATCCTCTCCGGATTACCTGTTTCATTCTTCAGCTCCAGATTCCTGTTAATGCAGGCCATCTCTCTCTGCTTAAGAATTTCGTACATGCAGGATTCGAATCGCAGCCGGGAGAGCATTCTCCCATTGGTATATATGTCCTTACATACGTTGATAAAATCCCTTTCCGCATCCGTGCAGCCGCGCTGATGCAGGTCTTTTCTCAACTGCTCGCAGAGCCCCAGTAAATGCTTGTTTGCTTCGGTCAAGTCATAATTGGCCCCCTTATGCATTTCAATTTCTTTACGGCGTTCCTCTGCCAAACGCTGTTCCTGTCTAACGTTTTCACCAAATACAGATAATTCGTGTTGCAGAAATGCAATGTATGAATTAGCCAGTTTTATTTTTTGGTGCACACGGAAGAACTCCGCGATTTTGCGAATTAACTTTTTCATTTCTTTTCCTCATTATTTTAATTGCATAGGATAGAACGCCGTAATTTTTACGCGCGCTCCTGGAATTAAAGGCGATAATATCCCGCAACTCATTATCTGACATTTCGTCAATGAGCCGTTCAAATATCGGTTTCCTTTTGTCTTTCATTGCCGCCTCGCTCGTCAAACCGTGCGATGGGCAGTATTCCACATTAAATTTTTATGCCTTTTTGGCAATGATTTTTACTGATTTAATAACTACAAATTGATTTTGGTCACATTTAAACAATACGACGCCGGCGTATATTTATTTATAAACAGTTTATGCATGCATCTTCACTTAATACTGCCCTTCGCCTTTTCCAGTGCGGCACGGAGTTTAGGGGCGATTTCTGATGTGACTACCGGCTCCTCCCTGGCCTTTTCTGCGTGTTCCCGTTCCCGTTCGTTGGCCTTGCGCTTTTCCCTGGCCAACTTCATGCTCTGACCTATCTCATACCAGAACTGCTTTTCTGATTTCATACCGTCACCTCATGTGCTTATTACCTCTGTTGTTGATGGGTGCCCATAGGGCGCGGTGGGTGTTAGTCGATGCCGTATGCATCACGCTGGAAGTCCGCCGCCGCTAAACCTTCGCAGCGCTGCTCTTCGGCTTCACCAATTGCGAAATAGTTCGCCCATTCCGTGGCACTACGAGGGGGCAATGGGTTGCCGTTGTAGTCGTTGTAAATCACGTCGGCTTGTTCATTGCACTGTTCCAGCGTATCCCGCAGCTGGCGTTCAGATACGTCCGCGCCGTGCTGCGCATAAATTGATTTGAGTTGCTGCATAGAAATTTGAGTAGCCATCGTGTAACCCTCTGCTGTGTTATGTGATTTCATCAGATGCTCCAGTCGCAGCGTGCCACGACCTCAGAGCCTGCCCAGACCGCCAGGGAGCCATAGAGGTCAAACTTTGCGGCCACGCGGTCCAGCTGCTCGGTGGTGCATGCTGGCTTGAAACGCTCGAAGTACTTCAACGCCTGATAGCCCAGGTCGCCGCGGCGCTCCAGTTCAATCTCAATGGCCAGGCGCATGACGTCGTTCTTCTCCTCCTTTGCAGTGCGGTGCTGAACCACCAGCTGGTAGTCAGTCATGGTGCGAATCATGGGGGTGTTGGCCATGGCTGTTACCGCTTGCTCTTCCTGGGTAAAATAAGTTTCGATGTTCATCTATTGCTCCTTTTGGCTGATTTTGGGCAATAAAAAGCCCGCGCGAGGCGGGCTATTAAAAATGGCTCCTGCTTCGCTTATTTGGTTTTCAGGTCTACCGGTGCAAGGTCTCGGCGCGGGCTGCATAGAATATTATTTACAACCACGTAATTACCGTTAATCCAGTTGTTTACCTGCTGAGGTAACACTCCATTAGCACGTGCAAATGCGGACTTATTGCCGCCGTAGTATTTCTCAATGTATTCAGTAAGTTTCATAAGTCCCGCGTTATCTCAATGCATTAATATTAAGTGATTCCAACTTAATTCAGCAAGGATTAATTAAGTTGGAATCACTTATAATCATTTAATATTAAATTACCCTGTCCCTACTCACTTCCCCCCGCACCTCTTTGAGTAAATTCCCGGCCTTAGTGGTTGATATGCCAAGCTCCCTGGCTATGCGGTGCGCCCCATATCCCTTATCCACCAGCTCAAGGAATAATTTATGGTCATACGGCTTTTGTGGTCTGCCAGGTAACTTACCCTCAGCAGCTGCACGAGCCATTCCCTCGCGCGTTCGCTCTATAATCCTATTGCGCTCAAATTCAGCCACAGCCGCCAGCACCTGTAGTTGAAACTTGCCGGCAGCACTCGTCAGGTCAACGCCCCCTAAATCCATTGAGCGGACGCTGACGCCCAATGCTTCCATCTGCTTTAGCGTAGAGACCACATCAATCACATCACGCCCCAGGCGATCCAGTTTTAATACTGTCACCCTGTCGCCAGCCTCCAGGCGGTCTAACATACGAGCAAACTTTTTACGGTTAGCCATCGGGACAGAACCGGACACCACTTCTTCGAACACGCGCTGAGGTTCTGCGGTAATCCCCTGGCGTGATAATTCCAGCAGTTGGTTTTCCGTCGTCTGCTCAGTCGTTGACACTCGGCAATAGATAAAATCTCTCATACCATCCCCTTTGCTACCCTAATAGGTGGGGTAATTATAAAAGATAGCTTTAATCCAGCCAGCACCCTTTTAAGGTAAAGTTTAAAAACAAATCACACGGGCTACCTGAAATCGGGTGTTTTTGGGTAGGTCGTTATCAGAGCAAAAAAAATCCCCCGAAGGGGCTTTTGCATTTCTTAGTCCTTTTCTCTAAACCATGTTTTCCAGTACCTCATCTGTACGCGCCACATCCTCAGGGCCTCTAGACCAACGAATAAGATTGCTCCCGCCAATACATGGATGTCATTTGAAATCCCGTAGCCACTTCCACCGAACGCCACCAGCAGAGATACGGAAACCTCAAAACATACAACGATGAGTATCAATCCTTTCTTTATCATCTCCTTATTAGGCCCCTTGTTATTCGTAAATTCAATATAGGACACGAATAAACCGATAAGCAGAATACCTATAGGTATAAGCCCCATAATTACCATATCCACTCCAATCTCCTTTTCAATGTATACCACCGCTAACCACCTTCCCATTTCACTGCCATATTCAACCACCACAACACCCACAATGCATGTAACAACACAAACTGCAAGCGCAGCCGTAATGGCTAGACAATTCATCCACGCAGATCTAAATACACCCATATCTACCCGCCATATACTACCCAAACACAAAAAATCCCCCGAAGGGGGATTGGCTACCTCTAAGCTTTTTTCTTATACCCCACACTACCCAGATTGCATGACGCCATTTACAACCTTGCAGCCCTTTTCACTCGACAGGCGTGACAACGCATCAATGCGGCGCTGGTAGGCGTCTATCTCGGTTTGCTCCGCATTACCTAGATCCATAAAGAACCAAGGTACTATCACAAGAATTCCCGTGAGGGCCATTGTGGTGTTATATGCCTTCTTATTGGTTTGTGGGGCAAGCTGCTGAATGCTATTTTCTGCACTAGCTTGTTCCATCTTGATGTCACGACATGACAGGTATTCATCGTCAGCCCTAACAGCTCGCACTGGGTGTGCCTCACGACCAGCACACCCCGCAAGCAGTAAAATTACCAAGTAGACCGCTAACCCCTTAAATCTCATCACGCCCTCCCCACAGAACACCAATCAGCCATGCAGGCATGTAAATCAAAAACCCTATGCCGGCTATCACCAGTACGCCCAACAATATGTAAGTCATGCATTCACCTATTAGCTGTAATGAACTCAACTTATAGATCGATATATTTTCATCGCGCAACGCGGACATGATTCAGAATTAAATTATCGGGGAGGCGAAAAAGAAAAAGCCCGGCGAACCGGGCTGGTTGACAAGATGGAAAATCTGCACCGTTACCTTGGTTGACAAACTTCGATTTTTGCACCGTGAGGGGTGTGGGCTAGTTTTCCTGCTGCTCCTGCGTTTTCTTCCACAGGGTCAGCAGGTAGGACTGGGCCATCTCTATTTTTGTCAGTTCCTGCTCCAGCAGCCTGGTCAGTTCCATGAGGTTCGCCGGCGGGTTTATCTTTGGCGCCCGGTAGAGGCTGGGTGGCCGTTCCGTCACCTCGCTCTGTTCTGCTGTTGTCGTGGTGGCCATCATGGATTTGCCAGGCAGCTGCTGTCTGGCGCGGCGCATGGCGTCCTGTTTCTGCTTCAGCTTTGCAGCGGCAACCTGCTCTTTTGCTGTGCTCATCGCCCCGTACTCCTTACCTTGAACGTGATGGCTGACGGCAGATTGCCCTCGCCGGTGATGGTCATGCGGTAGGCGTGCATGCCGCCTTCGGCGCGCCAGGTACTGCGCCGCCAGTACGTCAGGTTGACGTTTTGTTCTGACCAGGTGTAGCCGCTGCCCGGGTGATTGGCGCGGCCGATGGCCAGCGTGACGGCATTGGTGCCCCTGCCGTTGAGATAAGCCTCGGTCACCATATAGCGACCGCCGGCGCCGAACTCCAGGCCGCGGCGTTCGACGTAGCAGTTAAGGGGGGTCTTCTGCATGCTCCACTCGCCGTTTACGTAATCGTGCGACCACTCCGCGTATCCCTGGTTCAGGTAGTAGATGCCGCCCTTTTTGCATGACCCGCACATGCTGCCCTGAGCAACGCGCTCAATGCTGCGGTTCCATTTTTGGGTCTCGCTGTCCCAGGGCAGCGCGTCGTCATCCCACATCATCTCCGGGTCGACCGGCGGCGCCGGCAAAAAATCAGTGTCATAGAGATAGGGCAGCGACTTTTTCCCCCAGGTCTGGTTGATGTAGTTGTAGGTCAGCGCGTAGGTTTTGGCGTAGTCGCCGTCGTCCTGATCGCGGCCGTAGCACATCACCCAGACTTCAGAGAGCTCTGGGAACACCGCCAGACGCACCATGCCTGTCCTGTGTTCGTTGGCCAGCTCCGCCAGGTACTCCCTCACCCGCCCCTCGGCGATCGACTTGCGGCTCACGGAGTCGTGGCGGATGACGTCAGCGCCGGTGAACACGTAGTTATAGCCGTGAGCGTTGACGCAGCAGCCGATATCCACGCAGCCCATATCGCTGTAGAGCAGCCTGGTGACGAACGGCGCCTGGTCATTGCCCGACGGGGTCAGACTGAAGGTCTCCCGGGCGGTGTAGACATAGAGTGTACCGCCGTTCTCGCAGGCGTCGATTATCTGGCTGCCGCTGGACAAATCCTGCCAGCCGGCAAAGCCGTCAATCACCGCGGCGGCGTACTCTTCCGGGGTGCGGTTGCCGGCCGTGTCGTCCCAGTTGATGGGAAGCGCATTCTCCTGGGCGAACCCGCTCCAACGTATGCGGTTCGGGTACGGGATATCGACGCCGCCGGCGGTCTCTTCGGTGGTGTTGAGCGCCAGCAGCCGGTTATCGAACGATACCAGGTTGGAGCACGTCCAGCGGCGGGTGACAACCACCTGGTCACCGCCCGTCTGCTCCCCCCAGCCCGGCAGAGCGTCGAACGCCACCCAGTCGTACTGCTTGCCGATGGGTGCGTAACCCTGGCGACCGAAAAAGGGGCAGTTGTTGATTTGCCCCTTGTAGAACAGCCAGGGGTTGTCCCTGTCAAAATCGGTCACGGTCAGCAGCTTGACGTCATGCTCGCCCATGTTCTGCTGGAATATGCCGACGGTGAGCACCTCCTCGCCGGCTTCGTCATGGTCGATGTGTTGCGCCAGCATGAACAGCAGCGAGAAACCGTTGCTGAAGCCGTCGAAGATGATGGGCTGCATGCGGTAGGCAATCACGGCAATGTCGGTGCCGGCGAGGTTTTTCGTGTAGTACGGCTCAGGCTCCGTGCCAAGATACGGGACGATTTCCCGGGCATCGAAGCGGACGTTGTTCACGTCCGTAAAGGCATTGTCCGGCAAAATCGTGTCGTCACCGTCCAGCGCCAGGCCGACGGCGCCAAGCTTGGTAATGGCTGGACTGGTCATTCTGTGCGCCTCCAGACATAAGCGGAGTATCCCGGCGTCATGAAATTGGCAGTGCCGAGGCCGATAGTGACGTCCAATGCGTTGTGGTGTGTATGTTCCTCGGCATGGCTGGTATAACTCACGCCGTAGTCATGATCATTATCGGATCCCATAATGGCCGAACCATATCGTGCTCCGGGGGCTCCCGTACCGCCTTGGTGGTCATGCCATCCCCCCAAGCCCGTTTCCCACTCCCAATGATAACCAACAGGGGTAATGTGTTCGTTTTTTACATGGAAGTTTCCCGCCTGAGCACCAATCCCGATGTTCTGGGTAATACCCTCGGCATCAGTCACATCACCAGCACCATACAGAGTCCCCACCACCGCCTCCCAGACACCGAACCCCAGTATCTCGGACGGACTGCGGGAGTCGGTGTAGTTCACGTACTGGGAGCCGACCGGGTAAAACAGGTTCTGGAGCGCCTGCCAGGTCAGCAGCAGTTCCGGGATGTTTTTGACGTCGTCCAACGACGGGGTGCGGGCAGCGATGGATGCGCGTTCCTGGACAATCTCCTCACGCATCACCTCCGGGTTGTCGACGCTGTAATAACTGGGAGCGACGGCCGTGTCCGACTTTCGCCAGGTGATGCCGTCGGTGAGGTTGTTCAGGTTCTCCGGCGTGCCGGTGATAGCGCCGGTGGCATTCGGGAAGGTGTTTTTGGTGACCTTCTTTACCAGGCGAAAATGGTCATCGCCGGCAGATTGCGGGTCAGTGCCAAGCGGCCAGTCTTCCACCAGCTCGCTAATGTATACAGCCTGTTCAATGGGCATCGGTTTTCTCCTCCAGTCGGGCAATGCGTTCCCCCATCTCCGGCAGCGCATCCAGCTTATGCTGGATATCCGTCATCTGGGTTTTGAGGTACTCGATATTGAGCTGATTCTTTTCCTGGTACTGGGCGATGGCCACGGCCGCAGTAATGACCGTGACCAGTCCACCAAAGCCAATAACGCGCAGCAGTTTTAGCTGCTGGCGTGATTCGTCAGAAGTACTCATTGTCATGCTCCTGAATGGCGCCACTGACGGCGTACGCCTGATAGCTGTCGTTAAGGCGCTCAATCTCGTTACTCGCCAGCTGCGCCCAGGACTGCGTCATCTCGGCGTCACGTGCAAAGACGCCGAGATAAGACAGCGCCAGCCACAGCAAGGCATTCTCTGCGCCGTCGGTGTAGGCGTTGGTCTGTTTGTCCTGGTTGATGCGTGGCGGTGCCTGGAAGGCGGTGATGGTTACGTCAGTGGGGGTGATAAGCTCGATGTTCTTACCGTTCATCGCGAATACATGACGCGGTGGGTTAATGTCAAATCCGCGCATGCGCAGCACCTCTGCCAGCGTGGTCTGGTGTGCTTCGTAATCCCCGGTGATGACGCTAATCAGCTCCAGCACATTGGCAGGGGTGATGGTCAATGTGGACGCATTGATGGTTTGTGTGCCGATCATCTCGGCAATGCGCAGCTCGCTATCCAGCTTTGCCTGGGCGGCGGCGACAAACTGCGGGATGGCCACCACCACTTCCGTGTCCGTGCGGCCGGAGTAAAGCCGAATGTCGGCAATCAGTTTGTTGTAGGTTGTGCTCATTGGGTTCTCCGATAAAAAGGCTGACAAATGCCAGCCTTGCGGTGAGAAATCAGAACTTCATAATCCGGGCTTGCAGAATGCGGTTGTATGCCGTCATTGCTGCAAGCTGAGCGGAGAGCAATATCGCCTCATCCGCTGGCAACTGCTGATAGATGGAGCCGCTATCAATAAACGCCCGCAATTTTTCGACCTTGCTTTGCAGCTCTGCTGACTCATCAAAAACCCGCTGTTCGTGTGGCTGTAGCTCTTTCATTATCTGTCTCCAACAAAAAAGCCCCAGTTAAGGGGCTTGCGTTATTTGGTTGATTTGGATTTCTTGGTCTGTTGCGCGGCAGGTTCGCCCCATGAGCCATTAACATTGGAAGAAGGGGCTGACGCACCGGCGCTATCAATCACCGTGCAGCCGACATAGAGCTGCAACCCTGCCTGGTCTGCCGGCGTGGTGCCCGTGACATGTGCCAGGTTGTGGCCGACGTTGTACAGAGACAAGCCACCAGCCGCCTGCATGAGCCTAAAGTCATACTCGTACGTACCGTCGTCCGGTTCGACAAGTGACTCAGGGTCTACACGCATCCAGAACTCTGTTTCGGAACCAGCGACGAGGGACCCGGCCGGAAAGGTCGTGCCCCACGTCTCGTTATCTACGCTTACCTGGACTGCTCCGGCGTCCGTTAAGCTGCTGGCTTTCCCACAACCGCACCACTGGCCCATGGGTTACGGTGACGCAGGCCCACTTCCATTACGATAGCCACACGCTCAAAGTCGCCCACCTTGGACAGCGGCTCATGACGTGGCGCACGCAGCACCATTTCCTGCCAGTCTTCCGGGTTGAAGATATACACGGTGTTATCCGGCATGTAGCGGTTGTAGACCACCTTGACGGTCTGCCCCAGCGGGTCGGTGATGGTGTTGACTTCGAGGGTGATCTTCTCGGTGTTTTCAAAGAGACGAGCGCGCGAACCGGACGTGCTCTCCTGCATGCCGGAAATAACGCCGCTCACGGTGTCGTTACACATGAGGATTTCAGGGCGGGCCCCGGCCTTCCACATTTGTGTCATGACCGCCAAAATCTCTTCAGCCGTCGGCGTTTCGCCTGCTGCCGTCTTGAACGTGACAGCGCCGGTCAGCGGGTCGCCTTTGACAGTGTCGCCACCATCGGTTGAGGAGACCATGGACAAATAGCCGCCCAGCTTGCGCGGGACTTTTGCTGCCTTGTCTTCCGCTTGTGATTTACCGTTGCGCAGGAACGACGCCTCAAGGTCAGCCTTGAGCTCGCGACTTTTTTTGTTGGTTTGGTAGTTGGATTCCTTGCCACGTCCCCAGTTTGCCTGGGCATCAGTGGTGCCGTTGACTTTGATCACCTTGGCCAGAATCTGGGTGTAGCCCTTGAGCATCGACGTGGGCGTGAAGGAATCATCCAGCGTTGAGTAGTCAGTACCCTCAATCAGCGCATTATCCGTGTCCGGTTGCGCGTCAGTGTCGTACTGCCATTCGAACATGGCGTTGTGAGTCTTAGCCTTTCCGATCATCGCCGAAAAGGGGTATTCGGTTGGTGCCAGGTTAGAAATCCAATCTGCGACTTCTTCTTTGACGCCTACCAGTTCGTATGAATGTAGTTCAGCCATGTCATGGTGGCCTCCCCATGGGGCAATCCCGCCCTCGAGTTGATAACAGATGTTTACAGCGCGTTTATTCGATCATTTGTAAATGTTACTTGTCAATTATTTTAAGTCCTCTGCACCTCCTGTGATGACGATTACGGGAGGCCCGTCGTCCTGGGAAAACACCTCCCCGACCGCCTCCGAAGCGACCTGCGCCGCCTTTTTGATTATCTTAACCCGCTTAACACGCTTCTCTGCGTTGGCAGCGGGCGCCCCGGTTTTTTTGGGGCCTTTGACCACAGCATCCGTAAACTCTGGCGTCAGTAGCACTTTGTCCAGTTTTTTAGCCGTTCCCGACCCCATCTCTTTGACGGCTTCCGTGGCCATCCGCGAAAGTATACCCACAGCAGCACCACCACTCGCTGCCGCCACAGCAGGTATGACGGTATCAGCAACCGATGCCGCTACCGGGTGATCTGCCGCAAGTTTTTGCAAGCCTGCGGCCTGATCCAGCAGCTTGTCGTTTTGCGCTATCCGCCCGCCGGTATTTGCCACCTCCGACGACATACCCCGCCTTACGCCGCTAAACATGGTGTAGATATCATCAAGCTGCTCAACAGCATCCTGAGTCATATAGCGGGTTAAGGCATCGTAAGCCTTTTGGTTTGCCTTTACCTCCCGCATCCAATCCACAAACCCGGGTATGTGCAAATCCTCTTTTGACCTGGCCCCATCCCTGAACATCTGCGCCAGCGCCGACATGACCGCCGACTCCTGGAACTCTTCAGGCACAAGCTTCATCAGTTGATCGAATTTAGCGACATTTCCCTTGGATAGCCCCTTCATGGCCTCCTTCACCTTCGGCACCAGGTCAGCGTTAAGGTTGTTGCCTAATATTTTCTTTCTGACGGCGTCGGTCTGCTCTTTGGCGGCATAATGGGCCCTCGCCTTGAGCAGTCTGTCACCAACACCAAACTCGTCCGCAACAGACAGAAGGTCTTCAGACATGGGCTCATACAGCATGGCCGCTCGTCGGTACTCTCGACGTCTGTCGCCGGTACGTGTTTTTTCCAGGGCGTCGCCGACATCCTGGCGAAGGTCATCAAACCTTGCGTAAGTCCGCGGCTCTCCCGGCCGAAACTCTTCGGACACCCTTTTTTCGATAGAGCCCAGCTTTTCGATGCCGCCCAGTTCGTCAGCCTGCCTGTCGATATAGCTTAATGTTTTTGGGGCATCCACAGGGTGGTCTCTGGGGATCACCCGCGCTATTTCTTCGTACTCGCCCTCCGCAGCGTCTCCATACCCATTTACGCGGCGCTCCATCTCACTGGCGAAATCAGCCGACAACTCCGAGCCGTCAAATTTACCGCCGTTATTTTCGACAAAGTCCCTGACCGTGCCCCCCATCTTATCGATCAGCGCATCCTTGGCCGCCAGCATATCGCCAGGACGCGAGGTCATAACCCCCATAAAGTCACGCATGGCCTGATTATCGGAGTAATGATGCGGCAACAGTTCGTTCGCCTCATACCCCAGCCTGTCCGCCGCGGCAAGAATGTCCGTGTTCGGCTGCACAAGCTCAGCCAGGGCATCCAGCTTTTCATCGCGCCCAAAAATAGCTCGCGCTATGTTATTTGCCCGTGACCTGATGATCTCCATGGGCGTTAACCCTACCCTTTCAGCCACGCGCCCCACCACCGCACCTGCCATATCAAAAGGTACACCGAGAGCAGTATCTACAGCGGTTTGCCCCAGGGTTGGCTCCTCAAGTTGCGCAACCTGAGCACCCAGCGACCACGTGGCATTTTTGGCCAGCGAGGCCGCCATGGAGCCCAGCCATCCGGCGCGCGCAGCTGTTAACGCCTCAGGCAACAGAGCAACTGCCGTAGCCCCACCACCAAGGGCTGGCCCAAGCTCTCCCGCCAACTCACCAGCGGTATAAGACCATGGATTACTTTTCTCTTGCCCCTTAGCTATTTCAGCAGCCTCTCGCATCTGGCGCTGCTCTTCTGGTGTATCCTCACCACCAAAGAGATTACGAAGGCGATCGCCCGCTTCATTCATGGTTTCAATCGCACCAGCCATGAACGACATTCCAGCACCGTCAGATGCATGCTTGCTAGTTCGGGTGAAATATTCATCCAGAGCACCTTCAATTTCGGCTGTGGTTGTTCCATCTGGAAACGTAAATCTCAGGCCATTAGCCTCTACTGAAATAGTCATTTGATTTTACTCACCGTGTATTTAACCCCATTAGAGGTGGTGCGCTCCCCTCCCTCTGCCGGTTGCGCTGATGCATTCTGTTGCTGCGGCGTCATAATGACTGGTGCTTGCGGCCCGCCACTTTCATCAACCTGACCGTTCGTCACCTGTTTAGCCACCTGCTCGGCCAGAACGGGCGCATTGGGCACCCCCATCGCGGACAACTCGCCATTTGCCGTAGCGTATACGCTATTGAAAAGCCGCTGGCGCTGCATGTTCACATCTTCCTGGTGAGCAGCCATAAACTCCCTGAATTGCTCTATCGTTTGCTTGCTTAGCGCCCCGCTGTAATGCCCTACCAGCCAGTCTGCCATCTGCTGCGTAATCCCCCCTTCCTCCGCCAGACGCAATATCGCACCTTCTGTCGGTGATATATTGGAGTTATCAAGCCCTGCAACCGCTGTCCACATTGCATTTCTGGCTACGGGGTTCCCTTTTTCCAGCAAGTCCAGGTTTGTGTTCAACTGGTCAAGGTAGTTTTGCTTTTTACCCAGGGTGACTACCGTGTCTTTTACTGGCATCAGCAATCCACGCGCGAATGAATTTAAATGCCCCAGCCCAGACAGCCCACTTCCGCTATTGGCGACCTGCATAGCCGCCCTCGCATTGGCACCGGCCTCGTGCATCCTGGCGATGCCCATCTGGTTGTTCATCCGTTCTCGCTCAAGCTTTGCTCGCTGCTCCCGATCCAAACGCTTGTCTTCCTCGGTTTGAGTGAACTCGTCTTTTTCCTCTTCGAACTTATCCTTTTGCAACATGTACTCGCGTTCCTTGTCCAGCTCCTTGTTGTCGCCGGTCTTGTACCACGCCAGTATCGCCGGATAGCTGTAACCATCCTCCTGTAGCCTGCGTATGTATTGGGCACGCTGGCGCAGGTCGAAGCCGTGGTCGTGAACGCCAACAGCCGCCACCATGCCGGCGGCGATGCCACCAGCAACATTACCGGTAGCCAGTGCCGCCATCAGTCCCACCATGCCTGACGCTATCCACATGTTCTTTTTGATGTTCTCCTCTGTTGGTGGGGTGATTTGCGGATACTTGTCCATCTCTTCCTGGACGTAGTTTCGCTGATACACGGCCGGCACGACGCTTCCCTGGTTAGGGGTGACCGTGACCGGCTGTATTGCCTGTGCGCGTTCCTGCGCAATCTGTAGTTGTCGTTGCTGTTCTAATTGCGTTGTCATTCGCTCACCCCGCCACTCGTTGGCCCTTGGCTGCATTGCTGATGGTTTGGTTATAGCTTGATGATTTTGCGGCGGCGCCAGTTGGTTTCTGGTCTGCGCCAGCTGTTTTATACGTGTCACTGAGCAGTTGGTACGTCAGTTCCCTGGCGCGCTGCTGGGTGATTTCACCTTTGATTGCCGCCTCGAAAATCTGCGCCAGTACCGGGTCAACCTCCTGCTGTTTCACTGCAAACATGGGGTAAACCTCGGCCAGCGCCTCGGGACTCATCGAGCCCTGCATTTTCAGGGTCACCGGCACCTGGTAAACGGGCTGCGGCGGACGTATCCAGGACACCTCGTCGCTGTTCGGGTTGTAGTGCGGCCGGTAACCCTCCTGGGTGGCCCATACCACCTTAAGCGGGTCATCCTCTGGTTTCTCCTCCTTGCCGTCGTTCCCCAGGATACGGGCGGCCAGCTTGTCGTAGTTGGCCAGCATGGCGTTGAATTCCTGCGTTACCTTTCTCATTTGAATAGCGCGCTCCATTTGTTGAGCTCGTCGAGCGGGTTGTTGTTCGCAGCCTTGCCCAGTAATTCGACCGGCTTCATAACCCCATTGGTGTTCACATTGACGCCGTGACCGGAGGGCGCAACGGGCGCGCGGGCACCCACGTCAGGGCGCAAGGCGGCATTCATGACCAGCCCCATTAACGGCTTGATGGCGTCATAAACCCAATCGTCCATCCCGTCAGAGGCAACAGGAGGTGCGGCCTGGCGGTCAAGTTCTGCAATATCACTTGCACTCAACCCTGCTTGCAGCCCGGGGTCGTCACCGGCAATGACCTGAGCACCAACGCTTGCTGCGCCAGCCGCGGTATCACCCATGCCGAACATGCTTAAAAGCGCTTCCCACATAATTAAAGCCCCGAGAACCAGCCACCGTTGTTTTGCGTGGCTGTAGATGTAGAGTTGGTGGTTGTGTCAATGCCCGCCGTTGGCAGGATGACGCTCAGTAATGCGGCCATATCGACCCATTCCATGTTGCTGTTGATCATCTCGTTCTTGCGGTCGTTGTTGATGTTCTGCTGGTTGAACCACTGCTCAAACAGCCCGGCCTTGAACTGGTTGCTCGCACCGGTGGCAGCCATTTTTGCGCCGGCGCCAGCCATGGAGCCGCCCGCCCCCAGCAGCTCGTTAATCAGCGACATCTCAGCGCCCATGGCACCCGACGTAATACCTACCGCCCCCTTGAGGACGTTGCTGCTGACGTCGGCCATCATCTGCGTCATCTGGTTGGCGCCGCTGGCCAGAACGCTGTTTGTCGCGCTCTGTGCAGCACTGCTGCCGGACACCGCGGTTGATGCCATGTTGTTCTGCGCCGTCTGACCAAAGGTGTCCCCCATATCAGCGTAGACCTGGTCCTGGATGGCCTGGTTCTGGTTGTTGATAAAGCCGCCGGCCGCGTTGTAGATGCCGGTGACGCCGGTGGTGAACTGGGATTTGGCCCCGCCGTTGAGCAGCCCCTCAATGCGTGAAATCTGCTCCTGAATCAGCGACGCGCCACCCTTTGCGATGTTGGTGCCCGTGTCAACCGCCGCGCCTGAGCCGTAACGGTCGAGCGCCGCCTGCTCGGCCGGCGTCAGCCCTGCGACCACCGAGTCGATGTAGTCGATGGACGGGTTGCTGCCGATAAAGTCCGCCACAATCGGTTCGATAAGGCCAGACAGCCAACTGGTCGTGTTGCTGCTGGCGTCGGTTGTCGACGTGTTCTTATGTCCGGAAATACTCATTTCGTCCTCCAGAGGGTTTTGCTGATCCACTCATCCGAACCCACTTTCGTGGTCGTCTTTTTCACCGGCGTCGGCTTGGTGGCATTGACCTGCACCGCCTTTTTGCCCTGCCTTGCCAGCTTCGACGCCGCATCTTCCTGCGCGGCGCGGTATTTGGCGGCATCGCGCAGAATCTCCATCAGCGGCGGGTTGATGGAGTCCACAAACACCTCCGCTTTGAATGCCGTTTTCGCCAGCTGGTTGGCCAGGGTCAAATCCTGCTGCGACCAGCCGGCACTGAGCAGCGACGTGACCACCTGACGGACATTGTGCTCACGTGCAGCACCGAGGGCCTTTTCACGCTGCGCCTTCTCCTGCTCGGCGGCATTGTTCAGCAAATCCATTCGCTGCTGCGCCTGCACCAGCTGCATATGCGCCGCCTGGTATTCCCTGGCATCAAGTTTGCCGGAGCCGATGCGCGCCTGGAGTTCCTGGATGACTTTTTCGGTTTCGGTAAGCGCCAGCGCCTGGTGGCGCTGCACCTGCTCACCGTACCCACGGATATTTTCCAGCAACGGCGTGATGGACTCGTTGTAACGCCTGAACATGTCGTGGTCTTTAACGGCCTGGCCTACTTGTTCGGCGGTGTATTCCGTTCCGTCGATTTCCCAGACTTCGCCGCCTCCAGCGCCATCCTCAGTTTGCTCGCCGCCTCCTTCGTGGCCGGTATCGCTGTCTGCATCCGCTGCGTCTTCAGGTGGTGCTCCTGCTCCAGCTTCTGCATCCTGGTCTTCGCTTTCAGTTCCTGTTGGAGCTGGCGTTTCTGGTTCCAGTCCAAACAACGTCCGGGTAATGCCCATTGGTTCGTCATTGTTCACCCCATCTACTGGCTTTCGTTCAGTGCTCACGAGTTACTCTCCTGGTTGATTTGCTCTTGGTTCTGGGCGTTCTGCGTCACCGCATCAGCCTCAGCGGCTCTTTCCTGCTGGACTTTCAGCAACAGCTCCAGCTTGTCGACTTCAATACCCGCCACAATCTCGGCTATCTGCGCGAGGTCTTTTGCAGCGTCGTTCCACTTCTTCTGGGCCTCCGCTTTTTTGTCGTTAACGCTGGCCTCCGCTAGCTCACACGCAGCAACCTGACTCCGAAGATGAGCGACAGCCAGCAGCGCCCTGGCGAGCACTTCCGGTTTCGACGGTTTCGGCATCTGGTCTGGTGGTGTGATGAACGCGGAGACGTCCTTTTGCCCTGTTGCGGCCTGGGCATACAGCCGGTAAATCTCATACCGGTTCTGGTCGGTCACGTTGGCCGGCAGCGTTTGCGCCTGGGTGCCGCTGTTCAGCATGGCCATGAGGTTCGTTGCGGCATTGGCGCGGTCATAAGCCGTTTCGATATCGATGGTCATACCGATATCCGCGCGCAGCATTTTTAGCGGTACCTGCTGGCCGTCGATATCCACGGCGTTGCTCATTTCCTGGAGAACGAGCAACAGGATGCGGTACATCGGCTTGATGAACGTCTCGGCAATGCAGGATGCAATCTGACTTTCGTTCAGTTCCTGTTTGTCCTGCGTCAGCGCCACCGCCACGCCTGACGCCTGGCCGTTCTCTTCCAGCGCCTGCGCCTTGCCGGCGCTCCCCTGAATGGTGGTTTCTTCCTGGCTGGTCAGTTCGCTGTTAAGCAGCTCCATCGCGCGTGGAACATCGTTGACCGGCAACTTGGTGATGGCGGTATGGTCTTTGACGCTGTAAGCGGCGCCCGGACCGCGTTTTGAAAACGTCTCTTTCCCTTTCGGGGTGAGCTGCGCCTCGTTAACCAGGTATTCGCTGTATGCCGCGTTGTCTGCGCTGCGCTGGATGGCGCGGAGCGCGCGGGTCTTGCTGATTTGCACGCTGCCGCAGATGTCGTACAGGGATTCGCTCCAGGCGCTGCCCGTGACGGTGCTCATGCCGCCCAGAACTATCGGGACATAATCCACCGTGGTATGGCTGACGATATCGACATCGGTGGCGATGACGTAATGCAGCTGCTGTTTGTCACTGTCGTAGCAGCCACGCCAGAAATGGTGATACAGCGTGATATCGCTATTGTTGTCCGACAGCACGGAGTCAGCAGCAACGGCGTCATTGCCGTTCATGTCGTTAATCACCAGCATTTTCTTGCTCAGACCACGACCGGCATTGGTGTCAGTGTCATCAGCCCTGGACAGTTTGTCCCGGCTGTATCCGCGCTCGACGGCCTCGCCAACGGTCAGCTTTTCGGTGTAGGCGACATAACGCGATGACTCCACGTCCATCGCGTCGGGGTGGAGGTAGAAATCCTTGAAGTCGATTAAATTGATGACCGGGTATTTAACCTCCCTTTCGCCCTGCATCCAGCCGGTGCCGGTCTGGTTTTCCTCGTTGAACTCAATCTCGCTTTTGATGTTGTAGCCGCCCAACTGCAGCAGCTTCTGATGGATGCCGATAGCCGCAAAGGATGCATCCGTAAAAGTGACTTGCTCTGTCTCATACGTCTTTTTGTCATAACCGACCATGACCGCCTGGTTGCCTGTGATCAGGATTTCCTTAATCGCCTGCATGTACAGCTTGTAGGCGTTGTTCACCCCCATCGCTGCCGTGTGCACAGCCTGAGTGACGGCCTGCGCAATTTTTGTCGTCGCCATCCCCTCGCTGTTGAACCGCGCCGGCGACTTGTCGTTGTCGGTGAACAGCTTCACCAGGGCCGGGTAAATACTCTCGAAGGCCTTCCACATCACGCGGTCAGCGGGCAAGTCCGAAGGCTTGAGCCGCTCTGGCAGTTCGCCGCGATACATCATGTAGGCCTTGTTGTAGCGTTCGGCCAGCATGTCCTGCTGCTCTTTGGCGGCGTTGAAATTGTTCTGCAACTCGGTAAACAGTTCGCTCTGGTTCACAGGTGGTATGCTCCCATGTCGGTTTCGTAGGGGTTCCCGTCAATGGTGTTATTCGGGATGGACTGGCGTGCATCCTGCATGTACTCGCCGTCGTAGCTGATGCGGATGGCGCCGATACGCATGGCATCCATGAAGTGATTGTCTTTGTCGATGGGGACGGTCTTTTGCCCCTTCTTGATCCACTGATAGCCCCGGCGCTCCCGCAGGGTTTCCGTGCATGTCGTGAAAATCTTCAGCTTTCCATCCCGAAACAGGTTGGCAACGATGGCAATCGAACCGGCAAGCGACCGGCGGTTCTTTTCCAGTGGTGCCATATCAGGCGGTAGCTCCCAAAGATGCGGGTCAACATTGGCGCCGACGTCACGCATGATTTCGCATCGCGTCTGGTTGGTGCCGGGTTGGGTGTTTGCGCCATCATGCGGAGACTTGACTACGATGCCAGGCAGACCGATACCGACGAACGGCGCGGATTGGGTGACCACATCCCAGTCGTCAGGCTTCTGACCGATGATTTTGTGCGCCATGAAGTCAGGCATGTAGCTGTTGGCGTAGATATCCTTGTCCATCTCACTCGACCACTCGGCAAAGACGTAGCGCACGCCGGTATCCGGGTCATACGCCATGGACAGAATGATTGACGGGTCACGGTTACCGCTGACACCAAAGTCCAGCGGAGCCAGGACAAGCCAGTGGTCGGGGATATCGAACGGTTCGCAGGTGATGTCGTCGTCGCGGTAGGGATAGATGGCGCCAATGCCGGCAACGGGAATGCCTTTGGAGCGCATTTCACGTTCGTGATAGGGGATGGCGGCAAGGATGCGGTCTTTTGCTTCCTCGCTTAAGTGCGGGGCGTCGTCCCAGGTGGCCGACTGAAAGTGGACGTGCGGGCTGTTATCCTCCTTGCACTGGCGCCAAAGGTCTGTAGCGCCCTTTTCCGGTGTGGCGGTGACGGCAACAATGCCGCCGGTATTAATAGTTCGTGCCGCAAAGATACTGGATAGTTCCAGCTCGTTGTCCGGCTGCTCGTCAAGCCAAATATATAAAACTTTCTGGCCATGAAGAGTATCCGTCGATTGCGTGGACGCATAGAAATACAGCTCACAGTAACCTCCCGCTGCGTTATCGATTGAGATTGATTTCACCAGCTCGCCATCGCGAACCAGTGTTTCCATGCGGATCATCTCCCGCGGAATGGTGCCACTGCCGAACTCACGAGTTTTCTTCGCGTTATCCGTGCCGAGCAGGTAGTTCTGCAACACCTTGCGCGTGGACTCCAGGCTTACCCCCATTGCCCAGCACACTTCCTTGCCCGTCACCTCGAAATGACGTCCCGGCCACCAGTCAGGATAGAGACCGGTCAGGTGGTAAGTCATTTCCACCGCGCCACCGTAGGTTTTACCAATCTGGTTAGCGGCAGACAGGTAGCGCAACGTGGCGTAGATGCCTGACTTAAACCATTTGAACTGGTAGTCGTAGGGCTTGAAGTAGTCCAGCCGGTAAAAACGGTGGAACTGCAACGCCGCTTCGATGATGTTCCAGTGCTCGAGCATCTTTGCCTTGCCGGCAGCGCGAATGAGCTTTGCCTTCTGGCGAACCTTGTTGCGGTATTCCAGCGTAGTGATCATTCGATACCCCCGAGCTCGTCGGAGATATCGTCCAGCTCATCGTCATCAGGTAACGGTGATTCAGTGACGTGGTTGTCATCCACAGGAACCGGCGCCAGCTGCATGCCCTTTTGCGCCAGCTGAGCCAGGGCAGCAAATGCCGTGTCCTTGAGTTTGGGGCTGCGCAGACGTTCGAAGACCAAATCCATAACCCCGCCATTGGCGGCATACACGGCGGTTTCCTGCTCTACGATTTCGGCACGGTTGGCAGCGGCCTGACTGCTCCTGAATGCAGCATACCGTGCGTATTGGCGGGCGGTCGGGAGTGCTTTGGGTGCGCAAAAGCCGCGTGCTCGCATATCCTCAAGCATCGCCCTGTCTTGCGCATTCAGCAGAAGTTCTCGATTGGCAGACCGTGTCTGTTCGGCCTCAATCTGCTTTTGATTCAGGTTAGCAAGGCGCTTTCGTGCCGCTGCCCTGATTTTGTTTGCTTTGGTTGCCACGCATCGCAACCTCCAGCACGGGGCTCATCCTGCCCGCGAGTTAATTCATTTCCTGCTGTTCGTTTGAATCAGCAGACCAACAGTGATCACCTGGCCTTCAGTGTCGCTAAGCTTGCTGGCCGTCAACTCGAACTGCGACGAGTTGACTATTTCGTGCACAGAAAATATTTCGGGGCACGCTGCCGGAGGCGTGGTAGCCCAGCGTCGCGAGGACAACGGCTCAAGCAACAGCGAAGACAAAAGTTTAGCCGAAACCAAACCATTGCCTCCGTTGTGCGCTGGAAGCGTCTTCTGAGGAATCCGTAGAAGTTTCCAGCGTCATGCGCGGATATATGTCATCACCCGCATGAACGGCCTATCTTCCCTCCTGACACTGAGGTGCCGCGCCCGGCCGCTACCTTCACACCAATCCCGGAACCCAATCCGCCGAAGTGTACCTCGGATAACAAGAAGCGCCCGGGGCATGGCGTTCAGACAAGTACCCCGGTTCCCAACGACTCACCCTTGCAACTGGCCACATGTGGAGGCGGCTTCAAAGCTAAATGAGTCTCTACCCTGGAATAGTTACCAGAGCAGCAGAACCCAGTACGGGTTCCTTTTTTAGGATAGCCTCAAAGACCAAAGGGTTGTCAAGAGGGATTTTTAGGGGGGCGGGTTTTGGGGTGAGAATCGGGTCTGGGGTTACCCCGTTACTTGACCCGCAGCAACCCAGAAACAACACATATCTATATGTATTTATTGGCCATCATTACTCTTTGAGAGTGTCTGTTCCAGCCACTCCTGCAGGTTGTCGCCAAAGCGCAGGCTGCGCCACAGCTGAAACACGTTTTCCTGATGGCTATAGTTCAAAATAACCTCTCGTTTGGCGTTTTTCTGCGGGTTAACCCCGTCGATTCTGGCCGTTAACGTCAGTACGCCCAGGTTGTCGAGATCGACCCTGGCCTGTGAGCGATGAATTTCCATATAGCGCAGCCAGTCGATGGCCGCGCCGGTCGCCATATTGTTGCTGGCGATGGCGTCGGCCATATCCTTATCCAGCCGCAGCGTCAGCAGGCCGGCGTTGGCGATCCAGCCGTTGCGCACCAGCCATTGCGAGTTATTCAGGTACAGCGGCAGCTCGCCGTTCACCCGGCCGGACATGGCAAACTGTTTCGGCTTCAGCGCGGTAAACAGCGCGCTGAGGTCGACGCGATCCAGCTTCAGCACCGCGGCGTCATGCTGCGGCAGGCGCAGCGCCGACAGGCCGATGTGGCCGTTCAGCATATCCACGCCGACATTGCTCAACGTCAGCGGCTGGCGTTCACTGTAGGGGTAGTAACCCTGCAGATTCGCGGTGATGTTCTGCATCTCAAACAGGTTGCTCAGCGATTTAATGCGCAGCGTCACCGGCTGCTTGGCACCCAGCAGCCACTGGTGGTTCTGCAGCCGGTAAGACATGACGAAATCCAGACCGCTCATTTCGCCATCCTTCATCCACATGCCGCCGTTTTTCACCACCCAGTGGCCGCCGGCGGCGAAGCCCTGTTCACGCGCGGCGGAGAATGCCGCCTGCGCATAAAACTCGCCGTCGCGCAGCGTAATGTTCAGATCCGGCGCCAACAACGGCTGGAACACCGCCAGGCGCTGCTTCGGCCACCAGCCTTCCCCGCGCAGGCGCTCGCCGTCCCAGCGGCCGCGCAGCGCAATCGGCCCGATATCCTGCGCCTGCAGCTTACCCTGCCACTGGAAGTTCTGCGGATCGCACCCCTGCAGCCGCAGCGCCAGCGTCGACGGCGGCAGATGACCGCCGCCACTAAAGCTGACCTTATCCGCCACCAGCTGCAGTTCACCGTCCAGCGATGGCCGTACGGCATCGCGCTGCCAGCGCAGCGGCTTATTCAGCGTCAGGCGCGGCGCGGCCACCGTGACCATGCCGTATTTCAGCCGGTCAAAGCCGGTGGAGAGGCGATCGAGCGTCAGGAGGCTGTCCTGCCAGTCGCCACTGCCCGCCACGTCCCACTTCGCCTGTAGCGGCGGCAGCTGGCCGTTGCCCCAATAGCGCCACTGCCAGCGCCCTTTGTCCGGCCAGAAATCTTGCGCCAGACCGTCCAGATGCAGTCTGAAACGTCCCCAGTAACTGTCGCTGGCGCGAATAATCGACTGCAGACGGCCGGTAATGCCATTGGCGGTGACTTTTACCCCGGCCAGCGGCAGACGCGCCTCTTCCAGCTTCATTTCCGGCGAAGCGTTGCCCCAGGCGCGCAGCAGCGAACCGGGCCGCAGCTCCAGCGTCGGGTTGAGAATAGAACCGCTGACCACGCCGGGAATCGACGCCGTCAGGGAAAAATCGGCCAGGTTGGCCTGCCCGGTCAGTTGGAAATCAAGATTGCTGTGCGTCAGGCCGACGCTGCCCGGCCCCAGCGTCAACACCGCATTGCCCTTGCCGTTGTGCCCGGCGGTGATCACATTCAGCCGGGCGCTGATTTGCGTTTCATCCAGCCCTTTACTCCAGTCATGCAGCGCAACGTTGATGCCGCCGCTTAGCGGCTGGTCTATATACGGCCAGCGCCATTCGCCTTTGTCGATGCGGATTTGCTGCGGCGTGACCGCCCAGGGCAAAGTTGCCAGCGGTTGCTTATCGCCTTTTTCCGCCAGCGTCACCACCCCTTGCCCCTGCTGCCAGCTGATGTCCATCAGCAGCGGCTGCTGCAGGTAGGCGGTTTGCACCTCGCCCCGCAGTTTGCCCTGCGGCGGCAGTGCGGCGAAATCGCGCGCTATGGTGATATCGCCGCTGAACCGCAGCGGATGCGGGCTATTGGGTGGCAACACGTTCAGCGAGGAGATTGTCAGCTGCTGCCGATTATCCAGCCGTGCTTCAGCCTTGAGGTTTTTGCCCTGATAAAACAGCTGCTGGCCCGCAGCGGTATTATGCAGCTGCAGTTTACCGGCATAGTGCTGCCAGGGGAGGACTGAGAGTTGGTTGATGCTCAGATCGAGCGCCGGCAGCTGGCGCTGCAGCGCATCTAACGTCAACGGCGCGCCGTCGTCTTCGCCGGCGGGCAACTGGCTCAGGCAGGCGCTGTCAACGCTGAGTTTGTCGCTGTCCAGCTGCCAGCGGCCAGCGCGATAATGCAGACGCGTCGCGCCCAAGTCGGCCAGCAGGCACTGCTGTACTTTATATTGCGCCCCTGGCAACGATAGGCCGCCGCTTTGCCAGCGCAACGGCCCTTGCAGCATCAGCTGGCTGCCGGCCGGCAGCCAGTGCGTAAGCACGCGGGGCAACCAGCGTGGCGTGGTTTGCCACAGGACCGCCAGCAGGACCGCAATCCCCACCACAATCCCTATGAATATTCTCAATCGTTTAGCCATTAAATGATTGCTTCATTCCTAGATAAGGCACGCCCGCAGTTGCATTAAGTCTATGCCGGAAAGGGGAATAATGATGGCATGATTTTAGACCAGGGTGAAGTTAGATAGGCGACGGGAAGACCCTTTCTGCCATTTTCACCGATTTTTATTCGTCACTTGTCGATTTTGCTTACATATTAGCCGCCGGGCGCACCGCGCATTTCAGACTTTTGTTATTGTCGTTGCTGCTGATGATTAATAGTCTGGCAATGATTCTAATAAGTAAGTTGTATACCCACCGTATCCTAGCGTGATGGTATATATGAAGAAGCCATTTCCCCACCCCCAGACGTGGGGATTTTTTTGCCCGAGCCGTGTCTTTACCTCCCTGTCTCTGATGGCTAACTAATTGTCAAAATTGGCAAAAAACACTAAACTAGCCATAAGATTTCCGGTGGAGAAACCACAATGAAACTGGCGATATACAGCACGAAACAGTATGACCGCAAATACCTTGAGTTGGTAAATCAGCAATTTGGTTACGAACTTGAGTTCTTTGATTTCCTGCTCAGTAAGAAAACGGCTAAAACCGCGATCGGCTGTAAAGCGGTATGTATCTTCGTCAATGATGACGGCAGTCGCGAAGTACTGGAAGAGCTGGCGGCGCTGGGCGTAGAAATTCTGGCGCTGCGCTGCGCCGGCTTTAACAATGTCGATCTGGCGGCGGCGCAGCAGCTCGGCATCAAGGTGGTGCGCGTACCGGCCTATTCGCCGGAGGCGGTGGCGGAGCACGCCGTCGGCCTGATGATGAGCCTCAACCGCCGCATCCATCGCGCCTACCAGCGCACCCGCGACGCCAACTTCTCCCTGGAAGGACTGATCGGCTTTAATATGCACAACCGCACCGCCGGGGTGATCGGCACCGGCAAAATCGGCGTGGCCACCATGCGTATTCTGAAAGGTTTCGGCATGAAGCTGCTGGCCTATGATCCTTACCCCAGCGCACAGGCGCTGGAGCTGGGTGCGGAATACGTCGTTCTGCCGACGCTGTACGCCCAGTCGCACGTTATCACCCTGCACTGCCCGCTGACGCCGGAAAACCATCACCTGCTGGATGCGCAGGCCTTCGCCATGATGAAAGACGGCGTGATGATCATCAATACCAGCCGCGGCGGCCTGGTTGACTCCGCCGCCGCCATCGACGCGCTCAAACAGCAGAAAATCGGTGCGCTCGGCATGGACGTTTACGAAAACGAACGCGATCTGTTCTTTGAGGACAAATCCAACGATGTGATTCAGGATGATATCTTCCGCCGGCTGTCGGCCTGCCATAACGTGCTGTTTACCGGCCACCAGGCCTTCCTGACGGAAGAGGCGCTGACCAGCATTTCTGAAACCACACTGCAGAATATCGATCAGCTGACGCGCGGCGAACCCTGCGCCAACCAGCTGCATGGCTGAAATACAGGGAACAACTACCTCAGGAGAGCAACAATGAAATCATGGATCCCACTGGCGCTGGCCAGTACGCTGCTGGCCGGCTGCGCCGGCGGTACGCCTGCCGGCAAGCCGGTACAGGAAAGCGATCTGCTGCATCACAACTTTGTGCTGCAGAGCGTGGACGGCGTCGCCGCCAATGCACAACAGGGGCGCGGGCCAAGCATTGAATTCGGCGAAAAGATGCATATCTCCGGTTCAATGTGCAACCGCTTCTTCGGCAACGGCCAGTTGGACAACGGCGTGCTGACGGTAAAAAACCTGGCCTCGACGCGCATGATGTGTGCTGACCCGCAGCGTAACCAGTGGGATCAGGTCATCGGCAGCGTGCTGAATAACGGCGCGCGCGTCACGCTGGATGCCCAGCAGCTAACGCTGAGCGACGGTAAACACACGCTAGTCTATACCCTGAAAGACTGGGTGCAATAAGCCCGCATTATCCTCCGGGGGGCGGCGCTTAGCCGGCGCTGGCGCAGGCCCCTGACCTAATGCCCACTCCTCGCACTGCTTGCCGTCCGGCATCTGACACATTCTGACCGCCTCGCCATTCAGCGTATGGGCAATGGTGGTGGTGCCGCCGACGTTGGCGCAGTGTGCGCTGGTCGGTAAGTGGTCAATTCTGGCGCTGGTGCCCTGCTGCTGCGGTTCATCATTATTACTGCTGCACGCGGCCAGCAGCAAAACGGCGCCGGCCAGCGACCATTTGTGTATTTGCATTGCCATTGTTTTTCTCCTGAACCTGATTATATAAAAAATAACAACGCCTCTTGATGGGCATATGATCGTGCAATTAATACAAACCTGTACCCGAAATAATTCAAATTGCAGGAAGGCAGCAAGAGAAGTAACCCTGATGCACTTACTCGGTAAGTGATTCGGGTGACTGAACGCGGCCAACACACCTGTAACTTGAAGTATGACGGGTGTATTTAATTTAGCCTGTTCGTTTAATAATGAGAATACATCGCCGCCATTATTTTGCGCTTTTTTGCGCCAGACGAAACTTTATCACTGTCAGGCACGCCTTATCACCATCGGCCGCACGCGGAATTACGGCGCAAACGGCCGTCGGCGCGCGCCGGGCAACAGCATGGTACGCCGCATTTTCTGCCACGTTGAAAGTGCGGCTCAGCGCGTATGCTATAGGCGCTAAGAGATTAGCATTCCACTATTTTTCAGTTAATTAACTGAGCTCTTCACCCCGCATGATTAACGTCATGCGGGCTTTTTTATTCATCGTAATATTAGTGAGCGCTGGTTTTTGACAATAGGTTAATCACCAATACTCCGGCAACGATTAATCCCATGCCGATAATTGCCGGCCAGTCGAGTTTCTGGTTATAAATAAATACCGCAGCGATAGACACCAAAACGACGCCCATGCCGGACCAGATCGCATACACAATGCCCAGCGGCATGCTTTTCACCACCATCGACAGGCCCCAAAAGGCCACGCCATAGCCCAGCACCACCACCAGCGAGGGCCACAGGCGGGTGAACCCTTCCGACGCCTTCAGCATGGTGGTGGCAACCACCTCGGCGATAATCGCCATGGTTAAATACATTAATCCCGTCATTTGTCCCGCTCTCTGTTAATAGCCAACGCCGCCATGATGGCAATAAAGCGCTAAATTATGGTTAAACCGCACCGCCACCGCCAGCGGATAATGCGATTTCCTTGCGACATATCAGGTTACAACGTTCCTGCGCTGAAACCGCGCTCTGCACACAAACGTGATAAAGAACGCGATTTTCCCTCTGCTAGACTTTATTTAACGCTGTTTTTTTCACCCGGCTCCAGGGCATTTTCTTCCGCATGGCGCAACGCCATGGCTGAAATAAGGTACTTTCCATGATTACGACAGATGGCAACCATGCCGTTGCGTCGGTGGCTTACCGCACCAGCGAAGTCATCGCAATTTATCCTATTACGCCCAGCTCCACCATGGCCGAGCAGGCGGATGCCTGGTCCGGCGATGGCCGCCAGAATATTTGGGGCGATACGCCGCGGGTGGTAGAAATGCAGTCGGAAGGCGGCGCGATCGCCACCGTGCACGGCGCTCTGCAAACCGGCGCGCTGTCGACATCGTTTACCTCCTCGCAGGGATTACTGCTCATGATCCCGACGCTGTATAAACTGGCCGGCGAACTGACGCCGTTTGTGCTGCACGTCGCCGCGCGTACGGTGGCCACCCATGCCCTGTCGATCTTCGGCGACCATTCGGACGTGATGGCGGTACGCCAGACCGGCTGCGCCATGCTGTGCGCCAGTAATGTGCAGGAGGCGCAGGATTTTGCCTTAATTTCGCAGACGGCAACCCTCAACAGCCGTATTCCATTTATTCATTTCTTCGACGGTTTTCGCACCTCGCACGAGATCAACAAAATCGTGCCGCTCAGCGACGACACGCTGCGGCAGATGATGCCGCAGACGGCCATCGCCGCCCACCGCGCCCGGGCGCTGTCGCCGGAACGCCCGGTGGTGCGCGGCACTTCCGCCAATCCGGATACCTACTTTCAGTCCCGCGAGGCCGCCAACCCGTGGTACGCGCAAACCTATCGCCACGTCAGCGAGGCGATGACGCAGTTCGCCGCGCTGACCGGCCGGCAGTATCAGCCGTTTGAATACTACGGCCACCCCGATGCGCAGCGGGTGGTGATTCTGATGGGGTCGGCAATCGGCACCTGTGAAGAAGTGATTGATGCGCTGCTGGCGCGTGGCGAGAAGGTCGGCATGGTGAAGGTGCGCCTGTTCCGCCCGTTCTCGGCGGCCCACCTGCTGGAGACGCTGCCGGCCAGCGTGCGGAAAATCGCCGTGCTGGACCGCACCAAAGAACCGGGCGCGCCGGCCGAACCGCTGTATCTGGACGTGATGAGCGCGCTGGCCGAAGCCTTCAGCCGCGGTGAGCGCGACACCCTGCCGCTGACGATCGGCGGCCGCTACGGCCTGTCATCCAAAGAGTTCGGCCCCGACTGCGCGCTGGCGGTGTTTGCCGAACTGGAACAGGAACGGCCGCGCCCGCGTTTCACCGTCGGCATCTTTGATGACGTCAGCGGGCTGTCGCTGCCGCTGCATGATAATCCGCTCCCCTCTCACGCCACGCTGGAGGCGCTGTTTTACGGCCTCGGCAGTGATGGTTCCGTCTCGGCAACCAAGAACAATATCAAAATCATCGGCAACGGCACGCCGCTGTTTGCCCAGGGCTACTTTGTCTACGATTCGAAAAAGGCCGGCGGCCTGACGGTGTCGCACCTGCGCGTCAGCGAACGGCCGATCAATTCCGCCTATCTGGTCAGCCGCGCCGATTTTATCGGCTGCCACCAGGCGCAGTTTATCGATAAATACCAGATGGTCGAACGTCTGAAGGACGGCGGGATTTTTCTGCTCAATACCCCTTACGGCGCTGACGAAGTGTGGGACCGGCTGCCGCAGGAGGTGCAGGCGCTGCTTCAGCAACGCCAGGCGCGCTTCTATATTATCAACGCGGCCAAACTGGCGCGCGAATGCCAGCTTGGCGCGCGCATCAACACCGTGATGCAGATGGCGTTTTTCCATCTCACGCAGGTTCTGCCGGATGACGTCGCTCTGCAACAGCTGCAGGACGCCATTGCCCGCAGCTACAGCAGCAAAGGTCAGGAGATCGTCGAGCGCAACTGGCAGGCGTTGGGGGCAACGCGCCAGGCGCTGACCGCCATTCCGCTGCGCTCCGTCAACCCCGCCAGCCCGCAACGCCCGCCGGTGGTGGCCGACGCCGCGCCGGACTTCGTCAAAACCGTCACGGCGGCGATGCTGGCCGGGCTGGGAGATGCTCTGCCGGTCTCCGCCTTCCCGCCGGACGGCACCTGGCCGGTGGGCACCACGCAGTGGGAAAAACGCAATATCGCCGAAGAAGTGCCGATCTGGCGGCCGGATCTCTGTACCCAGTGCAACCACTGCGTCGCCGCCTGCCCGCACTCGGCCATTCGCGCCAAAGTCGTGCCGCCGGCGGCCATGGAGCACGCGCCGGCCAGCCTGCAGTCGCTGGATGTCAAAGCGCGCGATATGCGCGGGCAGAAATACGTGCTGCAGGTGGCGCCGGAAGACTGCACCGGCTGTAACCTGTGCGTGGAAGTCTGCCCGGCCAAAGATCGCCAGCAGCCGGAGATCAAGGCGATCAATATGGCCTCGCGCCTGGAACATCTGGCGGAAGAGAAAGCCCATTACGACTTCTTCCTGCAGCTGCCGGAAATCGATCCGGCGCAGCTTGAACGCATCGATATCCGCACCTCACAGCTGATTACGCCGCTATTCGAATACTCCGGCGCCTGTTCCGGCTGCGGCGAAACGCCTTATATCAAGCTGCTGACCCAGCTGTACGGCGATCGCTTGCTGATCGCCAACGCCACCGGCTGTTCGTCCATCTACGGCGGCAACCTGCCCACCACGCCGTACACCACCAATGCCGCCGGCCGCGGCCCTGCCTGGGCCAATTCACTGTTCGAGGACAACGCCGAATTCGGGCTGGGCTTCCGCCTGACGGTCGATCAGCATCGGCAGCGCGCCTTGCGTCTGCTGGCGTCGCAGGCCGATCGTCTGCCGGCGGAGCTGGTCAACGGGCTGCGGATGGATGACATTGCACCCGCCCTGCGGCTGAAGCAAATCGCCGAGCTGCGCACCCAACTGGCGCAGTTCGATGACGGCAACGCCCGTCAGCTGGCCGATGATGCCGATCATCTGCTGGATAAATCCATCTGGCTGATCGGCGGCGACGGCTGGGCCTATGATATCGGTTTCGGCGGGCTGGACCACGTGCTGAGCCTGACGGAGAACGTCAACGTGCTGGTGCTGGATACCCAGTGTTACTCCAACACCGGCGGCCAGCAGTCGAAGGCCACGCCGCTTGGCGCGGTGACCAAATTCGGCGAACACGGTAAACGCAAGGCGCGTAAGGACCTCGGCGTCAGCATGATGATGTACGGCCACGTGTATGTGGCGCAGATTTCGTTAGGTGCGCAGCTGAATCAGACGGTAAAAGCGATTCAGGAAGCGGAAGCCTACCCCGGCCCGTCGCTGATTATCGCCTACAGCCCGTGTGAAGAGCACGGCTACGATCTGGCGCTGAGTCACGACCAGATGAAACAGCTGACCGCCAGCGGTTTCTGGCCGCTGTACCGCTTCGATCCGCGCCGCACGCAGGAAGGCAAAGCGGCGCTGGCGCTGGATTCACGGCCGCCGAACAGCGATCTTGCCGCCACCTTGCTGAAGGAGCAGCGTTTCCGCCGCCTGAACAGCCTGCAGCCTGAGGTCGCCAGCGCGTTGTATCAGGAGGCCGCGCAGGAGTTGCAGCAGAAATACGACTTCCTCAGTCTGCTGGCCGGCAAGGCGGAGAAATCGGCCAACGAGTAGATTTCACCGGGCGCGCCAGGTGCGCGCCTTTTTTCAAACGTCTCGCTATCACAGGCGCCCCAATCCGAGAATACCAACAGAACGCCAATCGCATCGCCGCCGCGTCCTCGCTCGCGGCTCACCTCTGTAAAACCCGCTGGCATTCGTCGCCATAATCCGTACCATACTCGCCAAACTGCATCTATGCCGTGAGCCGTGTTGATCGCGCTGCGGTCAGGATGTCACTGCATGAAGCACCGTGGGCGCGGATGGATTTCTCCTATCCGCCTGTTGAATGATAAACTGGCCGCTAACGGCGCCATGTCCATAGTGCACCCCAATGAGAACGAGCACGATTTAAATGTCAGAAAAACAAACAGTGAGCCAGAAAGAACAGTACAACCTCAACAAGCTGCAGAAGCGCCTGCGCCGCAACGTAGGCGAGGCCATCGCCGATTTCAATATGATTGAGGAAGGCGACCGCATCATGGTGTGTCTGTCCGGCGGCAAAGACAGCTACACCATGCTGGAAATTCTGCGCAACCTGCAGCAGAGCGCGCCGGTTAACTTCTCGCTGATAGCGGTCAACCTGGACCAAAAGCAGCCGGGCTTCCCGGAACACATCCTGCCGGCCTATCTGGACGGACTGGGGGTGGAGTATCAGATCGTAGAAGAAAATACCTACGGCATCGTTAAAGAGAAAATTCCGGAAGGCAAAACCACCTGCTCACTGTGCTCGCGCCTGCGCCGCGGCATTCTCTACCGCACCGCCAGCGAACTGGGCGCTACAAAAATCGCGCTGGGCCACCACCGCGACGATATTTTGCAGACGCTGTTCCTCAATATGTTTTACGGCGGCAAGATGAAAGGCATGCCGCCCAAGCTGATGAGCGACGACGGCAAACACGTGGTGATCCGTCCGCTGGCCTACTGCCGCGAGAAAGATATCGAGCGCTTTGCCCAGGCGAAAGCCTTCCCGATCATTCCCTGCAACCTGTGCGGTTCGCAGCCGAACCTACAGCGCCAGGTGATCGGCGATATGCTGCGCGACTGGGATAAACGCTACCCCGGCCGTATTGAAACCATGTTCAGCGCAATGCAAAACGTGGTGCCTTCGCACCTGTGTGATACCGAACTGTTTGACTTCAAAGGCATTCAACACGGCGACGAGGTGGTAAACGGCGGCGATCTGGCATTCGATCGCGAAGAACTGCCGCTGCAGCCGGCCGGCTGGCAAACCGCAGAGGCTGACGAGATCGTCGCCGCGCCTGAGCGGCTGAACGTATTGGAAATCAAATAAGTTAACACGCCATCCCCCCTTGCGGAGGATGGCGTTTTCCCCCGCCGAGCTTTACGATCCCGCTCACATTTGACGCTAAAAAACCGCCTGTCGTCATCGGCTTTGCTCTATACTGTTTTTTCATACAGTAATATGGAGTTTACTTACCGATGAATATCACCCCTTGTCTGTCCCACGTCTCCGTCGGAACCAATCATTTCGACCAGGCGGCGGATTTTTACGATCGGGTACTGTCCGCCTTGGGCTGCCGTCGCGTGCTGGAGCACCATGGCGCCATCGGTTATGGCCGCGACTATCCCGAATTCTGGCTGCAAACCCCGCTCGACGGCAAACCCGCCAGCATCGGCAACGGCATCCACATCGGTTTTTTCGCCACCAGCAAACAGCAGGTTGATGAATTCTATCGTCAGGCGCTGCAGGCCGGCGCAACGGATGAGGGCGCTCCAGGCTCCAGGCCGCACTACGGCGAGCAATATTACGGCTGTTTTGTCCGCGATCTGGACGGGCATAAAATTGAAGCCAGTTTCTGGGATGAAGCGGCGGCCTAGTTCGGTATCGTGGTCAACAGCAAGCTGACCGCGCGGAAAAAAGACGAAAAAAATGCCGGTGGATAACACCGGCATCGTGTGAATCAAATTTGCTATGCAGTAATTCTAAAAATAAGAAAGTAAGACAATTATGGAGCGCAACGCCCATCGCTTGACGTTGCATTCACCTGCGGGAAGAATAATGCCGCATTCTCCGACGGCAAATGTTGATTTCGCGCAACTTTAATCAGGTTTTGCCGAAGTTTCTTCGCCAATGACTACAGCCAGCGGCGGCGTTTCAGCCACCAGGCCACGCCCGCCCCCAACGCCACCAAAAGCAGGCAAAACAGCGTAAAGCCGAACGGCTTATCGCCGCCGGGAATGCCGCCCAGGTTAACGCCGAACAGCCCCGTCAGGAAGGTGGCGGGCAGAAATACCATCGCCAACAGCGACATCGTGTAGGTACGCCGGTTCATGGCATCCGCCAGCACGCTGGTGATTTCATCAGCAAGTATCGCCGTACGCGCAATGCTGCCGTCCAGATCGTCCAGACCACGCCCCAGCCGATCGGCAATATCCTGCATGCGGCGACGATCGTCATCGCTCATCCAGGCCAGGCGATCGCTGGCCAGCCGGGAAAATACGTCCCGCTGCGGCGCCATATAGCGGCGCAGCACAATCAGCTGCTTGCGAATCAGCGCCAGCTGGCCGCGTTCAGGGATCTGCTGATCCAGCAGCGCATCTTCCAGATCGATAATTTTATCGTGCAGGTCCTCGATAAACTCGCTGGCGTGATCGGTCAGCGCATCGCTGATTTCCACCAGCCAGTTGCCGCAGTGGGTTGGCCCCACGCCATTTTGCAGTTCGTTAACCACCTCATCAATGGAATACACTTTACGGTGACGCGTGGAGACAATCATCTTATCGGTGATAAACACGCGAAAAGTCACCAGTTGGTCAGGACGTGAATTAACATTAAAGTTAATGCCGCGCAGCGTAATCATCGTGCCGTCCCCCTGCCGCGCCACCCGTGGCCGGGTACTGTCACCGGCCAGCGCATCGCGTACGGAATCCGGCAGCAGCGGCGTTTCACTCAGCCATTGCAAACTTGCCGGATGGGCATAATCCAGATGCAGCCAGCAAGGTTGCTGACTGGTGATGCTATCCTGCGGGCCGATCGGCGTTACGCCGCCCTTGCCATCCAGCCGAAACGCATACACCGCATCGGCAATTTGTAGCTGGCTGCCGTCAATGACGTCCATTCGCCCCCCTCTTATTTTGATTCGCTAGCGCAAAGTCTAGTCTTTATGCTTTTTAAATCAAAGAAGAAGCCGGTAAGCAGCGGTGTCAAAAGCGGGCAAAAAAACCGCACCTCAGCGGGTAATTATTGCCCTTTATGATTCATTAACATTTCCACATCTTTTTTAATTCCAAACAACAATAAAAAATAAACAAAAGTGGGTTTACCTCAATTTTCATCGGCATATACTTGCGTCTACCTACGAGGAGGTAGTGTAGTTATGTTAAGAGACCATTTGAAAATAGATGAAAGCCATACGCTGGAGAAGGTTAATCACATCCAGCTGCGTCACCAAGGTCAGGAAGAGATTAGCGAATTTATCGTTAAGGACGCCGGCGGAAACCCCATCGGCAAGGTTTCCGTGTATGACCACCTGAGTACCCGCCGTTCCTACCCAACCTCCTACCGTGTGACTCAGACCGACATGGCTGGCCACGTTGTCGTTGATACCCTGAGAGAAGTTCTTTAACGCCGTCAGCTGAGGACCGTGTGAGAACAAAAAAACCCGCTATTTCAGCGGGTTTTCTGTTTCCGCCATGCAACAATCGTTCGCTGAACTCAACACTCCCTGACTCCATTCGTAAAAAGCGCGCACTGCAGGAGGAAGATATCTGTTCTGCGGATACACCAGGGATAAGGGTAAATCAAAAGCGTCGTCGTTCAGGCACGCAATAAGCGCCCCGCTACGCAAATAGGGAGCCGCCAGATAGCTGGCCACGCGAATTAACCCCAACCCCTGTACGCCAGCCTGTATGTAGGCATCCGTATCATCTACCACCAGCGCTTCCGACATACGGATCGCCCGCACGGCGGCATCATGCGCAAAAAACCACTCTGTCGTGCGCCCGGTCCGGTGGTTAAGGTATCCCACCGCGCGATGGCCGTTCAGATCGTCCAGACACTTCGGCTCGCCATAGGTATCAAGGTATTGTGGTGCTGCCAGCACCACCCATTTAAAATTCGCCAGCGGACGGGCCACCAGCGTGGTGGAGTCCTCAATTCTGCCCGCCCGGATCGCACAGTCGTAGCCCTCCCGTATGAGGTCCTCCACATGATCGCTTGAGCAAAGCATTAGCTCCAGCTCGGGATAATGCTGCAAGAACGTCTGAATTTTGGGGATGATACAGTGCCGGGCCAGGGATTGCGGCATACCGACTTTAAAGCGCCCTTTGGGTTGGCCAGATTTGCCGGGGAATGAGGACTCCATGGCGGCAATATCAGCAAGCAGCCTTTTACATTCCGTGTAGTATCCCTCTCCGTCGGACGTCACGCTGAGCTTGCGTGTGGTTCGCTGCAACAACTGCAGCCCAAGGTAAGCTTCCAGTTCCTTAATCACCCGGGATACCGTTGAGCGCGGCATCCCCAGCACTTCCGCCGCCTTGGCAAAACTCTGTGTCTCAACGACATGCGCATATACCCGCATTGATTCCAGTCTATCCACCTTCTCCCCCTGACTGCGCACCCTGATTATCCCATATTAACGAACAGTCTAACCTACACCCGCTGACTTATCGAATGTAGCTCTCCACCGTAAACTTGCCCCACATTCCATCAACACCAGCAGTGAGGTGCAAAATGCAACAACATGACATGGACGCAGATAAACGAGTATTGGTGCTGGGAGCGGGACAACTGGGAGATGCGGTGCTGGATGCGCTGCTGCCGGCGGTCACACAGCGCAACGGGGATGTTTCCGTCATTGTTTCGCCCGCTTCCTGCGATAAACACGGTAAACTGCAGTCGGCAACGCATCAAAAACATGCTGATGCCGGCGCAACCTTTATCGGCGCAGACCTGGCCGCCTGTTCGACTGAACAGTTAAGCAGGATATTTAAGCCGTTTGATACCGTTATTAACTGTATGGGGTTCGTTGCCGGGGCCGGTACTCAGCTCAAGATCACGCGCGCGGTGTTGCATGCCCGGGTGCGGCGATACTTCCCCTGGCAATTCGGCGTTAATTACGATGAGGTCGGTAAAGGAAGCGGCCAGCCCGTCTGGGATGAACAGTATGATGTCCGGACGCTATTACGGGCGCAGAGCACCACGGAGTGGGTGATTATTTCAACCGGCATATTCACCAGCTTTCTCTTCGAACCGGCATTCGACGTCGTCAACTTATCGGCCAACACCATCAACGCGCTGGGAGGATGGGACACTCAGGTCACCGTCACCTCGCCGGCCGATATCGGCCGACTGACCAGCGCCATCTATTTACATCAGCCGCGGATCGTCAACGACGTCATCTTTGTCGCGGGGGAAACAACATCATACCGGCAACTGGCCTCAACGATTGAACACGTTACGCAACGGCGCTTTACCAAAAACGTGTTCACCCTGCCGGCGCTGCTGGAGGCCCTGCGTTTACGCCCGGATGACCAGATGCTGCGCTATCGCGCCGCGTTTGCCCGGGGTGACGGCATGTGGTGGCCAATGCGCGATACCTACAATGCGCAAAATGCGATTCAGACCCAGGATATTGCCTCCTGGCTTACGGCATCTATTTAGCCCCCGACAAGAAACGGCCGGCGCGTAACAACGCGCCGGCCACTTTATCGAGGAAACAACGCCCGTCAATGCTTGACGATATACATCGTCTGACTATAGGCCACGTCTTCCGGGTTGGTAATCGGATAACCTTTTACCCAGGGTTTGATCAGGCGGCCATTGGTGTACTGATAAATCGGCGCGATCGGCGCCTGATCGGCCAGGATCTGCTCCGCCTTGTTGTAGTCGGCGTTCAGCGCCGCCGGGCTGGTGCGCCGGCTGGCTTCCGCCAGCACGCGGTCATACTCTGCGTTGCGGAACTTGGCGATATTGCCGGCGTGCGAAGAACCCAGCAGCGACAGGAAGGTAGACGCCTCATTATAATCCCCCACCCAGGAGGCGCGAATCACGTCGAAATTGCCGGTATTACGGCTGTCGATATAGGTTTTCCACTCCTGATTCTGCAGCTTAACATTCACCCCCAGCTTTTTCTTCCACATCGAGGCCACGGCAATGGCGATCTTCTGATGGCTTTCCGAGGTGTTATACAGCAGCGTCAGTTTCAGCGGGTTATCCGGGCCGTAGCCGGCAGACTGGATCATCGCTTTGGCCTGCGCATCCAGCTCCGCCTGCGACTGCTGCTGCAGCAGGCTATCTTTGGCTTTGAAGCCGGCGGTCACGTCCGGCGTAAAGTGGTATGCCGGCTTTTCACCGGTGCCCAGCACTTTTTCAGCGATAATCTTGCGGTCGATGGCGTAAGACAGCGCCTTACGCACCCGCACATCGTTGGTTGGCGCGCGCTGGGTGTTAAACGCATAGTAATAGGTGCCCAGTTGATCGGGGGTATAGACCTGATCCGGAATATCCTTCAGCAGTTTGCGGTACATATTTTTCGGGAAGGATTCGGTGATATCGATATCCCCCGCCAGATAGCGTTTGGTGGCGTTGGATTCCTGATTGATCGGCACAAACGTCACCTTGGTCAGCACGGTGTGTTTATGATCCCAATAGTGTTCATTCGGCACCAGCACCAGCTTCTCATTCACCACCCGCTGCTGCAGTTTAAAGGCGCCGTTGCCGACCAGGTTGCCTACCTTGGTCCAGCCGCTGCCGTATTTCTCCACCACCGCTTTCGGCGCCGGGAACAGGCTGAAGTTGGCGGTCAGGCTGACAAAGTACGGCACCGGCTTATTCAGCTGTACCTTCAGGGTATGGGCGTCAACCACCGTCACCCCCAGCTTATCGGCCGGCAGCTTGCCGGCGATGATCGCCTCGGCGTTCTGGATCCCCGCCAGTTGGGCAAACCAGGCAAAAGGCGACAGGCTTTTCGGGTCCACCAGCCGCTGCCAGCTGTAGACGAAATCGTTCGCCGTGACAGGGTCACCATTTGACCAGCGTGCGTCTTTGCGCAGAGTAAAGAGGAAGGTCTGGTTATCCGAGGTCTGCCAACGGCTGGCGACGCCGGGAATAATATTGCCCTGCGCATCCTGATTCACCAGCCCTTCGAACAGATCGCGCGCCACCTGCGCCTCCGGCAGGCCAACCGCTTTAATCGGATCGAGCGACGCGGGCTCATCTTTGATATGGCGCACGATTTCCTGCTTATCGGCCAGGGCCGTCCCGGCCGGCACCTGCGCCGCACTGACGCCAAAGCTCAGACAGACGGCCGCTGCGCAGCCTGCCAAACGGAAACTCCGTTGAATTTTTTTTCTCGCCATCGTTATTATCCCGCGTTAACCATCTGAATTTTTTATCATATACCCAAAAGCGCTGCGGCGCATCATGGCGGCGGCGGCCCTGCGGGAAAAACGGCGACGGCGGTGCAAAAATGCGAGAACGACCCCGCTTTACGCCGCCGGACAATAGCCGGCGGCGCGCTCAGGGCTTAGTCGTAGAGATGGACAGTGCGGATGCGGTAGGTAAACTCTTCGCCCTCTTCTTCATCAAAGATGGTGAACTGAGCGTTCTCCTCCAGCGGCTTTAGCTGAATATCGGTGGTTTGCAGCTGGCGATCGTTGGCATCGTCATAGCCGTAATCGAGGTAGAAGCTGTTTTTCTGGTAGTCCACATGCAGGGTAAACGGGTAGTTGGATTCATCCCCGCGCCCGTCATCATTTTTCACCACGCCGAACCACTCCCCCTGGCGGAGTTGATTCTCATCATCCACGCCGCACAACAGCGTGAGCGTGTCCTGCTCGTGTTCCGTATAACTGGCGACTATTCTGGCGACTGGCATGTTAAATCTCCTTGCTGATTATCGGCTTGGCTGTCTGCTTAGTATAACAAGCGACAGCCGTATCGGCAGCGGACATTACGCCGCGCCGCCGCTGACCGCTCAGATAAGACGCAGAACAACAATGTTGTGGGAAAGTCACACAAAAGCGTAATACACTGAATAAAATAACAATGCATTTTCACCCACTGGCGATACAGGGCGATACCATGACTCAACAACGACCGCGTAGCGAACGCGGCCAGCTGGCCGTGGCTGGAGAAAGTTACGGAAAATCGTTATTAGGCGCACCGCTGCTTTATTTCCCCGCCGTAGCACGTGGCCCGGACGCCGGGCTGATCATCGCCGGCACGCACGGTGATGAAAATGCCGCCGTCGTCACCCTGTCCTGCGCATTGCGCAGCCTGTCTCCCGCCGCGCGGCGCCACCATGTGGTGCTGGCGGTCAACCCGGACGGCTGCCAGTTAGGATTGCGCGCCAACGCCAACGGTGTGGATTTGAACCGCAACTTCCCCTCGGCCAACTGGCGTTCCGGCGATACGGTCTACCGCTGGAACAGCGCCGCGCCAACGCGGGAGGTCAAGCTGTCAACCGGCGGCCGGCCGGGTTCCGAACCGGAAACGCAGGCGCTCTGCCATCTGATCCACCGGCTGAAGCCGGCCTGGGTGGTCTCTTTTCATGAACCGCTGGCGTGTATTGAAGATCCGGCCAGCTCGCACCTTGGCGTCTGGCTGTCGCACAAATTCGCCCTGCCGCTGGTCAGCAGCGTCGGCTATGAAACGCCGGGTTCGTTCGGCAGCTGGTGCGCCGATCTGTCGCTGCCGTGCATCACCGCCGAACTGCCGGCCATCTCCGCCGATGCCGCCAGCGAACAGTATCTGGATGCGATGATTGAGCTGCTGACCTACCCGCAGTAATCCCGCGCTTATAGGTCGCCCAGCCGGATGACGCCGCAGGCAAAATCCAGCCCCGGCTCAACATCCTGCGCCAGCCAGGTCGGCCCGTCCAGATCGATAAAACGGGCCGCCGGCGCCAGCGGCAGCGCCGCCGTCACCGCCCGTGAGGTGCACAGCATGCAGCCGAGCATCAGCGTAAAGCCTTGGCTGACGGCCTGCTCGGCCAGCGCTAGCGCTTCGGTCAGGCCGCCGGTTTTATCCAGTTTAATATTGATCATCTGATAACGGCCGGCAAGCCGGGCCAAATCGGCGCGGGTATGGCAGCTTTCATCGGCGCAGATCGGCAGCGGATGGATAAAGTTCGCCAATGCTTCATCGTTATCGGCCGGCAGCGGCTGCTCCAGCATCGCCACCTGTAAATCCGCCAGCAGCTGGCAGCGCGCCGCCAAACCTTCAGCCCGCCAGGATTCGTTGGCGTCGACGATCAGCGTCGCCTCCGGCACCGCGCCGCGGATCGCCACCAGCCGCTCGCTGATGAGCCGGTCGTCCAGCTTGATTTTCAGCAGCGTCGCCCCGCGGCGGTTAAGCTCCAACGCGGCCCGGGCCATCGCCTCCGGCGTATCGATGCCGACGGTTTGCGCCGTCGTGACCTGCGGCGGCGGGTTCACCCCCACGCGCTGCCACAGCGTTTGCGCCTGTTGGCGACACTCCAGATCCCATAAGGCGCAGTCCAGCGCATTGCGCGCCGCGCCGGCCGGCATCAGCTGCTGCAGCGCGTCGCGCGACAGGCCGCGCTCGATGGCCGGTCTGACCGCCTCCAACTGCGCCAGCACCGAGTCTTCGCTTTCGCCATAGCGCGGGTACGGCGTGCATTCCCCCACGCCACAGACGCCCTGTTGTTCGATTTCCACCACCACCACGTTGGCCGCGCTGCGGCTGCCGCGTGAAATCACAAACGCGGCGCGCAGCGGCCAGGCCTGTGGGTAAAAACGCATGCTTCTCATCACCGCTCCTGGTTGAATAGTACGCGTAATATCAGCGCTGTACGCAAGGGTATGCCAATATATACAACTGTTTAGCCAATTTTGTATACCCAAGCGGCATGCATTGACATAGACTGACGGCAAGGTGTGAACCTAATGTTAAAATGGGCGTGAGCCGCTCGCCGATTAGGTGCACATCTTTTGTATAAACACCTGTCAAAGGAATCAAGTCATGACTCAGACCGTAAAGTTCCAGAGTAACCCCGTTGCCGTTGCCGGCCAACTGCCGAAAGCCGGCGAACAGGGCAAGCCGTTCTCCCTGGTGGCGAAAGATCTGTCAGACGTTGTGCTGGGCAGCTTTGCCGGCAAACGTAAGGTGCTGAATATTTTCCCAAGCATCGACACCGGCGTCTGCGCCACTTCGGTGCGTAAATTCAACCAGTTGGCCAGCGGCCTGGATAACACCGTGGTGCTGTGCATCTCCGCCGATCTGCCGTTCGCCCAGTCCCGCTTCTGCGGCGCGGAAGGCCTGAGCAATGTAGTAACCCTTTCCACCCTGCGCGGCGCCGAGTTCAAACAGACTTACGGCGTAGAAATCGCCGACGGTCCGCTGGCGGGCCTGACCGCCCGTGCCGTGGTGGTGCTTGATGAGCAAGACAACGTGCTGTACAGCGAACTGGTGGAAGAAATCACTTCTGAACCGAACTACGATGCCGCCCTGGCGGCGCTGAAGTAATTCGCGCATAAAAAAGCCCGGTCAGCCCGGGCTTTTTTTCGTCATTATTCCTCGGCGTCTTCCGCCGGTTTGCGGCTGCTGAGGCCGTAGTCACGCAGTTTATTGGCAATTGCGGTATGTGAGACCCCCAGGCGCTTCGCCAGTTTGCGCGTGCTGGGATAGGTACGGTACAGCCGGGTCAGCACCGAGCGCTCAAAGCGCTTGCTGATCTCATCCAGCGTCCCGTCAATCGCCTCATCCCCCAGCGACATCTCCACCTCAAACTCCGGCAGCACGATATCCTGCGGGCGCAGTTCAAAGCCTTCGGTCTGGGTCAGTGCGCGATAAATCGCATTTTTCAGCTGACGTACGTTCCCCGGCCAGCCGTACTTGCTCAGGAAGCTGTTCAGATCGCTCGACAGCTTCGGTCGGGCGACGCCCTGCTCATCGGCAAAGCGCGCGACAAACAGCTCGGTCAGCGGCATGATGTCCTGCGGGCGCTCGCGCAGCGGCGGCACCGTGATGGTCAGCACGTTCAGGCGGTAGTAAAGATCCTCGCGGAACTCGCCGCGCTGCACCAGCTCAATCAGGTTTTTCTGCGTGGCGCAGATCACCCGCACGTCCACGTGCACTTCATGATCTTCGCCAACGCGGCGGAAAGTGCCGTCGTTCAGGAAACGCAGCAGTTTGGTCTGCATCCGCGGCGACATTTCGCCAATCTCGTCCAGTAACACCGAACCGCCGTTAGCCTGCTCGAAAAAGCCCTTTTTCGCCGCGCCGGCGCCCGGATAGGCGCCCGCCGCATGGCCGAACAGCTCGCTTTCCGCCACGTCATCCGGCAGCGCCGCACAGTTGAGCGCCAGGAAAGGCTGTTTGCCGCGCGGGCTGCGCAGATGGCAGGCGCGGGCCAGGATATCCTTGCCGGTGCCGGTATCGCCGACAATCAGCAGCGGCGCATCCAGCATCGCCAGCTTGCGCGCCTGTTCCAGCACCTGGCGCATTTTCGGGCTGACCGCCACGATATGGTCGAACTCGGTGTCATCGTTCACCGAAAGATTCTGCAGCTGCCGCCCCATGCGCGCGGTGGATTTCAGCATCACCACGGCGCCGACCACGTCCGGCTGCTGGTTTTCATCTTCCAGGTGGATCGGCGTGATATCCATCAGGAAATCCTGACTGCGGATCACCACCCGCTCAGCGTGCGGTGCGGCATGTTCATTCTCCAGCCAGCGGCTGAAGCTGTAGCCGCCAATCAGCTGCCCCGCCGTCTGGTTGCGGATTTTATCTTCGTTCAGGCCAAACAGCGCCAGCGCCGCCGGGTTGGCCAGCTCGACCTTACCTTTCATATCAATGGAGAATACCGGCTCCGGCATGGATTCCAGCAGCGCGCGCAGCGCCCGGTGTTCGCGCTCGGAAGGCATGAAACTGACGGTGCGCACGTCGGTGACGCCGGCGATGCGGCGGATTTCCGCCATCAGGGCGCGGAAGGTATCAAAATCAAGCTGGGAAAAATTAAGGTAAATCCGGCCGATAGGATCGATTTCGATACCGCGTAAATCAATGCTGCGTAATACCAAGAGATCCAGCAATTCTCGGGTAAGACCGATACGGTCTTCGCAAAATACTTCCAAACGCATCAGTATTGGCCTTATCTGCAGGTTTTGCGTACACGGGATGAGTGGCGCTCATCATACTCTCTCATCCCGGACAGAAGAAACGTTCCGTCAGCAAAAGTTGACAGAACGCTGATTTATCATTGTGGTTATTGATTCTAATCGCAAATGAATAACACCATCCGCGTCATTTTAGCTTATTGCCAGATATTTATCATGACTCGAAGATTATTTTTGGATAATTATCACGAAATTACAGCAGGATGTTCTTTCGTCAACGTTGGCTTACGCCACACGGAAAAGCGCCGCACCGGACGGTGCGGCGGCGGGATTATCAGGCTTTCTTGTCGCCTTTTTTCATCACGTCCTTCAGTTGGCCGACTAACTGGCCGCGGAAATCGCTCAGCTTGGGCTTATCGTCCTCCAGCCACGGCAGCGGCCGGCACAGCTCCATCGCCTTAATGCCCAGACGCGCGGTCAACAGGCCGGCGCCGATACCCTGCGCGGCGCGGGCGGACAAACGCGCCGCCAGATCCTGCGACACCCAGTCCATCCCGACCTCGCGCACCAGTTCAGAGGCGCCGGCAAAGGCGATGTTCAGCAGCACCAACCGGAACAGGCGAATACGGCTGAAATAGCCCAGTTCGATGCCGTACAGCGCGGCGATGCGGTTGATCAGCCGAATATTGCGCCAGGCGATAAACGCCATATCCACCAGCGCCAGCGGGCTGACGGCGATCATCAGCGTCGACTCGGCCGCCGAACGGCTGATCTCGCGCCGCGCCTGATTATCCAGCACCGGCTGCACCAGGCGCGCGTACAGCGCCACCACTTCACGGTCGTTCTGGGTCTCATGCAGCGACGCCTGCCAACGCTGCAGCGCCGGATGCCCCTGATCCAGCCCGGCCTGACGCGCCAGTTTTTCGCAGAACTCGCGCCCTTTGCCCAGCCCGTGGCTGTGCAGCAATTCCCGCGCTTCGTCACGCTCTTCGGCGCGCTGGCGCAGGCGGTACAGGCGGCGCCATTCCGCCACCACCGAGCCGACGCCGGCGCCGACGATCAGGCCGCCGGCAACGCCGCCGCCGAGCGCGATCCAATCCTGCTGCAGCCAGGCCTGATGCACCCACTGCACGCCCTGCGCCACCACGCTGACGCCGAACAGCGTCAGCCCGGCGGTGACCATTTTACGCCACAGGCTGCGCTTCGGCTTCAGCGCCGCATTGACAATGCCTTCAACGCGCCCTTCTTCCTCTTCCTTTTCCAGCTCCGGCGCGGCGGGAAAGAAGTTATCCGCCTGCTGTTCGTCAAAGGCCATACCGGCGCGCAGCGTCGGCTCCTGCGGCGGCTGCAGCGGCTCTTCAAAATCGATACGCGGTTTTATCGGCTCGCTCATCGCACTTTATCTCCCAGCAAAAACTCCATCACCGCGTCCAGACGAATATGCGGCAACGGGCTGTCCACGCTCATGGCGCGCGGACGAAACTCATCAAAGTGGAACCCCTGCTGCTGCCAGAACGCCGGCCCCGGCAGGCGCGCCGGCACTTCGCCGGGGAATACCGTCAGCGGTGCGCCGTCCGACAGGCGGTTGCCTTTCAGCGCCGGAATACGCTGCCCCTGATGGTCCACCATGCCGCTCTCGGTCGCCTGCACCGAAGCCAGCCCGACGCAGTCCATACTGATGCCCTCAAATGCCGCATTCTGCCAGGCTTCCTGCACCAGCTGCTGCAGCAGCGACACCAGATTGGCGTGCTGATCGGCGGTAATATGGTCGGCTTTGGTGGCGGCAAACATCAGTTTGTCGATGGTGGGCGAAAACAGGCGGCGGTACAGCGTACGCTTGCCGTAGTGGAAGCTCTGCATCAGTTGGGTCAGCGCCAGGCGCATGTCGTTAAACGCCTGCGGCCCGCTGTTAAGCGGCTGCAGGCAATCCACCAGCACAATCTGGCGGTCGAAACGCACAAAGTGTTCTTTGTAGAAGTTTTTTACGATCGACTGACAGTAATAACCGAAGCGGGCGCGCAGCATGCCGATATTGGTGTGCTTGTCGGCCTGCGCCAGTTTTGATTCGCTGCCGGCGTCGACGTTCGGCCAGGGGAAGAACTGCAGCGCCGGCGCGCCGGCCATATCGCCCGGCAGCACAAAGCGTCCCGGCTGGATAAAGTGCAGCCCTTCGGCCTTACAGCGCAGCAGATAATCGGTGTAGGCCTGCGCGATCGCCGCCAGTTTATTTTCATCGGCCGCCGCCAGCGGATCCAGCGCGTTGCACAGCGCCAGCCACGGTTTGGCCCATTCGGCACGATCGCCCTGCAGCAGCCCGGTCATCTGACGCGACCAGGTCAGGTAGTCCTGTTCCAGCATCGGCAGATCGAGCAGCCATTCGCCCGGATAATCGACGATCTCCAGATACAGCGTCGAGGTTTCTTTAAAGTGGCGCAGCAGGGAATCATTGGAGCGGTAGCGCAGCGCCAGGCGAATTTCGCTGACGCCGCGGGTGGGGGTCGGCCAGGTCGGCGGCGCGCCGTACAGCTGCGCCAGTCCCTCATCATAGGTAAAACGCTGAATGCCGAGATCGCGCTGCGGGATACGTTTTACCCCCAGCAGGCGCTCTTCGCGCACCGGCGAAAACAGCGGCAGCCGCGCGCCGCTGTGGACATGCAGCAGTTGATTGACCAGTGCGGTGATAAAGGCGGTTTTTCCGCTGCGGCTCAGGCCAGTCACCGCCAGACGCAGATGGCGGTCCATACCGCGGTTGACCAGCGAGGTTAATTCATTTTTTAATCGTTTCATTCTTCTCCTTGGCATAAATACCCAAAATCACTCAGCGCTGCGGCGGGGCTGCGTCGGCCACCGCCCAAGGCAGCTGCGACTTAGCGGGTATAACGCCCGAATGCCTTATTCAGCCCCTTGCGGAACATCGGCTCCAGCACCATCGCCAGCAACAGGCGCAGCGGTTTACGGCTGACGGTTCTCAGCAGCCATGAGGTGGCCCCCGCCGGGCCGTAACTGAGTAACGCTATGATGATGACTTTAGACAATCTCTTCAACATTGCACCAGCTCCTCGTTGGAAAGTGGCGGATTGGCCGCCGTTGGCGGCGTGGTTTGCTCTGGTCATAACTGCCCTCCGGCAAAGGTGACGGCGGCGTCCGGCGCGGCAACCGTCAATTACAGCTGACGGAAACGGCTCTGTACGCCGAAGGTATCCGAGGTCACGTAGCGTTCAACCTGGCGCAGCTGGCGCTCGCCGCTGCCCAGTTCATACTCCAACTGATCCAACAGCTGGCGCGGCGTACGCTGATGTTCGCCGTCGAAACGGCTCGCCGGTGCCGCTTCCAGCAGGTAGCCCATGGCGAAATAGGCGACGACGGTAAAGAAAAACAGGCCAAAGATCATCGACAGCACCACCATCACGCGGATCAGGCGCACCGGTACGTCAAAGTAGTGCGCCAGGCCGGCGCAAACGCCCTTCACCATGCCCTCTTCAGGCACGCGATACAGTTTTTTACTGCCCAGCAAATTGCCCATCAAGACTGCCTCCAGTTCGGATGTTCGGCATCCAGAATCTCTTCCAGCGCCTGAATACGTTCGCGCATGCGTTTGGCGTCTTCCGTCAGCTGCGCCAGCCGCTGCATTTCCTGATGCGTCAGCTGGATCCCGTTCTGTTGCCGATTGCTGTAATGCAGCCAAAGCCAAATCGGGGCGACGAACAGCACAAAAATCGTCAATGGAATGGCTAACAATAACGCACTCATTTCAACTCCTTGTTATTCCCGCCTGCCGGACGCCGCGCTGCGGCGTCGGCACGCCGGGTTTCTGTTATCGGACGGCGGCCGCCGGACGGCCGCAAAAAACGGTTACTCTGAGCGGTTCATCTTGGCTTTCAGCGCAGCCAGCTGCTCGCTGATGGCGTCATCCGCCTTCAGTTCGGCGAATTCCTGATCCAGGGTTTTCTTTTTACCCAGGCTGATGCTTTCAGCTTCCGCTTCCATATGGTCGATACGGCGCTCAAACTGCTCGAAACGCGCCATCGCTTCATCCAGCTTGCCGCTGTCCAGCTGACGGCGCACTTCACGGGAAGACGACGCCGCCTGATGACGCAGCATCAGCGCCTGCTGACGCGCGCGGGTTTCGGTCAGCTTGCTTTCCAGTTCGCCGATTTCGCTCTTCATCCGGCTCAGGGTTTCTTCCACCGTCTCCACTTCATGGGTCAGCGTGGCGATCAGATCGGACACTTTCTGTTTCTCAATCAGCGCCGCCCGCGCCAGATCTTCTTTATCTTTGCGCAGCGCCAGCTCCGCTTTTTCCTGCCAGTCATCGAGCTGCTTCTCACCCTGCTCGATACGACGCAGCAGCTGCTTTTTCTCCGCCAGCGCGCGCGCGGAGGTGGAGCGCACTTCAACCAGCGTGTCTTCCATCTCCTGAATCATCAGACGCACCAGCTTCTGCGGATCTTCCGCCTTATCCAGCAGCGTATTGATGTTGGCGTTCACAATGTCGGCAAAACGAGAAAAAATACCCATAATTCACTTCCTCTTGGTGTCAGTGGCGTCTTCAGCGCCGTCTTAAGTCATACTGCGGACGCCAAGATATAATCAAGATGCGTGCCAACTTTTATTTCACTGATATTAAAGGACTATTTATTTTTGACTCTGCCGCGCCATGCTGTAAAGTGATTATTTTCACCAACTATTGGCGAATTTCATCATGAGCGAGCAGATCGATCCCCTGATGGGCGAAGCAAACGCCTTTGTAGAAGTATTAGAACAAGTCTCGCAGCTGGCAACCCTGAACAAACCGGTGCTGGTGATTGGCGAACGCGGTACCGGCAAGGAGCTGATCGCCCACCGGCTGCACTACCTGTCCAACCGCTGGCAGGGGCCGTTTATCTCCCTCAACTGCGCCGCGCTGAATGAAAATCTGCTGGATTCCGAACTGTTCGGCCATGAGGCCGGCGCTTTTACCGGTGCGCAGAAGCGCCATCTGGGGCGTTTTGAACGCGCCGACGGCGGTACGCTGTTTCTCGACGAGCTGGCGACGGCGCCGATGCTGGTGCAGGAGAAGCTGCTGCGGGTGATTGAATACGGCCACCTTGAGCGCGTGGGCGGCAGCCAGCCGCTGCAGGTGGACGTGCGCCTGGTGTGCGCCACCAACGACGATCTGCCGGCGCTGGCGGCGGCCGGCAAATTCCGCGCCGATCTGCTCGACCGACTGGCGTTTGACGTGGTGCAGCTGCCGCCGCTGCGCCAGCGGCAGCAGGACATCATGCTGCTGGCGGAGCACTTCGCCATCCAGATGTGCCGAGAACTTGCGCTGCCGCTGTTTCCCGGCTTTACCGCCCGCGCCCGTGAGACGCTGCTCGGCTACGGCTGGCCCGGTAACGTGCGCGAACTGAAAAACGTGGTCGAGCGTTCGGTATACCGCCACGGCAGCAGCGAACAGGCGCTGGACCAGATCGTGATCAACCCGTTTGCCCGCAGCACACCGACGGATACACCGGCCGCGGAAGCGCGGGCCGCCGACATCCCCGCGCTGCCGCTGGATCTAAAAAGCTGGCAGAGCGAGCAGGAGAAACGGCTGCTAGAGCAGGCGTTGCGCCAGGCGCGTTTTAACCAGCGCAAAGCGGCGGAACTGCTGGGGCTGACCTACCATCAGCTGCGTGGCATGCTGAAGAAACATGCGCTGCAGCCCGGTGAAGAGCCGTCCGCCTGAGGCCCAGGTCAGCGACGCCATAATATGCGCCCGCGGCCACTGGTATGCCGGATCGCGGTGGCTGCGCTCGTGCCACAGCATCACCATCTCGAACCCCGGTACGGCCACCGGCGGTTCCTGCACCTGCAGAGCGGCATTGCCGCGCGCCAGCCGTTCCGACGGCAGAACGGCGGCGACTATGACATCCCGGCGCTGACGCTGCGTGCGGGTCTTGCTCCCGGGCAACGCGGATTAGGCGTACATCGCGAATAAATGGGGATCGACAGGCAAAAAAAAAGCCAGCACCCGAGCTGGCTTGAAAATAATACTGGAAGCAATGTGAGCAATGTCGTGCCTTTCACGTCAGCGCCGCGGGAGCGGCCTTCCGTGAACTGCGAGGTGATGATAATGGTTCTCAATATCAGCTGTAAAGCTTTTTGTTGAGAATTTTTCTCATCTCCACAACAACATTGTGCAATTACCAGGCAGGAAACGGGTCAGCCATCTCCAACCAATACGCCAGACCGACCGCCATCTCCGCATCGCTCAGCAGACACGCATCCAGCCGGCGCACCATCTCCGCCTGCGGCAGATGCTGACCGATAAACACCAGCTCCTGGCGCATATCGCCAAACGGTTCAACCCAACGTTCCAGAATCTGCGCCCGCGTTTCCTCATCCTGCGGCCAGTTATCCTGCGGAATGGCGCGCCAGAACAACCCCGCGACGCCGTAGCGGGCAATGCCGCCGGCCTGGCTCCACTGCCCGGCGTGCTGCGGCCGCGTCGCCAGCCAGAAAAAACCTTTCGAACGCAGCAAGTTGCCGCCGGCCCAGTCGCCGTTAATCAGGCGATAGAATTTGTCCGGCGCAAACGGCCGACGGGCGCGGTAGACAAAGCTGCTGATGCCGTAATTTTCCGTTTCCGGCAGATGCTCGCCGCGCAACTCCTTCAGCCAGCCCGGCGCACGCTGCGCCTTTTCAAAGCTGAAGCGATGAGTGTTAAGCACTTCGTCCAGCGGCAGCGTGCCCGGCGCGATCGGGATAATCTTCGCCTCGGTATTGAGACTGGCTAGCAGCGCCGTGACTTCCGCCAGCTGCAGCGGCGTCAACAGGTCGGTTTTACCGATCAGTATCACGTCGCAAAACTCGATCTGTTCAATCAACAGATCCGCCACGCTGCGCAGGTCATCCTCCCCCAGGCTTTGCCCGACTTCCTGCAGGCTTGCCGCCTGCTGGTACTGCTCAAGGAAATTAACGCCGTCCACCACCGTGACCAGCGTGTCCAGCCGGGCAAACTGCGACAGGCTCTCTCCCGCCTGATCCTCAAAGGTAAAAGTCTCCGCCACCGGCAGCGGCTCCGAAATACCGCTGGATTCAATCAGCAGGTAGTCAAAGCGGTCGGCCTGCGCCAGCTCACGTACCGACACCAGCAGATCTTCCCGCAGAGTACAGCAGATACAGCCGTTGCTCATTTCCACCAGCTTTTCCTGCTGGCGATCGAGGGTGACTTCGTTGGCCAGCAGCGCGGCGTCGATATTCACCTCGCTCATATCATTGACGATCACCGCCACGCGCATGCCCTGACGGTTGTTCAGTATATGGTTAAGCACCGTGGTCTTGCCGGCGCCAAGAAAGCCGGAAAGCACCGTAACCGGAAGTGGTTGCATGGCAGCCTCACTAAAATTCGTTGCGTAATGCCTGATAGCCGCGCACCAGATCGACGTTGGTGGCGGCCACCTCCTCTGAAAATTGCAGCGCGTCGCGGTCCACCTGGCCATAGCACGACAGATCGCTGTCTGCACCGACTCGTTCGGTGGACGGGATATAGCACTGCTCCGGCAGCGTCACGCCGTCCACCACCGCGTTGTAACGCACCACGCAGCCGCTGCGCAGATGGCAGTTGAACAGCACGCTGTTAAAACCGACGAACACCCGGTCATCGATGCGGCACGGCCCATGCACAATGGCACGGTGGGCGATGGAGCTGTAGCTGCCGATGGTTACCGCCGCGCCGCTTTTGGAATGGATCACCACGCCGTCCTGAATATTGGAGTGGGCGCCGATCACAATCGGCGCCATATCGCCGTCGGCGTTAACTTCATCGGCGCGAATCACCGCGTAAGGCCCGACGTACACGTAATCGCCGATAATCACCCGCCCGCAGATAATCGCAGTGGGATCGATATAGGCTTGGGCGGAGACCTGCGGCAGATGGCCGCTGGGATTTTTACGCAGCATCAGCGTCCTCCCGCCAGCTCAGCCGGGCCACCGCGTTATGCGCATGCAGGCTTTCCTGATGCTCCACCCGCACGCTGAAGGCGCGGTAGCAGCACGAGCGGCGCAGGGCGTCATACAACCGGCGCGCGGCATCTTCACAAAACATCAGGTTGCGGCCGTTAGCCAATGCAAACGCCTGCTCGTCCTGACGCTTGACCAGCGTCTGCACCGGCGTCCCCAGCGCATGCTCGATGCGGTCGATCAGCGAAATCACCGGCAGTACTTTTTCATCGCCGGACAAGGTGACCGTCACCCACGCCCAGCTGCGCTGGCTGTGCGGCGTCGCCGGCATGCCGTGCGTCCCCAGCCAGTCTGCCACCTGCTGCGTCCCGACCGTTGCATCATCCGCTTCGATATCGACCAGAAACTGCTGCTGCGCCGCCTGACGGCTGAGAGCCGCCGACGCCGGGCAGGTGGATGAATAAGGCACGCCGACCTGCAGCGTCAGCGTTGGCAGCAGCGCCAGCGCTGCGGTAATGCGCAGCGGGTAACTTTTCCAGCCGCGCTGCGGGCTGATCAGCGCCGGACGCGACAGCAGCAGTTCACCGCCGATCTCCAACTGCACCCGATCGCTGTCCGTACTCTGCGACTGCAGACATTCGGCCAGCGTGTTGATAATGCGTCGCGGCGTCAGTTCCCCCTGCGTCAGCGCATCCAGCGTCAGATACAGGCGCGACATATGAATGCCGCGCGCGCCGTCACGGTTGGCGCAGACGTTAACGCCGACGCTTACTTCGGCATTTAGCGGACGCCCCGCCACCTCCAGCGGCAGCGCGATGCCCTGCATTCCCACCCAGTCAAGGGCGATATCGCTCATCTCCCCGTGTCCGCTCTGCACATCCGGCAGCGGCTGACGGTGAGCCATAGCCGTATTTCCCATGTTTCCCCTGCAGTTGTTAGTGACCAGGCAAAAACGGTAACACGAAATGGATATGTTATAACATAACATTTTGTCTTTTTTTCCGCCTGCACGGCGCCGTGACGCCCGGTTGGTCAATCAAGCCGCAGAAAAATCGACGTTTTTATCTGAAGAATTGGGCAGTTCGCCAGAGTACGGTACACTAACGCTATCGCTTATTAACCCATGAAGCCTCTATGCGTGGTTTACCCATTTGGATCCTGTCGTTATGCCTGGGCAATTCGCTGATGGCCGCCGCTGCGGCTGCGCCCGCGGCTGATGCTCCGGCGCCCCTGCCGGACGTACATCAGAGCGGTTTTGTCTATTGCGTCAACGGCATCCTGAACACCTTTAATCCACAGATGGCCAGCAGCGGCCTGACGGTCGATACGCTGGCGGCGCAGCTGTACGATCGCCTGCTGGATGTTGACCCCTATACCTACCGGCTGATTCCGGAGCTGGCGCAGCGCTGGGAGGTGCTGGACAACGGCGCGACCTATCGTTTCCACCTGCGTAAAGACGTGCCGTTCCAGCACACCGCCTGGTTTACGCCAACGCGTAAAATGAACGCCGACGATGTGGTATTCAGCTTTGAGCGGGTGTTTAACCACAAGCACCCGTACCACGACGTCAACGGTGGCGACTACCCCTACTTCGACAGCCTGCAGTTCTCCGATTCGGTGCAGAGCGTGAAAAAGCTCGATAACTATACCGTCGAGATTCGCCTGCAGGCGCCGGACGCCTCGTTCCTGTGGCATCTGGCTACCCACTATGCACCGGTGCTGTCGGCAGAGTATGCCGACAACCTGAGCAAGGCCGGCGACCAGCAGATGATAGACCGCGAGCCGGTCGGCACCGGGCCTTTCCTGCTGAATGAATACCGCTCCGGGCAATATATCCGCCTGGCGCGCAACCAGGCCTACTGGAAAGGCGAGCCGCGTATGGCGCAGGTGGTGATTGACCTGGGCGCCGGCGGCACCGGCCGGCTGTCGAAACTGCTGACCGGCGAATGCGACGTGCTGGCCTATCCGGCCGCCAGCCAGCTTTCCATTCTGCGCGACGATCCGCGCCTGCGTCTGACGCTGCGGCCGGGGATGAACATCGCCTATCTGGCCTTCAATACCCGCAAGCCGCCGTTCAATAACCTGAAGGTGCGCCAGGCCATCTCGCTGGCGATCAACAACCAGCGTCTGATGCAGTCGATTTACTACGGCACCGCCGAGACCGCCGCGTCGATTCTGCCGCGCGCTTCCTGGGCGTATGACAATGATGCGCACGTCACCGCCTACGATCCGCAGCAGGCGCGCCGTATGCTGAAAGAGGCCGGCGTCGACAATCTGCAGCTGAAGCTGTGGGTGCCGACCGCTTCACAGTCCTATAACCCCAGCCCGTTGAAAACCGCTGAGCTGATCCAGGCCGATCTGGGCCAGATCGGCGTGCACGTCACCATCGTGCCGGTAGAAGGCCGCTTCCAGGAGGCGCGGCTGATGGAGATGAACCACGACCTCACCCTGACCGGCTGGGCCACCGACAGCAACGACCCGGACAGCTTCTTCCGGCCGCTGCTGAGCTGCGCGGCAATTCGCTCGCAAACCAACTATGCTCACTGGTGCGACCCCGGTTTTGATGAAACGCTGCAAAACGCCCTGCTGTCGCAGCAGCTGGCGCAGCGCATTGACAGCTACCGTCAGGCGCAAAAAATTCTGGAGCAGCAGCTGCCGGTGCTGCCGCTGGCGTCATCGCTGCGTCTGCAGGCCTACCGTTATGACATCAAGGGGCTGGTGCTCAGCCCCTTCGGCAATGCGTCATTCGCCGGCGTGTATCGTGAAACGGCGGAGGGAGAAAAACCGTGATTATCTTTACTCTGCGCCGCTGCCTGCTGCTGATTATCACCCTGTTTTTCCTGACGCTGGTAGGCTTCAGCCTGAGCTACTTCACGCCGCACGCGCCGCTCAGCGGCGCCGGGCTGTGGGATGCCTACCAATTTTATTTCACCAGTCTGCTGCACTGGGATTTCGGCGTGTCCAGCATTAACGGCCAGGCTATTGACGAACAGCTGCGTGAGGTGTTCCCGGCCACCATGGAGCTGTGCATTCTGGCCTTTGCCCTGGCGCTGTTTATCGGTATCCCGCTTGGCATTATCGCCGGCGTGATGCGCGGCAAATGGCAGGACACCGCCATCAGCACCTTTGCGCTGCTGGGCTTTTCTATTCCGGTATTCTGGCTGGCGCTGCTGCTGATGCTGTTCTTCTCGCTGCATCTGGGCTGGCTGCCGGTTTCCGGCCGTTTCGATCTGCTGTATCAGGTGCGGCCGGTCACCGGCTTTGCGCTGGTCGACGCCTGGCTGTCCGATTCGCCGTACCGCAGCGAAATGATCGCCAGCGCGCTGCGCCATATGATTTTGCCGATCGCCGCGCTGGCGGTGGCACCGACCACCGAAGTGGTGCGGCTGATGCGCATCAGCACCGACGAGGTGTTCAGCCAGAACTATATCAAGGCGGCGGCCACCCGCGGCCTGTCGCGCTTTACCATTATCCGCCGTCACGTGCTGCACAACGCGCTGCCGCCGATCATCCCGAAGCTGGGGCTGCAGTTCTCCACCATGCTGACGCTGGCGATGATCACCGAAGTGGTCTTCAGCTGGCCGGGTCTGGGACGCTGGCTGATTAACGCCATTCGCCAGCAGGACTACGCCGCCATTTCTGCTGGCGTGATGCTGGTCGGTTCGCTGGTCATCACCATCAACGTGCTGGCCGATATCCTGGGTGCGGCAACCAACCCATTGAAACATAAGGAATGGTATGCCCTTCGATAACGTATACCGCGAAAAGAAAATGCCGAGCCCGCTGCGCTATACCTGGCGGATATTTTACGGCGACGCGCTGGCGATGATCGGTTTTTACGGCGTGATTGCGCTGGTGCTGCTGTCGCTGCTCGGCAGTCTGCTGGCGCCCTATGCGCTCGACCAGCAGTTCCTCGGCTACCAGCTGCTGCCGCCTTCCTGGTCGCGCTACGGCAACGTGTCGTTCTTCCTCGGCACCGACGATCTGGGGCGCGATCTGCTGAGCCGGCTGCTGACCGGCACCGCCGCCACCTTCGGCTCGGCGCTGGTGGTGACGCTGGGCGCTGCCTTCTTCGGCGTGATCCTCGGCGTGCTGGCCGGCGTGACCCACGGCCTGCGCTCGGCGGTGCTGAACCATATTCTCGATACCCTGCTGTCTATCCCGTCGCTGCTGCTGGCGATCGTGGTGGTGGCGTTTATCGGCCCGAAACTGGAGCACGCCATGCTGGCGGTGTGGCTGGCGCTGTTGCCGCGCATAGTGCGCACCATTTACAGCGCGGTGCATGACGAGCTGGAAAAAGAGTATGTGGTGGCGGCGCGGCTGGACGGCGCCTCAACCCTGCAGATCCTGTGGTATGCGGTGCTGCCCAATATCGCCGCGGTGCTGGTGACCGAGTTCACCCGCGCTCTGTCGATGGCGATCCTCGATATCGCCGCGCTCGGCTTTCTCGACCTCGGCGCACAGCTGCCGTCGCCGGAATGGGGCGCCATGCTCGGCGATTCGCTGGAGCTGGTATATGTCGCGCCCTGGGCGGTGATGCTGCCCGGCGCCGCCATTCTGATCAGCGTGTTGCTGATCAACCTGTTGGGCGACGGCATGCGCCGCGCCATTAATGCGGGAGTGGAATAATGCCGTTGCTCGATATCCGCAATCTGACGATTGAATTTATGACCGCCGACGGACCGGTCAAGGCGGTGGACCGCGTCAGCATGACGCTGAGCGAAGGCGAAGTACGCGGGCTGGTGGGTGAATCCGGCTCCGGCAAAAGCCTGATCGCCAAGGCGATCTGCGGCGTCACCAAAGATAACTGGCGCGTCACCGCCGACCGTCTGCGCTTTGACGACATCGATCTGCTGCAGCTGACGCCGCGCGAGCGCCGCAAGCTGGTGGGCCACAACGTCTCCATGATTTTCCAGGAGCCGCAATCCTGTCTCGATCCGTCCGAAAGCATCGGCCGGCAGCTGGCGCAGGCCATCCCCGGCTGGACCTATAAAGGCCACTGGTGGCAGCGCTTCAACTGGCGGCGTCGCCGGGCGATTGAGCTGCTGCACCGCGTCGGTATAAAAGATCACAACGATATTATGGGCAGTTTCCCCTATGAGCTCACCGAAGGGGAATGTCAAAAAGTGATGATCGCCATCGCGCTGGCCAACCAGCCGCGTCTGCTTATCGCCGATGAGCCGACCAATGCGATGGAGCCCACCACCCAGGCGCAGATTTTCCGCCTGCTTGCGCGGCTGAATCAAAACAACAACACCACCATTTTGCTGATCAGCCATGACTTGCAGATGATGAGCAAATGGGCTGACCGGGTGAACGTGCTTTACTGCGGCCAGACGGTGGAAAGCGCCCGCTGCGAGGAGTTGCTGGCGGCACCGCATCATCCGTACACCCAGGCGCTGATCCGCGCCATGCCGGACTTCGGCCGTTCGCTGCCGCACAAAAGCCGGCTCAATACCCTGCCGGGGGCGATCCCGTCACTGGAGCATTTGCCTATCGGCTGCCGGCTGGGGCCGCGCTGCCCTTACGCGCAGAAGAAATGCATCGAAACCCCGCGCCTGCGTGCGGTGAAGAATCACCTGTTCGCCTGCCACTTCCCGCTCAATATGGAGGAACAGTGAGATGGAAACGCTATTGGAAGTGCGCAACCTGAGCAAAACCTACCGCTACCGCAGCGGTCTGTTCCGCCGTCAGCACGTCGAAGCGGTCAAGTCGGTGAGTTTTACCCTGCGTGAACGCCAGACGCTGGCGATTATCGGCGAGAACGGTTCAGGCAAGTCAACGCTGGCGAAGATGCTCTCCGGCATGGTGGAACCCAGCGCCGGCGAACTGCTGATCGACGACCATCCGCTGGCCTACGGCGACTACCGCTACCGTAGCCAGCGCATCCGCATGATTTTTCAGGACCCCAGCACCTCGCTCAATCCGCGTCAGCGTATCGGGCAGATTCTGGACGCCCCGCTGCGCCTGAACACCGATCTGGAACCCGAGGAGCGCGAGCGGCGCATTAACCAGACGCTGCGCCAGGTCGGCATGCTGCCGGACCACGCCTATTACTACCCGCATATGCTGGCCTCCGGCCAGAAGCAGCGCGTAGCGCTGGCAAGGGCGCTGATTCTGCAGCCGAAGGTGATCGTCGCCGATGAGGCCCTGGCCTCGCTGGATATGTCGATGCGCTCGCAAATCATCAACCTGATGCTGGAGCTACAGGAGAAGCACGGCATCTCCTATATCTACGTTACCCAGCATTTAGGAATGATGAAGCACATCAGCGATCAGGTGCTGGTGATGCACGAAGGAGAAATCGTCGAGCGCGGCAGCACCGCCGAGGTACTGGCTGCGCCGCTGCACGATCTGACCAAGCGGCTGATCGCCAGCCACTTTGGTGAGGCCCTGACCGCCGATGCCTGGCGGCGCGACGGCGGCGGACGCTTCTGATACTACATCGCCGCCGGATTGGCTCTACGTGTCCGGCGGCACTGCCATTATGAGAATCCGCCGTATCAAATTGACATCATCTTCCCCTGACGCGCCCCCGACACAACCACACTGACACGATTAATCTCACAGCTCCCACACCGCTGAATCGTTTATTTTTTAACCAATGTCACATTTCTCCGTCAGCCCCCCTTTCTCTGGCACGGCGATTGCTCGTTATTTGAACATTTTCATTCTGGCAGGAGGCCGTCATGCCACAACGTAACAGTACCCTGGCTCAGGGAGTCGCTTTTTTTGATAAACAACGCATTATTGCACGCCCGGGTTTTAATCGCTGGCTGGTTCCTCCCGCCGCGCTGGCGATTCACTTGTGTATCGGTATGGCCTATGGTTTTTCGGTGTTCTGGCTACCGATGTCGCAAATGGTTGGTCAGGCCTGTCCCGCTGACGATGGCGTCTGGCAGCAGCTCACCACGACCGATTGCGACTGGCGCATCTCCATGCTGGGGTGGACTTACACGCTGTTCTTTATCTTTCTCGGCTGCTCGGCCGCGTTGTGGGGACAATGGTTGGAAAAAGCAGGGCCGCGCAAAGTGGGCATGGTCGCCACCTGCTGCTAGTGCGGCGGTCTGCTGCTGGCCGCACTGGCCCTCTATCTACATCAGCTGTGGCTGTTATGGCTAGGGGCGGGAGTGATTGGCGGCATCGGTCTGGGGCTGGGGTATATTTCGCCGGTTTCCACCCTGCTGCGCTGGTTTCCTGACAAACGCGGCATGGCCGCAGGCATGGCAATAATGGGCTTCGGCGGCGGTGCAATGGTGGGCGCGCCGTTCGCCAACGCGCTGATGACATTTTACGCCGACGGCGGCGCGCCGGGCATCTGGCAGACGCTGCTGACCCTGGCGGGGATCTATGCTGTGTTCATGCTTGGCGGCACACTGTGCTACCGCATTCCGCCCATCGGCTGGCTCCCCAAAAGTTGGCCGCCGCCGGAAAGCGCCGGCGATAATGCCGCCGCACAAGGCGCGATTCAGGTGCATGTCGCTACCGCCTGCCGCACGCGCCAGTTCTGGCTGTTATGGCTGGTGCTGTGCCTGAACGTGTCTGCCGGCATCGGCATTCTGGGCATGGCGTCGCCGATGCTGCAGGAGGTGTTTGCCGGCCGACTGCTCGGCCTGACGCTGAGCTGGTCACAGCTGGACGCCACACAGCTGACCAGTATCGCCGCCATCGCCGCCGGCTTTACCGGTCTGCTCAGCCTGTTTAATATCGGCGGACGCTTTTTCTGGGCCTCGCTGTCCGACTATGCCGGCCGGCGAATCACCTTCGCTATCATCTTCGCGCTGGGCGGTTTACTCTACCTACTGACCACATTAGCCAGCAGCAGTGGCAGCGTCATTCTGTTTGTCACGACGCTGTGCATTATCATTTCCATGTACGGCGGCGGTTTCGCCACCATCCCGGCCTATCTCGCCGATATTTTCGGCACGCTGATGGTCGGCGCCATACATGGCCGTTTACTGACGGCCTGGTCCGCAGCCGGCATTCTCGGTCCGGTGCTGGTCAATTACCTGCGGGAATATCAATTGGCAGACGGTGCCGCACCCGCGCAAGTTTATACCAACACCCTGTATGTTCTGGCGGCACTGCTGGTGCTCGGTTTTATCTGCAACCTGTTGGTCAGACCGGTATCGGCAAGGTATGCCATGAGCGAGCAACAGCTGCAGCAGGCCGCATCAGCCTATCGCCGCGATCCGGCGATGCCGCTGGCCTGGGACGCCGACCGCAGCAGTTATCTTTGGGTGGCGTTGAGTTGGTTAATCGTCGGCTTACCGCTGCTGTGGGGCGTGTCCGTGACCCTGCTGCAAAGCGCGCGTTTCATCTTATAAGGGCAGAATAATGATACGCATCGCGCTAATACTGCTCCTGGCGCTGATTATCGGCATATTGCTTAGCCTGGGTACACTCTGGTATCTGCAGCATTTTACCGATACCCAGGCGGACGGGTTAATTACGCTTATTTTGTTGCTGGGCATCGCTTATGGCTCATTGGTGATTGCCACCCATTTGGTGCACCGTTGGCGGTGCTAGCGAGGCTGAGGATTATGCACCAGATGTCAAACTATATGATATTTTTTGATATAACATTATATTTTATTCCCTTCAGTTATTGATTAGCACGTAACATTATTTTATCTCGCTATTCGAATCAGTGAAGATATCCCTACGTTGAGTTGATTAAACAACAGGATATCTCACTGATGACGAGTCCACGCCTCAGGGAACAACCGCGCCAACATCATAGCCAGTGGTATCATGAAACCCAGTGCAGCGTACGCGGCGATATGCCGTTAGAGCCGCAGGCCGCCCTGATCCGCGACCGCTTTTTGCTGGGGCTGGGCGAATTTGCCGACCCGGCATTGAATCAGGCGCTGATCGCCCGGGCGCCGCTCTTCAGCGCCTCACTGGCCTGTTGCCGCGTACTGTTTCCCGAACAGATCGCGTTGTCGCGTCACGTGACACTGTCACCATACGATCGCCTCTGTACCGCCCTGACGGTGGCGCAGGTCACTGGCGTGCAGTCGCTGTGTAGCCACTACGCCTCCCGCCTCGCCCCGCTCGACAGCCCCGACGCCTCCCGTGAAAGTAATATCCGCTTAGCGCAAATCACCCAATACGCCCGCCAGCTTGCCACCCAGCCCACGCTGATCTGCCGTAAAGCGCTGCAGCAGTTGAGCGACGTCGGCCTGAGCGTAGCGGATATCGTCTCCTTCGTGCAGATTATCGGTTTTGTCAGCTATCAGGCGCGGGTGGTCGCCGGCATCGCCGCGCTGGCGGGCCGGCCCGCTGCGGTGGCGCCGGGTTTCACCACCCAGCAGGACGCCGAGGCGCTGCACCTTGACGAACGGCCGCCGCTCTGGCGGTCTCGCCTGACGCCGCTGCAGCCCGAAGAAGCGGCGGCCGAACAGCTGGACGTGCTGGACCAAAGCCACCCGGACGCACGCACTGAAGATTACTATCTGCTGCTGGCCCACGATGCCGCCGCCCTGCGTGAACGCAACGGCGTATTTAACGGTATTCATGGCAGCAATGATGAAACGAGCCGTCGACTGATGGCGCTGGCGGCGCTCTGCACCTCACGCATCAACGGCAGCCGCTATTGTGCCGCCAGCGTGGCGGCCGATCTGCGCAACCCGCCGCTGGTGCACGCCCTGTGCGACAGCATCGATGCCGGCTGTCAGCGTGCGGCGGATCCCCGACAAAAAGCGGTGATACAGATCAGCAGCGCATTAACCCGCAGTCCGGAAAAGTTTACGCCGCACAGCGTACAGCCGCTGTTTCAGCTGGACGTGACGCAGGCGCAGGCGCTGGATCTGATACTGACCAGCGCGCTGTATGCCTGGGAGAACCGTCTGCGCTATAGCCTGGGCGATACGCTTTGCGTCAGCGCGGAAGACCGGGAGTAACTGACTGCAGCAGCCAGCCTTGGGCCGCGTCAAAGAAGTGCTGGGCCAGCGGCGTCGCCCGGCCCGGCTCGGCCACCACCACCGCCGCGTGACGCGTCATCGGCGCAATCGCGATCGCACGGCGCTGCAGCTGCGGCGTCATTTCCGGCAGTAAATTGCCGCGCGGAAAGATGCCACAGCCTAAACCGACGAAAATCCCCTGCAGCAGTTGCAGCAGCGAGCTGGTTTCCAGCCGCGTATGCAGCGTTAACCCGGCGTCGCGGAAGTTCTGATCGATATAGCGGCGGAAATAGCGCGACGGTTCCGCCAGGCACTGCGGCAAGTCGGCGACCTCACGCAGCGTCAGCGGCGTATCGCCTACCAGCTGCGGAAAGTGCTGCGGATGAAACAGCAGATCGACGCCGCTGTCTTCCAGCGGCTGCGACTGGAAATGCAGCTCGTGCAGCGTCTGTAGCTCGAAAAAACCGATGCCGATATCCACCGTATGGGCGGTCAGAGCCTCCAGCAGCTGGTCGGCGCTGAGTACCGAAACGCGGAAATCCAGCCGGGGAAATTTGACGCTGATCGATTTCAGCAACTGCGCCAGCATGATGCTGCACTGCGGCACCGCGCCAATCACCAGCGTTCCGTTCAGCCCGTGCTTGAGCGATTCCACCTCCAGCTTCAGCCCCTGATACACCGAGACGATTTCCCGCGCCCAGGCCAGCACGCGTTCGCCCTCTGCGGTAAAGCCTTCAAAATTATTGCCGCGGTTGATCAACGCCACGCCCAATTCTTTCTCCAGGTTTTTCAACCGCATAGATAGCGTCGGCTGGCTGACGAAACTGGCTTCCGCCGCCCGGCCGAAATGGCGTTCGCGCTCAAGATTACACAGATAAATCAGTTGCTTAATATCCATTAATTCGCTCGGATGATAATATCTGAACAAAGTATATCATTAAGCAGCAAAAAGCGGGCCCGTGCGACGGCGGCTGGGCCCGGAGGGAATAGTTATACTTTGAGTTTTATGTAGTCCACCAGCCGCGAGAAGATACCGCCCTGATTAACCGGCTGCAGCGCCACCAGCGGCAGCGTTTCCAGCAGTTTACCATCGTCGCTGATGCGCACTTCGCCGATGGTCTGGCCCGCCTTGAGCGGCGCTTCCAGACGTTTGCCGTTCAGCACGTACTGCGCTTTAAGCTTCTGCACTTCGCCCTTCGGCAGACTGAGCGCGTGATCCTGCTGAACGCCGACCTGTACCTGCGACTTATCGCCGTACCAGACCGTCTCATTGCCCAGCGCGGCGCCGGCCTTGAACACCTGTACCGTGTCAAAGTCGCGCAGTCCCCAGGTCAGCAGTTTACGCGCCTGCTCTTCACGCCCTTTCGAACTTTTGCCGCCCATCACCACGGCAATCATACGGCGGTTGCCTTCGGTGGCGGAGGCAATAATGTTAAAGCCCGCCGACGCCGTATGGCCGGTTTTCAGGCCATCGACGTGCAACGTTTTATCCCACAGCAGGCCGTTGCGGTTCTGCTGCGTGATGCCGTTCCAGGTCAGCGATTTTTCGCTGTACATGTGATACTCCTCCGGCTCGCTCAGAATGATCGCCCGCGATATCTGCGCCAGGTCTCCGGCGGTGGTGAACTGCCCCGGCGCATCCAGGCCGTGCACCGTTTCAAAGTGGGTGTTTTTCAGCCCGAGCTGCGCCGCTTTCTGGTTCATCAGCTGTACAAAGGCCGCCTGGCTGCCGGCCACGTAGTCGGCCATCGCCACGCAGGCGTCATTGCCGGAGTCAATGATAATGCCGCGGCTGAGATCGCGCACCGTGACCCTGTCACCTGGTTTTAAGAACATCAGCGAGGAGCCTTTAAATACCGGGTTGCCGGCGCCCCAGGCGTCCTGGCCAACCGTCACTACGTCATCCAGGCTGATTTTATGCTGGTCCAGGGCGTGGTCGACCACCAGTCCGGTCATCAGTTTGGTCAGGCTGGCGGGATTACGTCGCTCGTCGGCATGATCCTGCGCCAGAATCTGGCCGGTGACCGAATCCATCAATACATACGAAGCCGCATCGATTGGCGGCGGGGTCAGCGCGGGCGCTGCCGCCGCCTGGGCTGCCAGCGGCAGTAACATTCCACATATAACGGCCAATACACTAGGCTTCACAAATATATCCTCTTCATATCATTCTATTTTAAGCGGGCTAGACTGCACCAAACGACGCGGCAGCGGAATCGCCAGTCTTTTACAGCAGATAACAGAGTGCAACCATTTGTATGCGTTCCCCCTGCCCGGTAATAAACCTTGCCAACCCGCCGGCGGCGGCGTCACGTTTTGGCGAAGAAACAGGCATGACGGCCGCGAAATCCATTCCGGTTGTTATCAGACGTTGCCAGATGTTACCGCCGGCCACACGTATCCGGTAAGACAGGGTATACTCGGCACAGCGCCATACACGAAGCATCAAGGAGAAAAATTATGCCTCTGAACGAATTATTAAACCTGCCGGGCGTCGCCGCCCAGCCGGAAAGCGTTACCGACGGTTATGTGTTTAACCACACCATGATCCGCGTAAAAGATCTGACCAAGGCGCTGGACTTCTATACCCGCGTACTGGGCTTTACGCCGGTATATAAAGAAGACTTCGCCGAGGCGGCGTTTACCATCGTGTATCTGGCCCGCGTGCCGCGCGACCAGATCCCGCAGGACGACGTGCAGCGCAAGCAGTGGGCGCTGAGCCAGCCGGGCATCCTGGAGCTGACGCACAACCACGGCACGGAAAACCAGCCGGATTTCCAGTACCATAACGGCAATAGCGAACCGCGAGGCTTCGGCCACCTGTGCGTCACCGTGCCGGACGTCCGCGCCGCCTGTGAACGCTTCGAACAGATGGGCGTCACCTTCCAGAAGCGCCTGCACGAAGGGCGCATGAACTACGTGGCGTTTATCAAGGATCCGGACGATTACTGGATTGAGATCCTGCAGCCGACGCCGCTGCAGGCGTAATCGCCCCGCCGTCCCGGCCGCTCGCCGGGACGCTTTTCCCCCTCCCGCCCGCAGAATGACCGAAAATAGTCCGCCTCGCCGGGAAAAGCGTGACGTCAGGCTTGCCCGCAGCGGGTGATTCGCGTAAAACTGTCAGCCGCAAATCTTGCCACTCACAACCCATTCACTGGACGATATGTTTCAAGATAACCCGCTGCTGGCGCAGCTTAAACAGCAACTTCACTCTCAGACCCCACGCGTTGAAGGCGTAGTGAAAGGGACTGAGAAAGGCTTTGGCTTTCTTGAGGTAGACGGTCAAAAGAGCTATTTCATCCCACCGCCGCACATGAAAAAAGTCATGCACGGGGATCGCATCGTCGCCACGCTGCATACGGAGAAAGAGCGCGAAATCGCGGAGCCGGACTCGCTGGTCGAGCCGTTCCTGACGCGCTTTGTCGGCCGGGTGCAGAAAAAAGACGATCGCCTGTCTATCGTGCCGGACCATCCGTTGCTGAAAGACGCCATCCAGTGCCGCCCCGCGCGCGGCCTGAGCCACGACTTCCAGGCCGGTGACTGGGCGGTGGCCGAGATGCGTCGTCACCCGCTCAAGGGCGACCGCACGTTTTACGCCGAACTGACGCAGTACATCACCCACGCCGATGACCACTTCGTGCCGTGGTGGGTGACGCTGGCGCGCCACAATCTGGAGAAAGAAGCGCCGGAGATGGCGGAAACCCACGCGCCGAGCGACGCTCTGCAGCGTGCAGATCTGACCGCGCTGGATTTTGTCACCATCGACAGCGCCAGCACCGAAGATATGGACGACGCCCTGCTGGTGCAGGAGAACGCCGACGGTACGCTGCAGCTGACCATCGCCATCGCCGATCCGACCGCCTTCGTCGATGAAGGCAGCGCGCTGGACGACATCGCCCGCGTGCGCGCCTTTACCAACTACCTGCCGGGCTTCAATATCCCGATGCTGCCGCGCGACCTGTCCGACAACCTGTGCTCGCTGCGCGCCAATGAGCGCCGTCCGGTGCTGGCCTGCCGCGTCACCATCGCCGCCGACGGCGCCCTCGGCGACGATATTCACTTCTTCGCCGCCGAGATCGAATCAAAAGCCAAGCTGGTGTACGACGAAGTTTCCGACTGGCTGGAAGGCAACGGCGACTGGCAGCCGCCAAGCGACGCCATCGCCCAGCAGATCACCCTGCTTCAGCGCGTCTGCGCCGCACGCAGCGCCTGGCGTCACCAGCATGCGCTGGTATTCAAGGATCGACCGGATTACCGCTTCGTGCTGGGCGAGCAAGGCGAGGTGCTGGATATCATCACCGAGCATCGCCGCATCGCCAACCGCATCGTTGAAGAGTGCATGATCGCCGCCAACGTCTGCGCCGCCCTCGTGCTGCGCGACCGTCTGGGCTTCGGCATCTACAACGTGCATAACGGCTTCGACCCGGCGCTGGTTGAACAGGCCGTCACCGTGCTGCAGGCCAACGGCGTTGAAGCCGACGCCGAGAAGCTGCTGACGCTGGACGGGTTCTGCGAACTGCGACGCCATCTGGACGCTCAGCCGACCCAGTTCCTCGACAGCCGCATCCGCCGTTTCCAGACCTTTGCGGAAATCAGCACCGAACCCGGCCCGCACTTTGGCCTGGGGCTGGAAGCCTACGCCACCTGGACCTCACCGATCCGTAAATACGGCGATATGGTCAACCACCGCCTGCTGAAAGCGATCATCAGCGAACAGCCGGCGGAGAAACCGCAGGACGCCATGACGCTGCAGCTGGCGGAGCGCCGTCGCGCCAACCGCATGGCAGAGCGCGACGTCGGCGACTGGCTGTACGCCCGCTTCCTGCAGGACAAAGCCGGTACCGATACCCGTTTCAATGCGGAGATCATCGATGTGACGCGTGGCGGCCTGCGCGTACGCCTGCTGGATAACGGCGCCGTCGCCTTTATCCCGGCGCCATTTATCCATGCGGTGCGCGATGAGCTGGTGTGCAGCCAGGATACCGGCACCGTGCAGGTGAAAGGCGAAGTGGTTTACCGCCAGAGCGATACGCTGCAGGTCAACATCGCGGAAGTGCGCATGGAAACCCGCAACGTGATCGCCAAACCGGCGGCGTAACCCCGCTCTCCCCACGTTGGGAGGCCGACACTACCGAGGCCGGGCTGACTGCCCGGCCTTTTTATTGGCAGTATCTGCCGATAGCGCCGCGCTTTCGCATTATCTCATCACATTGTTTTTACAATAAAACAATACTAGCCTCACATTTCTTCGCCGCCCGGCTTCTCTTCCCGCCTAAAACTCCTATTTTTAAGCTGTTACACATTATTCATAACAACATCTCTGTTCATCTCTCTGCACACCAAGGAGTTGTTTACCATGAAGAACGTCAAGTCCGGAATTATCTGGCTGGTGGTGGCGTTGGTCGGAGCCGGCGCGTTTGCCATGCTGGCGCTCAGCCGCGGCGAACACGTCAATGCAGTCTGGCTGGTGGTGGCGTCCGTCGCCTGTTACAGCATCGCCTATCGCTTCTACAGCCTGTTTATCGCCAAAAAGGTGTTTGAACTGGATGACCGCCGGCTGACGCCCGCCGAACGGCACAATGACGGCCTGGATTACGTGCCCACCAACAAGTGGGTGCTGTTCGGCCACCACTTTGCCGCCATCGCCGGCGCCGGCCCGCTGGTGGGGCCGATACTGGCCGCACAGATGGGCTTCCTGCCCGGCACCATCTGGATCCTGATCGGCGTGATGCTGGCCGGCGCGGTGCAGGATTTTCTGGTGCTGTTTATCTCGACCCGTCGCGACGGCCGTTCGCTGGGGGAAATGGCCAAACAGGAACTGGGGGCCTTCGCCGGGGTGATAACCATGCTCGGGGCGCTGGGCGTGATGATTATTATCCTGTCGGCGCTGGCGCTGGTGGTGGTCAAAGCGCTGGCGGACAGCCCGTGGGGGCTGTTCACCATCGCCGCGACCATTCCTATCGCGCTGTTTATGGGCATTTACATGCGCTTTATTCGCCCCGGTAAAATCGCCGAAATCTCGCTGATCGGCTTTGTACTGATGCTGCTGGCGATTATCTACGGCGGCAACGTGGCGCAGCACCCTTACTGGGGGCCGTTCTTTACCCTGCACGGCACCACGCTGACCTGGGTGCTGGTGATTTACGGCTTTGTCGCGTCGGTGCTGCCGGTCTGGCTGCTGCTGGCGCCGCGCGACTACCTGTCGACCTTTATGAAGATCGGCGTCATTATCGGTTTGGCGGTGGGTATCGTGTTCGCCATGCCGGAGCTGAAAATGCCGGCGGTATCGCGCTTTATTGACGGCAGCGGCCCGGTGTTCTCCGGCGCGCTGTTCCCGTTCCTGTTTATCACCATCGCCTGCGGCGCCATTTCCGGCTTCCATGCGCTGGTATCCAGCGGCACCACGCCGAAACTGGTGGAGCGCGAAAGCCACATGCGCTTTATCGGCTACGGTGCGATGCTGATGGAGTCCTTTGTCGCCATTATGGCTCTGATCTGCGCCTCGGTGCTGGACCCCGGCGTCTACTTCGCCATGAACTCACCGGCGGCGCTGATCGGCACCACGGTGGAAAACGCGTCTCAGGTGATCAACGGCTGGGGCTTTGTGGTAACGCCGGAAACGCTGTCGCTGATCGCCCGGGAAGTGGGCGAAAACTCGGTGCTGTCGCGCGCCGGCGGCGCGCCGACCTTTGCCGTCGGCATGGCGCATATTATCAGCGAGGTGTTCAACAGCCGCGCGATGATGGCCTTCTGGTACCACTTCGCCATTCTGTTCGAGGCGCTGTTTATTCTGACCGCCGTCGACGCCGGCACCCGCGCCTGCCGCTTTATGGTGCAGGATCTGGTGGGCGTGGCGGTTCCGCGTCTGGCGAATAACCGCTCCTGGTTCGGCAACCTGGCCGGCACCACCGTAGCGGTGGCCGGCTGGGGGTTCTTCGTCTATCAGGGGGTGATCGACCCGCTCGGCGGCATCAACACCCTGTGGCCGCTGTTCGGCATCGGCAACCAGATGCTGGCCTCGATGGCGCTGATCCTCGGCACCGTGGTGCTGTTCAAAATGAAGAAGCAGCGCTACGCCTGGGTCACCATCGTGCCCACCGTCTGGCTGTTCGTCACTTCGATGACCGCCGGCTGGCAGAAGATTTTCCATGAAAAGCCAAGCATCGGCTTCCTGGCGCAGGCAAACAAGTTCTCTGCCGGCATCGAGCACGGCGAGATTATCGCACCGGCCAAGACGCTGCAGGATATGCAGACCATCGTGTTCAGCAACCAGATTAACGCCGCGCTCTGCGGGTTCTTTATGCTGGTTGCCGTCACCATGCTGATTTCGGCCTTCTTCGTGATCCGCCGCGCGCTGCGCTCCAATACGCCGACGGTGCAGGAAAGCCCGGTAACGCTGCGGGAGGAGAGCCGCCAGGCCTGAAGCCTGCAGCAGAGACCGTTTCCGTAACGGAATAAGCATTGCCGTCGACGCACGGCAATGCTTTCCCCCTCAACACCGCACGCATGGGGATGACGGCGTGGGCATTACCCGCTACTCTATGCCGCAGTTTGCCTTAACCCGTTATCCAGGAAGCCGTTTATGTCCCACGCTGAATACAATCGCATTGGCGGTTGGCTGTTGGCCCCCATGGCCTATCTGATCGTCACCCTGCTCAGCGCCACCCTGATGCTGGCGCTGTACGCGATGGCGATTATCACCCCGGAGTCGCGCGAATATCTGCTGACCAACGCGCAGGCCTTCACGCTGCAGTGGTACTTTTCCGTGCTGACAACGCTGGCAATGTGGGTCTTTACCCTGTGGCTGCTGTGGCTGTTCTGCCACCGTTCGCACCGCTTTCCCAAACTGTTTCTGGTGTGGCTGCTGATCACCGTGCTGCTGGCGATCAAATCCTTCGCCTTCGCGCCGATTCCCGACGAAGTGGCGGTGCGCAGCCTGGGCTGGCCGCTGCTGATGGCGGCGATTTTTGTCCCTTATCTGCGTCGCTCGCAGCGGGTGAAACAGACTTTTACCGAATAATTTCAGCAGGAAACGCACGATTCGAACGGTAATTCGTGCGTTTTTTGACCAAAACAGAACGAAAAGGTATGATCCCTGCGATTCATAGGTTGTCGTTCTACCGCTGATTTCCGATAATAAGCGGCTTTTCTTTTTTTAGGCGTTGCAATGACCGAATACCTGCTTCTTTTTGTCGGCACCGTGCTGGTGAACAACTTTGTCCTGGTGAAGTTTCTTGGCCTCTGCCCGTTTATGGGCGTCTCCAAGAAGCTGGAGAGCGCCATCGGCATGGGCATGGCGACCACCTTTGTAATGACCATGGCGTCTATCAGCTCCTGGGTGATCAACACCTTTATTCTGGTGCCGCTCGATCTGATTTACCTGCGGACGCTGGCGTTTATCCTGGTAATCGCCGTGGTGGTGCAGTTCACCGAAATGGTGGTGCGTAAAACCAGCCCGGCGCTGTACCGTCTGTTAGGCATCTTCCTGCCGCTGATTACCACCAACTGCGCGGTGCTCGGCGTGGCGCTGCTCAATATCAACCTGGGCTACAACTTCCTGCAGTCCGCCGTCTACGGCTTTAGCGCCGCGGCGGGCTTTTCGCTGGTGATGGTGCTGTTCGCCGCCATCCGTGAACGTCTGGCGGTTGCCGATGTACCTGCGCCGTTCCGCGGTTCGTCCATCGCGTTGATCACCGCCGGGCTGATGTCTCTGGCCTTTATGGGCTTTACCGGTCTGGTGAAATTCTAATGAGCGCGTTGTGGATTGCCGTTGCGGCATTAAGCGCCCTCGGGCTGCTGTTTGGCGTGGTGCTCGGTTTTGCCGCGCGCCGTTTTGAGGTGGAAGAAGACCCGGTTGCCGAGCAGATCGATGAGATCCTGCCGCAGAGCCAGTGCGGCCAGTGCGGTTATCCCGGCTGCCGCCCCTACGCCGAGGCGGTCGCCAACGGCGAGATGATCAACAAATGCGCTCCGGGCGGCGAGCAGGTTATGCTGAAACTGGCCGAACTGCTCAACGTCGAGCCTCAGCCGCTGGACGGCGGTGAGGAAGTCGCCCAGCCGGTGCGTAAAGTGGCGTTTATCGATGAAGCCAACTGCATCGGCTGCACCAAATGTATTCAGGCCTGCCCGGTAGACGCCATCGTCGGCGCCACCCGCGCCATGCACACCGTTATTGCCGATCAGTGCACCGGCTGCGATCTGTGCGTCGCGCCGTGCCCGACCGACTGTATTGAAATGATCCCGGTCGCCGCCACCACCGCCAATTGGAAATGGGATATGAAGACCATCCCGGTGCAAGTCATTCACGTGGAGCAACATGTTTAATCTGTTCACCGCCTTTAAAAAAGATCGCATTTGGGATTTCGACGGCGGGATCCATCCACCTGAAATGAAGACGCAGTCCAGCGGCGCGCCGCTGCGCACGGCACCGCTGCCCGACACCTTTATCATCCCGCTGCAGCAGCACCTGGGGCCGGAAGGCGAACTGCTGGTGCAGGCCGGCGACAGCGTACTGAAAGGCCAGCCGCTGACCATGGGCCGCGGCCGTACCCTGCCGGTACATGCCCCCACCTCCGGCACGGTGATCGCCATCAAACCGCATATCACCGCCCACCCGTCCGGGCTGGCCGAACTGTGCGTGATTATCCGTCCTGACGGCGAAGACCGCTGGTGTGAACGTCAGCCGGCGGCCGACTATCGCCAGTTGGACGCCGACGAGCTGCTCCGGCGCATCCATCAGGCCGGTATCGCCGGCCTGGGCGGCGCTGGTTTCCCGACCGCCAGCAAACTGCAGGGCGGCGCCCACGGAGTCGAAACGCTGATCCTCAACGCCGCCGAGTGCGAGCCTTATATAACCGCCGACGACCGCCTGATGCGCGAGTGCGCGGAAGAAATTCTGCAGGGCACCGATATCCTGCGTCATCTGCTGCAGCCTAAAACCACGCTGATCGGCATCGAAGACAATAAACCGGAGGCCATCGCCGCCCTTAAAGAAGCGCTGCGCGCGCATCCGGGCATTGGTCTGCGGGTGATCCCGACCAAATACCCTTCCGGCGGCGCCAAGCAGCTGACCAAGATTCTGACCGGCAAAGAAGTGCCGCATGGCAAACACTCTTCCGCCATCGGCGTGCTGATGCAGAACGTCGGCACCGCCTTCGCCATTAAACGCGCCATCGTCGACGGCGAACCGTTAATCGAACGCGTTGTGACGCTGACCGGCGAGGCGCTGAGTCAGCCGGGTAACCTGTGGGCGCGCATCGGCACCCCGGTGGAGCATCTGCTGAAATTCGCCGGTTTCCGGCCGCAAAGCCAGCAGATGGTGGTGATGGGCGGCCCGCTGATGGGATTCACCCTGCCCGCGCTCAACGTGCCGATCGTGAAAATCAGCAACTGCCTGCTGGCGCCGACCGTGGATGAGATGGCGCCGCAGGAGCCGGAACAGTCCTGTATCCGCTGCGGGCTGTGCGTCGACGCCTGCCCGGCCGGGCTGCTGCCACAGCAGCTGTACTGGTTCAGTCGCGGCCAGGAGCACGACAAGGCGCGCCAGCATAATCTGTTTGACTGTATCGAGTGCGGGGCCTGCGCCTATGTGTGCCCGAGCAATATCCCGCTGGTGCAGTATTACCGCCAGGAAAAGGCGGAAATCAAGGCGATCGATCAGGAAGCGGCGCGCGCCGCCGAAGCCAAAGCACGCTACGAAGCCAAACAGGCGCGTATGGAACGTGAGAAACTGGCGCGTGAAGAGCGCCACAAGAAGGCGGCGGTCAAGTTGACCGATAACGACCAAAGCGCCGTTCAGGCGGCGCTGGCGCGCGTACGCAGTAAAAACGATGCGGCGACCGGTGAAGTACAACCGGGCGCTACGCCGGATAACAGCGCCGCCATCGCCGCCCGCGAGGCGCGCAAAGCGCAGGCGCGGGAACGCAAAGCGCAGCAGCCGACGGTTGACGTGCCTGCGGTTGACGCCGCTGAGACTGACGATCCGCGTAAAGCTGCCGTTGCCGCCGCGTTGGCGCGGGTAAAAGCCAAGAAAGCCGCCCAGCAGGCCGACGATGCACCGGCTGAAACCCCGGCGCCTGCCGCAGCGGACAGCGATGCCGACGATCCGCGCAAGGCCGCCGTTGCTGCCGCTATCGCCCGCGCCAAAGCCAAGAAAGCCGCCCAGCAGGCCGACGATGCACCGGCTGAAACCACGGCGCCTGCCGCAGCGGACAGCGATGCCGATCCGCGCAAGGCCGCCGTTGCCGCCGCTATCGCCCGCGCCAAAGCCAAGAAGGCTGCACAGCAGGCCGACAGCGCGCCGGCTGAACCCCCGGCGCCTGCCGCAGCGGACAGCGATGCCGATCCGCGCAAAGCCGCCGTTGCCGCCGCTATCGCCCGCGTCAAGGCCAAGAAAGCCGCCCAGCAACCGGACGTCGCACCGGCTGAAACGCCGGCACCTGCCTCGGCGGATGACGCCGATCCGCGCAAGGCCGCCGTCGCTGCCGCCATCGCCCGTGTGAAGGCCAAAAAAGCCGCTCAGCAGGCAGAAACGGAAAAACAGTCCTGACCAAAACGCCTCGCGTAGCGCGAGGCGTTTTTACTTCGTCGCATACACAAGATAAAGTGTAGAGAAAAGATCGTGAAGGTGCGGGGTTCCCCACGCGGCGTACGCAACCCTGAGTAAACGGATTGCCAGCCGGCGTGTGAAATTAGTCGATAGAAATCAGGTAGGTATAGTCAACGTCAATCTGACGCAGTTTAGCATCCATTTGCCATTCGTTAATCTCGATAATCTCCATCTCCACGCTGCCCTTCACGTCATGACGCAAACCCGGCATCACATGAGTGCTCAGGTAGGCAAAAAACTGGATGCACTCTTTGGCCGAGCCCTTATGGGTTATTGAGATATATTCCCGCGGCGGCAGCGTAATATTGTCGGTATGATGACCGGACACAATATCCTTACGGTGCTGCGCCTCGACCGCCATCGAATGGATGCCGGAACAGAGCCCCTCATGTTGCAGCCGGGCGGAGTAGATGCTGTAAACCTTGCGGCAGCCGACGTCCAGCCCCTTGAAAAAGTCGTTGAAGATTTCATCTTTCATCGCCATGCAGGAGTCGTGCTCAATCTCTTGTTCTTCAAAATCCAGCTGGCGTGAAAAACCGACCAGCTGCATTTCCGGCAGCGTCAGCCGTTTGACTTCCGGGTAGTAGCCTTTGTCATACTGCGCCTCGAAGCTAAAGCGCGGCATCAGATTTTTTACGTCCCATTTTTCCATGGAGCGGTAGCGGTTTGGCGTGGTGCCAAAGCGCTGTTTAAACATGCGGGTAAACGTTTGTTGTGAATCGAAGCCCAGTTCGTCAGAGATATCGATAATTGAGCGGTGGGTAATGCGCAGGGCCACCGCCGCGCGGGTCAGGATACGCGAGCGGATATAGGTCGCCAGCTGAATGCCGGTGATGCGCTTGAATTTACGTTGCAGATGCCATTTGGAGTAACCGGAGATGCGTGCCACTTCATCCAGGTTCGGGCGTGTTTCCAGATGTATTTCAACCCACTCGATCAGCTCTTCAATAAAAAATATGTCTTCATTCGTCATTATTATCAATTCACTAACTTAGTAAGACTCGGGATAGTAACCTGTATACATTATATCATGGTTGATATTTTGTGCGAAAAAATGTACCTAAAATAACATGTTAGGATTGTGGGATTAGGTTCCGCGCGATTTTATACTGCGCCCCCGTATTGTCTAGGATTAAGCTAACGCAAAACGTTGCTGAATAAAACCACAGTATGGCATGAATTAAGGTGAAGAACGGCGATTAAAAACCCTGAGCCTTACTTATTGCTGCAGCGTTTGTGCCCAGGGAACGGGTTTTACACTCCGCGTCGGGCGATCGTGCAAAACATGTGCATCCCCCGTGCAACGTCCCCGGCGGCACTAGGTGACCATGTAGTTTCAGCCCGGAGAACCGCCGAAAGAAATGAAAAACAATGTGACAGATAATAGTGATAGCGCGCTGTTCAATGTAAACTACGCCGGTTCTGTTCATTCGGCAGGAAGCCGCACGGCCGGATACCGGGCTTTCTGACAACGCTATCGCGTTGAGAGCCCCCATATTTTACCCGCGCGCAGGCACCGCCCCACACTCGGCGGCCCTGCGGGATATGAATTTAAGTCGTTGTTTTTACATTAAACTGACGGCAAGTTATTGATAAAGTAATCCTGTCATAATGGCGGGACAAACAGGTGTAGTGACTCTATGAAGTTTAGGCCGGTAAAACAGTCTGCCACCAAAGGCTTACATATCGCCAGTTCCCCTTTTACCCACAATCAGCAAAACACCAGCCGTATTATGCTCTGGGTGATGCTGGCGTGCATTCCGGGGCTGGGCGCGCAAATCTGGTTCTTCGGCTACGGTTCTCTCGTGCAGACGGCGCTGGCAATGGCCACCGCCCTGCTGGCGGAAGGCGCGGTGCTGGCATTGCGCAAACAGCCGGTGCGCGCCCGGCTGGCTGACAACTCCGCCCTGCTCACCGCCCTGCTGCTCGGCATCAGCCTGCCGCCGCTGGCGCCGTGGTGGATGGCTGTTATCGGCACGCTGTTCGCCATTGTGATCGCCAAGCAGCTGTACGGCGGCCTGGGACAAAACCCGTTCAACCCGGCGATGGTCGGCTACGTGGTACTGTTGATCTCCTTCCCGGTACAGATGACCAGCTGGTTACCGCCGGAAGCGCTGCGCGCCGAAGGGTTGCCGTTTCATGATGTGCTGCTGAGTATTTTCAGCGGCCAGACCGGCCAGGGGCTTTCCCTGCACCAGCTGCAACTGGGCGTTGACGGCGTCAGCCAGGCCACGCCGCTGGACGGCTTCAAAACCGGCCTGCGCAGCGGCCATTCGGTAGAACAGGTGATGCAGACGCCGATATTCGGCGGCGCGCTGGCCGGCATCGGCTGGCAGTGGGTGAACCTCGGTTTCCTCGCCGGCGGGCTGTTTATGCTGGGGCGCAAGCTGATCCACTGGCAGATTCCGTTCAGCATGCTGGCCGCCATCGGGCTGTGCTCTGCCCTGGCCTGGCAGCTTGACCCGGCGCATCAGGCGTCGCCGCTGATCCATCTGTTCTCCGGCGCCACCATGCTCGGCGCGTTCTTTATCGCCACCGATCCGGTCAGCGCCTCCACCACGCCGAAAGGCCGCCTGATTTACGGCGCCCTGATCGGCGTACTGGTCTGGCTGATTCGCGTTTACGGCGGCTACCCGGACGGCGTGGCCTTCGCGGTGCTGCTGGCTAATATCACCGTACCGCTGATCGATCACTACACGCAGCCGCGTGTTTACGGCCATCGCTAAGGAGCCATCATGCTAAAATCAATGCGCAAGCATGGCACCACGCTGGCCCTGTTCGCCGCAGCCACCACCGGCATGACCGCGGTGGTCAATGGGTTGACCCAAAAAACCATCGCCCATCAGGCGGCGCTGCAGCAAAAAACGCTGCTCGATCAGGTGCTGCCGCCTGAACATTACGATAATGATATGCAGACGGAGTGCTATCTGGTCAGAGATCCGGCGCTGGGTGACACGGCCGCACACCGGCTGTATCTGGCGCGCAAACAGGGCAAACCGGTGGGTGCCGCGCTGGAAACCACCGCGCCGGACGGCTACTCCGGCGCGATAAAACTGCTGGTCGGCGCTGATTTCAGCGGCACCGTCTTCGGCAGCCGGGTGGTTGAGCACCATGAAACGCCGGGCCTGGGTGATAAAATCGAGCTGCGCCTCAGCAACTGGATCACCTTCTTCAGCAACCAGAAAATCGAAGGGCCGGATGATAAGCGCTGGGCGGTGAAAAAGGACGGCGGTATGTTTGACCAGTTCACCGGCGCCACCATCACGCCGCGTGCGGTAGTCAACGCCGTGCGCCGCACCGCGCTGTATATGGAGACGCTGCCGCCTAAACTTGACCACTTACCTGCCTGTGGAGCAGCCAATGAGTGAAGCAAAAGAGTTAATGATTCAGGGGTTGTGGAAGAACAACTCCGCGCTGGTGCAGCTGCTGGGGCTGTGCCCGCTGCTGGCGGTGACCTCTACCGCCACCAACGCCCTCGGCCTCGGGCTGGCGACCACGCTGGTGCTGATGATCACCAACGGCTCCATCTCCGCCCTGCGGCGGCTGGTGCCGAGTGAAGTGCGCATCCCGATCTATGTGATGATTATCGCCGCCGCGGTCAGCATCGTGCAGATGTTGATCAACGCCTATGCCTTCGGCCTGTACCAGTCGCTGGGGATTTTTATTCCGCTGATCGTCACCAACTGCATCGTGGTCGGCCGCGCCGAAGCGGTCGCCGCCAGAAAGCCAGTCAACCTGGCGCTGATCGACGGCCTGTTTATCGGCCTGGGCGCCACCGGCGCGATGTTCGTGCTCGGTTCAATGCGTGAGCTGATCGGCAACGGGACGCTGTTTGACGGCGCCGATATGCTGCTGGGCAACTGGGCCAAGGTGCTGCGTATTGAAGTGGTGCATTTCGACAGCCCGCTGCTGCTGGCGATGCTGCCGCCGGGCGCCTTTATCGGCCTCGGACTGATGCTGGCGGCAAAATATGTGATTGATGAGAAAATGAAAGCGCGCAAGGCGCAGGCAATCGCCGACGCGGCGCCGGAGCACGGAGAGCCAGAGAAAGCCTCATGAATAAGCAAAAACGTCTGGAAATACTGACCCGGCTGCGTGACAACAACCCGCACCCTACCACCGAGCTGACATTCAGCACGCCGTTTGAGTTGCTGATCGCCGTGCTGCTGTCGGCGCAGGCCACCGACGTCAGCGTCAACAAGGCCACCGCCAAGCTGTATCCGGTGGCCAATACGCCGGCGGCCATGCTGGCGCTCGGCGTGGACGGCGTTAAAGAGTACATCAAGACCATCGGCCTGTTTAACAGCAAGGCGGAGAATGTGATTAAGACCTGCCGCATTCTGCTGGAACAGCACGACGGCGAAGTGCCGGAAGATCGCGCGGCGCTGGAAGCACTGCCCGGCGTCGGCCGTAAAACCGCCAACGTGGTGCTGAATACCGCCTTCGGCTGGCCGACCATCGCTGTCGATACCCATATTTTCCGCGTCAGCAACCGCACCGGCTTCGCACCGGGCAAAAATGTCGACCAGGTTGAAGAGAAGCTGCTGAAGGTGGTGCCGGCCGCGTTCAAGGTCGACTGCCACCACTGGCTGATTCTGCACGGGCGTTATACCTGCATCGCACGTAAGCCGCGCTGCGGTTCCTGCCTGATTGAAGACCTGTGCGAATATAAAGAAAAAGTCTACCCGGACGCCTGATCTGCCGCCGGGCGCATACCACGCCCGGCCTCCCCCTATTGACGCCTCTTTTTTATCAAAAATGTGATATTGCGCAGCATTAACCTCGGCAAGATCGTGGATTTCCGCAGAATCTGATATTCCACTTAATTTCAAGCGAAAAATTAGCATAAAATTGCGGCCTGTATCACGATTCAGATGAAACAATGCATTCACAACTTAGCTACAAGTTTTGCGAGATTTCTATAATTCCGCAAAACAAGCGATATGCATGACATTGCAACAGATTATCACTCACACCTATTGATATGGTCTAAAAAAAATCCGAATAGCAGAACATATCACTAGAGGCGGCTTGAATATCTTTTAAACAAAACAAAAGCTCGGCAAATCAAAAAAACTCAAACGTTAATTCTGCATAACATTTGCAACATAGTTGTTTCCCTGCCTCGTCGTTATATGTAACCGAATATGACAAATAGCTTGCCAGGTTGACAAAGATAGTGAACATTAACCGCCGTCATCCCATCTTATAACAACGCAGAAGGATGCTTTCGGCATCACCTTTTGTATTTTCCTGTCACTTATGACGGGTTGTGAAAAATCGAGGTACTTGTGTCAACAGCAAACAACAAACACCCGGAAGACATCAGCCTTAATGCTTTTAAGCAGCCGAAAGCATTCTACCTGATCTTCTCTATCGAACTCTGGGAACGCTTCGGCTACTACGGCCTGCAGGGCATCATGGCGGTGTATCTGGTCAAGATGCTCGGCCTGAGCGAAGCCGACTCCATCACCCTGTTCTCCTCGTTCAGCGCCCTGGTCTATGGCTTTGTCGCCATCGGCGGCTGGCTGGGGGATAAAGTGCTCGGCACCAAACGCGTCATCGTGCTGGGAGCGCTGGTGCTGGCGGCCGGTTATGCCATGGTGGCCTACTCCGGCCACGATATTTTCTGGGTTTACCTCGGTATGGCGGCCATCGCCGTCGGCAGCGGCCTGTTCAAGGCCAACCCGTCCTCGCTGCTGTCCACCTGCTATGAGAAAGATGACCCGCGCCTGGACGGCGCCTTCACCATGTATTACATGTCGGTGAACATCGGTTCCTTTATGTCGATGCTGGCTACCCCGTGGCTGGCGGCCAAATATGGCTGGAGCGTCGCCTTCTCCCTGAGCGTGGTCGGTATGCTGATCACTCTGGTCAACTTTATGATGTGCAAGAAGTGGGTGAAGCAGCACGGCTCCAAGCCGGACTTCAAGCCGCTGCACCTGCCGAAGCTGCTGATGGTGCTGGTAGGCATCGTAGCGCTGGTCGCCATCTCCACCTGGCTGCTGCACAACCAGACGATCGCCCGCTGGGCGCTGGCGATTATCTCTGCCGGCATCGTGCTGGTGTTCGCCAAAGAGACCTTCACCATGCAGGGCGCCGCGCGCCGCAAGATGATCGTCGCCTTCCTGCTGATGCTGGAAGCGGTGGTGTTCTTCGTGCTGTATGCCCAGATGCCGACCTCGCTGAATTTCTTTGCGATCCATAACGTGGAGCACAGCATTCTGAGCATTCCTTTTGAACCGGAACAGTATCAGGCGCTGAACCCGTTCTGGATCATGGTGGCCAGCCCGATTCTGGCGGCCCTGTACAATAAAATGGGCGACCGCCTGCCGATGCCGCACAAATTCGCCTTCGGCATGATCCTGTGTTCCGGCGCTTTCCTGGTGCTGCCTTGGGGCGCCAGCTTCGCTAACGACGCCGGTATCGTATCCGTTAACTGGCTGATTCTGAGCTACGCGCTGCAGAGCATCGGCGAGCTGATGATTTCCGGCCTGGGTCTGGCGATGGTGGCGCAGCTGGTGCCACAGCGTCTGATGGGCTTTATCATGGGCTCCTGGTTCCTGACCACCGCCGCCGCCGCGCTGATCGCCGGTAAAGTGGCCGGTCTGACCGCTACGCCGGCCGGCGAGCTTAACGACGCTCACGCTTCACTGGCGGTTTACAGCCACGTCTTCCTGCAGATCGGCATCGCGACCGGGGTGATCGCCATCCTGATGATGCTGACCGCGCCGAAGCTGCACCGCATGACGCTGGACAACCCCGAGGACGCCACGCAGAAAGCGCCGGCGACCTCTGCCAGCCACTGATTGCTCCTGATGCACAAAAAAGCCGGTCAGCTGACCGGCTTTTTTTATGCTGTCGTTTACCCTACCGCCTAGCCTGCGCCGTTCAGGCTGTGCCAAAGGAACTCGCTGACCAGCGCGGCGTTAAACGCCGACTGTTGCTTATCCGCCGCGGCGCTGTGGCCGCCGGCGGTATTTTCATAAAAGTACGCCTGCTGATAGCCCATCTGCTGCATACGCGCCGCCATTTTACGCGCATGGGCCGGATTGACCCGGTCGTCGCTGGTGGCGGTCAGGAACAGCACCGGTGGATAGGCAACGTCCGCCTTCAGGTTATGGTACGGCGAGAAGGTGCGGATATATTCCCACTCCTGCGCCTTGTCCGGGTCGCCGTATTCGGCAATCCACGACGCACCGGCCGATAGCTTGGTGTAGCGCCGCATATCCAGCAGCGGCACCTCACAGACGATACAACCGAACAGCTGCGGATAGTGCGTCAGCATATTGCCGACCAGCAGGCCGCCGTTACTGCCGCCGCGCGCCGCCAGCTTGCGTGACGATGTCACTTTTCTGTCCATCAAATCCTGCGCCACGGCGGCAAAATCCTCATAGGCGCGATGGCGGTTCTGCTTCAGCGCCGCCCGGTGCCAGGCCGGGCCGTACTCGCCGCCGCCGCGAATATTGGCGATAACATACACGCCGCCCCGCTCCAGCCAGGTCGGCGCGCGCGCCCCCAGATAGCTCGGCAGCAAGGAAACGTCGAAGCCGCCGTAACCATACAGCAGCGTCGGGTTATCACCGTCCAGTCGCAGCCCTTTACGCGCCACCTGGAAATACGGCACCCGCGTGCCGTCTTGCGACGTCGCAAAGTGCTGGCTGACCTGATACTTATCGGCGGCAAAGTCCTGCGGCGCCTGCTTCAGCAGTTCAGGTTCGTCCTCATCGTCCAGACTGCCCAGATACAGCGACGTCGGCTGCAGGAATCCGCTGACCGTCAGGAAATAATCATTGGTCTTATTGTCAATGCCGCCGGCGGCGACGGTGCTCAATTCGACCGGTACGCCCAGCGGCCGGGAGTGCCAGCTGTCACCCTGCGGCGTCAGCACCTCCAGGCGGTTGGCCACATCCTGCATAATGCCGACGATCAGGTGGTCGCGCGTCGTACTATAGCCGCTCAGCGCCTGGTTGGCGCTGGGGGTAAACAGGACTTCCAGCTTCCGCCTGCCGGCCAGATAGTCGTCGAATTTGGCTGCCAGCAGCGCGCCGGCTGGATAAGTCCGCCCCTCCAGTTGCCAGTCGTTTCTCGGTTTAATCAGCAGCCAGTCGCGGTGGCTGTTGATCTCCGCATCAGACGGCACCTCAATACGCTGCTGTTCGCCGTTGGCATGTAGCAAGAAGGTTTCCTGCCGATAGAAGTCGATCATGCGCACGATATAGTCGCGCTCAAAACCGGGCGTATCGTCGTGATACGCATAGGCGCGCATATCCTCCGGCTGCGCCTGATACAGCGTTTCCGCACTGTCCAGCGGCGTACCCCGCCGCCAGCGCTTCACCGTACGCGGGTAGCCGGACTGGGTCAGTGAGCCGCTGCCGAAATCGGTGGCGACGAACAGTTCGTCGGCGCTGGCCCAGGACACCACGCTTTTCGCCGCCGGCAGGCGGAACCCCTGCTCGACAAAGCGTTTGTTGTGTAAATCAAACTCGCGCACTTCCACCGCATCGCCGCCGTCCGGCGACAGATTAATCAGGCAATAGCGATGTTCTGGCTCCAGCGACTGCGAACCGTGATACACCCATTCTTTCCCTTCCGCTTTGCCCAGCGCATCGATATCCAGCACCGTTTCCCAGACTGGCTGCGGCTTGCGGTACTCGTCCAGCGTGGCGCGCCGCAGCAGGCCGCGCGGATTTTTCTGGTCCTGCCAGAAGTTGTAGTAATAGTCGCCAAATTTGGTGACCCAGGGGATCTGCGTCTCTTTATTCAGAATATCCAGCACCTGTTTTTCCAACTGCGGAAAGGCGCTGCCCTGCGCAAACTGCTGCAGCGTGCGCTGATTCTGCTGTTTGACCCAGTTGAGCGCTTCGCTCCCCTGCAAGGGTTCCAGCCACAGCTGATCGTCAGCGGGCGGCTGCGCGCCCGCCATGGCAAGACGGATACTGTTAGGCAGTGAAGTCATGGCGATAACGGCTCCTGCGGTTTGTGCACCGAGTTTAAGAAATTGACGTCGATTAGCGAACGGCACCATCAAGCTCCTTTTGCTGTGCGGCATAACCGGCACGGTTAAACAATCAAATGAGAGTGATTATCAACAAACTACCCATTCAGCGCCACGCTGTCAAAACGCGGCGAGCGGGTTAAGTACGCGGGTAATGGATCAGATCGTGAATATGCACCGCCTGCGCACTGCTATTGCGGTAGGCATGGGGACGGTCGGCCTGAAAGCGCATCGCCTCACCGGCCGCCAGACGGTGCCAGCAATCGTCGATCGCCAGCTCCAACTCGCCGCTCAGCACCACCACATGTTCGATCACCCCCGGCTCGTGGGGCGTCGATTCGCTGAAGGCGCCGGGCGCCAGCTCGATGGCGAACATATCAAAGCCCAGTTGCGCGTCAAACGGGAACAGCGGCGTCACACGCATGGCGGCGTTCTCCTGCATAAAGGCCGGCAGCGCTCCCTGACGGTGCAGCGTCGGCGTAGGCGGCGATGACGGCGCCAGAAAAGCGGAAAACGCCACGTTAAAACCGGTGGCGATTTTCCACAGCGTCGCCACCGTCGGGCTGGACTCCTCACGCTCAATTTGTCCCAGCATTGCCTTGCTGACGCCGGTTTGATCGGCAGTCTGGCTCAGGCTCCAACCGCGCTGATGACGCAGTGCTTTCAGGGTTTGCGCCAGATGGCCGCTCATTGGTTGCATAGTTTCTCCTCGCATTGCTGGGCCGATTATAGCGCCTTGTGCGCTATAACGCACAGTGCTATGCTCGGCGCAATCGTGCGCTATAACGCACAAACACCAGGGGATAGGATGAAACGGGCAAACGGCATATTCCTGCCGGCATTGATCGCCGGCTTTGTCGCCGTACTGGTAGGCTATACCAGTTCGGCGGCGATTATCTTTCAGGCGGCTGCGGCCGCCGGCGCCAGCGCGCAGCAAATCGGCGGCTGGCTGAGTATGCTCGGGCTGGCGATGGGCGTCAGTTCACTGGGGCTGTCATGGTATTACCGCACGCCGATTCTCACCGCCTGGTCAACCCCCGGCGCGGCACTGCTGGTGACCAGCCTGCCCGGCACCTCGCTGCCGGAAGCCATCGGCGTGTTTATCTTCGCCTCCGGGCTGATTCTGTTGTGTGGCGTCACCGGACTGTTCGCCCGGCTGATGCATATTATTCCGCCGTCGATCTGCGCCGCGATGCTGGCGGGCATTCTGCTGCGCTTCGGGCTAGACGCCTTCGGCGCGCTGCAGAGCAACCTGCCGCTGGCCGGCTCCATGTGTCTGGCTTATCTGCTGGCGCGCCGTCTGCTGCCGCGTTACGCCATTGTGCTGACGCTGCTGGCCGGGCTGGCGGTCGCCGCGCTGCAGGGCACGATCGCGCCGATACCGTTACACGGCGCCATCGCACCGCCCGAGTTTATCGCGCCGCAGTTCAGTCTCTCTACACTACTAGGGATCGGCGTTCCGTTCTTTATCGTCACCATGGCGTCGCAGAATGCGCCGGGGATTGCCACGCTCAGCGCCGCCGGCTATCAGGTTCCCACCTCGCCGCTGATTAGCTGGACCGCGCTTACCGCGTTGTTGCTGGCGCCGTTCGGCGGTTTTTCCGTCTGCATCGCCGCAATTACCGCCGCCATCTGTATGGGGCCGGACGCGCACCCGGATCCGAAACGACGCTATCTGGCCGCGATGGCGGCCGGCGGCTTTTACCTGCTGGCCGGGCTATTCGGCGGCGCTATCGGTCTGCTGCTCAGCGCGCTGCCTGTGGCGCTGATCCACACTATCGCCGGGCTGGCGCTGCTGGGCGCCATTGGCGGCAGTCTGCAACGTGCTCTACACGATGAACGGCAGCGCGACGCTGCGCTGATTACTTTTCTTATCACCGCTTCCGGTATTACGTTGTTTGGCGTCGGTGCGGCGTTCTGGGGGCTGGTTGGCGGCGTATTCGCCCATCTGCTGCTGGCGTGGCCGGCACGGGCAATGCGCTGAAGACGGGTCGCATCCGGGCGGATATTCTGGTTAACTGAGATCCAGCGCGTTGGCCGGCTCTGCTTGTACAACGCTCACTCCACGAATAAGTGACGGGGTAACGAATCTATGTCTGAACATGCCGCACAGCTACGCCAGAAACTGATCCGCAATTACCATCAGATCGCCAAACGCCACGACAGCCGGCCGCCGCTGTACGACAGCCTGTCAGCGCGGCTGGGTACCGGCACCGCCGCCAGCAAGCTCGGTGCCTCCATCGATACCGTCGCCCCCGGCAAACGCTCCTGCCCTTATCATTTCCACTACGGGCAGGAAGAGATGTTTATCATTCTGGAAGGCTGTGGCACCCTGCGCGTGGCCGGCGAAATGCTGCCGGTCAGCGCCGGCGATACCATTTTTATCCCGCCGGGGCCGGACTATCCTCACCAGCTCATCAATAGCTCCGATGCGCCGCTGACCTATCTTTCCATCAGTACCCGCGAACAGCCGGAGCTGGTGGAGTACCCGGATTCCGGCAAGTATCAGGCCATGGCGTTTACCGGCGATTATCAGGCGCGCTATCTGCAGCGTCCTTCAGCGTCGCTCGATTACTGGCAGGATGAACCCTGAGTCGTCCGGCGGCGACAGCCCCAGCGCGGTCGCCGCCAGTTCAGCCACGCGAAAATCGATATCCGCCGTATCGCCGTCCTCCATAAACCAGGCTGCGGACAGCCCGGCCCAGGCCAGGATCCACTGCAGCAGACGCCGCTTCTCAAAGCCGGCCAACGTGCATACCTGCTCAACGCGCCGCTGAAAGCGCTGCGGATCGGTGGCGATACCGTAATTGGGATTGCAGAAGATATTGGCGTAATCAAAACCGCGCTCGCCATACAGGCGCTTGGGATCGATGGCCAGCCAGCCGCGCTCGCCGAAATCCAGCACGTTGTCATGGTGGATATCGCCATGCAACACGCACTGCTCGCGCGGGCTGCCCAGCAGTTCCGCCGCCACGCTGGCGCTCAGCCGCAGCATGCCGCCGTGCGCCTGCGCCGCCGGCCACAGCGAACCAAACCACTGGTCCAGCGCTATCAGCGTCGGCAGCGGCTGCGCGCGCGGTTTGTGCAGCCGGGCGACCACCTGGCACAGGATTGCCGTTGCCCGCTCGTCATCACCGGCACGCACCAGCTGCGTCAGCGACTGCGCCCCCTGCGCGCGCTCCAGCAGCAGGGCATCACCGTGACAGGCCAGCACCTGCGCCGCGCCGTCGCCCTGCCACCAGCACATCAGCCGTGCGCCGAATTTTTCCTCCGGCTCACGGGCAATTTTCAACATCGCCGGCGCCCCCTGGTGGCGCACCGGCATCAATAGGCTACTATGGGTTTCAAATGCCTTACCGTCCGGCGTCAGCGCCCAGCGCTGCAGGTAAGGAGTAAAAGCCTGATTCATCGCCCTCTCGCATCTTGATAGCTGAAAGTGCGGGCGCACATTATGTCGCCCCGTCAGCCCAGTGTATCGATTTTATTGCCTTCGCCTTAAGGGGAAATTACGTATGTCTGAACTAAAACGCATTAATTACCCATTTTTAACCGCGCCCGGCGGCCCGTATGTGCATGCGGTACGCCATGGCGATCTGTTGTACGTTTCCGGGCTGACGGCATTCGGCGGCGAGGCGCAGGGAGAGACGGCCGCACGGCAAACGCAGGCCGTTTTGCAACAGCTGGACGCCATTGCCCGTTATGAGGGCGGCAGCCTGGCAACGCTGATTAAACTGACGGTGTTTCTGACCGATATCGCCGACCTGCCGTCGGTGCGTCCGGTGCTGGCGGATAAACTGACCGGCGCGCTGCCGGCCTGCTCCCTGCTGGCCGTCAGCGCGCTGTTTTCTGCAGATGTGAACGTTGAGATCGAAGCCGTTATCGCGCTGTAAGCGGCGTCACAGCGCCCCTTCGTCTACCACGCAGGGGCCAACGGTGATCCAGGCGCGGGCGATTTTCCCCTGGGTAATCTCATAAATCACCAGCACGTCCATACTGCCGCGTCCGTTGGGAAAATTACGCGTCACCCGCAGTTGATCGACCACTTTATTGGCAACCACAATACGCTTTACGCGCTCGGCAAACAGGCTCGGCTCGCGAAAGCGCGCGATATGGTACTCGCGAAGTTCCGCCTTGCCGCTGGCCAGCAGCTTGTCAGGATGTTGATAGTACTGCGCATCTTCAGCCCAACAGGCGAGAAAAGCGTCGATATCCCGCGCGTTGTGAGCCTCAAGCTGCTGTTGCACCAACTCTTCCGGTCGTAACGTTCGATGGTTCATCACATTCTCCTCGCGGTGGTTACAGTGCGGCTATCTCCGTCACCCGATGCTGAAAAACATAGGGGTCTGAAATCAAACCATATGCCTCATCATCCGGATAAGTGACCGCCTGTTGATAATGCTCGCCGGCAAATTGCCTGATGGCCTCCAGCGACTCCCAATACGTAGCCAGAAAAAAGTGCACGTAGTCGCCCTGCAGTTCCTGCCGGACAAAAGCGCCACAGTTTCCAGCCGTTGCCTTAGCATGCTGCACGCCTGTGACAGCCAGATGATCGGCAAAACCCTGCCGATGTTGTTGCGGCACGCAGCCGTGCCAGGTACGAACGATCATACCGCCCTCCGGGGGTGAATAAAAAATCACATTATCAGAATAAACAAGCGACCGGGTAGTAAAAGCATCTTCCCGGCATGCCGATCTGCCCCTCTCCGCCGTCATCACTCAGAAAAAACTCAGATTAACCGGTTCGGTAATCATCAAATCTCTGCTAATTTATTTCTAATAAAAATCCCAGACAGGAAAATCATGCAGAAAAAACCAGTGCTCGATGAAGCCAGACAGTTGAAACGCCTGAACGCGGCAACGCGGCGGCAGTCCCACGTCTATAAATGGTTTGCGCTGATCGCCGCATTGGATACCCTGCTGGTGTACTGTTATGACCAGGATATGCGTAATATGGTGTTTTCCGGCGCGGTGGCGCTGGTGTGCGGTTATCTGTGGATCCGCGATCGCAACAAGGCGCGCGCCTACCGGCGCGAGTTTGACCGTAAATTCGGCGTCCGGGACGATGTCTGATCTCAGACGGCGATCGCCCTCTCTGCTGTGCAGCCCAGCAAAATAGCGTTATCATTCCTGCCGTTGCAATCCGCCGCTGGACGCGGCCTTGATAGATGGAATCAATCATGAGCAAGATGGTATTTTGCCGCGGCTGCGGTAAGGAAATTCACGAAACGGCAAGAAGTTGCCCGCACTGCGGCGCGCCACAGCCTATTCCCGGCGAGAAAAACCGCATTGCCGCCGCGCTTCTGGCGTTCTTTCTCGGCACGTTCGGCGTACATAAATTCTATTTGGGTAAAATCGGCCAGGGGTTCCTGTATCTGATTTTCTGCTGGACGCTGATTCCGTCCGTCATCTCCTTTATTGAGTTTATTCTCTATCTGTGCCAGTCCGACGAAGAGTTCGCCAGAAAGTATGGCTGAGCCTCTGACCCCGCCATGCGGGGTTTTTTATTGCCCGCACCGCGCTATTAGCGAAACTCATCAGCCTTCGGCCATCATGAATAACAATGTTATCAACCTGTTATAAATTGACAGCCCGATCGGGAGTATTCATCATCATCCCCTATTATCCCGTTATGAGAACGCCATCATGCCGCTGCACCATCCCCCGACATACCGCCCGAGTGCGTCGATGTTTGCCGGCGGTCTGATCGATACATTGCAGAAGCAGCCGCTCATCTGACCGGGGCGCTGTCCTGTCAGATGAGCTGGCAGCACGACGCGCAACGCCCATTCGCTGCTTTTTCATCTGGCCTCTCTCACGGTCACTCAGAAGGAATTTTTATGGCCTCTTTTTCCGGTATTTGGGTAGCGTTAGTCACCCCGTTTAATCAACACAACGTCGATTTCCCCGCGCTAAAACGCCTGGCGCAGCATCTGCTGGCCACCGGCGTCGACGGGTTGGTGGTGTGCGGCACCACCGGCGAAGCCGCCGCGCTCGATAAAGAGGAGCAACTGGCGGTGCTGGACGCGGTGCTGGAGGTGGCGCCGGCGCACCAGGTCGTCATGGGGCTGGCCGGCAACAATCTGACCGCCACCCTGCAGATGCAGCAGGCGATTGCACAGCGCGACATTGCCGGCGTGCTGGTTCCCGCACCTTATTACATCCGTCCGTCGCAGTCCGGGCTGGTTGAGTACTTCACCACGCTGGCCGACGCGTCGCACGTGCCGGTGATCCTGTACAACGTGCCTTATCGCACCGGCGTCACCCTTGAGCTGGACACGCTGCGTCAGATTGCCCGCCACCCGCAGGTGAAAGCCATCAAAGAGTGCGGCGGCAATCCGGACGTCACCATGGCGCTGATCGACGACGGCGAGATTGACGTGCTGACCGGCGAGGACAACCTGATTCTCTCCACGCTGTGCCTCGGCGGCACCGGGGCGATCTCCGCGTCGGCACATCTGTACCCGGAGCGCTTTGTGCAGCTGGTGCAACAGGTCGCCGACGGCGATCTGCCCGCCGCGCGCGCCAACTTCTACGCACTGCTGCCGATGATCCGTCAGATGTTCAGTTTCGCCAACCCGGCGCCGGTGAAAGCGGCGCTGGCGCAGCAGGGGCTGCTGCGCAACGAGCTGCGCGCGCCGATGCAAACCGCGCCGCTGGCGCTGCAGCAGCAAATTGCCGCCACGCTGGCGCAACTGCAGCCGCAGGATGAAGCCGTCAGTGAAATTTGTTAGCTGAAGCGCGGCAATTTCATCGCGGCGGCGCTAGGATAAAGGGTTAGGCACGCACGCCTTTTATCCTTATCAAGGAGTCAAATGATGAAACTGTTCTATAAAGCCGGCGCCTGTTCCCTGTCTCCGCATATCGTGCTGCGCGAAGCGGGGCTGGACTTCACCGCGGAAAAAGTCGATCTGGCCAACAAAACCACCGAGAGCGGCGCCGACTATCTGGCGATTAACCCTAAAGGACAGGTTCCGGCACTGCTGCTGGATGACGGCAGTCTGCTGACCGAAGGCGTGGCAATAGTGCAGTATCTGGCGGATCGGGTGCCCGATCGCCAACTGATTCCGCCGGCGGGCACGCTGTCGCGCTACCATACGATCGAGTGGCTGAACTTTGTTGCTACGGAGCTGCACAAGGGCTTTAGCCCGCTGTTCAACCCTAAAACGCCGGAAGCGTATCTGGCGATGGCGCGCGCCAAGCTGGAGCAGCATTTCCACTATCTCGACGACGTGCTGGCGCAGCAACACTACCTGCTGGGCAGCCGCTTCTGCGTGGCGGACGCCTACCTGTTTACCGTACTGCGCTGGGCGGTAGCGCTGCAGTTCGATCTGCAGCATTACCCGCACCTGGCCGCTTATATGAAACGTGTGGCGGCGCGCCCGGCGGTCGCCGCAGCGTTGAATGCCGAAGGCTTGCAGTAAATATTTGTCGTCCCCGCCGCAACGGCGGGGAAAATATTATGCCCCGAGCTTCACCGCCGCAAAATGGCAGCGCGGGTTGACGATATAATCCTGCGCGGCAACAACCTGCAGTTCATACTCGCCCATTTCCTTAGTGGTCAGCATCACTTCATACACCGCCGCCGTCACGTGCTCCAGCGCCTGGTCCAGCGCCTTGCCCTGCAGCAGATCCACCAGCAGCAGGCCGCTGGTCAAATCACCCACGCCCACCGGCTGACGGCTGCCGAAATCCACCAGCGGACGGCTGATATGCCAGGCTTCCTTCGCCGTCACCAGCAGCATCTCAAAATCATCGCTGCGATAGCCGGCGCGGCTCAGGTGTTTCACTAGCACCACTTTCGGCCCGCGCGCAATCAACGCGCGCGCGGCGTCAACCGCCTGATCGACGGAGGCGATCTCACGCTGGCTGAGCTGTTCCAGTTCCAGCACGTTCGGCGCAACCATATCGCTGCACGGCAACGCCTGCTGGCACAGAAACTCCGCCACGCCCGGCGCTACGATGCAGCCCTTTTCCGGGTGACCCATCACCGGATCGCAAAAATACCAGGCGTCGGGATTCGCCTGTTTCACCTGGCGCACGATATCCAGAATATGGCTGCCCTGTTCGGGAGAACCGATATAGCCGCTCAGCACCGCGTCGCAGCGCTGCAGCTGGTCGATATCCGCGATGCCCTGGGCGATCTCGCTCAGGTGGCTGGCGGGCATCACGCAGCCGGTCCAGCGCCCGTACTGCGTATGGTTGGAAAACTGCACGGTATTCAGCGGCCAGACGTTGACGCCCATGCGGCGCATGGGGAACTCCGCGGCGCTGTTGCCGGCATGACCGAACACCACGTGTGATTGAATGGAAAGAATGTTTTTCATTGGCGTGCGTAAATCTCAAAGGCCGGAAGCGTGCCGTTCCTGGCCGGGTAATGACAAAGGGGCCGCTGCGGGCCCCTTTCTGTTAGTTACGATTACTGCCACTCAACCAGGCAATAGTGTTTTTTACCGCGACGCAGCAGCGTGTAGCGGCCGAACAGACGGTCGTCGTCGCTGAAAACGTATTCCGCGTTGGACTGTTTATCGCCGTTCACGCTCACCGCGTTAGAACCGATCATGGTGCGCGCCTGGCCGCGTGACGGCACCAGTTCGGCATTGACCAGCGCCTGCTGCAGATCGGCGTCTTTATCCAGCTTGACCGACGGCATACCGTCCTGCGCCAGCTGCGCGAAATCGGCTTCGGTCATCTCATGCAGCGCGCCGGAGAACAGGCTCTGGGTAATGCGCTGCGCTGCCGCCAGCCCCTCTTCGCCGTGCACCATGCGGGTCACTTCTTCCGCCAGCACGTACTGGGCGCGCGGCGCCTTGCCGCTGTTGCGGTCCTCTTCTTCCAGCGCGTTGATATCTTCCAGGCTGATAAAGGTGAAGAACTTCAGGAAGCGGTACACGTCCGCATCCGCGGTGTTGATCCAGAACTGGTAGAACTTGTACGGGCTGGTTTTTTCCGGTGCCAGCCATACCGCGCCGCCTTCGGTTTTGCCGAACTTGGTGCCGTCCGCCTTGGTGATCAGCGGTACGGTCAGACCGAACGCCTGCTGTTGATGCATACGGCGAGTCAGGTCGATGCCGGAGGTAATGTTGCCCCACTGGTCGGAACCGCCGATCTGCAGCACCACCTGATGACGACGGTGCAGCTCGGCAAAGTCGTAACCCTGCAGCAGGTTGTAGGAGAACTCGGTAAAGGAGATGCCGACGTCGTCACGGTTCAGACGCTGCTTCACCGCTTCTTTGTTGATCATCTGGTTAACGGAAAAGTGCTTGCCGATGTCGCGCAGGAAGGTCAGCACGTTCATATCGCCGAACCAGTCGTAGTTATTGGCAGCGATGGCGCTGTTGTCGCCGCAGTCGAAATCGAGGAACGGCGACACCTGTTTGCGGATCTTCTCCACCCACTCGTTAACGGTATCCGTGGTGTTCAGCTTGCGTTCCGCCGCCTTGAAACTCGGATCGCCGATCAGGCCGGTCGCCCCGCCCACCAGCGCCACCGGTTTGTGACCGGCGAGCTGAAAACGCTTCAGGCACAGCAACGGCACCAGATGGCCCAAATGCAAGCTGTCAGCGGTCGGATCGAAGCCGCAATACAGCGCAATTGGCCCTTGCGCCAGTCGCTCTGCTAACGCTTCCTCGTCCGTCACCTGGGCCACCAGGCCCCGCTCTTGCAATTGTTGAATCAGGTTGATGCTAGCCATCAAGTTCTCCATGTATAAACGAATGCACCTTTGCCGGTACACGGCCTTCCGCCCAGTGGCGGAATAATAAAATCGGAATGAAGCGCATAGAATAAAGCGCCGGCCTCAACTCTGCCAGCGCTTAACGGTATTTTCTGCGCGTCAGGGCGCCAGTCGGTCAATTTTCCAGTCATTGCCGTCGCGCTGGTACAGGAAACGGTCATGTAAACGGTGTTCGCCGCCCTGCCAGAACTCGACGGAATCGAACCTGACGCGGAAACCGCCCCAGAAACTGGGCAGCGGCACCTCGCCGGACTGGAATTTCTGCTTCAGCTCAAGGAACTTGCTCTCCAGCACGCCGCGCGCCGAAATACGCGTCGACTGCTGCGACACCCAGGCGCCGATCTGGCTGTCTTTTGGCCGGCTGCTGAAGTATTTCATCACCTCCAGCGTCGACAGGCGCTCCGCCGTGCCGAGGAAACTGACCTGCCGGTCCAGCGTATGCCAGGGAAAATGCAGGCTGATTTTCGGGTTATGCGCCAGTTGCTGCGCCTTGCGGCTGCCAAGGTTGGTATAAAACACCAGCCCTTTGTCGTCATAGTGCTTCAGCAGGACAATACGCTGATACGGCTGCCCTTGCTCATCCACCGTCGCCACGCACATGGCGGTCGGGTCGGCCAGGCGCGCTTCGCAGGCCTGCTGCAGCCAGCGCTCAAACAGATCCAGGGGGTTTGCCGTAAGATCCTGACGGCGCAGGCCGCCGCGGGTGTATTCGCGGCGCAGGTCCGCGACATCAAACTGAGAGTTATCAGACATCTGGTGTATCAACCAACCGAAAAATAGGTGGGGTTATTCTGCGCCCGGCGCGCCATAATCTCAATCTTTACCGCACGCCGGGCACCATCTCAGTTCACCAGCGTGCAGTCGCTCATAATCACTTTATCGTCGCGTTCGACGAATGCGCTCTGCCCCTTGGACCAAAACGTATATTTGCCGTCGCCGTATTTGGCGCCGGAGGCGGCCAACTGCTGCTTCAGCGTCAGCTGCTGGCCATCCAGCAACAGGTTGGCCGTGCTGTCTTCACCGTTAAGCGCGACGGTCAGCGGCGTGGTGCCGCACTGATAGTGCAGCACCTGACTCTGCTGCGGCAGGAAATAACTGCACCCGCCGAGCGCCAGCGCCAGGCCGGCAAGAAGAAGTTTTTTCATCGGGTTATTCCTTAATAGTCAGGCGATCGTTTTTATCCTAACAGAGCGTACGCCGGTGCGACGGGAAAACCGGATAAATCCCACCGAGCAGCGTTTCGCGGCTGGCGCCGGTCACCGACGGCAGGTTGCCCGGCTGGCCGGACAGGGTACGGAACGCCAGCCAGGCAAACGCCAGCGCTTCCATATCGTCGCCGCTGATGCCGAAGCTGTCGGTGGTGCTGACCTCGGTGCCGGGCAGCAATGCCGCCATGCGCGCCATCAGTAGCGGATTGCGCGCCCCGCCGCCGCACACCAGCAGCCGCTCGCTGCCGCCGGCCAGCATCACCTGCTCGCAGATGGTGACGGCGGTCAGCTCCACCAGCGTGGCCATCACGTCCGCCGCTCCGACGCCCGGCAACTGCGCCAGCTGCTGTTCCAGCCAGCCGATATTGAAGTACTCCCGGCCGGTGCTCTTCGGCGCCGGCAACGCAAAGTACGGGTCCGCCAGCATCTGCTGCAGCAGCGGCAGGCAGACCTGCCCGCTCATCGCCCAGACCGCGTCCTGGTCATACGGCTGCTGACGATGGCGCCATATCCAGGCGTCCATCAGCATATTGCCCGGCCCGGTATCAAAGCCGCGCACCGGCATTCCCGGCAGCAGCATGGATAAATTGGCGATGCCGCCGATGTTCAGCACCATGCGCCGCTCCGCCGGATGCGACAGCAGCGCCTGATGAAACGCCGGCACCAGCGGTGCGCCCTGCCCGCCGTAGGCCATGTCACGGCGGCGGAAATCGCCGACGGTGGTAATATTGGTCAACGCGGCGATACGATTATTGTCGCCCAGCTGCATCGAAAAGCGCGTGTCCCCTTCCGGCTCATGCCAGATGGTCTGTCCGTGGCAGCCGATGGCGGTAATCTCATGCGCCGGCACGCCGGTCTGCTCCAGCAGCCCCAGCACCGCTTCACCGAACAGCGTGCCCAGCCGGGCATCCAGTTGCCCGACGGCGGACACCGTGGTCGGCTGCCCCTGGCACATGCCGAGGATCTCATGCTTGAGCGCAATCGGCAGCGGATGGCTGTAACTGGCCTGCTGCGCCACCATACGTTCATCAATGGCGGCCAGCACCACGTCCACGCCATCCAGACTGGTGCCAGACATAACGCCGATATAGCGGCCTGACTTCATAAACCTATCCTTTACCCATCGCGGGCATGCTTAATCGTTGTCACTCAGACAAATAAACCAGAATTAATCTATTAACGCCATGAATTAGGATGTCTTTTTTGCGATTGTGAGAGAAAACGTTTATTTTTAGCGCACGCCAGGCGCCTGTTTCCCCCTGAACGACACGGGAGAGGGTGTGATAAATTTAAACCACCGTTTATTATTGGTTGAACGGTGTACGCTTATGCTGGAAAGAGCGGTAAGGTGCGGCGCTGCGCGGACTTATAGGCATTTGCGCAGCTTTGAGCCATACTTTGTCTATCTTTCACCGAATTTCGCCTGGGATGGCCAGGTTATGGAATACTAAAAATCAGGAGTTTTATATGATCAAACGTCTTATCGTTGTTGCTCTTGCCGGGCTGACGCTGGCCGGTTGTGCCAATGATTCCATGTCCGGCGACGTTTATACGTCAGCACAGGCGAAGCAGGTGCAGCAGGCCAGTTACGGCACGCTGGTATCCGTACGTCCGGTGAAAATCCAGGGCGAAGGCGGTTCTAACATGCTCGGCACCATCGGCGGCGCGGTGATCGGCGGCTTCCTCGGCAACACGATCGGCGGCGGCACCGGCCGTAGCCTGGCCACCGCAGCGGGCGCCGTCGCCGGCGGCGTGGCGGGCGACCAGATTGGCGACGTTGCCGGCCGTACCTCCGGCGTCGAACTGGAAATCCGTCCGGACACCAAAGGCGACAACATTGTCGTGGTGCAGAAAGCAGGCGCCACCAAGTTCAGCCCGGGTCAGCGCGTGCGTATGGCGCGTTCCGGCAATACGGTTACCGTATCCCCGCTGTAACAACGCCTTTTTTCCAACGTAAAACCGGAGGCCCTGGCCTCCGGTTTTATTTTTTGCTGCTGTAAATGTAATCGGGCAATATCTTAAAGATTATTGTTTATTTTGTAGATCGGTAATGTTCTGCTCAAGCTTGCTAATCAGCGTCACCAACAGCTGCACCTCTTCCGGCTTGATGCCGCTCAGGATTTCTCCCCGCGTCGAACTGATAACGCTGTCTACCTCACGGATAATCGGCGCTGCGGCCTCGGTCAGTTTAATCCGCTTCGCGCGCCGGTCGTTGGCGCAGATATGTCGCGTGATCAGCCCCTTCTCTTCCAGTTGGTCCAGCGTACGCACCAGCGAGGGTTGTTCAATGCCAATCGCCTTCGCCAGCTGAATCTGCGACTGCTCCGGCGGCAGCCGGCTGATATTGTGCAGCGTCACCCAATGCGTCTGGGTGAGCTCCAACGGTTTTAGCCGATGATCGATGAGCGCGCGCCAAACACGAACCAATCGTGCTAAATCCGAACCTAAAGTTGATTCCACTTACCCCTCCTTATAATTAGCATGCTAATATTACTCTCCCAGATCATACTCTATTTTGGGTAAATCACATTAAAAATACAAATGTATATAATGGATATTCTCAAATCCGCCCGTAAACTTAGCAGTATTTGGTTACCAAATATTCAAATATATTACACATTTGCACGTAGGAATAGTTAAATTGATTACCCCATGGTTACATTCGAGCGCACCGCTGCCCGATTTGGTATTGGGCGCATCGCTTTATTTCCCTCCCATGTTTAAAGCATTCTTACTGGGTCTGGTTTTTTGGCTGCTGGTGCATCGCCTGCTGCGCAACTGGCTCTATTCCGGCGAAATTTGGCATCCGATGTTAATGGATTTATCCATTTTCGTCATTGCCGTCAGTGGCTCCTTGTGGATCTTAGCGAGTTGGTAACCGATGAAGTATAAAACATTAAAATATTTTTCCACGGTGATTGTCTGCGCCGTCGCCATTTGCGCCGGCTGGTGGCTGTGGAATTATTATATGCAGTCTCCCTGGACCCGCGACGGCAAAGTCCGTGCGGAACTGGTCAATATCACTCCGGAAGTCTCAGGCCGGCTGACCAAAATAACCGTACACGATAACCAATATGTTTCCGCCGGCAGCCTGATTTTCAGCCTGGATGCCGAGCCTTACCGCATCGCCCTGGCGCATGCCGAAGCGGCACTCGCCAAGGCGCAGTCCGATCTGGCGAAAGCCGATCATGAAGCCGCGCGCCGCCGCGGACTGCCGCGCGATGTTATTTCCAGCGAAGCGCTGGACGCCGCAAATTTAACCGCCCAGGCAATGAAAGCGGCGTATAAAGCCGCCCAGGCAAATCTTGAACAGGCAAAGTGGAATTTAAGTAAAACGCAAATTTATGCGCCGACGGATGGTTATATCACTAATTTGCAGGCGCGGGTGGGGAACTATGCCCACTCCGGTACCCCGCTGGTGGCGCTGGTCGATGTGCACTCTTTTTATGTGCTCGGTTATTTTGAAGAGACCAAACTCAAGCATATTAAAGAGGGCAACAAAGCGGATATCGTTTTATATAACGGCAATGTGCCTTTACAGGGACAGGTCGAGAGCATCGGGCGCGCTATTTATGACCAAAGCGTCGAAAACGGCGGCGATTTATTAATGGATGTCAAACCAAACGTCCCCTGGGTACGATTGGCACAGCGCGTGCCGGTGCGGATAAAATTGCTTAACGTGCCCGGCGACCTGCCGCTGGTCGCCGGCACCACCTGCACCATTTCGATACATCAGAAAGGTTAATCAATGAATCTGCCGTTTCTGGAATGGAAACGCACGCCATGGGGGCGTGCCACCGGCGGCCAGTGGCGCTATGCGCTGCGTAATTCGTTGGCAATGTGCCTGGCGCTCTGGGTGGCGTTCGCCCTTAATCTGGACGAGCCTTACTGGGCGCTCACCTCGGCGGCGGTGGTCAGTTTCCCCACGGTGGGCGGCGTTATCAGCAAAAGCATCGGCCGGATTATCGGCAGCCTGATCGGCGCGGCGGCGTCGGTCGCCATCGCCGGCCACTGCCTGAACGATCCCTGGCTGTTCACGTTGTTTATCGCCGCCTGGATCGGGCTGTGCACCTATATTTCCAACCACTACCAGAACAATGTCTCCTATGCCTTCGCCCTGTCGGGCTACACCGCCGCCATTATCGCCTTCAGCACGGTCAACGTGACGGACACGCTGGATATTTTCAACCTCGCCCAGGCGCGCGTCTGCGAAGTGATTACCGGTATCCTGTGCGGCGCGCTGATGATGATGATCCTGCCCAGCACCTCTGACGGCGAAACGCTGCTGACCTCGCTGCGCCGCATGCATCTGCGCCTGCTGGAGCACGCCGACATGCTGTGGCGGCCGGAGGTCACACCACAAATCCGCACCTCGCACGAAGGGGTCATCAGCCAGATCCTCACCATGAACCTGCTGCGTATTCAGGCATTCTGGAGCCACTACCGGCTACGCCGACAAAACCATGTGCTCAACTATATGCTGCACCTGCAGCTGCGCCTGACCAGCGTGATTTCCAGCCTGCGGCGCATGCTGCTCAACTGGCCGGATCCGCCGGCCAACCTGGCGCCGGTACTGACACAGCTGCTTGACGAACTGCGCAACGCGCATACCGACAAATACCGGCTGGCGAAAATCCTGCAGCAGATTGCGCCGCGGGATAAGGCGGACTACCGCCACCAGGCTTTCTTCCTGCGGCTGCGCAATTTCTGCTGGCTGTATCTGCAGGCCAACCGCTGGCTGCTGCAGCTGGAAAACGCCACGCCGGTCAGCAGCATTCAGCCCCCGGCGGTCAGCGCGCTGGCGCGCCATACCGACAGTTATGAAGCGGCGTACAACGGGCTGCGCACTTTTTTAAGCATCGTGATCGGCTGCGCCTACTGGATCAACACGCAGTGGGAGGCCGGCAGCGCCGCGCTGACGCTGACCGCCATCAGCTGCGTGCTCTACTCCGCCACGCCGTCGCCGATCAAAAGCATCACCACGCTGTTAAAGGCGCTGGTGCTGCTGTCCGTCGGCTGTTTTGTGGTGAAATTCGGCCTGATGGTGCAAATCGACGATTTCTGGGTATTCTGCGCCTTTCTGTTCCCGGTGCTGGTCACCATGCAGATGTTCAAACTGCAGCACCCGCCCTATGCCGCGCTGTGGGGACAGCTGATCGTCTTTATGGGCTCTTTTCTCACCATCACCAACCCGCCGAGTTACGACTATCAGTCATTCCTCAATGACAATATCGGCAAGATCGTCGGCGTTCTGCTGGCCGGGCTGGCCTTCCAGATCCTGCGCCCCAGCTCGGACAAGCGCAAAAGCCGGCGCATTATCCGCGCCCTGCGGCGCGATTTTATCGACCAGCTGAGTCAAAAGCCGCAGCTGCGCCAAAGCAGGTTCGAATCGCTGATTTACCACCGTATCAGCCAACTGAATCAGAGCCAGGATCAGGAGGCGCGCACTTGGCTGCTGCGCTGGGGGGTGGTACTGCTGAACTGCAGCCATATCGTCTGGCAGCTGCGCGACTGGCAGACGCGCTCCGATCCGCTCTCGGCGGTGCGCGATCGCTGTATTCACTGCCTGCGCGGCATTATGACGGAGAAAGGCGTCCAGCACCGTTCGCTGGATGCGACACTGCAGGAGTTACTACGGATAAGCGATGCGCTGGCGCAGCATCATGAGGCGGCTGCGCGGGAACTGGCCGGGCTGGTGTGGCGGCTGTATTGCTCACTGCAGCAGCTGCGGCAGGCTATCGCTCCGCCGCAGGACAATCGGGCCGCCGTCACGACGGCCCCATCCTGACGTACGGTTATTTGATCACTCCGCAGGCGAAGCGGTCACCGCCGCCGCCCAGCGGTTTCGGCCGATCGGCATGGTTATCGCCGCCGACGTGCACCATCAGCGCCTTGCCTTCAATGTCGCTGATTTTTTTCAGCCGCGGTGCCAGCACCGGATAGCTGGCGGTGCCATCTTCAGCTACGTAGATGGCCGGTAAGTCTCCCAGGTGGCCATCGGCATACGGCCCCAGGTGTTTGCCGGTTTTCTCCGGGTCAAAGTGGCCGCCGGCCGCCAGCGCCGCCACCGCCTTGCCCTCTTTCATCGCCGGCTCGCAGCTGCCGTTCTCATGTACGTGAAAACCGTGGATGCCGGCGGGCAACGCTTTGAGCTGCGGTGTAAACTGCAGCCCGTACGGCGTTTCACTGATGGCGATTTTACCAATATCCTGACCGATGCCCTGCGCGGTCACCAAATGTATATCTACGTCTTCCGTTGCCGCCTGGGCGACGCCGCAGGCCAGCAGACCGATTGCCGCACACCAAAAATGTTTCATAAATCAACCTCTCCATTCACGTCCGTTATCGAACTTTGAGTATAGAAGACGAGCCTCGCCGCACCCGGCGGGGGCGCAATATTGCCTGTCCGGCTCGCATAATTATCCATCTGTGCTAATACTTCTTTACCGCTTGTGGTCAGTCATCTGACCAGTTGTCGTTCGGTTTATCCTGTTTAACTTAATCCCGGCTGCCGAAGATCATCAAGCGAATCAACAATATGACGGCAACCGGCATCAAAAGGAACCGGCTATGGGCATTTTTGATTATCGTGAGACGGACGCCGCGGCGTCCAAAGCGCTGTTTGCCGACGCGATGGCGATCTCCCACTATGCATACCATAACATCGATAACGGCTTTGCCGTCGGCTATCAGAATACCGGCTATGGCCTGGGACTGCCGCTGACTCTGGTTGGCGGTATCCTCGGCAGTACCGACTCGCAGGGCGCGCTGCCCGGCATTCCCTGGAACCCGGATGCGGAAAAGGCCGCGCTGGAGGCGGTCACCGAGGCCGGCTGGACGCGGGTCAATGCGCAGCAGTTGGGCTACCAGGGTAAAACCGACGCCCGCGGCACCTATTTCGGCGAAACCAGGGGTTATGAAACGGCGCAGGCTGAAGTGCTGACGAAATATGACGATGCCGGCAAGCTGACCGAGATCGGCATCGCCTTCCGCGGCACCAGCGGACCGCGCGAATCAATAGTCAGCGACAGTATCGGCGACGTGATTAATGATCTGCTGGCCGGTTTTGGCCCCGTGGGTTATGCCGACCATTACACGCTTAACGCCTTTAATACGCTGCTGGGCGACGTTGCGCGCTTTGCGCAACAAAACGGCCTGACGGGTGAAGACGTGGTGGTCAGCGGCCACAGCCTGGGCGGCATGGCCGTCAACAGTATGGCCAGCATGAGCGATGCGCACTGGGACGGTTTCTACGCGAACGCCAACTATGTGGCGTTCGCCTCACCTACCCAGCATCAGAGCGACGATCGGGTGCTGAATATCGGTTACGAAAACGACCCGGTGTTCCGCGCCCTCGACGGTAGTGCGCTGACCGCCGGTTCGCTGGGGGTGCATGACGGCGTGAAAGAGAATGCCACCAATAATATCGTCAATTTTAACGATCACTACGCCTCCGCCGCCTGGAACGCGCTGCCGTTTTCCATCCTGAATATTCCCACCTGGCTGTCGCACCTGCCCAGCGCCTATCAGGACGGTCTGACGCGCGTGCTGGACTCGGCGTTTTACGATCTTACCGGGCAAAACTCGACGGTGATCGTCACCAATCTGTCCAACGTCACCCGCAGCTCGACCTGGGTGGAAGATCTCAACCGCAATGCCGAGACGCACAGCGGACCGACCTTTATCATCGGCAGCGACGGCAATGATCTCATCAAAGGCGATCAGGGCAACGATTACCTCGAAGGACGCGCCGGCGATGATACCTTCCGCGACGGCGGCGGCTATAACTGGATCCTCGGCGGTGACGGCCGCAATACGCTGGATATCCAGCAACCGCTGCAGGATCGCGAAGTGGCGTACGACGGGGTAAACCTGTATCTGCGCGACGCCGACGGCGGGATTACCCTTGCCGAGAATATCTCTACGCTGCGCAGCAAAGAGTCGCAGCTCGTCGTGCTGAATAAAAACGTCGATCATCAGGTCACCGCCGATGGCCTGCTCTCTGCATCGGGGCTGACTGCTTACGCCGACTCGCTCAACGGCGGCGACGGCGGCGACAGCCTGACGGCAACGCAGGCCGGCGGCTGGCTGTTCGGGCTGGAAAGCGACGATACGCTGAACGGCCAGCTCGGCAACCATACGTTTGTCGGCGGAGCCGGCAACGACCAACTGCAGGCCGGCGGCGGCGGCAATACGTTTCTGTTCAGCGGCAGCTTCGGCCACGATCGGCTGGAGGGGTTGCAGACAAGCGATAAGCTGGTGTTTATCGGCGCCGGCAGCCAGGTCGAATACCATGAAGCGGATAACAATCTGACTATCGGGCTGGGCGACAGCAGCGTGACGCTGGTCGGCGTCAGCCCGCAGTCGCTGCAGGATGGCCAGCTGATTGTGGCCTGATTAATGCGCCGGCCGACAGTGGCCGGCGCACGCCGTCAGGGAACGTCATACCCCAGCGCCGCCTTGCGGATGCGGAACCACTGCTCGCGGCTCATCGTCAGCTCCAGCGCCCGCAACGCCGATGTGACGCGTTCAATTTTGCCTGAGCCAATAATCGGCAGCGGCGCGGACGGCAGACGCATCACCCAGGCGTAAACCACCTGTTCAATCGTGTCGGCGCCGATCTCCTGCGCCACACTGTGCAGTTCGTTGCGCAACGGCTGGCTCTCCGCGCCGCTGAACAGCCGCCCGCCCCCCAGACAGGACCAAGCCATCGGCTTGATGCGCAACTGCTGACACTGGTCGAGCGTGCCGTCCAGCAGCGCCGGCTGATGCAGCGGCGAGATCTCGACCTGATTGGTGACCAGCGAAAACGGCAGACGGGACTGCAGCAGCGTAAACTGCGCCGGGGTAAAGTTAGACACGCCAAAGTGGCGCACCTTACCGCTTTTGTGCAGATCGACAAAGGCTTCGGCCACCTCGTCGGCGTCCATCAGCGGATCGGGACGGTGGATCAGCAGCAGATCGAGATAGTCGGTATGCAGCTTTTGCAGCGAATGCTCGGCGCTGCTGACGATATGACTGCGGTCGGTGATGTAATGTCCGATCGGGTTGCCCGGCTTGGCGGTGGTGGCAATGCCGCATTTGCTCACCAGCTCCAGCCGCTGACGCAGCGCCGGCTGCAGCCGCAGCGCGTCACCAAATGCCTGCTCGCACGCATAGCCGCCATAGATATCCGCGTGGTCGGCGGTGGTGATCCCCAGCTCAAGGTGTTGCTCGATAAACCCCAGCAGCTGTTGCGGCGACATGCCCCACTCCATCAGCCGCCAGTAACCGCAGACCATACGGGAAAATTCCGGTCCCTGCGGCGCCAGTTGAATACGATGACCCATGTTCAAACCTCATAACGGTGTTTTCCCCAGCATACACAAGCCGGCGACGCAGGGAAACGCAGCGCGCGGCGGCCCGTGCGCAGGATCGGAAAATTCATGGGAAAAGTGCTCAGAATAGCGAAGGCTGATCGGGGTTTTGTTCTTCCGCCGCCTTATTGGCGCGCTGCAGACGCAGCAGCCGCTGGCGGCACAGGCGCAGCACGTCGCGCTTTTGCGCATCGCTCATGTTCATCCAGCCGAAGCGCTCCTCGCGGCTGCGCAGGCAGCCACGGCAGTATCCGCGTTCGTCGGCCTGGCAAATGCCGCGACACGGGCTGGGAATGTCGAAGAATTCAAGTTGCTGCGGCACACCACCTCCTGACTCTACCGTTAATTGAAGACGTCATCGGCGTTGATGGCAAGCGACTTTTCCGCCAGACGGCGAAAATAATCGCGTAGATAGCGCAGCGCCTGGCGGGTTTTCTCCGGCATTGCGCGTTCCAGCGTCAGCGCATGCAGCCGCAGCGGCGTCGGCCGCCAGGCGGGCAACAGCGCAATCAGCTCGCCGCGCCGCAGTTCATCGCCAATCTCATACAGCGGCTGACCGGAGATGCCGAGCCCCATACGGGTAAAGGCGCGCATCACGTGCATACTGTCGCTGACGATCTGGCCCTGCGCCTGCCGCAGCCTGAAGGTCTCCCCCGAGGCATGGTGCAAATCCAGCGGAAAAGCGGCGTTGTTGCCGCTGATCCAGCGGTGCTGCTGCAGCGCCTGCGGCGTTTCCGGCACGCCGTGCTGGCTCAGATAGCGCGGCGCAGCGCACAATACCATCGGCCACTCGCTCAGAGCGTGCGCGATCATCGAGGTGTCCGCCAACTGCCGGCTGACCCGCAGCGAGATATCCACCCGCTGTTCTATCATATCCACCACCCGGTCATCCGCCAGCACGCGCAGCATCAGCTGCGGATGCGCCTGCAACAGCGGCGCCAGCGCCTCGGCCAGCGGCCCGCCGCCGATACCGACGGTGGTGGCGATGCGCAACTCCCCCACCAGCGTATCCCGCAGTTCCGCCAGCCGCTGCTGCGCCTGTTGCGCCTGCTGCAGCATGGCCTCGCAGCCGGGATAAAACGCCGCGCCGGCCTCGGTCAGCGCCAGTTTGCGCGTGGAGCGGTGCAGCAGCGGCACGCCAAGCGAACTTTCCAGCGCGCGCAGGTGCTGGCTGACCGCCGATGACGACATACCCAGCCGCCGTGCCGCCGCCGCCAGCGATCCTTCGGCCACCACCACGGCAAACACCGCCATTCGATTGAGTTTATCCATCACTATAAAGTTTTACTTAATAAAGAAAGCATCAATATGGCACTAATCAAATCTATTGTTAAGATCTAGAGTATCTGCATCACGCCGGGGCACGCCCTCGGCCCCACGGTTGCCTTATCACTTATCAGGAGCAAGCAGATGAAAATTGCCATTATTGGAGCCACCGGTTTTGTAGGCCGTCGCGTAGTGGATGAAGCCCTGTCGCGCGGACTGGACGTCACCGCCATCGCCCGGCAGAAAAAAGATTTACCGGACAACGCCCGTCTGCATATCGCACTCGGCGACGTGGCCGATACCGACTGGCTGACTACGCAGCTGCGCGGGCAGGATGCGGTGATCAGCGCCTTTAACCCCGGCTGGGGGGAAGAGAATCTGTATGACAAAACCGTGGCCGGTATGCAGAAGATCCTCAACGCGGTGGACACCGCCGGCGTCACGCGCTTTCTGGTGGTCGGCGGCGCCGGCAGCCTGCAGGTTGCGCCCGGCGTAGAACTGGTCGATACACCGGAGTTCCCGGAAAATATTCGCCCCGGCGCCCGCGCGGTGCGTGATTTGCGCAACCAGCTGTTGCAGAACCACAGCCTGGAGTGGACCTATCTGTCTCCGGCCGCCATGCTGGAGCCGGGCAAACGCACCGGTCAATTCCGCCTCGGCACCACCAGCCTGCTGATGGACGGCGATGCGCCGGCGCATATTTCGGTGGAAGACCTGGCGGTGGCCATCGTCGACGAAATCGAAAAACCGCAGTTTATCCGGGCGCAGTTCACCGCCGCCTACTGATATCGCCAGCCCCGGCCGCCCTGCGCGGCCGGTTCGCCGCTAAGGTTATCTTAAGTTTCACCCGCTAAATTTCCCCGCATTACCTTCTACAGGATGACAATGCGGCAATGCGGTTACCTTCAACATTCTCCTGCAGCAGTCTGGGCTTTATTCTCGCCTGTGCGCTGTTTTTTACCCTGTTCCAAAACGCGCTGTTTTTGCATACGGCGTGGTCATTTATCCGTTTCGACCATGTCAGCAACCTGCTGTTTGCCGCCAGCATGCCGGTGGTGATCTTCTGCGCGCTGAATATCATTTTCAGCCTACTCACCGTGCCCTACCTGCGTAAGCCATTAATGATTTTTTTCCTGCTGGGCAGCGCTGCGGCCAACTATTTTATGTACAGCTATGGCGTGGTGATCGACGGCGATATGATGCAAAGTGCCGTTGAAACCAACGCGCAGGAGATCGGCGCGCTGCTGACGCCGCAGATGGGGCTGTGGCTGCTGCTGCTTGGCGTGCTGCCGGCAGCGGCGGTATCTATCGTCAGGATTCGCCAGACCCGCCCATGGTGGTACCCCCTCGGCCTGCGCGCCGCCAATATGATGCTGTCACTGGTGGTGATTCTGCTGATCGCCGCGTTATTCTATAAAGACTACGCGTCGCTGATTCGTAACAACAAAAGCGTGGTGAACATGCTGACGCCGTCGAATTTTATCGCCGGCGCCGTCAAGCTCGCCGAACAGCGTGAACTTACCCGCCACCTGCCGCTGGTGAAAATCGGTGAGGATGCTCATAAGGGGCCGCTAATCCGCGCCGAGCAGAAAAAGACGCTGGTGATCCTGGTGGTCGGCGAAACCGCGCGCGCGGAAAACTTCTCGCTGGGCGGCTACGGGCGCGTCACCAACCCGCACCTGCAACAGGACAGCGTGATCTATTTTAAAAACGCCGCCTCCTGCGGTACCGAAACCGCGGTATCGGTACCCTGTATGTTTTCGAATATGACGCGCAGCAGGTATAACGCCACTCTGGCCGAGCATCAGGAGGGACTGATGGACGTTTTGGCCCATGCCGGAGTCAACGTGCTGTGGCGCGATAACGATAACGGCTGTAAAGGCGCCTGTGACCGGATCCCTCACGTCGATATAACCAAACTGCAACTGCCGCAGGATTGTGAAGGTGACGTCTGTATGGACAGTGTGCTGCTGTATCGCCTGCGGGACTATATTGATAGCCTGAAAGACGACGGCGTGATTGTGCTGCACCAGATGGGCAGCCACGGTCCGGCCTATTATCGCCGCAGCACGCCTGAGTTCCGCCGTTTTACCCCGACCTGCGACAGCAATCAGATCCAGGACTGCAGCCACCAGCAACTGGTCAACACCTATGACAATTCGCTGCTGTACAGCGACGCCATGCTCGACAGCACCATCAAACTGCTGCAGCAGTACAGCGACCGTTTCAATACCGCGCTGGTATACCTGTCGGATCACGGCGAGTCGCTGGGGGAAAACGGTATGTACCTGCACGGCACGCCGTATCTGTTCGCACCGAGCCAACAGACGCACGTACCGTTCCTGATGTGGATATCGGCAAACTATCAGCGCAGCTTCGGCATTAACCGCCAGTGCCTGCAAAATATCGCGCAGCGGGATGCCGTCTCGCAGGATAATCTGTTCCATACCCTGCTTGGCATGCTGAACGTGCAGACCCGACAGTATCAGCCTCAATTGGATATTCTGCAGCGCTGCCGCAGCGACAGCGCTTAACTTCCCTGCGCCGCTGAGGCACAATACTCACCATCATGGCCGGCGCCTCAGCGTCGGTTTTTTTCTTTCCCTCTTGATCTAGACCAACTGGTCTATTATGCTCACCCTCATGACGACGAAACATACGCATTGCAACACAGATACACGCGAACACCTGCTCGCCACCGGCGAGTCACTCAGCCTGCGCCTGGGGTTTACCGGCATGGGGCTGAGCGAACTGCTGGCTACCGCCGGGGTGCCCAAGGGCTCGTTTTATCACTACTTCCGCTCGAAGGAAGCCTTCGGCGAAGCCATGCTGCAACGCTATTTCGCGCATTATGACGTCGCCATGCTGGCGTTGTTCAACGACAGCGGCAGCGATGCCCGCCACCAGTTGCTGAGCTATTATGCGCAGGCCATCAGTTTTCACTGCCGCAGCGAATGTCACAATTCGTGCCTGGCGGTAAAACTGTCCGCCGAAGTCAGCGATCTGTCGGAACCGATGCGTCATGCGCTGGAAACCGGCAGCGCGCAGGTGATCGGCCGGTTGCAGGACGCGATTGAACGCGGTATCCGCGAAGGGTCGCTGGCGATAACCATGAGTCCGGCGGCCACCGCCGAAACGCTGTACGCGCTGTGGCTCGGCGCTTCACTGCGCGCCAAAATTCGTCGTTCGGTTGCGCCGCTCACCAGCGCGCTGGAAAGTATTGAACTGCTGCTGCGCCCTGCGCAGCCTTAAGCCCCTCCCCTGGGATGCCAAGATCCGACATCACAGGGGTTTTATTTAACGTATTACTAGTCGACCGGTCTATTCAGGATAGGATGCTTTATGAAAATTGAAAAACTGTTTACCCCGCTGAAGGTTGGCGCCGCCACATTGCCCAACCGCGTATTTATGGCGCCGCTGACGCGCCTGCGCAGCATTGAACCGGGCGATATCCCGACGCCGCTGATGACAGAGTACTACGCCCAGCGCGCCAGCGCCGGTTTGCTGATCACCGAAGCGACGCAAATTTCCTTCCAGGCTAAGGGTTACGCCGGCGCGCCGGGGCTGCATACGCCGGAACAAATTGCCGCGTGGAAAGAAATCACCCGGGCGGTGCATGAGAAAAACGGCCATATCGCCGTACAGCTGTGGCACGTAGGCCGCATCTCTCATACTAGCCTGCAGCCGGGCCAGCAGGCGCCGGTCGCCCCGTCCGCCATCAACGCCGACACCCGCACCACCGTGCGCGATGAAACCGGCGCCTGGGTACGTGTGCCGACCTCTACGCCGCGCGCGTTGGAAACGGCGGAAATTCCCGGCATCATCAATGATTTCCGCCAGGCAACCGCCAATGCGCGCGAAGCCGGCTTTGATTACATTGAGCTGCACGCCGCGCACGGCTACCTGCTGCACCAATTTATGTCGCCGGCTTCCAACCAGCGCAGCGACCAGTATGGCGGCAGCATCGAAAACCGCACGCGTCTGACGCTGGAAGTAGTCGACGCCAGCATTCAGGAATGGGGCGCCGAGCACGTCGGTATCCGTATTTCACCGCTCGGCCCGTTCAACGGCCTGGATAACGGTGAAGATCAGGAAGAAGCGGCGCTGTACCTGGTGGAAGAGCTGAATAAGCGCAACATCGCGTTCCTGCATATTTCCGAACCGGACTGGGCCGGCGGCAAGCCTTACTCTGACGCCTTCCGCGATGCGGTGCGCGCGCGCTTTAGCGGCGTTATCGTCGGCGCCGGCGCCTATACGGCGGAAAAGGCCGAAACGCTGATCGAAAAAGGCTATATCGACGCCGTGGCCTTTGGCCGCAGCTATATTGCCAACCCGGATCTGGTCGAACGTCTGCAGCAAGGCGCAGAGCTCAACGAACCGCAGCCGGAAAGCTTCTACGGCGGCGGCGCGCAGGGCTATACCGACTACCCGTTCCTGGTGAAGTAACCCCCGCGTTTACGCTACGGGCCGGCCCTGCGCCGGCCTTTGGTGTTTTATTGGCCGGTGCGGATTTTGTTACGCCGTCACCTAAAGGCATCCGCCGCTGCGCCATTTGAATTCCCTTCTGCGACAACGCTATACTGAACGACGTTTCAATAACTCAGCCGTTAACGACGGCAAACACCTGCAATTAGAGGAAATTATGCGCCTACTCCATACCATGCTCCGCGTCGGTGACCTGCAACGCTCTATCGACTTCTACACCAAGGTATTAGGCATGCGCTTGCTGCGTACCAGTGAAAACCCGGAATATAAATACTCGCTGGCATTCGTTGGCTATACCGAAGAGAGCGAAGGTGCAGTCATTGAACTGACCTATAACTGGGGCGTTGACAGCTACGAGATGGGCAGCGCCTTCGGCCATCTGGCGCTGGGCGTCGACGACGTCGCCGCCACCTGCGACGCCATCCGTCAGGCCGGCGGCAACGTCACCCGCGAAGCCGGCCCGGTCAAAGGCGGCACCACGGTGATCGCGTTTGTGGAAGATCCGGACGGCTATAAAATCGAGCTGATCGAGAATAAACACGCCGGCCACGGCCTCGGCAACTAAGTTTCCGTCGGGCGCGTTCTGCGCCCGTTTTATTATCCGCATGATAACCGCCTGCACGCCGCGGCAAAATTTGCCATAATGCGCGCTGCATTCGATGAAGATAAGAAACTGATGGCCGATAAAAGTGATCTTAACGCCCTGAGTGGTCGTTTTCGTGGGTTTTATCCCGTAGTAATAGATGTAGAAACCGCCGGCTTTAACGCCCAGAGCGACGCGCTGCTGGAAATTGCCGCCGTTACGCTGAAAATGGATGAGGACGGCTGGCTGCAGCAGGATGAAACGCTGCATTTCCACGTTGAGCCTTTTGAGGGCGCGAATCTGCAACCGGAAGCCCTGGCATTTAACGGCATCGATCCGCACAATCCGCTGCGCGGCGCGGTGAGTGAATATGACGCGCTGCACGCCATTTTCAAGGCGGTGCGCAAAGGCCTGAAAGAGCAAGGCTGCAACCGGGCGATTATCGTGGCGCACAACGCCAACTTCGACCACAGTTTCCTGATGGCGGCCGCAGAACGCGCCGGCCTGAAGCGCAATCCTTTCCACCCGTTCGCCACCTTTGACACCGCCGCGCTCAGCGGTCTGGTGCTGGGGCAAACCGTGCTGGCCAAAGCCTGCATCGCCGCCGGCATGACCTTCGACAGCAGCCAGGCGCACTCCGCGCTGTACGATACCGAGCAGACCGCCCTGCTGTTCTGTGAACTGGTTAACCGCTGGAAACGACTCGGCGGCTGGCCGCTGGCGATCGACGCCGCCGGCGACGACGAGTAATACAAAAAATGGGCGCAGCGGTATACACCGACTGCGCCCATTATCCTTTCGCTGAAAACCGTCGTTACGACTGCTGGTCTTCCTGCTTGTACTTTTCCGCCGTCTCTTTGATCAGCGACTGCAGTTCGCCGCGCTGATACATTTCGATGATGATATCGCAACCGCCGACCAGTTCACCGTCAACCCACAGCTGTGGGAACGTCGGCCAGTTGGCGTATTTCGGCAGCTCGGCACGAATGTCCGGGTTCTGCAGAATATCCACGTAGGCAAAACGCTCGCCACAGGCGGACAGCGCCTGTACGGCCTGCGCGGAGAAGCCGCAGTTCGGCAGCTTCGGTGAGCCTTTCATGTACAGCAGAATCGGGTTTTCTGCGATTTGTTGCTGAATTCTTTCAATCGTCGTCATCATTGCTTCCTCAAGCCATCGGATGGCTACAACATGCGTTACACCGGGCTATTGTAGCGGCTGCGGCCGTTGCAAAAAAACGCCATCTTTTGCAAGGGCATTCCGCCCGCCGAACCAGCGGCGCCGGCAACGCCCCTACGCGCTAAACATGCTCTCAGAATAACATTTTTAATCTGACCATTTCACTAATATATTTTGCAGCAGCGCCTGCTGCAAAATATTAACCTGCGCGGTCAATACGGCGTTTTTTTCTCCGCCCGGCGATTAAATTTCAGCCAGGTGAAATCTTATTAACGTTTTCTCACAATATGGATTACGCTTTATTAAGTTCCGCGCTGTTTTATATCGCGGATTTGGGGAATACTGTGTTTAATTCAATCTCTGACTCGGGACCAAGGTTGGTAACGTCGACATGCGTCTAATAGTTACGCTTTTTGTGCTGCTGTTTACCCAGCTGTTCTTCAATCTGGCGCACGCTGCGCCACAGTCGCGCGTTGCCGCTGAGCCGCGTAAAAGCCACGTCAGCGATGCGCGCCCGGACGAGCGTCGAAAAAAGAAAACGCTGAAGAGCAGTAAAAAAGCCCGCACCGCCACGGCGCCAAAAACCACCAAGGTAAAAGCGCATAAAAGCACGACGATTAAAACCGCCAAAAAAACGACCCGCATTAAATCTACGCGTAAAGTGACGCACCTGGCGAAGAATAAAGTCACCCCGCCGAAGAAAGGTTATAAAAAAGGCTATGGCCGTCACCGCACCCACGGCCTGGCGACCAGCAAACTGCTGAGCGACGATAAACCGCTCAAGCTCAGCGCGGCGCATAAAAAGCGCTATCAGCGGGCGAAGCAAACCGCAATGACCAAGCTGATGAATCAAATGGGCAAGCCCTATCGCTGGGGTGGCGCCTCGCCGCGTACCGGCTTTGACTGCAGCGGTTTAATTTATTACGCCTATAAAGACGTGATGAAAATTAAAATGCCGCGCACGGCGAATGAGATGTATCACCTGCGTGACGCCGCGCCGATTAAGAAAAGCGAATTGCAAAAAGGCGACCTGGTATTCTTCCGCATTAATAACCGCGGCGTGGCCGACCACGTTGGCGTTTACCTCGGCGACGGCAAGTTTATTCAGTCGCCGCGTACCGGCAAAGATATCCGCATCAGTCAGCTGGACAATAACTACTGGCAAAACCATTACATCGGCGCCCGCCGCGTGATGACGCCGAAAACCGTTCGCTAATCCCCGCATGGCTGAGCCCGCCTCAGCCATGCCCCCCCGTTCCCGCCATTGCCGACGCTTTAAGCAGTTGAACGCTTCGCACGTTTTAAACCTTCCCTTCCCTTTGAAAGTGGTTAGAATTAATAACCTTAAAAAAAACATAACAACTCGATGCCCGAATATGCCCTAAATATGCTGTATGACGGGTATAAATAGCGCGGCTTCGTCTGGGGAACCACCCGAACGATCGCATCCCACAGGCGGCCATGGGCATTTTAGCGCTGTATCAATAAGGAGAAAGCAATGTCGTTTGAATTACCTGCATTACCGTACGCAAAAGACGCTCTCGAACCGCACATTTCCGCTGAAACGCTGGAATACCACTACGGCAAGCACCACAATACCTACGTGGTGAACCTGAACAACCTGGTGAAAGGCAGCGAGTTCGAAGGTAAAACCCTGGAAGAGATCGTGAAAACCTCGACCGGCGGCGTATTCAACAACGCGGCGCAGGTGTGGAACCACACCTTCTACTGGCACTGCCTGTCGCCTCAGGGCGGCGGCGAGCCAACCGGCGCGGTGGCGGATGCCATCAATCAGGCTTTCGGCTCTTTCGCCGCGTTTAAAGAAGCGTTCACCAAATCCGCTGTCGGCAACTTCGGCGCAGGCTGGACCTGGCTGGTGAAAAAAGCAGACGGTTCACTGGCGATCGTCAACACCTCCAACGCGGCTACCCCGCTGACCGGTGAAGACAAACCGCTGCTGACCGTGGACGTGTGGGAACACGCTTACTACATTGATTACCGCAATGCGCGTCCTAACTACCTGGAAAACTTCTGGGCGTTGGTAAACTGGGCGTTCGTGGCGGAAAATCTGGCATAAGCGCCGGTTAACCCGCAAACAGAAAAGGCGCAGTAATTACTGCGCCTTTTTATATTTCGCAGAACAATCAGTTCAGCGCAGCGGTAAAGCTAAAGGCGATAATCATCACCAACGCACATACGGTGGTGAACAATGACAATTTCAACTCGGTTTCCATCAGAAACTCCCTTATCTGTTTCGCGACGCCAGCATAAAGCCCCCAGCGTTAATGGGTCAAATGATTTTCCCACAGTTCACGGCCATTCCCCATTGATTTTGCGCAACGCCCGATCGTGTTGCGGCAAAAAAGAGGCCAATATAAAAATATTGCCCGCATTCCTGGCGGATAATACCGATTTCCTCTTCCACTTTTGCGCAATATACGCCAAAATTCGCAGTTCACTGCTGCGTACCGGCCAATAAGCCCCTCCAAACCAAGCAAGCGGCTTACGACTTCCAAACTAAAAACTACGTTTTCGAGATTTTGGAGAAGGATCTGCGCAGGCAAACGATTAACAACATGCTTACATACTGCAAACATGTGAGTTCAGGAGTCATCTTTACATGGCAACGATTAAAGATGTGGCCAAACGCGCGGGCGTTTCCACCACCACCGTTTCGCACGTCATCAATAAGACCCGTTTCGTCGCCGAAGAGACTAAAGCGGCGGTCTGGGCCGCCATTAAAGAGCTGCACTATTCACCCAGCGCGGTTGCGCGCAGCCTGAAGGTCAACCACACCAAATCCATCGGCCTGCTGGCGACCTCCAGCGAAGCCCCCTATTTTGCCGAAGTGATTGAGGCCGTGGAAAACAGCTGCTACAGCAAAGGCTACACCCTGATTCTGTGCAACTCGCACAACAATCTGGACAAGCAGCGCGCCTATCTGGCAATGCTGGCGCAAAAGCGCGTCGATGGCCTGCTGGTAATGTGTTCCGAATACCCCGATCAGCTGCTCGGCATGCTGGAAGACCACCGTAATATTCCGATGGTGGTGATGGACTGGGGCGTGGCGCGCAGCGACTTTACCGACACCATTATCGATAACGCCTTCGAAGGCGGCTATCTGGCGGGCCGCTATCTGATCGAGCGCGGCCACCGTGAGATCGGCGCCATTCCAGGCCAGCTGTCGCGCAACACCGGCGGCGGCCGCCATCAGGGTTTCCTGAAGGCCCTGCAGGAGGCCAATGTCGAGTTGCGCAACGAGTGGATCGTCCAGGGCGACTTCGAGCCGGAGTCCGGCTATAAGGCAATGCACCAGATCCTGTCGCAAAAGCACCGCCCGACGGCGGTGTTCTGCGGCGGCGATATTATGGCGATGGGCGCCATTTGCGCCGCGGACGAGCTGGGCCTGCGCGTACCGCAGGATATTTCGGTGATCGGCTATGATAACGTGCGCAACGCGCGCTACTTCACCCCGGCCCTGACCACGGTGCACCAGCCGAAAGAGCGCCTGGGCGAAATGGCCTTCACCATGCTGCTGGACCGCATTATCAGCAAGCGCGAGGAGTCGCAGGTGATCGAAGTCCATCCTAAACTGATCGAACGGCGCTCCGTGGCCGACGGTCCCTTTATCGATTACCGCCGCTAATTGCGACCGGCCGGTGCGCCTACTCCTCTGCCGGCCCCGCTTCCTCTTCTTCGCTCAGCCACTCATGATTCAGCGTCTCGCTGTCCCCCAGATAATCCAGCAGCCAGGCGATGGCCGGCGACTGATTAGGTTGCTGCCAGGTCAAACAGCAGGCGCTGGGCGGAAACGGTTCGTGCAGCTGCAGCACCGCCAGCTCGCCGCGCGCCACCAGCGGCAACACCCTGTGCGCCGGCGCCATGCCGACGCATAAACCGCCACGCAGGCAATCCACCGCCGACACCCAGTCCGGCACCACCAGGCGGCGCTGGTTGTCCAGCGACCAGGTCACTCGCTTGGGCAGATTGCGCGACGTATCCTCCAGCAACAGCGCCGGATAGGGACGCAGCTGTTCATCACTGAGCGCGCCGTTCAGCCCGGCCAGCGGATGATCGGCGCTGACCACGCACAGCCAGTTCATAAAGCCCATATCGCGAAAGGCGAACCCGCCGCCGGCGGGCACTGCGCGCGTGGCGCCGATGGCCATTTCGGCGCGGCCATCCACCAGCGCATCCCATACGCCGTTGAACACTTCCGGCTGCAGCAGCAGTTCAACGTCCGGGAAATGACGATAGAAATCCAGTACCAGCTGTCGGCAGCGCTGCGGCTTAACAATCAGATCGACGGCGATCTTCACCTGCCCGCGCCAGCCGTTGGCGACCTGCTGGCACTGACGGCGCGTGTCGAGCATTTTTTTGATGACAGCGCGTGACTCCTGGACAAACAGCGCCCCCGCCGGCGTCAGCATGACGTCGCGATGGCGCCGCTCAAACAGCGGCACCGCCAGCCACTGCTCCAACTGGCGCACGGTATAGCTGACCGCGGAAGGAACGCGGTGCAGCTCCTGCGCCGCCGCGCTGAAACTGCCGGTACGCGCCACGGCGTCGACCACATCCAGTGAATATTCAGACCACATACGTTTGCCTGCAAAAATTTTCAAACCAGTATGCAAATATTACCGTTTCACAACCAGAGATCCAGCCGGATACACTGCGCGGCGTGAAAACCTGCATCACAAATAACGACTGAGAACCACTATGCGAAACTTTGGATTTATGTTTTATCTGGCCGGCCTGAGTATGCTCGGCTTTCTGGCCACGGATATGTACCTGCCGGCCTTCGGCATGATGCAGAAAGATCTGCAGATTTCTCCCGGCGCCATTAGCGCCAGCCTGAGCATCTTCCTGGCTGGCTTTGCCTTTGCGCAACTGCTGTGGGGGCCCTTGTCCGACAAACTGGGACGCAAACCGGTGCTGCTGATTGGCCTGGCGCTGTTTGGGCTGGGTTGCCTCGGCATGATGTGGGCGGACAACGCGCTGCAACTGTGGACGCTGCGCTTTATACAGGCGGTCGGCGTCTGCGCCGCCGCCGTGACCTGGCAGGCCATCGTGATCGACCGCTACCCGGGCAGCCGCGCCAACCAGGTGTTTGCCACCATTATGCCGTTGGTCGCTCTCTCACCGGCGCTGGCGCCGCTGGTCGGCGCCTGGCTGCTGAACCACCTGAACTGGCGCGCGATCTTCGCCGTGCTGCTGGCCATTACGCTGCTGCTGCTGTTGCCGACGCTGCTGCTGCGCGACAAGCCGCGTCCGCGAACCGATGAAGGCGCGGTGCCAGGCATCGGTTTCCTGCAGTTGCTGAAGTCGCCGCTGTACAGCGGCAACGTGCTGGTGTACGCCGCCTGCTCAGCCGGTTTCTTCGCCTGGCTGACCGGCTCGCCGTTTATTCTGGGCAATATGGGCTACAGCCCGAACGATATCGGCCTGAGCTATGTGCCGCAGACGCTGGCGTTTCTGCTCGGGGGGTTCGGCTGCCGCGCCGCATTAAGCCGCACGAACGGCAATACGCTGCTGCCGTGGCTACTCCTCATATACGCCGTCAGCATGGTGGCGCTGTATCTGGTCGCCACGCTGACCACGCCGACGCTGACCACACTGCTGATCCCATTCTGCCTGATGGCGCTGGTTAACGGCGCCACCTACCCGATCGTGGTGGCGAATGCGCTGACGCCGTTCCCGGAAAGCACCGGTAAAGCGGCGGCGCTGCAGAACACCCTGCAGCTGGGCCTGTGTTTTGTCGCCAGTATGCTGGTCTCCACCTATATCACCCAGCCGCTGCTGGCGACGGTGACGGTGATGGTCGCCACGGTGGCGCTGGCCGCCGCCGGCTATCTGCTGCAGCGCGGCAACGGTGTACGACGGCAAGACGCCGAACGACGCCAGCATGCTAACTCTGCGTCATAATTACCAGTAATAATATTCACTTAAATGACATGTCTGCCGAGCACGATTTACGGTTGAGTAAGCGTCTCGGCAGGCCTATACTCAAAAAAGCGCTAAAAATAACATAGCAACATCTCGTATTAACCCGTGGCGTTTCGTGGTCGCCAATGGCGTCACTTTTTTATTTTATTGATGAGTTTACCCTGCCAGTCGGTACGGGCTTCTCTTTGAATTTTCCTCTGTTCATGTCGGATATCGGACGCCGCGGGTGCAATCTTCCGCAGGTATACGTATGTGCCTACCAAAATTGGCTAAGCTTTTTCTGGTAGCCATAAGTCAGAAGAAAGGTGATGGAGAAACTAAATGAGTTCATCGTGTTTAGAAGATCTGAGCATCCAGGACAACCAATGGTATCGTATCGCCCATGAAATGCTCAGCATGGCCGATATAGAAATAAACGGCACCCGACCTTTCGATATTCAGGTAAAGAACCCCGAATTTTTTAAACGCGTGCTGCAGGAAGGCTCTCTTGGGCTAGGTGAAAGTTATATGGACGGCTGGTGGGAGTGCGAGCGGCTGGACTGTTTTTTTCATCGCGTGCTGGCCTCCGGCCTGGAAAGGAAACTCCCCCACCATTTTAAAGATACGCTGCGCATTGCCGCCGCGCGTTTAACCAATCTGCAGTCGAAGAAGCGCGCATGGATCGTGGGGAAGGAGCATTACGATCTCGGTAATGACTTATTTACCCTGATGCTGGATCCTTATATGCAATATTCCTGCGGCTACTGGAAAAGCGCCGAGACGCTGGAACAGGCGCAGGAAAATAAATTGCGCATGATCTGCGACAAGCTACAATTACAGCCGGGTATGCGCCTGCTGGATATTGGCTGCGGCTGGGGCGGGCTGTCAGCATTTGCGGCAAAAAATTACGGTGTCTCGGTGGTGGGCGTGACCATCTCCGCCGAACAGCAGAAGCTGGCGCAGGCGCGCTGCGCCGGGCTGGACGTCGATATTCAACTGCAGGATTACCGCGATCTGCATCAGCAATTTGACCGCATCGTCTCGGTCGGCATGTTTGAACACGTCGGGCCGAAAAACTACCGCACCTATTTCGACGTGGTGGAGCGCAATTTAAAACCCGACGGTTTATTCCTGCTGCACACCATCGGTTCAAACAGAACCGATATGAATGTCGATCCGTGGATCAATAAATATATCTTCCCGAACGGCTGCCTGCCCTCGGTAGCGCATATTGCCCAGACCAGCGAAGGCCATTTCGTGATGGAAGACTGGCATAATTTCGGCGCCGACTACGATCGCACCCTGATGGCCTGGTATGAACGTTTTCAACAGGCGTGGCCGCAGCTGGCCGAACGCTATTCCGAGCGTTTCGAACGGATGTTCAGTTACTACCTCAACGCCTGTGCCGGCGCCTTCCGCTCGCGCGATATTCAGCTGTGGCAGGTGCTGTTCAGCCCGAAAGGGGTTGAAGGCGGCATACGCGTGCCGCGTTGAGTTTCATGCGTTCGCAATAAAAAAACCCCGGCATCCAGTCCCGGGGTTTTTATTATCTGACCACGATCAGCCGCAGTAAACGCGCGTGATTTTATCGTCCCGATCGCCGAGGAAGTTCAGGCGGGTCAGGTTGAAATCCATGGTGACCGCTGCATTATAAGGAATGGTGCGCACCTGACGGGCGTCAATCTGCACGCCGTCCAGCGAAGAGAGCGGCTTGCCCACGTAGTTTTGATACTGCGACGCGCCGCAGGTGTCATCCGCATCGACCGACGACGCAGTCGCGCCGTTTTCTGACGTACTGCTACAGGCAGCCAGCGTCATCAGCGCCGCCAACATCAACGTTTTCCGATAAAACTTCACGTTTAGCTCCTCTTTTTTGCGTTCAAACAGATCGTGCCCGTTCAGGGTTTCGGCGTCGGATCCGCAATCTGCGCCGTCGCCGCTTCACGGCTGGCCAATACGCGCTCGACGGTATCCACTACCGCCTGCGTTTGCGGATCGATTTCAATATTGACCTTGTCGCCCAGACGTTTTTTACCCAGCGTCGTGCGCTCCAGCGTTTCCGGGATCAGATGCACGCAGAAACGGTTGTTCACCACTTCGCCGATGGTCAGGCTGATGCCGTCAATGCCGACAAACCCCTTGTGCAGCACATACTTCATCAGGTCGGCATTCGGCATACGCAGCCAGACCTGACGGTTGTTTTCCGAGGTGAAGATCTTGGCAATTTCCGCGGTGCAGATAATATGGCCGGACATCAGATGGCCGCCAATTTCATCGTTAAATTTCGCCGCTCTTTCCACATTGACTTTATCGCCGACCGTCAGACTGCCCAGATTGGTCAACCGCAGAGTCTCTTTAATCAGGTCGAAACTGACGCGGTTGCCCTCTACCGCCGTGACGGTCAGGCAGCAGCCGTTATGCGCCACCGACGCGCCCAGCTCCAGACCGGGCAGTAGCTCATCGGGCATGTCAATCACGTGGGTACGGAAATTAGGTTTTTCTTCTATTGCAACCAGCGGCGCAATGCCTTGTACGATACCGGTAAACATGAATGCCTCTTTCAGAAAATAGATATACAGCGCTGGTAGGCAGTGTGCCCCAGATGGCGGAGAAAACCAAACCCGCAGCGGTAAAAAATCGCTGGCTGCGCACGAAATAGACCTGCCGCACCGCCGTTAACGGCGACTGTGCACTAAACTGCGCCAGTGGCTTAAATAAGTCCGAGCGGTTACACTACGCCGGTAATCATTCCGCGATTAAATTGCTGTCCATTCGTGACAGTCGTTCTTTCATTGCTTAATACTCAAGAAGGTGTATGCGTGCAGAAGTACTTTATTGAAGCGCGTAGTTTATTAGCCCTCGCTATTCCGGTCATTATCGCGCAAATCGCCCAGACGGCGATGGGCGTGGTGGATACCATTATGGCGGGTGCGTACAGCGCCACGGATATGGCTGCGGTTGCAGTCGGCACATCTATCTGGCTACCGGCTATTCTGTTCGGCCACGGCCTGCTATTGGCGTTAACGCCGGTTATCGCCCAGCTTAACGGCTCCGGCCGTCGCGACCGCATCGCGCATCAAATCAGTCAGGGCTTCTGGCTGGCGAGCGGCGTCTCCGTGCTGATTATCGCCGTGCTGTATAACAGCAAATATATGATCGACATGATGCACAATGTCGATCCGCAACTGGCGGAAAAGGCCGTCGGCTACCTGCATGCCATTATGTGGGGCGCGCCGGGCTATTTATTCTTCCAGGTTATGCGAAACCAGTGTGAAGGGTTATCTAAAACCAAGCCGGGGATGGTGATTGGCTTTATCGGCCTGCTGGTAAATATTCCCATTAACTATATTTTCATTTACGGCAAATTCGGTATGCCGGAACTGGGCGGCGTCGGCTGCGGCGTTGCTACCGGCAGCGTCTATTGGGTGATGTTCCTGCTGATGCGCTGGTACGTGCGCCGCGCGCCGTCGCAGCGCGATATCAAACCGGAGCGCGCCTGGTCGCCGGTCGACTGGGCCACGCTGCGACGCCTGGCCGGCCTCGGCCTGCCGGTCGCCCTGGCGCTGTTCTTCGAAGTGACGCTGTTCGCCGTGGTGGCGCTGCTGGTGTCGCCGCTCGGTATCGTCGCCGTCGCCGGGCACCAGATCGCCCTGAACTTCAGCTCGCTGATGTTCGTGCTGCCGCTGTCGCTCGGCGTCGGCTCCACCATCCGCGTCGGCCACCGGCTGGGGGAAAGTAACGTCGACGGCGCGCGCGTCGCGGCCTACAGCGCCATCGGCGTCGGCATCGCCATGGCCTGCGGCACCGCGCTGTTTACCGCCCTGCTGCGCGAGCCGATCGCGCTGCTGTATAACGACACGCCGGCGGTGGTCGCCATGGCCTCCCACCTGATGCTGCTGGCCGCTGTCTACCAGATTTCAGACTCTATTCAGGTAATCGGCAGCGGCGTGCTGCGCGGCTACAAAGATACGCGTTCGATCTTCTTCATCACCTTTATCGCCTATTGGGTGCTGGGGCTGCCGAGCGGTTATCTGCTGGCGCTGACCGACTACATCGTGCCGGCGATGGGGCCGAGCGGTTTCTGGATCGGCTTTATTATCGGCCTGACCTTCGCCGCCATCATGATGGTGCTGCGCATGCGCTGGCTGCAGCGTCAGCCCGCCGCGCTGATTTTGCAGCGTTCCACCCGCTGATTTTTCCGCCGGCTCCCCGCGGGCCGGCGACTTCCCACGCTGAATTTGCGGAAAAAACCGCCTCACTGCGCATAAGCGCAGCAGTCGCGCGAAATAGCGGATAAAATTACGTTTTTCCCCTTGCCAGCAGGCAGGTTGCTCGTTAATATTCGTCCCCGCTGTCAGCCATGACAGACAGGAAAATGATGCGTCCGTAGCTCAGTTGGTTAGAGCACCACCTTGACATGGTGGGGGTCGGTGGTTCGAGTCCACTCGGACGCACCAAATTCCTACAGCAGTTCAGTGCGTCCGTAGCTCAGTTGGTTAGAGCACCACCTTGACATGGTGGGGGTCGGTGGTTCGAGTCCACTCGGACGCACCAAATTACTGCAGCAGCCCAGTGCGTCCGTAGCTCAGTTGGTTAGAGCACCACCTTGACATGGTGGGGGTCGGTGGTTCGAGTCCACTCGGACGCACCATCTCATAGCAGCCCGCAATAGCCTTCCCTGCAAAAATACCTTTTAAATAGCCACTCTCTTTTGGCCGTACGGCACCGGTTCGGATCTGGCGCACGCCGCCCTCTCGTTTTTATCCGTTCTAAAACACTGTTGCCGGATGGCAACCACCCGGGAACATCGTCACACATCCATTAATGTTCCACCGCCGCCATATCTATCCTGACGCTGTTGATCATGGCAAACCAGGCAAACAGCGCCGACCCCAGCAGCAGCAACAGACCAAATGCAAAGGGGCTCCACCAGCCGACCACGTCGAACAACACGCCGCCCACGCCTGCGCCCAAAGTAATCGCCCCCTGGATCACCGCCACCATCAGGCCGCCGCCCGTCTCGGCATCATCGGGCAGCGCTTTACTCAACCACAGCCCCCAGGCCACCGGCGCCGGCGTCGCCACCAGTCCCCAGAGCGCCAACAGCGGCCCGACAAACATAAAAGATGCACCGGTTTCAATCAGCAGGCCGACAATCAGCGCCATGGCTAACGGAATCGCCACCAGCCAGGCGAACAGGCGGCGCTGCAGCAGATGACCAATCATCCAGGTGCCCAGCAGGCCGAAGGCCCCCAATGCCAGCAGCGTCAGCGAAAGCTGGGTAACGGAAATCTGCGTCACCTCTTCCAAAAATGGCCGCAAATAGGTAAAGACCGCAAACTGCCCCATAAAGAACAACATAATGCCGGTCATTCCCAGCGCCACCTGAGGGTTACGCAGCAGGCGAAACGGATTGGCCGACCCCTGCTGTCGCGACGCGGCGGGCAAAGTCGGGATCGCGCGCCACTGCCAGACAAAGGCAACGATCGCCAGCGGCACAACGATAAAAAACGCCCCGCGCCAGCCGATATACTGCCCCAAAAAACTGCCCAGCGGCGCAGCGATGGTCGCCGCCAACGCATTGCCGCCGTTAATCAGCGCCAACCCCCGGGCCACCGCATGCACAGGTACCAGACGCATCACGGTCGCCGTGGACATTGACCAGAAACCGCCGATGGCAATCCCCAACAGAGCGCGACCGGTCATAAACATCACGCCATTGGCGGCGAAGGTCACCAACAGACCGGAAAAGGTCAGCAGCAAGGTAAAGCCGATCAGCACTTTTTTCCGATCAAAGCGACCGGTCAGCGGGGTATTAAGCAGGCTGGTCAGTACCGCAAACAGGCCGGATACGGAGATGGCCTGCCCCGCCTGGCCCTGACTGATGGCGAGATCCTGTGCAATCGGCGTCAGCAGACTGACCGGCATAAATTCGGAGGCAATAAGCACCACCACGCCCAGCGCCATAGAAAATACGGCACCCCAGGCGGGATGCGGGCTGGCGATACGCGATGTTGAAACGGTATGAACTGACGGCATGCATTATTCCTGTTTTCTAACGATAGGCAGATCCTAATACGCCGGCAGTGTTATGATTAGACGGTGTAATCTGTATGTACTTGTGAAAAAATCTCATCAATTTGCAGCGGCAACGGGTTTCCGCCGGCAACCGTCGGACACCATTGATATACCAGTTCAATAACCAGGATCGGCAGCCATGAATGACATCCTCGCTTTTCTTGCGGTGGCTAAAGCGCAAAGTTTTACCCGGGCGGCGAAACAGCTGGGCGTCAGCCCTTCGGCATTAAGCCATACCGTCCGTAACCTTGAAGAACGGTTAGGCGTACGTTTATTAACGCGCACCACCCGTAACGTGGCCCCCACCGAGGCCGGCGAGCGGCTGATGACCTCCACCGGCCCGCTGTTCGAGCAGATAACGGCGGAAATAGATAAAATCGGCGAACTGCGGGATAAGCCCGCCGGCACCATCCGCATCACCTGCTCTGACGATGCGGCGGAACAGATCTTACGCCCCGCGCTGCCGGCATTTCTTGCCAAATACCCGGATATCAACGTTGAAATCTGCATTGATTACGGTTTTACCAATATCGTCGAGCAGCGCTTTGACGCCGGGATCCGGCTGGGCGAGGCGATCAGCCAGGATATGATCGCCGTGCGGCTCGGGCCGGACTGGCGGCTATCGGTGGTCGGCGCGCCGTCCTACTTTGCCGCTAGCCCGACGCCGTTGCACCCGCGCGATCTGACGGCCCACAACTGCATCAATATCCGTTACTCACTGGGCGGCAGCGTTTATGTCTGGGAGTTCGAAAAGGATGCCCGGCCGCTGAGCGTACGGGTTACTGGCCAGATGACCGCCAACAGTAATATCCATATCCTCAACGCCGCGTTGGACGGCATCGGGCTGGCCTATCTCCCCGATTTTATGGTGCAGCCTTACCTGGACGACGGACGGTTGGTCGAAGTGCTGGCCGACTGGAGCCCCTACTTCGCCGGTTTCCACCTGTATTACCCCAACCGACGCAATGCCTCTCCGGCGTTTTCCGCACTGGTTGAGGCGATCCGCTACCGCCAGCCCTGACAGATGAAAATTGCGTCAAGAGTCAACGCGCCTTGGCTGACGGCGCAAAAACTTTGGCTCCGCCGTACCGATCGGCTATCATCGGCGGCCTGATTGACCAAGAGGGTGCTATGTTGAAATTCATTGCCGCATCGGCGTTTACCACGCCCGATAACGGCCAGTCCCGCCGTGAGGGACAACTGAGCGACGGCCGCGTCGCCGCGGAAGTCCGCTTTGAGGCCGGCGCCTTCGGCCAGCTGAAAAAGCGTGCTGACGCCGTGCACATCCGGGTGATAGACGGCGACTTTGAATTTACCGTCGGCAGCGATATTCTCCTGCTGCAGGCCGGCGAAAGCGTGGCTGTCCCGGCGCAGGTGCCCAGCGGCTGCTTCTGCCTGAGCGCCGGTACGCTGCTGGAAATCAGCGCCTGACGTTAACGCCTGCGACGTTTTATTTACACTGCAGTAATTTGCGCAACAAACTCGCCGCACGGACGCATATTTGCGCCACATTTGCTCTCTTTTTGACTAAACCTGCGCCAGCCATCGGTTTTTTGTTTTGCTTCCCACCCTGATGGCCTTATAATGCGCGCGTCTTTCAGTTGAATGGTTTCAGCCCTTGATCTGTGAAAACGCAATAACAACAATCCTATTTTCCAATCGTTTTCGCCGTATCCCCGCACGCCGGCGCGGGCTGAATTTTTCCGCCCCATTTCAACCACGGTCACCTATTCTTAACTATGATTTGCCCTATCAGGTTCGACTCAAATTCCATACCGGCGGTCTGACCGTCGGTTTTATTCGTTTTATAATCCATCACAACTTGTAGAAAAAATCGTCATGAAAAAGACCAAAATTGTTTGCACCATCGGTCCAAAAACCGAATCGGAAGAGATGCTGACCCAACTGCTGAACGCCGGCATGAACGTAATGCGCCTGAATTTCTCGCACGGCGACTATGAAGAGCACGGCAACCGCATCAAAAACATGCGTGCGGTCATGGCCAAGACCGGCACCACCGCCGGCATCCTGCTGGACACCAAAGGCCCGGAAATCCGCACCATGAAGCTGGAAGGCGGTAAAGACGCGGCGCTGGTCGCCGGCCAGACCTTCACCTTCACCACCGATCAAAGCGTTATCGGCAACAACGAGCGCGTCGCCGTAACCTACCCTGGCTTCGCCGACGACCTGAAAATCGGCAACACCGTGCTGGTTGACGACGGCCTGATCGGCATGGAAGTGACCGATATCAGCGAAAGCGAAGTCGTGTGCAAGGTGCTGAACAACGGCGACCTGGGTGAAAACAAAGGCGTTAACCTGCCGGGCGTCTCCATCCAACTGCCGGCGCTGGCGGAAAAAGACAAACGCGACCTGATCTTCGGCTGCGAACAAGGCGTGGACTTCGTGGCCGCCTCCTTTATCCGTAAACGTTCCGACGTGCTGGAAATCCGTGAACATCTGAAAGCTCACGGCGGCGAGCAGATCCAGATCATCTCCAAGATTGAAAATCAGGAAGGCCTGAACAACTTCGACGAAATCCTCGAAGCCTCTGACGGCATCATGGTCGCCCGCGGCGATCTGGGCGTGGAAATCCCGGTGGAAGAAGTGATCTTCGCGCAGAAGATGATGATTGAAAAATGTAATCGCGCACGCAAAGTGGTGATCACCGCCACCCAGATGCTCGACTCGATGATCAAGAATCCGCGCCCTACCCGTGCGGAAGCCGGCGACGTCGCCAACGCCATTCTGGACGGCACCGACGCCGTTATGCTGTCCGGCGAGAGCGCCAAGGGCAAATACCCGCTGGAAGCGGTCAGCATCATGGCGACCATCTGCGAGCGCACCGATAGAGTGATGCCTAGCCGCATCGACAGCCTGAACGACACCCGCAAACTGCGCATCACCGAAGCGGTATGCCGCGGCGCGGTGGAAACCGCCGAGAAACTGGCCGCGCCGCTGATCGTGGTCGCCACCAGCGGCGGCAAGTCAGCCAAATCCGTGCGTAAATACTTCCCGGACGCCAACATCCTGGCGCTGACCACCCATGAAGTCACCTGCCACCAGCTGGCGCTGAGCAAAGGCGTCATCCCGCAGATGGTCAAAGAAATCGCCTCTACCGACGACTTCTACCGCCTGGGTAAGGAAGCGGCGCTGGCCAGCGGCCTGGCGCAGAAAGGCGATATCGTGGTGATGGTTTCCGGCGCGCTGGTGCCAAGCGGCACCACCAATACCGCCTCCGTTCACGTGCTGTAATTTAAAAAGTGACAAAAATCCGATCGACAAAACGCCGCTCTGCGGCGTTTTTTTTGCTCGGGTAAACGATATTTCCGAAAACGCAATAGCGGGCTCGCTATTATTAAGTGAATAATGAATAGGAGCAGTCTGATGGAATCAGGCTGTTTTGCTTCACTTTTTTAACTATTACGTAAAACAAGATGCAAGTTTGAGCGAACGATCAAAATAAAGCCCTCTAACGCAAAAAATTTATTCTCTTTCGAAAAAAGTTTGTGTAATACTTGTAACGCTACATGGAGATTAACTCAATCTAGAGGGTGTTATAATGAATCGTACTAAACTGGTACTGGGCGCTGTAATCCTGGGTTCTACTCTGCTGGCTGGTTGCTCTAGCAACGCTAAAATCGATCAACTGTCTTCTGACGTTCAGACTCTGAACGCTAAAGTTGATCAACTGAGCAACGACGTGAACTCTATCCGTTCCGACGTTCAAGCAGCTAAAGACGACGCAGCACGTGCTAACCAGCGTCTGGACAACCAAGCTCATTCTTACAAAAAGTAAGAGAGTTTCGGTGACTGAAAACGGCGCACTTTGTGCGCCGTTTTTTTATGCCCGCCATTCCCGCTCTGCTCGCCCTTTTCTGAACGCCCCGGCCAATGACATAAAAAAAGCCCAGCGCCTGGCTGAGCTTTGCCGTTCACGCGCGCTGTACGCTACTGTGCCTGGCTGATCGGCGCTGCCTGTGCCTCGGCCTGCTTACTACCGCCAAACAGCTGTACCGACGGCAGAGGGACGTCTGCAGGGTTCTGCCCGACGCTGACCAGCACCGGCATGCCGGAACGGCGCGTTACGGCGCTGTCAAACACCGACTTATCCGTATCTGCGCTATCGGCAAACTTCTGCTGCGACTTGGAGAGCGAAATCGGCATGGTCTGCGGATCGTCGCTTTCAACTTTCGACAGCGGCTGATGCACTTCCGCATAGCGTTTGCCGTCCGGCTCAACCGATACCTTCACCGGCTCGTTGATAATCTGCACGCGGGTGCCCTTCGGCACGCTGTTGAACAGCGCTTCGATATCGTCAGGGCGCAGGCGGATACAGCCGGAGCTGACGCGCATGCCGATGCCGAAGTTGGCGTTGGTGCCGTGGATCAGATACTCGCCATGCCCCATCGACAGGCGCATGGCAAACAGCCCCATCGGGTTATTCGGGCCGGCCGGCACCACCGCCGGCAGCGTCTCGCCCTTCGCCGCGTAGCGCTTGCGAATATTGGCGGTCGGCGTCCAGGTCGGGTTAGGGATCTTCTGGCTGACCGAGGTGACTTTCAGCGGCGTGTGCATCCCGGTCTGGCCGATGCCGATCGGGTAGACGATCACCTTGTCTTCGCCTTTCGGGTAATAATACAGACGCAGCTCCGCCAGATTGACCACAATGCCCTCGCGCTTGGTATCCGGCAGCAGCATCTGCGTCGGAATGGTCAGCACTTTGCCCGGCTTGGGCAGGTAAGGGTCGGTGCCGGGGTTGGCCTCCAGCATGCCCAGCAGGCCGATCTGGTATTTGGCGGCAATCGCCTCCAGTGAAAGGCCGGCATCCGGTACGGTGTAGGTGGTATTCTCGCCGATCAGACGGCTGTTCGCCGGCGGCAACGGATATTCGGTCGCATTAGCGGCCTGACTGCCGGCCAACACGGAGGCGAATAGTACGCCCATTAAAGTCAACGCACGTTTCATGCTCTTCCCTATTTTCAGTACGGTTCGGCCACAAGGCTAACTGGCGCCTGTTTACGGGTAAATCAGATAATCACCTGTTTAATACTAGCAACGTTGGGTGTAAAGGCAATAACTCGCCTAAAAATCAAAGTGTTATAACCTAACCGCATGCAGGATTTGTCAAGGTAACGTCAACAACTAAGCGGTTGAAAAAACGTTGATTTGGCAGGGCCGCGGTTGTTTGGCGGCGTTTTGTAAAGGCTCATTGACATAATCAATGAGCCGGTATGACGGGCGGGAAAATGATTACAGCTGCGCGGCTTTTTGCCGGATGGCGCGGATCATCGCCTCCAGCCCCTGTGAACGCGACGGCGTCAGATGCTGGCTGAGCGCCAGATCGGCAAAGAAAGGACGCACGTCCAGCAGGGCGATCTGCTGCGGCGTCAGGTCGCGATAGACAATAAACACCACGGTCAGCAGCCCTTTGACAATCGCGGCGTCGCTGTCGCCGCTGAACTCGACCTGGCCCTGCGCGTTTTTCCGCATCAGGATCCACACCTGGCTCTGGCAGCCCGAAATCAGGTTCTCCGGGCTGTGCGCCTCCTCCGCCAGCGGCGGCAAACGGCCGCCCAGCTCGATCACATACAGGTATTTCTCTTCCCAATTCAGGCAGCGTGAAAAATTACGCGCCAGTTTATCTTTATCCGGCAAGTTGGCCATCAGGCTTCCTATCGTTGTTCCACCGCCGGGCGCTTAGCCCAGCAGTCGCTGAATTCGCTGCAGACCGGCCACCAGCCGATCCACTTCCTCGCGGGTATTGTACATCGCCAGCGAAGCGCGGCACATGCTCGGCACCTGATAAAACGCCATCAGCGGCATCGCGCAGTGGTGACCGGTGCGGATGGCGATGCCGTACTGGTCCAGGAAACTGCCGACGTCATAGGCATGGTGATCGCCCAGGTTAAAGGCGATCACCCCGGCGCGCTGCGCCGGCCCGTAGATGCGCAGCTGCGGCACCTGCTGCAGCGCCTCCTGCGCATACTGCATCAGCGCCTGCTCATACTGCTGTATCTGCGCCAGCCCCAGCTGCGACACATAGTTCAGCGCCGCGCCCAGCCCCATGATGCCGGCGGTATTGGGCGAGCCGGCCTCAAAGCGCCACGGCGCTTCGGCATAGGTGGTGCCCTGCGTCAGGCTGACCTGCTGAATCATCGAGCCGCCCCCTTCCCACGGCGGCATCTGCTGCAGCAACGCGGCTTTGCCATACAGAATACCGATGCCGGACGGTCCATACAGCTTATGGCCGGAGAACACATAAAAATCGCAGTCCAGCGCCTGTACGTCCACCTGCTGATGCATCACCGCCTGCGCGCCGTCCACCAGCACCTTCACCCCGGCAGCGTGCGCCTGGGTGATAATTTCCTGTAGCGGGTTGACGGTGCCCAGCACGTTGGAGACCTGGGTAATCGCCAGCAGCCGGGTGCGGTCATCGATAAGGCCGGGCAAATCGGCCACATCCAGCGTGCCGTCCGGCTGCAGCGGCCAGACGCGCAGCGTCACGCCGCGCGCCTGCGCCAGCATCTGCCACGGCACAATATTGGCGTGGTGCTCCATTTCGGTGATGATGACGCTGTCGCCCGGCTGCAGCAGGCTGCCGTAGCTGTTGGCCACCAGGTTGATGCCTTCGGTGGTGCCTTTGACGAACACGATCTCTTCCGCCGATGCGGCGTTGATAAAGCGCGCCGCCTGTTCACGCACCGCCTCCATTTGCTGCGTCGCCTCCGCGCTCAGGCTGTGAATGCCGCGGTGCACCGCGGCGTAGCCATGGCGGTAAAATTCCACCTCGCGCTCAATCACCGCCTGCGGTTTTTGCGCGCTGGCGGCGCTGTCGAGGTAGGCCAGCGGCTGGCCGTTGACCTCACGCGTCAGCAGCGGAAAGTCCCGGCGCACCTGTTCGATCGGATAACTCATACGGCCTCCCGCGGCAGACGCTGTGCGATATGCGCCAGCACCCGCTCGCGAATTACGTCATTGCCGATGCCTTCGGTCAGTTCCGCGGCAAAGGCGAAGATGATCATCTGCTGCGCATCATGCTTGTCGATACCGCGCGACTGCAGGTAGAACAGCTGCTCTTCGTCAATGCGGCCGACGGTAGCGCCGTGGCTGCACTTGACGTCATCGGCGTAAATTTCCAGCTGCGGCTTGGTGTCCACTTCCGCCACCTTGCCCAGCAGCAGGTTGTGGTTGGTCATCTGACCGTCGGTCTTGATGGCGTGCTGCGCCACTTTGATCATGCCGTTAAACACCGCTCTGGCGCGGTCGCTGACCACGGTTTTATGCAGTTGGCGGCTTTCACAATACCCCTTGTTGTGCTCCAGATAGCTGCGGGTATCGCAAATTTCTTTCCCTACCGGCAGCACCAGGCTGTTGAGCTGCAGATTGGCGCCTTCGCCATTCAGCTGTGCGCTGGTGTTATGGCGAGTCAGACCGGCCCCCAGCAGGAAGCTGTCGCTTTTCACCCGCGCGTCGCGGCCAATCTTCAGATCGTTATGAGCAAAGTGATAACTCGGCTGATTCTCAAACGCCAGCTTGCAGTGATGCAGCTGGGCGTTGTCGCCCACCGTCGCGGTCAGGCGAGCGCCGGTAAAGTGCGCGTGCTCGTTCAGGCTGACGTAATGCTCAATCACCTCCGCCTGCGCGCCGGCCGCCACCTCCAGATGATGGCGGTGGTGCACGCTGTTAATTTCGCCGGCGCCGCTGCGCCCGCTGCTGATATGCAGCAGGTAAAGTGGACGAGCGGCGACTTTGCCGGCAGGCAGGCGAATCAGGCTGCTTTCCAACGCCAGGCTCTCGGTCAGGTGCAGGAAGATCTCCGGCTGAATCGGCTCCGGCAGCTGATACCCTGCCATTTCCAGCTGGTAATCGCCGAGATCGGCGTCGCTCAGATCGGCGCGGTAACGGCCATCGACAAATACCAGCCGGTAGGCATCGAGGGGCAACGCCAGCTCGGCGCAGCGCTCGGCACTGACTGCCGCCGGCTGCGGCGCATGGAACTGATGCTCCAGCAGGCCGTCCAGCGGCGTGTATTTCCAGTTCTCATGTTTGCGCGTCGGCCAGCCCAGCCGCAGCGCCTGCTGCCAGTTCGCCAGCGCATGCGGGGAGTGTTCGCCGCCCTGCGCCTCGAACAGGCTGTAGAGCTGTTGCAGCGCGCGTGAATTACTGTTGGTCGGCAAGCCAGCCATAGCCCTGCTCCTCCAACTGTTTCACCAGAGAGAAATCACCGGATTTAACGATGCGCCCCTGGGAAAGTACGTGGACGTAATCCGGTTTGATGTAATCCAGAATACGCTGATAGTGGGTGACGATAATAAAGGCGCGCTTGCCGTCACGCAGCGAGTTCACGCCGTTGGCGACGATCTTCAGCGCATCGATGTCCAGCCCGGAATCGGTTTCATCCAAGATGCACAAGTCCGGCTCCAGCGCCGCCATCTGCAGAATATCGTTACGCTTTTTCTCACCGCCGGAGAAGCCGACGTTGACCGAACGGGTCAGCAGGTCGGCCGGCATATCCAGCAGCGCGATCTTCTCTTCGATAAAATCGGCGAAGTCGAAACGGTCCAGCGCCTCCTGGCCGCGGTATTTACGCACCGCGTTGACCGAGGTCTGCAGGAAGAAATGGTTGCTGACGCCGGGGATCTCCACCGGATACTGGAAGGCCAGAAAGACCCCTTCGCCGGCGCGATCTTCCGGATCCAGCTCCAGCAGATCCTTGCCCTTAAACGTTACGCTGCCGCCGCTCACTTCATATTCTTCACGCCCGGCCAGCGTCGCGGACAGCGTGCTCTTGCCGGAGCCGTTCGGCCCCATGATGGCATGCACTTCGCCCGGTTTAATCTCCAGACTCAGTCCTTTCAGGATCTCATTGTCTTCCGCGCTGACGCGTAAATCTTTAATACTTAACATGCTGTATCCTCAGGTGGCGTTGTCACGCCAAAAATCTTGTCGCTGCCGCCAAACCGGCAGGGTTAACCGACGCTGTGCTCCAGGCTGATGGCCAGCAGCTTTTGCGCTTCCACCGCGAATTCCAGCGGCAGTTCGGAGAAAACGTCCTTACAAAAACCGTTGACGATCATCGAGATGGCGTCATCTTCGCTGATGCCGCGCTGCAGGCAGTAGAACAGCTGGTCGTCGCCGATTTTTGAGGTGGTGGCCTCGTGTTCCAGCTGCGCGCTGTTATTGCGCGCCTCGACGTACGGGAAGGTGTGCGCCCCGCTGTCCGGGCCGATCAGCATCGAATCGCACTGGGTAAAGTTACGCGCGTTTTCCGCCCCCGGCAGGATTTTCACCAGTCCGCGGTAGGTATTCTCGCTGTGACCGGCGGAGATGCCCTTGGCGATAATGGTCGACTTGGTGTTTTTGCCGATATGGATCATCTTGGTGCCGGTATCCGCCTGCTGATGGCCGCTGGTCAGCGCCACCGAGAAGAATTCGCCGATCGAATTGTCCCCCTGCAGGATCACGCTGGGGTATTTCCAGGTGATCGCCGAACCGGTTTCCGACTGGGTCCAGGACATTTTCGAGTTCGCCCCTTCGCACAGCGCACGTTTGGTGACGAAGTTCAGGATGCCGCCTTTACTTTCCCCGCCGGCGAACCAGTTCTGCACCGTCGAGTATTTCACCTCGGCGTCTTTATGCAGGATCACTTCCACCACCGCCGCGTGCAGCTGGTAACTGTCGCGCACCGGCGCGGAGCAGCCTTCAATATAACTGACGTAGCTGCCCTCATCGGCAATCAGGATGGTGCGTTCGAACTGGCCGGTTTTCGCCGCGTTGATGCGGAAATAGGTGGACAGCTCCATCGGACAGCGAACGCCCTTCGGCACATAGACGAAGGTGCCGTCGGAAGCCACCGCGGCGTTCAGCGCCGCAAAGAAGTTATCGTTGGACGGCACCACCCGGCCGAGATACTGGCGCACCAGCTCCGGGTGCTCCTGAATCGCTTCGCCGAACGAGCAGAAAATCACCCCGCTTTCCGCCAGTTTCTCACGGTAAGTAGTGGCAACGGACACCGAGTCGAAAATGGCGTCCACCGCCACTTCGCTGCCCTCGCGTACCGGCACGCCCAGCTGTTCGAACGCCTGCTCCACTTCGCTGGTCAGGTATCCGTTCTCATTCAGCGCGGCGCCCGTCTGCTGCTCGGCCCCCGGCTGAGAGCCGCAGGCGTCGTCGCAGCTGCCGCAGGACGGCGCCGAGTAATAGCTGTAATCCTGATAGTTCAGCTTGTCATAATTGGCCTTCAGCCAGTGCGGCTCTTCCATCTGCAGCCACGCGCGGTATGCCTCGAGGCGGAATTCCAGCATCCACTCAGGTTCGTTGCGCTTGGCCGAGATCGCCCGCACCACCTCTTCGTTAATGCCTTTGGCGAGCTCATCGGTCTGCAGCTGGGTAAAGAAGCCTTCTTTATAGCGTCCCTCGCTGACCCAGGCCTGCACATTATCAGGAACTTCTACATTTACATTGCTTCGTGTCATGGCGATCACATCACTCAAACGCCAAAGCTCTCGCCGCACCCGCAGGCGTGCTGAGCTTTAGGGTTATTGAACTTAAATATCTGATTCAGCCCTTCGCGGACGAAATCCACCGTGGTGCCGTCGATAAACGGCATCGCTTTTAACGGCACATACAGCCTGGCGCCGTCGCGCTCAAACAGCAGATCGTCATCGGCCGGCTCGCGGGTCAGATCCAGCACGTAGCCGAAGCCGGCGCAGCCGGACTGTTTCACACTCAGCTGCAGCCCTTTTACCTGCGGGTCCTGCTGCATCAGTTTAATGATTTGCTGCACGGCGCTGTCGCTGAGCAAGATGCCCTGCCAGGTCTGCTCGTCCAGCGAAAAAGTGCCGACATTTTCTGTTTGCATATGACCTACCTCATACTGGTCTCTGACGAGACGCATCATCCTCTTCCCGTCGTGTTACACGCGACGCGCGCACGCGGCGCGGGATATCTGCCAGCCATGTTAGTGATAATGATTATCACTTCAACCGTTGATTTTGCAGGGGTATCGCCCCCGCGGCCCGATTTTCCATCTTCCGACCGGCAAGCTGCGCGGACACCCGGCGCGGCGATGGCCGCATACCGACGGCCAGCATTTCCTACCAAACTGAATTTTAATGCTTTTACTTGCATTTTATCCGCGAACCGCCCTGTCCCGTATTGCTGCCGGCCGTGCCAATTCGTCGTTGCTTAAACATTCATAGAAAATACCTATTTCTGCCATGCTGTCTGGTTTAAAAATGCCCTTGCGCGCTAAAACCTCGCCGCCGTCACACCGGCGGTGAATCTTCCCTATAGGTTAAAGTTTAGTCGTTGGCGGGCAAATGGATCGCTACGCTCTGAATACCGAAGCAGGAAAAAAAATTTCGCCGTGATGATTGATCGCCGCAGCGGCTGCAAATATGATAATGATTATCATTTACTTTATCAGGCGTGGGCAAATGAACATTTCGATGAATGCATGGCTGCTGGGCAAGATTGATGAGTACAAATTCAGTATCCGCGACGCCACGGTGGATTTCTATATGGCGGAGGCGGCGCTCAAGCGGCCGACGTGCAACGTCGACCACCTGAAGCGTTACAACGGCGTCTGCCTGAATATGGCCAATCTGTGCCTGGAGAACGGCGATGACGACAGCTATCTGCACGCCCTCAGCAAGCTGCATAACCGGCTGATCGTCGAGATCAACAATCCGCAGCGCTGTCAGCTGTTTCGGGTACAGAGCTACCATTTTGCGCGCCACACCCTGACGCTGATCTGTCAGAAGTACGCCATGGAGGGAACCTGGGAAAAGGCTAACGCCTATCAAAAGGACTTCGTCAAACGCGTGCCCTTTCAGCTGTAAGGGCAAAGAATAAGGCCCGGCGCGGACGCCGGGCCTCAGTGTGTTACTCAATCACCGCCGTGGTCAGGCGGGAGATGCAGCACAGCTTATCCCGCTTGTCGAAAATCTCGATCTGCCAGACCTGATTGCGCCGTCCGGCGTGCAGCGCCCGGCAGACGCCGCGCACCCGGCCGTCAAACGCCGGCCGCAGATGGTTGGCGTTGATCTCCACCCCCACCACCTGCTGGTCGCCGGTGGTGCACAGGTAGCCGGCCATCGACCCCATCGACTCCGCCAGCACCACCGACGCGCCGCCGTGCAGCAAGCCAAAAGGCTGCGTGGTGCGCGAGTCTACCGGCATGGTGGCTTCCAGAAAATCGTCGCCGATTTGGGTAAATTCAATCCCCACATGCCCCACCATGCAGCCCTCTCCGGAACGGTTTAACTGTTCCAGCGTTGTCTCTCGTTTCCACAGCTTCACGCAATCATCTCCAGCAGCGCCTGTAATGGATGCCGCACGCCGTTGCCCTCAATCCGTTTGACCTGGCTGCGGCAGGAATAGCCGGTGGCCAGGCAACGTTGACGCGGCAACCGCCGCAGCGCCTGATGCCATGATAACTCATAAATCCCGAGCGAATTTTGCAGGTTCTTGCTTTCATGACCATAGGTGCCGGCCATGCCGCAGCAGCCTACGCTGACGCTTTCCAGTTTGGCGCCGAAGCGGGAGAAGATCGACGCCCACTGCTGGCTGCTGGCCGGCAGCGCGGTGTTTTCGGTACAGTGGCCGAACAGATACCAGGCTTCGCCGGTGGCCGGTTGTTCTGCCCGCTCCGCCAGCAACGCCTGCAGCCATTCATGCACCAGCTGTACGCGGAAATCGCCGCGCGTCTCGCCGAGGATCTCCTGGTATTCATCGCGGTAGCACAGCACCAAGGCCGGATCGACCCCGACCATCGGCATCCCCAGCCGGGCGACGCGGTTAAGGAAATCGGCGGTCTTGCGCGCCGTTTTGGCAAAGCGCGTCAGGAAGCCCTTCACATGCTGCGCCTTGCCGTTTGGTGAGAACGGCAGCAGCACCGGCCGGTAGCCGAGTTTTTCCACCAGCCGGACAAAGTCCGCCACCACCACGGCGTCGTAGTAGCTGGTGAACGGATCCTGCACGATCAGCACATACTGCTCGCGCGCGGCATGCGGCAGCGCCTCCAACTGTTCAAGCGTCATATTGATCGCCTGATGCCCGGACAGCTGCTGACGCAGCGTCGGGCTGGAGAGCAGCGGCACATCGACCATGCCGATGGCGTTGCGGTTCAGATCGCGCAGCCACGGCTGCTTCAGGAAGAAGTTGAACACCTTCGGCGCCTTGGCCATCAGCGGCGCATAGCTCTCCACGCCGGCCACCACGTAGTCACTGGCGGGACGCAGATAGCGCGTGTGGTACAGCTGCAGGAAACGCGAGCGGAATCCCGGCACGTCAATCTTGATCGGGCACTGGGTAGAACAGGCCTTACAGGCCAGGCAGCCGGACATCGCTTCTTTCACCTCGTGCGAGAAGTCGTACTCGCCTTTATCGGCGTACCAGCTGTTGCGCGTTTTTTCGATCAGATTACGGAAGCTCATACGCTGCTGCGGCAGCTGTTGCTCCAGCTGCAGCGGGTCGACGCCCTGCTCGCTGAGCAGGCGCAGCCATTCGCGCACCAGCGCGGCGCGCCCTTTCGGCGAATGAATGCGGCTGCCGGTGATTTTCATCGACGGACACATCGGGCTGCGCGCGTCAAAATTGAAGCACAGGCCGTTGCCGTTGCACTCCATGGCGCCGCGGAAGGAACTACGCACGGCGATCGGAATGCGGCGATCCAGCGTGCCGCGTTTTACCGCGTCCACCTTCATCATCGGCGCATCGACGCCGAGCGGCGGACAGATTTTGCCGGGGTTAAGACGATTGTCCGGGTCGAACGCCGCCTTGATGCGGCGCAGCTCGTCATACAGCGCCTCACCGAAGAACGCCGGGCTGTATTCGGCGCGGAAGCCCTTGCCGTGTTCGCCCCATAGCAGGCCGCCGTATTTGGCGGTGAGCGCCACCACGTCGTCGGAGATCTGCTTCATCAGCATCTCCTGCTGCGGATCGCACATATCCAGCGCCGGACGCACATGCAGCACCCCGGCGTCAACGTGGCCGAACATGCCGTAGCTCAGGTTGTGTCCGTCGAGCAACTGGCGGAACTCGGCGATATAGTCCGCCAGGTGCTGCGGCGGCACGCAGGTATCTTCCGCAAACGGGATCGGCTTAGCCTGCCCTTTGGCGTTGCCCAGCAGCCCGACCGCCTTTTTACGCATGCCGTAGATCCGCTCGATGCCGGCCAGATCGCCGCACACCTGGTAGCCAATCACGCCGGCCTGCCGCTCCGCCATCAGCGAGTCCAGACGCTGGCACAAGTCGTCCAGCTGCTGTTCAATCAACGCTTCATCATCGCCGGCAAACTCGACGATATTCAGCCCCAGCATCTCTTTATCCGGCACGTCGGCGATCAGCTCGCTGACCGAATGCCAGACAATATCTTCCCGCGCCAAATTTAGCACCTTGGAGTCGATGGTCTCCACCGACAGCGCCTTGGCTTCCACCATAAACGGCGCGTTGCGCAACGCCGAATCAAACGAATCGTACTTGACGTTCACCAGCCGGCGCGCCTTGGGCAGCGGCGTAATGTCCAGCCGCGCTTCGGTGATAAACGCCAGCGTGCCTTCGGCGCCGGTCAGAATGCGCGTCAGATCGAAGGTCTGCAGATCGTCGCTCAGCACGTGGCGCAAATCATAGCCGGTCAGGAAGCGGTTGAGCTGAGGGAATTTTTCCAGAATCAGCGCGCGCTGGTCGCGGCAGCGGTTCAGCACTGTGTGGTAAATGCGCCCTTCGGCGGTTTCTTCCTGGGCAATCGTTTCCGCCAGCGCCGTCGGCATGGCGCGGGTGTCGATCATGTCGCCGCCCAGCAGCACCGCACGCAGACCCAGTACGTGATCGGAGGTTTTGCCGTACACCAGCGAGCCCTGCCCGGAGGCGTCGGTATTGATCATGCCGCCCAGCGTGGCGCGGTTACTGGTGGAGAGTTCCGGTGAAAAGAAGTAGCCGAACGGCTTCAGGTACTGATTGAGCTGGTCTTTGATGACCCCGGCCTCGACCCGCACCCAGCCCTGCTCCAGATTGATGTCCAGAATGCGGTTCATATGGCGCGACATATCCACCACGATACCGCTGTTGAGCGACTGGCCGTTGGTGCCGGTGCCGCCGCCGCGCGGGCTGAAGGTCAGCGTATTGAAACGTTCCTCGCCGGCCAGCCGCGCAATCAGCGCCACATCGGCGGTGGAGCGCGGAAACAGCACCGCCTCCGGCAGCAGTTGGTAAACGCTGTTATCGGTCGCCATCGTCAGGCGATCGGCATAGCTGGTGGCGATATCGCCGTTGAATCCGTTGTGCTTTAACGCTTCCAAAAAATCCAGCACCCGCTGAACCAACCCGGGCGCCTGAGCTATTTGTGGGATCATTGCTTTTGTAGACCCTGTCTGTCTCATTTTGATGCGCTGATAAACGCTGAATCAGGCCCGTCGCAGGCCTGCCCTAAATTTTTGTTATCGCTATAGATGACATATTGAAATGGATACCGGGGAAAAACAAGCAGAGCTGACCACCTTTAAGCAAACGGCTGCCGTGCCAAGTCCATGCTTCCTGTAGGTTCAACGTCTTCTCCTTGGCAAAAATAACGCGGGCAGGACAAACCGTATCCACCGGCGCGCTCGCCCCCATCCATCAGTATTAATTACCTGTCACACTGTGAAATTTAGCCAAAATGCATCATGATTAACGGGAACAACGGAATTTATCCCCCGCCAATCGCTGGCGGGCGGGTACTGCAAACCATAGGATGAGAGCCCTTCATGACACTCCCACAACCTCGTTACGATTTACCAAGGCTAATTTTTGGCGTGCTGTTTATTGCCATTATGATCATCGCCTGCTTTTGGGTGGTGCAGCCCTTCATACTCGGCTTTGCCTGGGCCGGCATGGTGGTGATCGCCACCTGGCCGGTGCTGCTTAAACTGCAGAAGCTGCTCTGGGGACGGCGTTCGCTGGCGGTGCTGGCGATGACGCTGCTGCTGGTGCTGCTGTTCGTGATGCCGATTGCACTGCTGGTGAACAGCGTGGTGGACAACAGCGCGCCGCTGGTCGCCTGGGCCAGCACGCCGGGTAAAGTGCATATTCCCGATCTGGCCTGGCTGCACGCGGTGCCGATGATCGGCGACAAACTGTATGACAGCTACCATACGCTGATTCAAAGCGGCGGCGGCGCGCTGATCGCCAAGGTTCAGCCCTACTTCGGCCGTACCGCGACCTGGTTCGCCTCGCAGGCGGCGCATATCGGCCGCTTCCTGATGCACTGTTCGCTGATGGTGCTGTTCAGCGCGCTGCTGTACGCCCGCGGCGAACAGGTGGCGCTGGGCATCCGCCACTTTGCCGTACGCCTCGGCGCCGAACGCGGCGACGCCGCCGTGCTGCTGGGCGGCCAGGCGATCCGCGCCGTGGCTCTGGGCGTGGTGGTCACCGCGCTGGTGCAGTCGGTGCTGGGCGGCATCGGGCTGGCGGTCGCCGGCATTCCGGCGGCGGTGCTGCTGGCGGTGCTGATGTTCATCTTCTGCGTCGCGCAGCTCGGGCCGTTACCGGTGCTGGTGCCCGCCATTATCTGGCTTTACTGGAGCGGCGACACCACCTGGGGCACCGTGCTGCTGGTATGGAGCTGCGTGGTCGGCACGCTGGACAACTTCCTGCGGCCGGTGCTGATCCGCATGGGCGCCGATTTGCCGATGGTGCTGATCCTGTCCGGCGTCATCGGCGGCCTGCTGGCCTTCGGCATGATCGGGCTGTTTATCGGTCCGGTTGTGCTGGCCGTCTCCTACCGCCTGCTCACCGCCTGGATGAATGAAACGCCGGAACCGACCGCCGATCTGGAAGACGTCGCCAAGGATTTGGAAGAGATGTAATTTAATCCCGCCTGCCCGCAATGGGCAGGCGCGTTCACATAATACAATTAACAGCATTCCCCGCCGCACGACAATTCGTATTAATATAAAATCTATTTCGTCATGCCAAATGGCGCGTTAATAAACATGCTGCAAGGATACATGTTCTATTTCTGTAAATACGAAGAAAAATAAGTGTTTAATGATTTAAATTGCAATTATTAGGATAATTCTTAATGACTAAATCGCGCTAAGTGCCTAGTATCATTGCCATATCTTGCTTTAACTCGCTGAAGCCAAGCAAGTTTCCGTACAATGTAATGCCATACATATGAATTGCTGTGTGTAGTCTTTGCCCATCTTTAAGATGGGCTTTTTTTATTCTATTTTTCTCCCCGCTTATTTTCCCTCATCACCAAGTTACATTCAGAAATAAAATAGCCGCAACAATGTTGCGGCTATGGCATTAATCTTAATTTAATTAAAACGGCTTATTTTTGTTGCGCCAGATTAATCCAGGTCTGCACCACGGTATCCGGGTTCAGCGACAGGCTGTCAATGCCCTGCTCCATTAACCACTCGGCAAAATCCTCATGGTCGGAAGGCCCCTGTCCGCAGATGCCGACATACTTGCCGTGGCGCTTGGCCGCCTGAATCGCCATCGCCAGCAGCGCTTTCACCGCTTCGTTGCGCTCATCAAACAGTTCCGATACCACGCCGGAATCGCGGTCCAGGCCCAGGGCCAGCTGCGTCATATCGTTGGAACCGATGGAGAAACCGTCGAAGTGCTCCAGGAACTGATCCGCCAACAGGGCGTTGGACGGGATTTCGCACATCATGATCACTTTCAGACCATTTTCACCGCGCTTCAGCCCCTGCTGCGCCAGTTCGGCCACCACCGCTTCCGCCTGCGCCACGGTACGCACGAACGGCACCATGATTTCAACGTTGGTCAGCCCCATCACGTTGCGCACGCGTTTCACCGCTTCGCACTCCAGCGCAAAGCAGTCGCGGAAGCTGTCGGAGACATAGCGGCCCGCGCCGCGGAAGCCCAGCATCGGGTTCTCCTCGTGCGGTTCGTATTTATCGCCGCCGACCAGGTTGGCGTACTCGTTGGATTTAAAGTCGGACAGACGCACGATCACCCGCTTCGGCCAGAACGCAGCCCCCAGCGTCGCGATGCCTTCCACCAGCCGGCCCACGTAAAACTCGACCGGATCGTCGTAGCCCTGCATCATGCCGCGGATTTCCGCCTGCAGCTCCGGCGTCTGCTGGTCAAATTCCAGCAGCGCGCGCGGGTGCACGCCAATCATGCGGTTGATGATAAACTCCAGACGCGCCAGGCCGACGCCTTCGTTCGGCAGGCAGGCGAAGTCGAACGCCCGATCCGGGTTGCCGACGTTCATCATGATTTTCAGCGGCAGCGACGGCAGTTCGTTGACTTCAGAGCTCTGCACGCTGAAGTCCAGCTCGTCCTGATAGACATAGCCGGTGTCGCCTTCGGCGCAGGAAACGGTGACCTTCTGGCCGTCTTTCAGCAGGTCGGTGGCGTGGCCGCAGCCTACCACCGCCGGGATGCCCAGCTCACGCGCGATGATCGCCGCGTGGCAGGTGCGGCCGCCGCGGTTGGTGACGATCGCCGCCGCCTTTTTCATGATCGGCTCCCAGTCCGGGTCGGTCATGTCGGTGACCAGCACGTCACCCGGCAGAATGCGATCCATTTCGCTGATGTCGTGGATCACTTTCACCGGGCCGGCGCCGATGCGGTGGCCGATCGCGCGCCCTTCCACCAGCACGTTGCCGCTGCCGTTCAGCTGATAGCGTTCCATCACCTGGCCGTTGGAGCGCACGGTTTCCGGACGCGCCTGCACAATCAGCAGCTTGCCGGTATGGCCGTCTTTGGCCCACTCGATATCCATCGGGCGGCCGTAATGTTTTTCAATCAGCATCGCCTGATGCGCCAGCGCCTGCACCTCGTCGTCGCTCAGCGAGAAACGATTGCGCTGCGCCTCCGGCACGTCTTCAATCTGCACCTGCTTGCCGTGATCCTGCGACGGCGCGTACACCATGCGGATTTTCTTCGAACCGAGGTTGCGGCGCACAATCGCCGGCTTGTTGTTCTGCAGCGTCGGTTTGTGCACGTAGAACTCATCCGGGTTGACCGCCCCCTGCACCACCATTTCGCCCAGACCGAAAGCGGAAGTGATAAACACCACCTGATCAAAACCGGATTCGGTATCGATGGTGAACATCACGCCGGAAGAGGCCAGATCCGAACGCACCATGCGCTGTACGCCGGCGGACAGCGCCACGCCGCGGTGATCGTAGCCCTGATGCACGCGGTAGGAGATGGCGCGGTCATTAAACAGCGAGGCGAACACGTGTTTAATCGCCACCATCACGGCGTCGATGCCCTGCACGTTAAGGAAGGTTTCCTGCTGGCCGGCAAACGAGGCGTCCGGCATATCTTCAGCGGTGGCGGACGAACGGACGGCAAACGAGGCCTCCGGTTCGCCGTCGGCCAGCTGCTGGTAAGCCAGGGTGATTTCGCGCTCAAATTCCGGGTGGAACGGCGTATCAATAATCCATTGGCGGATCTGCGCGCCGGCCTGCGCCAGCTGCGTGACGTCATCAACGTCGGTGTGATCCAGCAGCTGGTAAATGCGTTGGTTAACGCCGCTTTGTTCCAGGAAATCGTTAAACGCCTGTGCGGTGGTGGCAAAACCGTTTGGCACGGCCACGCCCAGATCGGAAAGATTGGTGATCATTTCACCAAGCGAGGCATTCTTGCCGCCAACGCGGTCAACGTCGTTCATGCCAAGCTGGTTATACCAAAGCACATTACGCAAGTCTGGGCCATTGTTGGGCATCGAGACAATCCTTATTGCTATCAGTAGGGTATAGACGGACTTTAGGCTGCGCATCGGCTGAGCACCCTGCCGGCGTATGCCGGGCCGGTTATTCGCGTTGCTCATCGCTTATTGGTGCCTGAGCGCAGCCTACTTCAATTGCGTTAACTGCTCGTTGGTTTGAGCGCAATCAGACTAGCACAATCATCCATGAGAAATGGAAAGGTGAATCGTTCAACCCAATGAAGAAAATGGATTTTAAGAGTATTACCTAAATGAAACTTTTATGATGGTATCGTTCCCTTTTTAGCTAACCGCTTTTTATTTCAATAAATTACATAATATTTAAACTTTAAATTGAAATAAACCGCCCGCCGGCGCGCCAAAGCGCCATTTTCCGCGTCAGCCCCCCCTCAGCGCCGGAATTGATATTTCATAAAAAAAGAAAAAGTGTTTCAGGCAACGATGGCAGCCGATTATTCCTATTTTTCCCCGTCTCTGCCCATTCCCTGAGCAAGCGTCTCTTGCCGTCACACTTTTTTTGTTAGCCTCTTTACCGCCGAATCATCTGGAGCCCATTATGCTTAACCTTCAGGCAGACCCATTGCCGCAGCAGCAGGATTACTGTTTCTCAATTAAGGAGTCACGGGTGGAAAGAAGCGTTTTCTATATTTCGGACGGCACCGCCATTACCGCAGAGGTATTAGGCCATGCGGTGCTGTCGCAGTTCCCGGTCACGGCGACCACCTATTCGCTCCCCTTTGTCGAAACCGAGGCGCGCGCGCGCGCCGTCTGCCAGCAAATCAACGATATTTACCAGCAGACCGGCGAACGCCCGCTGGTGTTTTATTCGATTATTTCGCCGGAAGTGCGTCAGGTGATCGTGCAGAGCGAGGGCTTTTGTCAGGATATCGTACAGGCGCTGGTCGGCCCGCTGCAGCAGGAGCTGAACGTCGACCCGACGCCGGTGCCGAACCGCACCCACGGGCTGACCGCCAGCAACCTGGGCAAATACGACGCGCGCATCGCCGCCATCGACTACACCCTGGCGCACGACGACGGCATCTCGCTGCGCAATCTCGATCAGGCGCAGGTGATCCTGTTGGGCGTCTCCCGCTGTGGCAAAACCCCCACCAGCCTCTACCTGGCGATGCAGTTCGGCATCCGCGCCGCCAACTACCCGTTTATCGCCGATGATATGGATAACCTGCAGCTGCCGGCAGCGCTGAAGCCGTTCCAGCACAAGCTGTTCGGCCTGACCATCGACCCGGAGCGCCTGGCCGCCATTCGCGAAGAGCGGCGGGAAAACAGCCGCTACGCCTCGCTGCGCCAGTGCCGCATGGAGATTGCCGAAGTGGAGGCGCTGTTCCGCAAAAATCAGATCCGCTATCTGAACAGCACCAACTATTCGGTAGAGGAAATCTCCACCAAAATCCTCGATATTCTCGGCATGAGCCGCCGCATGTTCTGATCGCCCCGCATTTGTCACGCCGCACGGGCGGCGTGACAAATGCAACGCCATTTTTTACCGCCTCAGGTCAATAAATCTCGTTTTGTACGGTTGAAATCAGCCGCTTTTGCGTTATTGTGATCGTCATCACTTCCCGGTACTCCTGCCGTAGAGAAGAAACAGATTCAGAGAACGTCATGCACAAAACAGATGAACTGCGGACCGCGCGCATCGACAGCCTGGTTACGCCGCAAGCGCTGGCGGACAAGCTGCCGATTTCTGCGGCGGTTGCCTATAACGTGACAGCGTCACGTAAACGTATTGAACGGATCCTGTCAGGCGAGGATAAACGCCTGCTGGTGGTGATCGGCCCCTGCTCGATTCACGACCTCGACGCCGCGCTGGACTACGCCGGCCGCCTGAACGCCCTGCGCGAACGCTATCAGGACCGGCTGGAAATCGTGATGCGCACCTACTTCGAGAAACCGCGCACCGTGGTGGGCTGGAAAGGCCTGATCTCCGACCCGGCGCTGGACGGCAGCTACCAGGTCAACCGCGGCATTGAAATGGCGCGCAAGCTGCTGCTGGACGTCAACCAGCTCGGCCTGCCGACCGCCACCGAATTTCTCGATATGGTGATCGGCCAGTATATTGCCGATCTGATCAGCTGGGGCGCCATCGGCGCGCGCACCACCGAAAGCCAGATCCACCGTGAGATGGCCTCAGCGCTCTCCTGCCCGGTCGGCTTCAAAAACGGCACCGACGGCAATACCCGTATCGCCATCGACGCCATCCGCGCCTCGCGCGCCGGCCATATGTTCCTCTCGCCGGATAAAAACGGCCAGATGACCATTTACCAGACCAGCGGCAACCCGTACGGCCATATCATTATGCGCGGCGGCAAAACGCCGAACTACCACGCTACGGATATCGTCGCCGCCTGCGACAGCCTGCGCGAGTTCGACCTGCCGGAGCACCTGGTGATCGATTTCAGCCACGGCAACTGCCAGAAGCTGCACCGCCGCCAGTTGGACGTGGCGGAGAACGTCTGCCAGCAGATCCGCGCCGGCTCCTCCGCCGTCGCCGGCGTCATGGCGGAAAGTTTCCTGGTGGAAGGCACGCAGAAAATCGTCGCCGGGCAACCGCTGACCTACGGCCAGTCCATCACCGACCCGTGCCTCAGCTGGTCAGACAGCGAACAGCTGCTGGCGATGCTGGCGGACGCGGTGGACACCCGCTTCTGACAGATTCCCGGCCGGGGTTGCCGCCCCGGCCTGCCCGCAACGCATCATGCTCCGTCTGTACGCCAATGTTTTTACCCCAACCCCATTTTTACGATAAATCCCCGACGCAGGTTTAAGGCATACTGCAGGCTGTTTCAATCAGCCTTGACAGCCGACATGACCGAACAACTTCATATAACACTTGTCGTGGAGCTCAGCCGTTGGATAGAAAACCACCTTGGCCGGGCCATTCAGTTACCCGAACTCGCCGCCTACTCCGGCTATTCGTTATGGTATATGCAGAAGGTTTTTAAGGAGATTTCCGGCTATTCGCTGGGACGTTACATCCGCGAACGCCGGCTGATGGGTGCGCTGCGCAAGCTGCGCTTTTCCGAGCAGAGCCTGTTTGATATCGCCATCGATTTTGGCTTCGGCTCGCAGTCGCACTTTTGCTATATGTTTAAAAAGCGCTTCGGCTTCACCCCGTCCGAGCTGCGCAGCTCGCCGGCGCTGCCGGTCACGGTCACGCTGACGCCGCCGCTGCATGAGCAGCTGCCGCAGGCCGCCTAAACCGGTTATCACCCGAACCCGATTTCTGTCAGTCGCGGGTAACCTGAATGGCCGTAAACGCCCGGCACTTCTCTGTCGCCTCAATGACCGGCAATTGCAGGGGCCGTTCACGCGCCCCTGCAATTGCGCTTATAAAGCGTGGGAGAGCGGTTTTATCCCACGGTCACGATTATTTTACCGACCTGACCGTTTGCTTCCATATAGCGATGCGCATCTGCGATATCTTCAAGCCTGAAGGTTTTATCGATGACCGGTTTCAGTTTGCCAGAACGTAAACCTTCTGAAACGAAGGATTTCGCTCGCTCCATTTTTTCCGCGTCGGTGGTGATTTCGAACAGCTCATAGCCGCGTAGCGTGAGATGTTTACCGAGAATATCGAATACAGGCACCAGCATGTCACGGCTGTCGAGCGCACCGTACTGGAAGTACATACCTTGTGGTGCCATGATTTGAGTCAACTTTGCCACGTCCGGGCCGCCCACAGGATCAAAAACAATGTGCACACCTTCGCCATGTGTCGCCCGGTTGATTTCAGCGACCATATCCTGCTCCGCAGTCGCGATCACAGCGGCCGCCCCTGCTTGCAGAAGCATGTCGCGTTTTTCGCTGGTTCGGGTCAGGGCAACAGGTTTGGCACCCAACATGTTCGCGATCTGAATAGCTGCCAGGCCAACGCTGCTTGATGCTGCGCGGATAATAACATTCTGCCCGGCCTGCAGGTTACCGTATTCAACCAGTGCGCCATAAGCCGTGACGAACATCATCCAGCTTGCGGCCGCTTCTTCGAAAGACAAATTGCCAGGATGTTTCACCACCGCGTGTAGCGGCGCGTTAACACGCTCACCGTACATGCCATATTCGTTAAACATGAATGAAGGGATCACGCTGACCACATCCCCTTTGGCGAACCCTTCGACATTCTCACCGACAACCTCAACCACGCCAGCCGCTTCATAACCCAGGCGTGCCGGGAATTCGGGGGCAATCACATACTGACCATTTCGGTACATAATTTCAGCACGATTGAGGCCAATTGCATGTACGCGGATTTGGACTTCCCCTGCGGCAGGCGCCGGCACCTCTACATCAACAACCTCAAGAACTTCCGGACCGCCGGTGCGGTTAAACGTGACAACTTTAGACATATATAGACCTCGTCAGTTAGCGGTATACCTTATCGATAGCATGAAAGGTGTACTCGATTAATCTGCGAACAATCTACGTGGTTGTCACCCGGGTAAAAATAGCCGCTGAGGAACTTCAGTGTTATTCATTCAGTAACAATCTGTCGGTTTCTGCCGATCTGCCGGCAAAAACCTCGCTGAACCAGTCGATAAAGACGCGCACCTGAGGGGAAAGATAGCGCCGGTCCGGATACATCACCGACACGGGTTTGGCAACGGAGGGATACTGCGTCAGGATTTCTTCAAGCTTACCGGAAGCAATATGCGGGGCAAGGGCATCACTGGAAGCCTGGATAATCCCCAGACCGGCCAGGGCGCAGGACAACAGAATATCGGAGTTATCGACCAGCATGCTGCTGGCAGGACGCAGTGAGACCACCTCTCCATTCTCGATAAACTTCCACTCCATCACGTCACGACTGTGTTCGCTGAAGAAGTTAACTGCCCGGTGCTGTTCCAGTTCTGCCAGTGTTTCCGGCCTCCCATACCGTTGCAAATAGGAAGGGGCAGCGCAGGTGGCCATCCTGATATCCCCGAGACGTCTGGAGATAAAGCTTGAATCCTGCAATTCCCCCAGGCGTACCACACAGTCCACGCCTTCGGCGATCAGATCGTTTTTTTTATCCGAAGAAACCAGCACCACGTCAATATCGGGATATAACGACTTGAACTGCGTCAGGTGGGGAATAAGGATGGTATGGGCCAGCGCCAGCGGAACATCAAGCTTGAGCCGCCCACGCGGTGGTAAGGTTGATGAAAAGTTGGCCATCATACCATCGACTTCAGCCAGAACGTGTTTGGCATGCTGATAAAACTCGTCCCCTTTCGCCGTAATACTCAGCTTGCGGGTGGTACGATGTATGAGTTTTACGCCAAGTTCGTCCTCGAGCTGCTGTATCGCTTTACTCACTGCGGGGCGGTGCAGCTGCAGAATATCAGCAGCTTTGGTGAAGCTGCCCTGCTCAACGACCTGTATAAAAATACTAATATATTCAATTATGTTAGAACGCATATCACTACCGGATCACCCTCATCTACCGACCGAACCGAGCCGTTTTATCATTCAGATTGACCTACCGCGGCATCCGAACGCTTATGTCGGCAAGAAATTAATCGTTGATCTCACTACGTGAATTCTAACCTATATCCTTCAGAACCGATCCACGATACAGACAAGATCAAAATGACCCAAGTATACCCCTGGTTCCGACCTGTTGTGCTTCGCGCTTCGGCACCAGGCAGCCGTAAGCGGGCAAGCTAACGGAGCTGAAGGTCCGCTGTGAGCGAGGTGCAGCCCATGCAACGGAGCCAACGTCATCCCGGATTCCATCAATGTTTGAATGGTATCAGCACTCGACGTCCTAGCAGCCAATTCTGCTCACTATGAGTCTGTTATGTAACCCAAAGCGTGACATCATAGCAACCATGGTGGGTTAGATAGTTTACTGTATCGGCTGAAAGTCTATGGTAAATTTGGAGTAAAACCTGCCATACAGATTTGGTAGAACAAAAATAGATACTCAGGAGCCTATAGAATGCTAAACAGGCAAGTCAGGCAAATCTATCCTCTACAGGATAAAGATACCCAAACGGCGGTATTTAGTGATTATTCTCACTTTCCGAATATTGTTCTGCTTGGTGATCCTGGTGCTGGAAAAACGCACCTCTTTAAACAGTTTGCGGCATTGCAAGAGGCAAAATATCTGACAGTACGTCACTTCTTAAGTGGCGTACCTATTAATAATCAGAAAACGTTATTCATCGATGCATTAGATGAGAAGAGGAGTGCCAGTAACAGTAGTGACGTTGTAGATGACATCGTCCGTAGGCTTTTTTCCCAAACGCCACAAAATGTCAGAATTTCTTGTCGCTCTCAGGATTGGTTAGGCGAATCAGACTTGTCAGCATTTTTACCCTATTTTGAGCAGACGGGAGGCTATGTTGTTTTACATTTGCAGTCGCTCTCAAAAGAAGAGCAAACTGCAATTCTACAAGCTAATGGTGTAGAACACCCCGAAGCGTTTCTGGCTGAAGCAGAAAAACATGACGCCAGCGAATTTCTTTACAACCCACAAAATCTAATAATGCTGGCTGAAGCCGTTAAAGAAGGAAACTGGCCCCATACAAGGTCTGAACTTTTCCACTCTGCGACACAGTTCCTTTTAACTGAACATAGCCAAGAACATACGCGGCTAACTTCAGGAATTTATACCTGCGACGAGTTAGAGTATCCTGCAGGATCAATTTGCGCGTTGCACATATTGAGTGATGTTTCCGGGGTTTCTCTGCTTCTGAACGATATCCGACCAGAATACCCCAGTTATAGAACCATCTCGTTCTTCTCACATGAAATAATTAGAGCGGCGTTATCGCGGCGGGTTTTTTCTGCCGGAGATGAGCTTGAGACTGTTGAGTACAGCCACAGGACAATTGCTGAGTATTTAGCGGCAAAATGGTTAGCCGGGATCGTTGACAAAGGGCTACCCATAGGACGTTTGAGAAGTATGCTGGGATTTGAGGGGTATCCGTCTTCAGAATTGAGAGGTTTACACGCATGGCTAGCGGTCTTTTTACCGCAATATGCCCAAGTATTCATTGAAGCCGATCCTTACGGCGTTCTGACCTATGGCGATGCAGCTTCATTACCGACAGCGGAAAAAAAAAATCTACTGGTGGCGCTGTCAAAACTTTCAGAACGTGATCCTTGGTTTAGAAATCACGGTCTCAATTCATATCTGAATGGCTTCGCGACAGTAGAAATGGAAACTCTGTTGCGACAGATAGTCCGCGATCCTCATTCGTCATTTTCTCTGCGCATGATCGTTTTGGAATCCTTATCGGTAACAACGCCAATAGTCGCACTGAGTGATGACTTAATTAATATTGCAAAATCGGAGGATTCCTCGTATGCGGAAAAAGAGGAAGCAATAACGGCATTAATCCATTTTGGATTGTCTGGTCAGAAATTTTCGGTACGTTTTTTTGCAGAATTAAAAGACAAAAATCACGATGGCATCCGGTTGCGTAACCATATTATTCAGTTGCTCTATCAAGATTACTTTGTACCTCAGGATATAGCACAATTGCTGGTTGATACATTAAATATAACCAGCGAACGATTACCGATAGGCGCATTATGGCGACTGAATGATATTGTACCGACAGCTGATCTGCTCGCTATCTTTGAACATCTCGATCGGTACCACACCGCTCACAGTAAAGACTGGTATTCTTCAGCTAAAAATCATTCTGAGATTGTGCATTTTCTGGAAGCTGGATTATTTCAGATACTGAGCGAGAAGAATGGTTACAGCGCATCTCAGATATGGTTGTGCCTAAAAACGTTCTATAACTACTCCCATAATCACCACTATCGCGGTTATGACAATGTGCAGAAATCTATCGTTCAGGAGATGAAAAATCGTAGCTGGCAATATGAAGATATTATAGACGCTGCCATTCTTTCATTTACACGCTATGATACTCATTACTTGTTCTTATATGAATTTGGTGGAAGCACCTTCCATCATATTCCTGATGAGATTTTGCTAGCACGTTTTATCCACTATTTATTCCATGCTGAACCTGGTTCAGATAAAACTGAATGTATTTATCGACTGACATTTTCGATCCTTTACCGATGTGCCAAGCCATCCCAAGAGACGTTTGAATTTCTTTCCGCATACTGCCATTTAAATGTAAAGTTGACTAGTGTGTTTGAGACTTCCATCGTCTGCGAGATTGACGATTGGCGAGTAAAACATAATCTTAGCCAAATAGCGTATGAGAAAGAACGAAACGCGGCGCGTTATGAAGATAGGTACAGTTTCGAGTTATGTCGTCAGGAAATTGTGTCGGGCCAACATTTGGATTGGCTCAAACATATTTCCTATATTTACTATTCTAAATACAGCGATGTTGATGACAAATTGACGCCAGTGCAGCGCTGTGCAGACATATTAGGTGCCGAAAACGTCACTGATTCGATATCCGGTCTTTTAGCGATTTTAAATCGTTCAGATCTGCCCACAATTGACGAGGTGAATTGTGCTTTGTTGAAGAGGGAGTATTACGAATGGTGGTATGCGGTACTGGCAGGAAGCGATGAGTTATTTAAAAAAAATCCTGATGTTACACAATGGAACGAAGATTTGTTAACAACGCTATTGGCGCTGGATGTGATATTAGCACTTTTCACTAAAGACAATAATGTTATAAGTAATTATTCATTACCGTGGAAAAAGGATGTAATACTTTACAAAACAGCATTTTTCATCAAAACCTATTACCACATTATCAATTTCTGCATGAATAATCAGTTGCAAGATATCCGTGCACTTAACTATCTGTTAAATGATACCTGCATTCCAATCGAATATGCCGTCCCTTTAGTTATGAGACTAGCTAAAGAGCACCCTGATGATGTTCTCCATTTACAAAACCTGGTTGAGTGGTTGTTAGCGCATCCTGAAAGTCATGCAGAGTTGTTGCAGCTATCTAAGTTGATGATAGCGCAACCCTCAAAACTTAATAAGACAAGTTATCAAATCTGGCTGGTATATACTTATTTATTCGCTCCAGACCAGTGTCAGGATCTATTTTCATCTGAATCAAAATCTGCGCCGGAAATGATAGCGATTATTCGTCAACTATCTGGTAAGGCGAAAAGAGGCCGTGGGAGTAGTGAGCAGCGTTTATCACTAACACAATTGGAAGCGATCATCTCTGTCTCTGCTACTCATTTTCCTAATGCAGATCGAGTTGCAAGTAACGACTCTAACTCAGCAAACAATTGGGAGTATGCTGATTTTATCAAAAGATTGATTGATGACGTATCTTCATTTTCCTCATACGATGCTGGTGAAGTATTTAAACGTTTATTATTACTGCCAGAATGTACAAGTTATCGGGATTATCTCTTGCACGCTCAAAGCAACCAGAAGGTGCGGTATCGGGAATCACAGTTTCAACACACTAACTGGAAGCAAGCTTTGAATACGCTGAAAAATCAGACCCCAGCTAATGTAATGGATCTCTATGCGCTATTGTTAGATCATTTGCGGGATATCGCTAACCGAATTACTTATGAAAATACCGATATTTATAAACAGTTCTGGAATGAGAATGGCAATGGTCAAATTTTAGTGCCTAAGCCTGAAGAGAGCTGTCGGAATTTTTTTCTGGAGCTGCTTAGAGCACGACTCCATCCGTTACAAATAACCTGTGAGCCTGAAGGCCACATGGTTTCGGGTAAAAGGGCTGATATCATCATTTCACTTCCAGGAATAAAGATCCCCATTGAGATAAAGCGTGATTATCACCGCGACGTCTGGAGCGCGCTTAACAAGCAGTTGGACCAACTTTATACTACCAATCCCGATGCCGCAGGCTACGGCATCTATCTGGTCTTCTGGTTTGGTGCTTCTCGACCAAACGCTATCCCTCGCCCGGCGAAAGACACGCCACCCCCAGTAAACGGCACGACAATGGAGGACATTCTTAATGAAGCTGTGCCAATGGTTAAGCGAGACCGCCTGTCTGCGATAGTAATTGACGTATCAGGTGAGGCTAATTCGACTGTTGTAACGCAAAAATCATCTAAGTAAGGAAAGTGAATCATGATTACAAAAGAACTTGTAGATGAAAGTCTCAATATTCACCGACTGGTTGATTGTGGTGATTTTGACCTGGCATACCAGCAATCCGTTGTATTCCTGGAAAAACTGAGAAAAATAACGGTCAAGGGTGAAAATTATTTTATAGTGCTGGGGAATGTGGCTGGCGGTCTTGTTGATATTGGGCAAATGAGCAACCATAAAAATGCAGCAGAGCTTGGTTTTAAGCTGATGGATGATAACAAGGAAGCATTAGCACATGTACAAGGAGAGAGCCATTTTTATTATAATTATGCTAATTCTTTGTCTAATTTGATAACTGTCAATAACCCTCATGATCATACCTTTCAATCAATAGAAGAACTCGTTTCGTTAAAAAACATCTATTGGCGAGCCTTCAACCTCTCTTCACAGGAGAGCGAAGAGTTCCAAGCAGAACTGTCAGTTAATCTGGCCAATTCACTAAGAAGTCAATTTAGGATGAGTGAAGCACTGAGATATTATGATCTCACTAATCGCAAGGGATTAGATATACCACAGTCTTGGGTTAATCGTTCTGCTGCGCTCATTGAGCTAAACCTTGTTTCATCTTCATACTCCATTAAGCAATTAAAGGAGATACGAAAAGGGTATAATAATGCATCTATTTCAAAAAAAATCCCTCCACAATGGGAATCATTTTATCTTGGGCGTATAGCACAAACGAACGATAAAATAGAAAAATGTGTATCAGCAGACGGCGAAACGGACGAGCATGATGACATGCTCACGCAACAGGAGTTTGACGCATTGAGTGCATACAGGCAATTCTGCCTAATAAATCATCTGACGCTGTCCGAGCACGGTCTTTATTGCTCCTGTGTGGGGAGTGCCACCGATAATCTTGTCATCTCTTCTTCTGGTGTAACCGGTGATTTTATTATTCCAATGGAGATGGCATTAAACCGCTTTAAATCGGAGTTTTCACTTGCCCGCCATCTCTATTTTGAATACCTTTATCCTCAGGATACGGATGAAATTAAAGAAGAATGTCATTTTTTAGAGTTACATAATGACGAGATCTTAGGCATTGATATTGAGAAGATCAGAACGGCATTTCGTCTCTGCTTTGGTATTCTCGATAAGATTGCGGTATGTATCTGTGAACTTCACAAAGTTTATCCACCTGCAAAGAAGGGCGTGTTACAGAAAAATATCTATTTTCAAAGCTTCTGGCAGTTAGACGTTGATAACAGAAGACAACGGTTTGAAGATATAAAGTCACCTGGACTTTTAGCATTGTATAGCATTGCTACTGACCTGAATAAAAATAAAGGTGGCGAATTGTATTTTTATAAAGAGTGGCGTAATGGTCTAGAACATAAATTTTTGGTGGTACACAAAAGTGATAAAGCAGAAGATCTTTACCAGTCTTATAAATTGATTAAAGATATTCTTTTCATCAAAGAGGATGAGCTTATTCACCATTTCGGCCAGCTAATTCAGATAACCCGTTCAGCAATATTTTCATTTGCTTTTATGGTTAGACATGAAGGTAAGAAACAAAAAAAAGAGAATATTCCTTATATTACCAATAAACTCCATATGAAAAGGTATTCTTCAGAACCTAAGTAAAAGACAGTAAGCGAAACGCTATGTAAACACCCCCTGCAAAACTACCCATCCACTATTAAAGAGTCTTTGGCGCTCCAGCGTCCGCTCCTGGCACACAGCGGAAATTTAGCTCGAGTAGCATACAACCTTAAGCACAAGCTCTTCCTGCGGCTGTGCCGCCTGTCCGCCCTGCGCCAACGCGCCGATCGTCAGGGCCAGCAAGGTTTTGCCTACCCATTGCGTATATGTGGTGTTGTGCATGATATTTTCAGCAAAATAAGCAAAAAAATGGCCCGAGTGACCGGGCCTGATAAGCGTTATTGATTCAGCGGCACCCGCACAATGCTGTCCGGCCCCTGGGTCGAGCCGTCCTTGTTGAACGCCTGCTTCACCGTCACGTACAGGGTTTGTCCGTCAGCGGACAGCAGCAGGCTGTTCGGGTGCGGCGGCAGGCTGACGCTGCGCTTGGTCGCATAGCTGTGCGCATCCAGGATCAGCAATTTGCCCGATTCGCGCTGGGTCAGGTACAGCTCCTGGCGCTGCGGATTATACTTGACCGCCAGCGAGTCGCCGTTGTCCAACTGCTTGATCAGCTTGCCGCTGCGGATATCCAGCACCAGCGTGGTTTTGGCTTTGGAATTATCGGTGACGAACAGGCGGCCGCCTTGCTTATCTTCCGCCAGGTTCAGCAGCAGCGCCGGCTTCTCACCCAGCGGCTGCCAGCGTTGCTCGATCGCGTAGCTGCGCGGGTTGATCACCAGAATTTCACCGCCGCCGTTGGCGGCATACAGACGTTGGGTCTGCGCGGAATAGTGCAGACCGGTGACCCATTTCCCGGCGTTATTAATGCGTTTTTTCAGCTTCAGCGTTTTGGCATCCACCACCCAGATCACGCCGGGATCCGCCACGCCGCCGATAAACAGCTGGCCGTCATGCCAGAGAATTTCCCGCGCGCCGTAGGGGAAGCCTTTCTCATTGCGCTCGCTGAACAGCAGACGGCCGGTAATCTTGCCGCTGGCGATATCCAGCGCGCTGACGCCGCCGTCAAGCGAGTTGGTGACGTACAGCGTCTTGCCCTGCGGATCCATCGCCACGCCGAAGTTTTTCAGATCGGTATGGGTGATCCCCAGCACCTTCAGCGTGGCGGGATCCAGCTTATAGATCGCTCCGCCCTGCACGTCCTTAAAGCCCTGCGCGCTGGCGACATACAGCGCCCGGCCGTCCGGCGTGAGGGCCATTTCATACAGCCCGTCCCCCAGCGCGTTCTTTTGCAGCTGCGCGCTCTGCGTGGCCGCCGCGGCCGGTGTGCCTGTCGCCGTCGCGGATGCGCCGCCGCCCTGCTGGGCGCTGCAACCGGCCAACGCCAACCCCACCAACAACATCAGCGCAGATCTTTTCTTATTCATCGCAAACCTCTTTTTTCAGCATAAAAATTAAAAACGGTAGTTGGCGGTCACGGACACGTTACGCGGCGCGCCGTAGACCACGTACTGACTCACACTGGTGTCGTAGCGTTTATCAAACAGGTTGTTCAGGTTGGCCTGCAGCGACAGCTGTTTGGTCAGCTGATAGCGGCCAAACAGGTTGACCAGCGCATAGCTGCCCTGCTCGGCGTGCAGGGTGCCGTTGCCCTCCGGGCCGGCAACGTCCTGCCAGGTGTGCGTCTGCCAGTTCACCCCGCCGCCGACGGTCAGCTCGCGCAGCGCCGGCGGGTTATAGGCGGCAAACAGCTTCACGCTGGTGCGCGGCAACATCGGATTGACCGCCTCACCCTTGCTGTCCTCCGCCACATAGCGGGTCGCGCCGAAGGTCATCTGCAGGTTGTCGGTCACCGCCCCGTTCACTTCAAACTCGATGCCTTTACTGACGGTGCCTTGCGCCGGGGAGTAAGCGGTTTCGGCGGTGCCGGGGATCACGTGGCCGGTGCTCTGCGCCACGTTGTCCTGCTCGATGCGGAAGATCGCCAGTGAGGTGGTAAGACGGCTGCTCAGCCAGTCGCTTTTCACACCGGCCTCGTAGTTTTTACCGGTGACCGGCGACAGATAGCTGCCGCTGCTGTCGCGGTAGGTTTGCGGCTTGAACACGGAGGTGTAGCTGGCATAGGCGGACCAGCTGTCGTTAATGTCGTACACCAGCCCGGCGTACGGGGTAACGTTGTTCTTCTCCATGTTCTGCGTCAGCGTGCTGGTGCTCCACTGGGTATAGCGCGCGCCGGCAATCAGGTGCAGCGAGTCGGCCAGCGAGAAACGCGTCGCGGCGTAGGCCGATTTTTGATGGATGGTGTCCTGCTGCGCCACGCTCATCTCGCCCCAGTCGGTTTCCGGGAACTGGCTGTTCCAGTGATTAAAGTTGCCGACATCGTCGGGCGACAGGTTGGCGAAAGCGTTCAGGTAGCGGTTGGTCTGCCGGCTGTAGCTGACCCCGGCCATCAGCTGGTGCTGGCGGCCGAACAGCTGATACGGCCCGCTGGCGAAGGCGTCGATGGCATGCACCTTGCGCGTGCCGGTGTTGTAGCCGGTGCCGCCGACCACCGGGTAGTTCGGATAGGAACTGACGCCGATACCGCTGTCGCGGTCAAAAAAGCCGTCGATATACAGCATCTTGCTGTCGAGCTTGGTTTCGGTGTGGGTGCCGTTCAGGGTGAACTGCCAGCCGTTGTCGAAGCGCTGCTTCAGCGTGGCGAACAGTTTGCGCGACTGCTTGTCGTTGTAGGCCCAGTCCGGCGCGGTATTGAACGAGCGTGAATAGTCGGTTTTGCCGCCGTCGCGATACCAGCGCGGCACGCCGCCCCAGGGCGGGTTGTCGGCGTTGGTTTCCTGATACTCGTAGCCCGCCGACAGCGTGGTGCTGTCGGTCAGATCGGCATCCACCACGCCGTAAATAAACTTCTTGTTGGCGCTGTAGCGGTCGATATAGCTGTCGTTATCCTGATAGCCGGCCACCATGCGCCCGCGCACATTGCCCGATGCGGTCAGCGGCGCGGAAAGATCGAGCACATAGCGCTGCTTGTTCCAGCTGCCGTAGCTGGCGGACACATTGCCGGTAAACTCCCGGCTGTCCGCGTGCTTGCGCACCATATTCACCGCGGCGGACGGGTTGCCCGCGCCGGTCATCAGGCCGGTTGCGCCGCGCACCACCTCGATCCGCTCATACAGCGCGGTATCCGACGCGGAATCCCCCAGATTCCAGCGCTCCTCAAACACCGTGGGAATATCATCCACCATGTAGTTATCGATCAGGAAGCCGCGCGAATAGAAGGTGCTGCGATCAAAGTCGGCCACTTTCTCCGTCACTCCGGTGGTGTTTTTCAGCACGTCCCCCAGCGTCTGCATCTGCTGGTCCTGCATGCGCGGCTGGCCGATAACGCTGACCGACTGCGGGATATCGCGCGCGGTCAGGTTCATCTTGGTGCCCGCCCGGGTGATCGGCACGCTGTAATCCTGCTGCGCCGCCTCATCGTCGCCTGCTGCGGCCTCCACCAGGATGTTGTCCTCCTGCTCCGTCTCCTGCGCGGCGGCATCCGGCAGGTGCAGCGCGGCAGCGACCAGAACGGCAATGCCTGACAGCGCCGGCATCATCCGGCCGCCAGAGGTCAGGAGACGGCCACGGCGTTTAGCCATAATCATTATTTTATCCTTCGGGGTTTTATTATTGTCAGTGAGCGGAATACGCCGGCGTGATTGCCGCCGCGCCGTTCCGCCGATATTCCCTGTGTCCGTGCTGAATCATCCGCAAAAAACGGCGATTCCGGTGTTGATGTCTTTCCCTGAGGCATATTAATTGACGCGATAGCACAAACGCCCTCGCGAAGTAATACGAATGAGAACTATAATTATTTGTATTGTTGATGTAAAAACATATTGCAAAAAACCATTAGTCAGCTAGCCATTGCCCAGCAACCAGCCACCCTGACGTGATTTATTTTTCCGCCTCGATATCAAGGAGTGACCGGCCGTGCAGCCCTCGCGTTTATTTCCGCTGTTTTCCACCCTACTGACTTTTCTACTGCTGCTCGCCAGCCCGCCAGGCCGCGCTGCGGACGCCGGCTGGCCGCGCACCCTGCATACGCCACGGGGCGACGTGGTGCTGCAGCAGCCGCCGCAGCGCATCGTCTCCACCAGCGTAACGCTGACCGGTTCGCTGCTGGCGATTAACGCTCCGCTGGTCGGCTCCGGCGCCACCGCACGCAACTCGACGGTGGCCGACGCTCAGGGCTTTTTCACCCAGTGGAGCCAGGCCGCGCAGGCGCGCCGGCTGAAGCCGCTGTATATCAGCGAACCCAATGCCGAAGCGATCGCCGCCGAGGCGCCGGATTTAATCGTGATGTCCGCCACCGGCGGCGACTCCGCGCTGAAGCTGTACGAACAGCTGTCGAGCATCGCCCCGACGGTGGTGATTGATTACGGCAATATCAGCTGGCAAGGTCTGACTCAGCAACTGGGGGAAATAACCGGCCATGAGGCGGATGCGCAGGCCGCCGTCACGCGCTTCGAGCAGCGGGTGGCGGCGCTGAAGCAGCGTATCGCCCTGCCGCCGCAGCCCACCTCGGCGCTGGTGTATTACGAGGACGGTCGCGGGATGAATATCTGGACGCCGGCGTCGGCGCAGGGTCAGCTGCTGCAGGAACTGGGCTTTACCCTCGCGCCGCTGCCGCCGGACATCAGCGGCAACCACACGCAGGGTAAACGCAACGATATTATTCAGCTCAGCGGGGAAAAAATGGCGCGCGCGGTCAGCGGCGCCACCATACTGCTGTTTTCCGCCGACGGGCGGACGGTGAAGAAGTTTACCGGCAACCCGTTCTTGTCGCAGCTGCCGGCGGTGCGCCAGCAGCGGGTTTACGCCATGGGGCTGGATACGTTTCGGCTGGATTATTACAGCGCCAACAACCTGCTGGACTATCTGGAACGGCAGTTCGCCAACGCGGCGTCGTAACCGCCGTTCCGCACGTCAAGAGCGGGAGTCGGCCGTCACCGGCTCCCCGTCCGCCGGCTCCTCTTCCTGCGGCGACGCAGGCAGCACACAGTGGCGTAGCGTACGCACGCTGCACGCCAGCAGCAGGCCGATCAGCGCCGCCGCGCCGCCAAAGGTGAGCACGCTGAGCAACGGCGTCAGCACCCGGCCGACCACCCCCAGCCCCAGCGCCCCCAGCGAATCACCGGTCACGTCCTGCGCGGTGCCGAGGCTGTTCACCCGCCCCAGCAGGTGGTCCGGCGTATTGCTCTGAATCAGCATAAACTGCAGCAGCGAGGCGATGGCGTTGGCATAGCCGTAACACACCAGCGCGATCAGCGCCGGCAGCAGGCTGCTGAACACCCCCAGCGAGGCGATGGCGGCAAAAGCGCAGATCGCAGCGCTCAGCATCAGCGCGCCCGGCCGCCGGAAGCGCGGCACCCAGCCGCTGGTAAAGGCGCCCAGCATCGCGCCCAGCGGCACCGCCGAATACATCAGGCCGATGGCCGAGGTGCCCACCCGATAGGTATCCTGCGCCAGCGCCGGAAACAGAATACGCACCGCGCCGACGATGCTCATCAGCATTCCCAGCAGCACCACCGAGCCCACCACTTTGTGCCGCCAGACAAACTGCACGCCGCTGGCCAGCGCCCGCAGCGGATGTTCCGGCTCCTGCGCCTGCGGCCGCAGCGTCGGCAGGCGCGTCAGCGGGATCAGCGTGCCCAGGGTGCCGGCCGCCGCCACGGCGAACGCCGCCCCCACGCCGCCGGCGACGATAATCACGCCCCCCAGCGCCGGCGCCAGAATCGCCCCCAAACGCACGGTAACCATGCTGAGCGCCCCGGCGGCGGCCAGATTCTCCCGCCCCACCAACAGCGGGATCACCGCCATCAGCGCGGTCATGCCCAGCGCGCCGAAAAAGCCGTCCCAGGCGGCCAGCAGATACAGCGCCCACAGCGACGGCGCCGGGGCGAAGGCGTTCAGACTCAGCGCCACAAAGCCCAAGCCGCAGGTGCCGCGCGCAAACAGAATCAGCTTACGCCGGTCGAAGCGATCGGCCAGCACGCCGCCCAGCATCAGGCCGATAAACATGCCGACGCCGTCCAGCGCCACCGCCACCCCGACCTGCAGCGTCGAGCCGGTCATCGCCTGGATCTGAATCGGCACGCCGACCGCCAACATCCCCAGCGAAAAGACCGACAGCATGCGGGCGCAGAAAATCGCCCGGAAGTGCGCATTGGTTCTCAGTAAACTGAAATCAAGCAAAAAAGAGGGTTTAGCCATAATGTCTCACAATAAACTTTATCGTTATTACAGACCGGCAGCCGCGCTGGCCGCCGGCCTGTCGGTCAGGCCAGACGGTACTGGCGCGTTAACAGCGAATGCAGCAGCGGCCCGAGCGTTTCCAGCGACGCTGGCGACAGAATATCCGCATGCTCACAGGCCTGCGGATAGCAGGTCAGCCGCTGCAGATACGGCGCCCAGGTGGCGTTGACGTCCATCTCCGCCGGCAGGGTTTTGCTGGCGACAAACAGCGTCGCCGTGCCGTTGAAGCGCGCGCTGCGGGCGGTAGACAGCAGACGTACCGCGTCCTTATAGTTGGCGACAATGTCGTTGAACATCGCCGCCTTCTCCGCGCGCAGCGCCGGATCGCCGTCGTCCTCCGCCATAAACTCCGCCTGCTCCTGCGCCACCTCCTGCTGCGCCTGCTCCTCGCTCGGCCCGCTCCAGTCCTGTCCTTCCGGCGGGTAGGTGTCGAGCATACCGAGGAACGCCACCTCTTCCCCCTGCTGCTGCAGACGCGCCGCCATCGCATGGGCCAGCGTGCCGCCCAGCGAATAGCCCAGCAGGTAGTACGGGCCGTGCGGCTGCAGGTCTCGCAGGTTCGCCAGATGGCGATCGACCATCTGATCCAGCGTGTCGCAGCGGGCAATAACGCCATCCGGCCGCGGCGACTGCAGGCCGACGATCGGGAAGTCGCCCGGCAGATAGCGCATCAGGCCGGCGTACTGCCAGGCGAAGCCGGAAGCCGGATGCAGGCAGAACAGCGCCGGTCCGTCGCCGCCGCGCAGCCGCAGGATTTCGCCGGCGCCACGGCTTTCGGCGTTGCCGCCCGGCTGCGCCTCATCCAGCAGCGCCGCCATATTTTCCACGCTGCGGGCAAACATAATCTGCCCGACCGACAGCGAACGCCCCGACTGCTGACGCAGTTCCGCCGCCAGCCGCATGGCGAGCAGCGAATGCCCGCCCAGCGCGAAGAAATCGTCCCCGGCGCAGATGCCGTCGCGCTGCAGGATCCGGCTGAACAGCCCGGCCACCAGCAGTTCGCTGTCGCTGCGCGGCGCACGCCCCGCCGTCTGCTGATACTGCGGTTTCGGCAGGGCTTTGCGGTCCAGCTTGCCGTTGGCGCTGAGCGGGAAACTGTCGGTCAGCACGTAACTGACCGGCAGCATATGCGCCGGCAGACGCTGCGCCAGCGCCTGCGCCAGCACCTCGCTATCCAGCGCCATGCCCGGCTGCGGCACCAGCCAGGCCACCAGCTGACGCATATCGGCTCCGCCGGCGGCAGCGGCCTGCGGCGACAGCACGATGGCATGCGCAGCCGCCTGCGCCACGCCGGGCTGCGCCAGCAGCGCCTGCTCGATTTCCCCCAGTTCGATGCGCTGACCGCGGATCTTCAGCTGATCGTCACTGCGCCCCAGATATTCGACGCTGCCGTCCTCCAGCCAGCGGGCGATATCACCGGTGCGGTACATGCGCTGTCCGTCCCCCGCCGGCGACGCCACAAAACGCTGGGCGGTCAGGTCGGCGCGCCGCAGATAGCCCGCCGCCAGCTGTACGCCGCTGAGATAAAGATCGCCGGCACAGCCGACCGGCACCGGACGCAGCAGCGCATCCAGAATGTGCAGCTGGGTATTCCACACCGGACGGCCAATCGGCACCCCGGCGCCGCTGACCGCCGCCAGCGCCGCGCCGGAGGCCGGCTGATAGGTGACGTCCACCGCCGCCTCGGTCGGGCCGTACAGGTTATGCAGCGGCGCGCCAACCTGCGTCTGATAGCGGGCCGCCAGCTCGCACGACAGCGCCTCGCCGCTGCAGAACACCTGCTTCAGGCTGCGGGCGCGCTGCGGCGACGCCTGCTCCGCCAGCGCCTCCACCCAGATGGCCAGCATCGACGGCACGAAGTGCAGCGTGGTGACGCGGTACTCATCAATCAGCGCCGTCAGCGCCTGCGGGTCGCGGTGCGCCTCCGGCGGTGCCATCACCAGACGCGCCCCCACCATCAGCGGCCAGAAGAATTCCCATACCGAGACGTCGAAACTGCACGGCGTTTTCTGCAGCACCACATCCTGCCCGTCGAGCGGGTAGGCGTGCTGCATCCAGTACAGCCGGTTGATAATCGCCCGGTGGCTGACCACCACCCCTTTCGGCCGTCCGGTTGAACCGGAGGTATACAGCACATAGGCCGGGGCATCGGGGTCGATCGCCGGCCACGCTTCCGCCGTTGGCGACGGCTCATGTGACAATGTCACCTCGTCAAACGTCAGCACCGGCGCCAGCGCGGCGAAACGCGCCTGCAGGGCGCTGTCGCTGATAATCAGCCGCGGCTGCGCGTCCGCCACCATATAGGCCAGACGTTCGTCCGGGTAGCCGGTATCCAACGGCAGCCAGGCGGCGCCGAGCTGCACCACCGCGCTCAGGGCCAGGCTCAGTCGCACCGAACGCGGCAAGGCGACGGCGACGATATCCCCCGGCCGGATGCCGGCCTGACGCAGCCGCTGCGCCAACAGCTGCGTCTGCTGCTGCATCTCCCGGTAGCTGAGACAGTGCTGCGCATCCTGCAGCGCGACAGCGTCCGGCGTTCGCGCCGCCTGCTGCGCCACCGCCTGCGGCAGCGTGTTCGCCGTCAGCAGATGCGCGGTCTGGTTCACCGCCGCGATCAGCGCCTGCTCCTGCGGCGTTTGCAGCTGCCACTGCGCCAGCGGCCGATCGGGCTGTTCGATCCACTGCGTCAGCAGCAGCATCAGCCGTTCGGCGAAGCGCTGCGGCTGCGGCACCGACGCGCGGTACTCCATCAGCAGGCGCAGGCGCTCACCCGGCAGCACCAGCAGCGTCAGCGGATAGTGGGTATAGCCTTTGTTGGCGATGGCGTCGCAGCGCAGCGGCCGGTCACCGCCCAGCAGCGCGCCGTTGTCGGGGTAGTTTTCCACCACCAGCAGCGTGTCGAACAGCGTACCGGCCCCCGCCAGACGCTGGATCTCCCCCAGCCCCAGATCGTCATGCTCCAGCAGTGCGATCTGCTGCTGCTGCAGCTCCGCCATCTGTTCACACAGCGAGCGCTGACCGTCCAGCCGCACCCGCACCGGCAAGGTATTGCTGAACAGGCCGACATGTTCTTCCACCCCGTCAACCTGGCCGAAACGGCCGGACACCGGCGAACCGAACACCACGTCCTGCTGACCGCTGTGGCTGGCAAGCTGCAGCGCCCATATGCCCTGCATCACGCTGTTCAGCGTCAGGCCGCGCTCGCGGCACAGGTTCAGCAGCCGCTGTTCCAGCGCCGGCGGCAGCGTCATCTCCCGTTCATAGACCTGTTCATCATGCGAGCGCTCGCCGAACAGCAGCGTCGGCCGCGCGTTCTGCAGCGTCTGCCGCCAGATCTGCCGCGACGCCTCGGCATCGCGCGCCGTCAGCTGTCGCACGATATCGCCGTAGCGTGAGCGCAGCGGCGGCAGCGCCGACGGCCCCTGATACAGCGCGGTCAGCAGATCGCCGAGCACCACCGGCGTCGACCAGCCGTCGACAATCAGGTGGTGAGCGTTCAGGAACAGCGTATAGCGCGCTTCGTCGCCGTGCCTGACCAGCAGCGCATGCAGCATCGCTCCGCCCTGATTGAACAAATCGCGCGCCAGTTCCTCCTGCTCCAGCGTGCGCAGCGCCTGCGCCTCCTGCTGCGCCGACTGCGCCGGCAACGGCTGCACGTCCAGCGGCCACGGGCTGTCGCTCTCCGCCAACAGCGGCAGCAGCTGCAGCGGCTCGCCTTCACGGGTAAAGCGCGCCGCCAGCTGCGGATGACGGCGCACCACCGCATCCAGCGCCTGCTGCAGACGCTGCTCATCCAGCTCGCCGCTGAGGCTCAGACGGGTCAGCGAGTTATAGCTGCCGCCGACGGCGGCGGTTTGCGCATGGAACAATAGACCGTGCTGCAGCGGCAGCAGCGGCAGCGCATCAGCCAACGGCCCGTGGCGCTGTTGCCACTGTTGCAGTTGCTCATCGCGGACCGTCAGCGGCGCCAGCTCGGCAGCCACCAGCGTCGCCGCCGCCTGCGCCGGCTGACGTGCGGCAAACGCCGACAGCTCGGCCAGCGCCTGTTCGATACCGTCGTGCAGCGCCGCAATATCCTGCTCGCTGAAGATCGCCGGCAGCCAGCTCCAGTTCACCGCCAAACGCGGCTGCTCCCCTTCTTCGACAAAAATATTCACTTCCAACGGATGGCTCAGCGTCTGTTGCGCATCCTGCGCCACCGCAAAGACGTCGCGGAAGCGCTGCTGCGTGCGCTGCGGCGTCCACAGCGTCTGTTCCTGACCGAAACGTCCGAGATAGTTGAACAGGATCTCCGGCGCATTGCGCGCCGCCAGGGCGCTCAGCGCATCGCGATGCTGCGGGTGCAGATAGCGCAGCTGGCCGTAGCCGATGCCGCGGTCACGCACCGCGCGCACCACCTGTTTCACCGCGCGTACCGCCTGATGTGCCGGTTCTGCATCCAGCGCAATCAGCAGCGGATATTCCGCCGTCAGCCAGCCCAGGGTGCGGGCCAGGTCATTGGCGCCAACCTCGGCGCGGCCGTGCGACTCAACGCCGATGCGCAGCTGCGAGGCGCCGAAGCGCTGACGGCAGGCCAGCGCCAGCGCGCTGAGGATGATCTCCTCGACGTTGGCGCGGTACCTGTGCGGCAATGCGCCCAGCAGCGCGGCGGTCAGTTCACCGTTCAGCAGGGTGCGTCGCTCACGCAGCGCCGCCGGACGATCCTGCGCCGGATCCAATGCCCGAGCGCCCAGCCGCGGTGCGCCGTCCGCCAGCATCGCCCGCCAGAACGGCAGCTCCGCCGCGCGTGCCGCGCTGTCTTCCCGCAGCCAGCACGACCATTCATACAGCGAGGTCTCTTCCGCCGGCAGCGCCGGCGTCTCGCCGCGCATCGCCGCTTCCGCCAGTTGACGCAGCTCCTCCAGCAGGATGCGCCAGGAGACGCCGTCGGTCGCCAGGTGGTGGATCACCAGCACCAGTCCCTGCGATTCACCGCCGCATGGCAATAATACCGCCTGCATCATGACGCCGGCGGCGGGATCGAGCCGGCTCAACGCCTGGTCGAACGCCTGTTCGGCGGCCGCTTCCAGCCCGCCTTCCGTCGTCTGCACGCGCAGACAGCCGGCCCCGCCGCTTTCTCCGACCCACAGTTGCCCCTCACGGGTGCGTGCGTCCAATACCGGGTGCGCCGCGCGCAGCTGCGTCAGTACGCTGCGCAGCTGCCCGGCCTCCAGCGCCGCCGGCACGCGCAGGAACACCCCGTGGGCGAACAGGCGGTTGATATCGCCCTGTTCGCCGAACGCATGCAGGATCGGCAGGCCGTCGATCGGCCCGTGTTGTACTTCGCGCAGCGGCTGTCGCTGCGCCGTCAGCGGCTGCATCGCCTTCGCCATCCGCGCCGGCGTATGCTGCGCGAAGATATCGCGCGGCCGCAGCAGATAGCCGGCGCGCCGCAGCGCGGTGCCCAGCCCCATCGCCGAGATACTGTCGCCCCCCAGCGCAAAGAAATCATCGTCGGCGCCGACGCGCTCCATGCCCAGCAGCTGCGCCATCGCATGACAGATCAGCCGCTCGGCGTCGTTGGCCGCGTCACGGCTGACGTTGCTCACCGCCTGCTGCGGCTGCGGCAGCGCCTGACGATCGATTTTGCCGTTGACGTTCAGCGGCAGCTCGTCCATCACCACCAGCAGCGCCGGCACCATATAGTCCGGCAGACGGCCCGCCAGCGCTGCCAACAGATCGCTTTGCAGCGTCGGCGACGCCCGCAGCGCCGCATCCTGCACCGAACAGTAGCCGATCAGCCGGTGGGTGGCACCGATCTCTTCGGCGATCACCACCGCGCGCCCCACCTGCGGCAGCGCCGCCAGCGCGCTTTCCACCTCGCCCAGCTCCACGCGGAAACCGCGCACTTTAATCTGGTGATCGGTGCGGCCGATAAATACCAGCTGCCCCTCGCTGCTCCAGCGCATCAGGTCGCCGCTGCGGTACATCACCTCGCCGCGGCTGAACGGGTTGGCGACAAAGCGCGCCGCGGTCAGATCCGGGCGGCGCAGGTAGCCGCGCGCAATGCCTTTGCCGGCGATATACAGCTCGCCGGCGACGCCGATCGGCACCGGCTGCAGCTGTTTATCCAGCAGCCACACTTCGGTGTTGGCCACCGCGCGCCCCACCACCGGCTGTTCGGCGGCGTCAACCGGCGCGCCCAGCGTATCCACGGTGTATTCCGACGGCCCGTAATAGTTGTGGATTTCCACTTCCGGGTGCTGCTGCATCAGGTTCCACAGCGTCGGCGTTGCCGCCTCCCCGCCGATCATCACAAACGACGGCCGCGGGAAGTCGCCCTGCAGCAGCCCGCAGTCCACCATCTGCGAGAAGAAGGACGGCGTGATATCCAGCAGATCCACCGGCGTCTGGCGGGTCTGTTCCAGCAGCGCCCAGGCGTCGCGCCGCAGCTCTTCGTCGAAGATATACAGCTCGCAGCCCATGATCATGCAGAACAGCGGCTCCCAGGAGGAGTCGAACGAGAACGATGCGGTGTGTCCGGCGCGCATGCGCCGCCCGTGGCGGGCCTGATATTTCTCAATCGCCGGGCCGAACAGATACGCCTGATGGGACAGGAACAGGTTCAGCAGGCCGCGATGGGTCGACATCACCCCTTTCGGCCGTCCGGTCGAGCCGGAGGTGTAGATCATATAGGCCAGATGGGCCTCATGCAGCGGCTCGCGCCGTTCGGCATCCTCAATCGGATGCGACGCCGCCGCCGCGCACAGCGCCCGGCAGTGCGCATCATCCAGACACAATACCTGCGGCAGTTCCGGCATCTGCGGCAGCGTACCGCGCTGCGTCAGCAGCAGCGCCGGTTTGGCGTCGTCGCACATCAGCGCCAGACGCTCGCGTGGGTAGTCCAGATCGAGCGGCATATAGGCCGCGCCGCTGGCCAGCACCGCAAACAGCGCCACCAGCGTGTCCACCGAGCGCGGAATGCCGATCGCCACCACATCTTCAGCGCCGATGCCGTGATCAATCAGCACCCGCGCCAGCTGCATCACCCGTTCCGACAGCTGGCGGTAGCTGAGGCTCTGCCCGCCGCACGCCACCGCCGTTGCCTCCGGCTGCTGCGCCACCCGCTGCAGCAGCGCGTCGATGATCGAGGTCATGCCGGCAGGCGTCGTCAGTTCACGTCCGCGCCCCCAGGCGGCCAGCCGTTGCCGTTCCGCTTCGCCGATCAGCGGCAGTTCGCCGTTCGGCCGCTGCGGCTGATGCGCCAGCTGCTGCAGCAGATGGCCGATGCGTTCGGCATGCTGCCGCAGCGTGGCGGCGGAATATTTCTGCGGGTTGGCCACCAGCGAGACGTACAGCGCCTCGTTCTGGAAGCCCAGTTCAAACTCCAGATCGTCCACCGGCCCCATCGCCAGCGTATGCGTCACCGCCGGCTGGCCGTCAAAGGATAAGGCGCTGTGATACACCTTCACGTTAATCACCGGGCCGTACAGCTCCTGCTGCTGCCCCACCAGCCCTAAATCACGCCGGATTTGCTCCGCCTCATAACGCTGATGGCGGCGCACCTGTTTGATTTCCGCCACCACCGCCCGGCAGGTTTCCGCCAGCGACATCTGCGGCGTCACCGTCAGCTGCAGCGGCAGCACATTCACCACCGGCCCGATCGCCGCCAGCGCCTGCGATCCCATGCGGCGCATAAACGGAAACCCTACCGACAGACGGCTTTCACCGCTGATGCGCGCCAGATACACCACCAACGCCGCAGTGACGATGTCAGCCGGCTGTGCCTGCTGCAACGCCTCCTCGCCCTGCAGCGCGTCGAACAGCGTCGCCGGCAACACCAGCGACTGTTTGAGCGGCCGCGCCTCCCCGGCAACGACGCAATTTTCGTGCGACAGCGACAGCGTCGGCGGCAGGTCGCGCAGCCGCTGCTGCCAGAACATCGCCGCCCGCTCCGCCGCCGGCGAACTCGCCCACTCACGGTACTCCGTCACCACCTCGCCGAACGGGGTGAACGGCGACGGCGACAGCGTCTCGCCCTGACGCAATGCGCGGTAAATATCGGCGATCCGGCGGGTAACGGCGTCAAAACTGAAGCCGTCCAGCATGATATGGTGGAAGCGCTGGTACCAGAACCAGCGCCCTTCGCCGACCTGCATCACCACCTGACGGTACAGCGGCCGTTCGCCGTCGGCGGGCAGCGACTGCGCCAGATCGTCTTCCATCAGCGCCAGCGCGGCCTGCTCCCCGTCCGGTTGCCGGCTGAAGTCCAGCCACTCGGCGGGCGCGACCTGCGCCGCATCGGCCCGCAGCGGCAGACGCTGCAGCGGTACACCGTCCGCCGACTCATAGAAACGCGCCTGCACGGTGTCGGCCTCCGCCAGCCCCTGGCGAATGGCGCGCTCCAGGCACGGGCGGTCAATCTCGCCGCGCAGTTCGGTATAGTGCGCCACGGCGAAGCTGTTGCGCCGCAGCGCGATTTGATCGGCGATCCAGATGCCCGGTTGCGCCGCAACCAGCGGATATTCCTGGTAGTCGAGCCGGGTTTCAGGCAGTGAAAGGGTTTCTGACATGCTTTCTATCCTTTTCCTTAAACGGAACGTGTCGGAACTTGAGCGCGCGGATTACGGCGCCGGCGTTACGCTGTTTTTCAGCGCCGCGGGGCGCATGTCCTGCCAATGGGCTTCGATAAACGCGATGCACTCGGCGCGCGTCGCCGGCCCCATCACCTCATGCCAGCCTGCCGGCACGGCGGCAAACTGCGGCCACAGCGAATACTGCTGTTGCTGGTTGATCAGCACCAAAAACGGCAGGCTTTCATCATCAAAAGGGTTTTGTTGTTCCTGAGTCATTTCCATCACCTGTTAGTCGAAATGTATGTCGTCCATATCGGAAAGCAGCCAGTGCAGTCCGTCCAGCAGCCCGCCGCGCCAGCACAGCGCGTCATGGCCGCCGGAAAATACCCGGTAGTTGACCCGATGCCCGGCGGCCTTCAGCGCCTGCTGCATCTGTTGATTCACAAATTCGATATCCGCTTCCCGGTCGCCGGCTTCCTGAAATACCGTCAGCGTGCCCGCGGCCACCCGGCCCTGACGCACCTGCTGCGTCAGCCAGCCTTCGTCAAACTCCGCGCGCCGGGCAAAATCGGTGACGTACTGCACCGTCGGCCACCAGAACGAACCGGACTGGCTCAGCACCCGGCCAAAGCGCTGCGGCCAGTGCAGCCCGGCGTACATCGCCGCCAGCCCGCCGTAGCTCTGCCCCGCCACCACGGTGCGCGCGCCGCTGTCGCTGAACGCCATGCGTTGGCGCACCAACGGCAGCAACTCCGCCTGCAGCGCCAGCCAAAAGTCGGCATTGCAGGGCAGTTCCCGCTCGCGGTGCTGGCCGTCGATCACATCAATCAGCAGATAGCAGGCCGGCGGCAGCCGACCGGCAGCCGTTTCGCGCGCCAGCACCGGCAGCAGAGGCTGGCCGTCCACCCAGTTCTGACCGTCCAGCAGGATCACCAGCGGCCGCTCAGCCGCAGAGGCGCCCTCGCCGCTGGCGTACGCCCAGATGCGGCGCTGATTGCCCAGCGTTTCGCTGCGCCACAGGAAGTGGTGTAACCGCGACGCATCAAGCGGCGGCGGCGTGGTCAGCCAGGCGCGCTGATCGGCGGCGTCCGGCCCTTGCGCCAGCGACAACGGCTGGCCGATGCGGGTCGACGCGGCGGGATAGGGATTGAGCGGATCGGCAATTGCCAGCGGGAACAGAGAGATCCACCAGGCGCGCTGCTGCTGGCGGCACTGCGCCCGATCGGCGCTGAAAACGGGGGGAAGCTGCGCATCCTGCACCGGGATCAGACTGTAACTGCCGCGCCAGTCGCGCGGCAGCAGGGTTGACCAGTGCCAGATATCCGTGCCCGGCAGACGCTGCAGCGTGCTTGGATCGGTGCTGTGGTGGTCGGTCACGCCGTTGATATCGACATACACCCGCCGGATCGGCGAACGCGGCTCATCCCCGTGCGGATCGCGCCACAGCCAGGTGAAGCGCGCCTGCTGCCGATCATGCTCTTCGACGATCGGCGTTCCCCGCTGCGCGACCTGCTGCCACCACGCCGCCTGCCCGGCCTGTTCAGCCTGCAACCACCGGCTGACCGTCCCTGCCGCTACCGTGCTCTGTGCGCTTACTGCCGCTCCCTGTCGGGCGACTGGCAAAATATGCATGTAATTCCTTACGGTAAAGTGAGGTAGTTTTACGAAGATTTACAATCGTATTGATAATCATTCTTATTTTCAATATCATTTGCGAGCTTTTTTGCTACGGCGCGTTTCGGCAAATCAGCAACGGCCGACAGGTGGGATAAACAAGGCCGTCAGCAGGCAGCGTGAGGAGTAACGCACGCCTTCATACAGCACACGTTTTTATTCAGGGGTTACAATGAGATTGAAAAACAAAGGGATAATTAGAAAACAACCGGCAACGCCGGGGCAGCTGTTCTATTTGTTATTTTCACCTTCCCTCATCCTGTTGCCGGCGCTGCCGGGCTATGCGGCGGACGAAGAGAGCATGATCGTCACGGCGCAAAGCGTGACCGCGCCGCTGAAAGGCCCGGTGGCCAAAGACAGCGCCGCCGGCACCAAAACCGCCACCCCGCTGCGCAAAACGCCGCAGGCGATTTCCGTGATTACCCGCCAGCAGATGGACGACCAGGCCGCCCTCTCCGTGTCTGATGCGCTGAACTACACCAGCGGCCTGCTGACCAACTACCGCGGCGGCTCGAACCGCAACGATGAGGTGATCGCCCGCGGCTTCCGCTATATGCCCAAGTTTCTTGACGGCCTGAGCTACGGCCTGTCCGGCCAGGCCGGCGCGGCGGGCCAGATCGATCCCTGGCTGCTGGAGCGCGTCGAGGTGGTGCACGGCCCGGCTTCCGTGCTGTATGGGCAGGTCAACCCCGGGGGCATTATCAGCATGACCAGCAAGCGCCCCACCGCCGAGAGCATCCACAAAATCCGCCTCAGCAGCGGTAACCGCCACTACGGCGAGGCGGCGTTTGATTTCGGCGGCCGGCTCAACGACGACAACACGCTGTTCTACCGGCTGAACGGCGTCGCCAGCACCCAGCATCAGTCGATGAAAGACAACAAGCAGCAGCGTCTGGCCATCGCCCCGGCGCTCACCTGGCTGCCCAATGCCGACACCAGCTTTACGCTGCTGACCAGCTACCAGAACGAACCGAAGGCCGGCTTCCGCAACTTCCTGCCCGCCAACGGCACGGTGTTCAGCACCAGCGCGGGACGTATTCCCTACGACTTCAACGTCAGCGACCCGAGCTACAACCAGGCAAAGCGCGAGCAAACCTCGGTGGGCTATATTTTCGACCACAGCCTCAACGACGTGCTCACCTTCCAGCAGAACCTGCGCTACACCAATATGGACGAGTCCTACAAATATCTGGTGTACACCTTTGACGCCGACGACCGTAACGATCATTCCATCAACCGCCGGCCGCAGCACGATAAAATCGAGTCGCAGGAGCTCGGCATCGACAACCAGCTGAAGGCCGAATTCGCCACCGCCGACGTCAAGCACACGCTGCTGGGCGGGCTGGATTACAAATGGAGCGACGTGGACAGCAAGCTGTGGCGCGACAGCGGCGATCAATACATTCTCGACTGGGCGCACCCGACCCCGGTGCATATCGATGAAAGCACCTTCAGCCTGGCCACCAGCACCCGCAAAAAGCTGGACCAGCTGGGGATCTACCTGCAGGATCAGCTGGAGTGGAACCGCTGGAACCTGCTGCTGTCCGGCCGTCAGGACTGGTCGGAAGTCCGCACGCAGGACCGCGTGGCGGACAGCAACGTGCAGCAGAACGACAGCAAGTTCAGCGGCCGCGCCGGCCTGCTGTATGCGTTCGATAACGGCCTGTCGCCGTATATCAGCTACAGCACCTCCTTCGAGCCTAACCTGAGCAGCGGTGCGCCGGGCAGCGATCCGTTCAAGCCCACCACCGGCGAGCAGACCGAAATCGGCCTGAAATATCAGCCGCCGGGCAGCAACACGCTGCTGACCCTGTCGGCCTTTGATATCACCCAGAAAAACATCACCGCCTATAACAGCGTAACCGGCTATAACGAGCAGGTCGGCAAGGTGCGTTCCAAAGGGATCGAGGCCGAAGCGCACGCGCAGCTGACGCCGGCGATCAACGTCATGGCCGCCTACAGCTATACCGATGCGGTCACTAAGGAGAGCGCCATCGGTGAGCAGGTCGGCCATACGCCCGCCAGCATTCCGCGCCACGCCGCCTCCGCCTGGGGCAGCTACCGCTTCCGGCACGGCGCGCTGCAGGGGCTGACGCTGGGCAGCGGCGTACGCTATACCGGCACCAGCTGGGGGGATTCCGAAGGCGGGTTTAAAATTCCGCACTACACCTTGTACGACCTGATGGCGAAGTATGAACTGGGCCAGGCCAGCCCGTCGCTGCGCGGCGCCACGCTGCAGTTGAACGTCAACAACGTGGCGGACAAGCACTATGTCGCCTCCTGCGGCAATACCTCGGCCTGCTTCTACGGCAGCGGCCGCAGCGTTATCGCCTCGGTGGCTTACAGCTGGTAAATATCCCGCCGGCGGCCGTGAGATCGCGGCCGCCGGCGTTTTTCGTCACCGCATCTAGCTTATCCCGACGGCGCCGCCGCCCACCGACAGTCCCAGGCACACTGCCATGGCGGGTCACTAAATTGCAAAGAAAGCGACTATCGAATCCTTAGGCACGTAAAATCAAACAAACCAATTTAATTTCAATTAATTACGCAGATATCAATGCAAAATTACGCATGCAACACCTTGCATTCCCGTTCAATAAAATCATACGGTTATCACATATCCCGTTTCTATTCGGGAAAATTTCGGCAACGAACCCACGTCCAATAAATATGATCTCGGTCATCATAAGCATGCGACCGTATCCGCTTTAACCTTGGTGGCCACCCTCGCACATTGAAACCCTGAACATAGTTAGCTATGTTACAGCCATGCCAATTAACAAGGAATGTTGAGTATCGTGAAGAGATTGCCTGGCTGCTTATACCAACCGTTCCATGGCGAACTTGCACCTGAACTGTATGACAGGATCATCATACCATCTCGTGCATGGAGCATGGTTTGCCGTGACTATACATTCGATGATAAAAGTGCCATAGGTTTTAGTAATTTTGGCTCGGATATCAAAGAACGTGCTGCCTGGAACAACGCCCCCGTTGATGAGCAAGGTTATTATGCCAAGTCGATGAAACACAACATCGAGCATGGTGACGTTGTTTATATCGACACCAAGTCGCTATGGAATCCTTTAGACTTCGCGTTTTACATCAATCACCAAGGGTTTCTAGTATCAAATTCTGGCTACAGCGCCTTTAAGCTTGATGGTGCCAATCGAATTATTCGCTATTACGAACAAGCCATTACATCACGTCGTGGGCAGGAGCGACCGGCAGCCACCGTTCGTCCTCTTCCACAGCAGCCTCAAAAGGCCAAGCAACAGCTCCATACGTTAAACAGCAAAGCGGTTGGACGGTTGTTAGCCGCAGGCGGGATATATAACCAAAATGTGGAGGGGTTTGCTGAAACAGCAAAACAGCTCGGCGGGGAGGCGGCTGATGGTTTTAGTCAGGTTGCCAACCCTCAGTCTATTGGTTCGCTGATCGCACTCTCATCTATCGTAGCCGTAGCAAAACTGCCAAACGGTAACATTGCGAATATCAAATCATTAGAAGAGTTACAACATTATTTAGGAACATACAAAAAACAACCAACACTTCTAAATAACATAGATGTATTAAAAATGAGCTATATAAAACGCCCAATGGAAGAGAGAAATATTCTGCGTAAAGAGTTTGATAATAAAGTAAGGAGAAATTTCCTTAAATCGATTTCTAATGACAAAGGGATGAGCGAACGCTTCAACCCTATTGAACGATCAGACATAGCTTCCGGAAGGCCACCTAAAGGATGGTCTGTTCACCATAAATTACCGTTAGATGATAGTGGAACTAATGATTTCAGCAACCTAACACTAATATCTAACTCTGAGCATGCCATTTTCACAACAACTCAAAGAAAAATCGTTCGCGGTATGTCACTTGACGAATCCAAAGATATTCTATGGCCAGTCCCCAAGGGAAAGGTTTACCCATGAGGTTTCTATGAAAAAAATTGAAGAGTCAGTTAATGATATCAAACGCCTGGTGCATTCGCTTGGAGTAAACACCAGCTATGTTGTTGAACCAGGATATACTGGTGACATTCCATCCATCAGTTTTACAGGAAAACAAATAACTTTAATAGCTAATTTCTGGAATGAATACCATCCATTTTTAAAATTAATGGATGGGTTTGACATAGATGGATATGAACTGTATGGAATCAGCAACAAATCGGCGGATGGAAATAAAAAAATAAATATAGAATCCGCGAACAGCTTATCAAATGAATTATCAAGTGATTATGATGAACAACTTGAAAACCTCGTAATCATTGGCGGAAATGGCACAGATATTTTTGTATGTGACCTTCAGTCCAAAAAATGGGATATGCGGGACAGCATTGCCATTGATGAGGCTTACGAGTCCCACGACTCATTTGAAAGTTTTCTGTCCTCAGTAGTAAACACGATTATAGAAAACAATTCCTAAGCAGGAAAATAGTTATAGATAGAGCCTCAAGCACTACCTATACTCTTCAGCAAGGGCAGACATAGCCCGAAAATGCCTACCTGATAGACCCGGCACCGTGGCCGGGCTTTTTGCCTGCGACACGCCCATCTATACTGTAAGCATCCCTGCAAAACGAACCATTCACTTTTAGAGATCTTCCGACATACTGATTATGTCCCTGAGGAGATCACCATGCGTAAAGCCCGATTTACCGAGCACCAGATCATCACTGTTCTGAAGTCTGTTGAAGCCGGACGTACCGTCAAAGATGTCTGCCGCGAAGCGGGAATATCTGAGGCTTCGTACTATAACTGGAAAGCGAAGTATGGCGGCATGGAAGCCTCTGATATCAAAAAGATGAAGGATCTTGAGGACGAAAACCGCCGTCTCAAACAGATGTTTGCCGACCTGAGTCTGGAAAATCGCGCGTTAAAAGACGTCATTGAAAAAAAGCTTTAAAACCAGCGATAAAGCGTGAGCTCGTCAGCTATGTGAAAGAGATGTTTTCGATGAGCGTACGCCAGGCATGCAGGACGTTATCGCTGAGCAGGACGGTGTATTTTTACCAGCCCGATACCCGGCGCGATGAGCCGGTGATCCAGGCGCTGACTGAACTGGCGGAGCGCTATCCGCGATACGGCTTTAAGAAGCTGTTCCAGTTGCTGCGCAGGCAGGGCAACAGGTGGAACCATAAACGCGTTCACCGGATTTACTGCCTGCTGAAACTGAATTTTCGCCGTAAGGGAAAGCAACGTCTGCCGGTGCGCAATCCGGCTCCTCTGGCGACGCCGGAAGCACTTAACCAGAGCTGGTCGATAGATTTTATGCATGATGCGCTGGTGTGTGGCAGACGCTTCCGGACCTTCAATGTGGTGGATGATTTTAACCGTGAAGCGCTGGCGATAGAAATTGACCTGAATATCCCGGCGCAACGCGTCGTGAGAGTGCTGGACAGGATAGTGGCAAACCGCGGCTATCCGGCCAGAACTGGTCTCACTGGCACTGGCGCAATGGGCCGAAGAACATGGTGTGTTGCTGGAATTCATCAAGCCGGGAAAGCCGACGCAGAATGCGTTTATCGAGCGTTTTAACCGGACATACCGGACAGAGATACTGGATTTTTATCTGTTCAGAACCCTGAATGAAGCGCGGGAAATTACGGAGTGCTGGCTGGCTGAATATAACAGCGAGCGGCCTCATGAATCCCTGAACAACCTGACTCCAGAAGAGTACCGGCTGATGGCTGAAAAACCGGAAATCTCAAAAAGTGCCTGGAACTAAAACCGGTGTGCTTACACCAGGGCATGGGCTCCGATATCTCCCCAGGTGCTGCCGGAAAGCTGCGGCTGTTCACAAGGTTTGAATACGGACTCAAGAGGCAGTAGAACGAGCGGCGCCGCTGTTTCCGATACCCGTTCCGCGCAGGATGTCAAGAACAGCACCAGGAGCAGCGCGGCGGGCGCAGTCGTCATTTTTAATGGCATCCTGATATTTCCTCTGGTAGTTTTCGCCCTGCTGGCGCAGCTGCTGCTCTCTCCGTTGTTGTTCTGCTATCATTGCGCGATTACGGGCGTCATCCGCGCGCAGTGTGGTGATCAGTCCTGTCTGCTGCGCCAGCGTCTTTTTCTGCTCTGCAACCTGCTGGCGTGCCAGCTCCAACCGGTGCGACAACAGCGAGCTGTAACCGCCAAGGCAGGTAGCCACCAGCAACAGAAGCGCCAGGCTGCCGCCGGTGATCTTGTTCAAGTAAGCATCCATAACCTCTTCCAATTCAAATTTATTACCTAGTCCCCAATAAATGGGAATACTCACTCCCTGTGATACAATCATCATCATTAACCTATTGCTTCAAAAGTTATTTTTCACATAAAAATAATTAGGATGATAATAATGAACACATTTAAAACCATCGTATGGCCGTGTATTACAATAATTGTTGTCTGTATTTCATGGGTGCTAATCAATGGTGACAAGGTCATTGATAACATTGAGAAGTTTAAAGTTTGGTACGGTTCCTCGGCAGCAATGGAAGGGATCTGGGACAACTCAACAGAAGGTGATATTGATCCCCCACTCTGGCTAACCAATCAAAATGAATTTGTTCAAGTTAGACTCACAGTAAAGGATTCAATTCTGGATGGTACAATTAGTTCAGAGAACCAGAGAAAGCATATTCCTTTTGACTATATCCTGTTAACCGGTAAGAAACGCCCCTTTAGAGATGTAATCGATGCTGAAGCTTTCGACTACATAGGCGGAAAACGGGTGTCTTTTGGAAAGTTTACTATAAGCATCGAAGGGGATGCGTTGGCGGTAGAGTCGTTATCTGATTCGCAAACATTTTTCCCGAAAAAATCTATGCTTATTAAGCAATCAACGATTGCTTTCCCTGAGTTGAGCGAAAATGACTCAAGTAAGCAAGATGGCAACAAGGACAAAAATCCACCAAAGTGAGTTTTGCGTACAGACCATATAAATAGCTGTTAACAGCAAAATTAAAGTCATATCCCACCTGGCTGCCCGATACTCTCGCATTGAGAGTCGGGTTCATAAAAGTGTTGCATCCTAGAAAAGGTCGCACGTAGAGCTGTTCATTATGCGAGCGTGAATTACCCAAAACCAAATACTGTATATGCATACAGTATATACAGTATTCACTCAATATCAATAGCTTTCTGATCCCCAGGTGCAGACGGTGTTTTCGACCTCACGCCGCGTGATCAGCCCTTTCCACTCTTTGCCGCCGGCATACTTCCAACGCTTCAGTTCACCGCACGCACCGGCCGGGTCGCCGGCATTCAATTTTTTCAGCATCGTGGAGCCGATAAACGCATACGGGCCAACGTTATAAGAGAACGAGTAAATCGCGGCGCGCTGGGTTTCAGTGGTTTTCACCTTGATAGCGGGTTCGACAAGGCGGGCGACTTTCTGCAGATCGGCTTTCAGTAGCGCATCACATTCTGCATCGCTGTAGCGCTTTCCATAGATGATATCGGCACCCGTGTGGCCGTCGCAGACAGTCAGCACGCCGACAACGTCGCGATATGCCACATGCCGCCGTCCCTCTAATCCATCATGGCCGCCGAGCATCGCAGTAGCGATAACGACAGCACCACCACCGCCAGTGACGGCCGCGATAATTCTGTTCCTGAGTTGTGGTGTCATGGCGGTTACTCGCTCATTGCTCTGTACGCTGCTTTTGCCCGCTCTTTGTCATAACCGACAGCAGTCAGTTTGTTCACCAGCTGGCGCTTGTAGTACCAGTTCACCCCTGCCGTGAATATTGCAACGACAATACCCACCAGCACCGCCCAATCCTGTAAGGTCATGGCCCCGGCCGCTGTCAATATCGATGCGATCCAATATGAAAGCTGGGAGCTGTACTTATCCATTCTCATACCTCCCCCTTAGCGGGGCCTGCCCCGTTGTCCGGGTGATAGAAATTGAAAAGGCCCACAGAAGTGAGCCTTTGAGTTTAATTTAACCGCTTAAGTTTGGATCCTGACAGAAAGACTGCTGGCATTGGTAATGTATGTCATCATTACAGTAGCTTCTCAAATAAGAGGCGCAGTAATATTTTTTAACTCTGGAGATAGATAATGTCCCAAGACTCACAAACTTTAACCCATTGCCCAGCTTGTAAAGCAGAAATCATCGAAGATCCGATTCAGGGGAGCTATAAATCCTACACCTGCCCTAATCACCGTAAATTTTCCATTTCGCTTACAGCGATTACAATGATGCACGCGTATCCTAATTACAGCGACACTATTGGAAACCGAATTGCTAATGCTAGAGACAATGAGAATCCAGTGCGGATCACATCGGCTGATTTGCAGTAGCAAGGACTGGAAAGCAAGAAACCCGCACTATTGGCGGGTTTCTTTTGAATTTATCGCTGCGGGTAAAACTTCGCGAAGCTTATATCAATTTACCTATTTTCCGCGCAAAGTCAACGATAAAATCGCTCACTGCTGGCACCGAACGCTTCGCTCATTGGCTGATACAACATGAACTCTGCCGCTTTTACCCACACTGCAACGCGCGTCTCACATGTGCGCAGACACCACTCCGGGCGCTTATTATGCAGGTCGGCAGCCATGGATTTCAGACTGCCCCCCTTTCCAATGTAGCGCTGCCGCAAAATATTCATCAGGCCCGGCTGTTCATGCAGAACCGAGGCCATGACTTTGTCCATTACCGCGGCTTCTTTGTCGGTACAGAACGCAAAGCTGCTTTTTTGTTTCCCCTCTAAAATATCGAGCAGGTACTGATGCAGCTCTTCTTTCTCACATCCTGATTTTTTCAGTTGCTTCAATGCCTGGGCGATCGCTGACTTCGTGACCTTTTGGCTCGATAAAAGCTGATTGAACATACTGCCGGCGCTGCCGAACTGCTCCATGCCCGACCAACGCCCCCACATTTTCAACTTACCCTGCAGCCAGATCCGTTCCAGCGCACGCAGCTGCAGGCCGTCGTTTTTGCCAATATTGTCCGGATAGATCATAGTTTCCCCTCACTTCTTAAAATTGCTTGCGTGCGGAATACCCCCTCGGCGTGCATTAGCCGCAGGTCATCGCGCGTGTATTCTGTTTTCGTTCTGCCGTCGATCGCATCGTGGCATGCGCTGCAGCCCCAGGCGCCCTGCGCATCATCAGGCTTGATTGCGGTGCCGCTGGTACCGGCCATGCGGTAGTGCGCCAGCACGGTTGTTTCTGGGTTGAAGTTGCAAACGCCGGGAACACGGATCTGGCAATCCCGACCGCGGGCTTCTTTGCGTAAATTAGCCATGATCACCCCCACATCCGGTTGCGCCAGCGCCGGGCTGGACGTGGTGGTTTTTTGCTTTCTGGCAGATATGCGCTGACCGTCCAGGTGCTGAGGTCGTGATTTAGGCTGCGCTCAACATTCACACCGCGCTGGCGATACCGAGCGACCAGCTCGTCAGCCTGTGCATTCGAGCATTCGAGCATTCGAGATGATGGAACCAAGTTTTTTTCATAGCCATCAATGCCCCTGCCCCGTATAGCTGAGCAACTGTGCGGCGGCGTTCTCTGCAGTCTGCTGATTAGGAAAAGAGCGGAACAGGATGTAGTTCCACAGTACATCGATGGTGGCTTTGTAGAGCTGGGCGAATTCGATATCGTCCATCTTTGCGAACGATACGCTGCGGGGTTCCTTGCGCACGCTGCCGTCGGGCATCTGGTATTCGGTGTAATGGCCAGATTGGATCGTTACCCAGGAGCGGAACGCCTCGAACGATTTTGTGATGGTGATATTGCCGGCGCGCTTTTCTGCAACGTCATGCAGATATTCGTCTGCGGCGGCCTGCAGTGTTTCCTCGTTGCCTGCGTAATACGCCAGAAACTTCACATACCCGGTGAGCAGCTCTTTATCGGCTGGGGATATGGCGCCGCCGGTTGGTTCCCAGTACTGGTACCCGAGATTTAGCAGCGAGAAATATTTACGGTGAAATGCCGGGTTACGCGCCTGGCTAAAATCAGCGTACAGGACAGCGCCAAACTTAACCTTGGTTTTGAGAAATTCCAGTGCGTCCGGCGTTGCCGGAACCAGCATATTTCCTGCGGATTTTACAAACGAATACTGCGCCATTGGGTGATCTCCAGTAGCGCAGCAGCTGTTCAAAAATTGAACAGGCCGGGTGCTCAGTCCGACCTATTAATTATAGCTCAATCCCGTCTGGTGACACAATCGAATAACCTGCGGATTTTGCCAAATCAATCAACGCGTTAAGTGAGGCTATATACTCGTGTTCCTTGACGATACGAGTTCCGATTATAGTACCGTATCACAGGTGATAACTATCCTACCGGTGCTTGGCAATAGATAATGAAAATCTTTAATATCAATCAATTAACTATCTCTTAATGTGTATTGCAGTGATATTGCACCAAATAACTGTGCAAATAAACAGTATTTGTTTTTGTGCCAAGCATTAAACAAAAAACCGCCTTACGGCGGTTACGTTATAGGTGAGAGGCAGACCAAGCTTGATGCGGATTACCCTTCTTCAGCACCCGTGTGCCAATTCAGATGTTACCTGAGCCTCTTGGCTTTTCACGCATTGACCATACCCCACAACAGGCATGGCGAGAGTCTCTCAGGTCACAAACCAAAGATAACAGCCCCGATACGGCCCAACCGTACCAGGCAACCCTCTTCTCGCTATCCACTCTTTTTCAGTTTACCCCTGGCTCAGGCACCTAGATGTTGTGCTCCTCGGAAGCATAAGGGGGAGTTCAAAAACTGGGTCAAAAAAACCTCCAGAACTCCGATGGGTTAACTAAGCGATAATAACATCAAATATTAAAAGAAAACAATGGGGACATGTGACAGCAAAGGTATATCATTCGACAAAAAATAATTATAAATTGAATTTTTTTACTGTATTTTTAAACATATAACACTCCCAGTAATTTACTGGTATTATAGAAAAAAACTCAAGGTTATAAACATGCCTATTACTAACCAAAAACTCCACTCAGCAACCTTTAAAAAATTAAAGAATCTTACTAACACCGAAGAAATTAATTTTGACAATACACTAATGACTGCAATTATGGGGCCAAATGGCTGCGGGAAGTCAACTATAATTCATGCGTTAGCTTGCTCTTTCAAACCATTGGAACAACCTGAATTAATCAGGGATAACTATAAATTTAGCACTCATTTCTTTTTATCTACTTCAGACTACAACTGGAGTGGGAGTGCCTTTACGCTAAAAATTTCATATAGAAATGAAAGAGCCGTTCACAACAGGGTTGAAGTTGAATATGCAAAGGTAGACCGATGGACACCAATATATGACCGACGTCCCGAAAGACATGTTGAGTACATAGGAATATCTTCCTGCGCCCCTAGGATAGAAAACGAATCAAGCATTAGCATTGTGCTATTTGAGAGAGAAGAAATAGATGTCGATTTAAAAAACTGGATAGTCGCAAAGGCTGGTTTTGTTTTCAACAAAACGTACACTGATTACTCCAAGAGACTCAAAACAAGAAAGCAATATATAGGTGTTAGATCTGGAGAGATTGAATATTCTTCTTTGGCAATGGGTGCGGGAGAGCAAAGAGTATTCTTCATGCTAGAAAAATTATATTTATCTCCTAAAGGCACACTCTTTTTGGTTGATGAAATTGATCTTTTGTTACATACTGATGCTCTTAATCGATTATTAGACGTGATCTATGAACGTGCATCAAACAAAGATATACAGGTAATTTTCACAAGCCACCGCGAGTCCATATTAGATTATCGCAAAGATCGTTTATCTATAATTCATTTATATCAGTCGCAAAATAGAACCCTCTATTTTGATAGGACAACGCCGGCTGCAATCCAGAGATTAACAGGGCAAGTTCCTAGAGATATATCTGTTTATGTCGAAGATGATCTTTCAAAATTCATCATAGAGAAAATTGCAAGTGAGTTTGGGATAAGAAGATATTTGAAGGTTAGTTTGTATGGCTGCGCATCTAATTCTTTCACTATCGCAGCAGCCTTAATCATGCAAAATAAAAACGTTGAAAACACATTAATAGTGCTGGATGGGGATGAATACCCAAATATTGAAGAAAAACAAAGGCAGATTAAATCAAAACTAAGTGGAACTGAGGTTGATAATCCACAAAAAAGAGAAAGCGCGTTGGATATAATCCGTCAATACAATCTGCAAGAAAATGAAAAGCCCGAGCAAAGAATAAGCAGATTGATATTATCTCTAAATGAAAATGACCATGAGACCTCTGAAGTTCAAAATACAGTAAGGGGTATAGTTAATCCTAGAGATACACATGATTTTGTTGATCAGGCAATAGAGCAACTAGGATACGGCAGGGAGTCTGGTTTAACAAAAATTATTGACAAAGCTGCTATTGCCGATGATTGGCCTGAGTTTACAGCACAAATAAGAGAATGGATGGAAGATATAGCGCCACGATTTAGAGAGTAAACTTAACCAAAAGCTCGCAATAAAACAACGTAAACTAAACGCAATTAAACACGTTTGGTTTACGTAATTATCCCACACCCTATTCTTCTTTTTCGCCAGTAATTCAGGCGTGTTCTGAAATGTTCGCGGTATTGCTCCGGCGCTTCTTCAATCGCCACCAGCACTTTTGTGCGGGTGATTTTCCGTGCGTACAGGTCAAGGATCAGGCCGCAGGCGCGCAGGTCGTACTGCTCCAAGTCGCGTTGTTCCTGCGTCTAAGCTCCTCGATTGAATGGCAGGCCGGGCGGTAAGTAATCCGATTGCCCGGCCATCGGTCAGACGCTCCCTAATGACTTCTCAGAATTGGCGTAATAGCACCCGTCCACTTTTTTCAGCGTGTACTCAGGGGTCGGTTTTTCGTGCCGAACGATATCGACGTGCGGGGAGTTGAGCATCTGCGTCAGGCGCGTCTGCAGGTTCCGTTTCGTCAGTCCATGCCCCGGGTAATGTTTATCACCAAGAAAGAGATATCACTGGGGCCGATATCCCGTCGTGACGCAATCGCACAGGCGATCGAGGCCAACCATTACATTGAGCAGAACTACTCGCCGGTGCTGCTCCTGGAGAAGATTAAAGGCACCCACGAATACACGCTAAATAACTGGTTGGAGCGGTACTACACTCTATTCGAGCGCAGGAAGCTATCAGCTAAAACGTGTAGGTTTCGCCGTCAGCAATTTGCCGTCATAAGCGAAAAAATGGGTGGGATGATCCTGTCAAAAATCACCACTCGGCATATCGCAGAGTTTCTTGAAATATGGGTTAAGCAGGAGAAAAGGACAATGGCGGCAGCGATGAGAATTGTGCTTTCTGACATTTTCCGAGAAGCTATCGTTGAAGGCCACATCGAAAGCAACCCGGTCGCGCCAACGAGATCGGCCAAGCCTGTTATAAAAAGGGAGCGGCTGGAGCTAAAGCAATATATTCCAATACGTGCAGCGGCAGACACGCTGCCCCCCTGGCTCTCATTGGCAATGGATCTTGCTCTTGTCACCGGCCAGCGACGCGCGGACATTGCAAAGATGAAGTTTGACCACGTCGTGAACGGACGCCTGCTGATAGAACAGGACAAGACCGGGGCCATGATCGCCCTGCCCCTTGATCTTGAATTGAAAATCGTTGGCTTGCAATTGGGAGCAGTGATTGACCGCTGCAGCCAGGTCAGCAAGACAGATTACATGATCAGCGCTGGCATCCGTAAAAACAGCCCTGACGGGGCAATCAGCCTAAATAGTTTGACGGGCAAATTTGCTATAGCACGAAAATTGACGGAAATAGCATTTGAAGCAAGCCGCCACCGTTCCATGAGAGCCGAAGCCTGCCGGGCAGGTTGTACGTGAGGGAAAAAGGGAAGGAGTTTGCGCAGAAATTGCCGGGCCAAAAACCGGAAATTATGTCAGGGAAATACCTTGATGCACGTCGCAAAAAATACGTTATGCTTTAGAAGGTTAACGTTAAAAATTCGAGTAAATCTCGAATGATTTCTGAGTGTTAAAAATAAATAAATGAAATCAAACGGTTGAAAAGTTAGGCCTATCAAATCCGTAGGCCAATTCAAATATCTCTTACTAAAACCAAAGGATATCTTAACGGTATTCATCGAGTGCAAAGGGAGTAAGAAATGAGCAATCCAACCGACAAATCAACGTCTTCAACGACCGCGAAATGCCCTTTCCATGCCGACGTACCTGAGCAATACGCCGGCGGAGGCACCACCAATCAGGACTGGTGGCCCGACCAACTGCGTGTGGATCTGCTAAATCAGCACTCCAACCGCTCTAACCCGTTGGGCGAGGATTTCAACTACCGCGAAGAATTCAAAAAACTGGATTACGCCGCGTTAAAAGCGGATATCCGTCACCTGCTGACCGACTCGCAGTCGTGGTGGCCGGCGGACTGGGGCAGCTATATCGGCCTGTTTATCCGCATGGCCTGGCACGGCGCCGGCACCTACCGCGCCGTTGACGGCCGCGGCGGCTCCGGGCGCGGGCAGCAGCGCTTCTCGCCGGTCAACTCCTGGCCGGACAACGTCAGCCTCGATAAGGCGCGCCGTCTGCTGTGGCCGATCAAGCAAAAATATGGCCAAAAAGTCTCCTGGGCGGACCTGTATATTCTAGCCGGCAACGTGGCGCTGGAAAACTCCGGCTTCCGCACCTTCGGTTTCGGCGGCGGTCGCGAAGACGTCTGGGAACCGGATCTCGACGTCGACTGGGGCAATGAGAAAACCTGGCTGGCGCACCGCCACCCGGAAAGCCTGGCCCATCAGGCGCTGGGCGCCACCGAAATGGGGCTGATCTACGTCAACCCGGAAGGGCCGGAAGCCAGCGGCGAACCGCTGTCCGCCGCTGCCGCCATCCGCGCCACCTTCGGCAACATGAGCATGGACGATGAAGAAACCGTCGCGCTGATCGCCGGCGGCCATACGCTGGGTAAAACCCACGGCGCAGCGTCCGGCGACCACCTCGGCCCGGAACCGGCTGCGGCGCCGCTGGAGCGGCAGGGTCTCGGCTGGGCCAGCAACTACGGCAGCGGCTCCGGCCCCGACGCCATCACCTCCGGTCTGGAGGTTGTCTGGTCGCAAACGCCGACCCAGTGGAGCAACAACTTCTTCGAAAACCTGTTCAAATACGAGTGGGTACAGACGCGCAGCCCGGGCGGCGCTATCCAGTTCGAAGCCAAAGACGGGCCGGAAATTATTCCCGATCCGTTTAACCCGGGAGTGAAACGTAAGCCGACCATGCTGGTGACCGACGTGACGCTGCGCCTCGACCCCGAGTTTGAGAAAATCTCGCGCCGTTTCCTGAATGACCCGCAGGCGTTTAACGAAGCCTTCGCCCGCGCCTGGTACAAACTGACCCACCGCGATATGGGGCCGAAAGCGCGCTACCTGGGGCCGGAAGTGCCGGGCGAAGATCTGATCTGGCAGGATCCGCTGCCGCAGGCGGTGCACCAGCCAAGCGCGGCCGATATCGACAGCCTGAAGACGGCGATCAAAGCCTCCGATCTCAGCGTCAGCGAGCTGGTCTCGGTCGCCTGGGCCTCGGCCGCCACCTTCCGCGGCGGCGATAAGCGTGGCGGCGCCAACGGCGCACGGCTGGCGCTGGCGCCGCAGCGGGACTGGGAAGTCAACGCCATCCCGGTCAGCGTGCTGCCGACCCTGAAGGCGATTCAGCAGGCCTCCGGCAAAGCGTCGCTGGCGGATGTGATCGTGCTGGCCGGCGTGGTGGGCATTGAGCAGGCCGCCGCCGCCGCGGGCGTACAGGTCAGAGTGCCGTTCACGCCAGGGCGCGTCGATGCGCGTCAGGATCAGACCGACGTTGAAGCGTTTAACCTGCTTGAACCGCTGGCCGACGGCTTCCGCAACTATCGCCGCTCGCCGAACGGCCCGACCACCGAAGAGCTGCTGATTGACCGGGCGCAGCTGCTGACGCTGACCGCGCCGGAAATGACCGTTCTGGTCGGCGGCCTGCGCGTGCTGGGCGCCAACTTCGACGGCAGCCAGCACGGCGTCTTTACCGACCGCGTCGGCGTACTCAGCAATGACTTCTTCGTCAATCTGCTGGATATGCGCACCGAATGGCAGGCCACCGACGGCAGCGCGGAGCTGTACGAAGGCCGCGACCGCCAGAGCGGTGAGGTGAAATACACCGGCACCCGCGCCGACCTGGTGTTCGGCTCCCACTCGGTGCTGCGCGCGCTGGCGGAAGTGTACGCCAGCAGCGACGGTCAGGAGAAGTTTGTCCGCGACTTCGTCGCCGCCTGGACCAAGGTGATGAACCTGGATCGCTTCGATCTGGCGTAACAGACCGGCTACGGTAACACTCAAGCCTCCGCATGCGGAGGCTTTTTTATGCGCTGTCATTACGCCGCAACGCCGGCTATATTGCAGACAGACAATACGGAGAGCGGCTTATGGCATGGTTGGGATTTATCAGCGCACGGGCGTGCCGGCACTGGCAGGACGCATCGCCGTTTCTGCCGGCGTTCAGCTTTTACGAAAGGCACCAGTCAGCGCCGATCGACGCCGCGCCACAGGCCATTATCCACGCGGTGCAGGCGCTGGATATGCGGGATGATCCGCTGATCCGTCGCCTGCTGGCGCTGCGACAACTGCCGGACAGGCTGCGTCGCCGCACGACGCCCGCCCGCCCCTTCGGCTTTGACAGCTTCACCCCGCTGCATCAGGACAGCCACGAACTCTCCCTCGGTCTGGCCGGCCGTTTCTGGCGGCCAACGCTGGTTCTGCCCAGGCCGGAGGACGCCCGGCGGTTTCTTCAGTTTGCCGACCCCGACGCCGCCAAGCTGGTGCTGCGCTTTAAGGTCGTCGCAGATCAAATCGGCCAAACGCGGCTGCGCACCGAAACCTTTGTCTACTGCCCCACGCCGCAGGTGAAAGCGCGCTTTGCCTGCTACTGGCTGCTGATCCGCCCGGCCAGCGGCTGGATCAGACGCCGCACCCTGAGCGCAGTACGACGTAAGCTGGCTGCTACCGCCTCATCGTTCCAGCCATAGAACGCTCTGGCTTAATTTTCCTGGCTACCTGGCGTTACTCGCCTACGCTAAGGTTGTCGACAGCGTGCGGCAGGCTGCGCACGCCCGATGCCGACGGCATTGCCGCCGGCGCCTTGTACGATCATCGTCTTAGTTAAGGAGTAAGTCATGGGCAAACCCTATGTCAGATTGGATAAAGACCAGGCGGCGGTATTGTTGGTCGACCATCAAACCGGACTGCTATCTCTGGTGCGCGATATCGATCCGGATAAATTCAAGAACAACGTGCTGGCGCTGGCTGACCTGGCCAGCTACTTCAAGTTACCCACCATCCTGACCACCAGCTTTGAAACCGGCCCCAACGGCCCGCTGGTGCCTGAACTGAAGGCGCAGTTTGCCGACGCACCCTATATCGCCCGCCCCGGCAATATCAACGCCTGGGATAATGAGGACTTTGTGAAGGCGGTGGAAGCCACCGGCAGAAAACAGCTGATCATCGCCGGCGTGGTGACCGAGGTGTGCGTAGCGTTCCCGGCGCTGTCGGCGATTGAAGCGGGCTATGAGGTGTTTGTGGTGACCGACGCCTCCGGCACCTTTAACCCCATCACCCGCGATGCCGCCTGGCAGCGCATGACCCAGGCCGGTGCGCAGCTGATGAACTGGTTCGGCGTCGCCTGCGAGCTGCACCGTGACTGGCGCAACGATGTCGAGGGACTGGGCAAACTGTTCAGCGAACATATTCCCGACTACCGCAACCTGATGAGCAACTTTGACTATTTAATGCAGAAATAAGCCCAAACGGCAGGCGCCCGGCGTCTGCCGTTGCGCGGCAAATCCGTGACCTGATAACAGCGATTGCTCTACACTAGGGGTGTTATTTACCGAGACAGGATCCGCCGCATGCTCCCATCGCTATTATCCATTCCCTGCACCACGCTGCAGGGCGAAGCCAAAACGCTGGCCGACTTTCCGGCGCGCGCCTATCTGGTGGTGAATACCGCCAGCAAATGCGGTTTTACCCCGCAGTATCGCGGGCTGGAGAATCTGTGGCGCTATTATCGCGATCGCGGCCTGGTGGTGATGGGCTTTCCCTGCAATCAGTTCGGCGCACAGGAGCCGGGCAACGCACAGGACATCGCCAGCTTCTGCAGCCTGAACTACGGCGTCAGTTTTCCGCTGTTCGCCAAGATCATGGTCAACGGGCCGGATGCCCATCCGCTGTTTAACGAACTGAAGCGCCGTGCGCCGGGGCTGCTGGGCAGTCAGCGCATTAAATGGAACTTCACCAAATTCCTGCTCACCGCCGACGGCCAGCGCGTGACGCGCTTTGCGCCGCTGACCAAACCGGAGCGCCTGTTCGAGCGTATCGAGACGCTGCTGAAATAACTCTCGCGCCGGGCGGAATCCCTTACCCACCGCCCGCGCCGCTCAACGCTCCCGCTCCGGTTTCCCACGTTAAGAACCCGATCCCGCCGGTAAGCAAATTTTCCTTGCTGTAACCCAATGTTCACATGATAATGATTATCACTATGATAAACGTTATCAATTAACCCTTTTATTTTTCAGACAGCAATTATGGATAATAAACAGCATGCGGCGCCCGTCGCGCCTGCCGCTCCCGCGCAGGAAACGGCCCCCCCACCCAGCTATGACAGCCGGCAATTGCTCGGCCGTGACGGCGTCGCGATTATCACGCATCAGGGCCAACGCTATCAGCTGCGCCAGACCAAAGCGGGCAAGCTGATCCTGACCAAGTAATACCTTACCGCCCCAACGCCAGCCACCCCGATCGCCACGATCCAGGCAGCCAGCAAATCATTTGATATGTTGTAAAACATACGGAGAGTTGCACTATGCCTGCTATTTTTGCCACCCCGCGGCGTCTGTCCGCCCTGAGCCTGGCCATTGCCTGCGCCCTGCCTACGGTGGCTTTTGCCAACACCAGCCCCGTTTCTGACACCGGTTCGGAAAAAGCGACCGACGATACCCTGACGGTAGTCGCCACCGGCAACCAGCGCAGCAGTTTCAGCGCGCCGATGATGGTCACGGTGATCGACGGCACGTCGCCGCAGGCGCAGACCGCCGGCACCGCCGGCGACCTGTTGCGTCAGGTGCCGGGCATCACCGTCACCGGCACCGGCCGCAGCAACGGCCAGGATATTATGATGCGCGGCTATGACCGCCGCGGCGTGCTGACCCTGGTGGACGGCGTGCGTCAGGGCACCGATACCGGCCATCTTAACGGCACCTTCCTCGATCCGGCGCTGATCAAGCGGGTGGAAGTGGTGCGCGGCCCGTCGGCCCTGCTGTACGGCAGCGGCGCGCTGGGCGGCGTCATCTCCTATGAAACCGTCGACGCCGCCGACCTGCTGCTGCCGGGGCACAATACCGGCTTTCGGGTTTACGGCAGCGCCGCCAGCGGCGATCACAGCCTCGGCATGGGCGCCAGCGCCTACGGCAGAAGCGATAACCTGGACGGTCTGCTGTCGTTCGGCACCCGCGACGTCGGCAATCTGCGCCAGGGAAACGGCTTTGACGCGCCGAACGATGAAAACATCAATAACCTGCTGGCCAAAGGCACCTGGACCATCGATGAAAACCAGGCGCTGAGCGGTAGTTTCCGCTATTACAACAACCGCGCGCAGGAGCCGAAAAACCCGCAGACGCCGGCCGCTTCCGCCAGCAACCTGCAGACCGATCGCTCCACCATTCAGCGCGACGGACAGCTGACCTATAAGCTCAAACCGGTAGGACAAGGCTGGCTGGATGCGCAGGCGCAGCTGTACTACTCCGAGGTGCAGATCAACGCCCACCGCGACGGCAGTGAAGATGAGGCGCGCAAGCAAACCACCCGCGGCGCCAAGCTGGAAAACCGCACCCGCCTGTTCAGCGACAGCGCGGCGTACGCCACAGCATCCAGTTTTTCGATCATCAGGGCGATGCATTGCATAAGGTGTACAGCAGCGATGAAACCGATCTGACCGCCTGGCTGGCGCTGGTCGAACGCCATGCCGCGTCGGACAACCCGCCGCTGGCGCTGCAGCCGACGCCGGCCCGGACGGAAAACCGCGACGTCGACGCCGCGCGCATCGACAGTGAATGGCGCGCCATGACCGACGTGCACCAGTTCTTCCAGCTGCTGAGCCGCCATCAGATCGGTCGTCAGCAGGCGTTTCGCGCCGTCGGCGACGATCTGGCCTACCGCGTCGATAACGGCGCGCTGGCGCAGTTGCTGAACGCCGCGCAACAGGCGCAGTTGCTGAACGCCGCGCAACAGGCGCAGAACGAAATCATGATTTTCGTCAGCAACCGCGGCTGCGTGCAGATCTTTACCGGCCAGATTGAGCGCCTGCTGCCGCAAAACGGCTGGCTGAACGTGTTTAACCGGCGCTTTACCCTGCATCTGATCGAAGAGGCCATCACCGAAAGCTGGATCACCCGTAAGCCGACCAAAGACGGCATCGTCACTAGTCTGGAGCTGTTCGCCGCCGACGGCACGCAGATCGCCCAGCTGTACGGCCAGCGCAGCGAGGGCCAGCCGGAACAAACCCTGTGGCGTGAGCAGATCGCCGCACTGCAGCCGCGGGGCATAGCCGCATGACGCGCTTATTCTCCCGCGCGCTGGCGCTGTGCGCGGCGCTGATGACGCCGCTGGCCGGGGCGGCGGAACGCATCGTCTCTATCGGCGGCGACGTCAGTGAAATCGTCTATGCACTCGGCGCCGGCGATCGGCTGGTGGCGCGCGACAGCACCAGCCTCTCCCCCGCCGCGCTGCAGGCGCTGCCGGACGTCGGTTACATGCGCCAGCTGAACGCCGAAGGCATTCTGGCGCTGAAGCCGACGCTGGTGCTGACCAGCGATCTGGCGCAGCCGGCGCTGGTATTTCGCCAACTGGCCGACAGCGGCGTGCGCGTGGTACATATCCCGGCCGACAACGCGCCGGAAGCGGTCAGCGAAAAAATCGCCGCCGTGGCCGCCGCACTGGATCGTCGGCAGCAGGGACAACAGCTGATCGCGCGCTATCGCCAGCAGTTGGCGGCGGTCAACACCCGGCCGCTGCCGGTAAAAGTGCTGTTTATCATGAGCCACGGCGGCATGACGCCAATGGCCGCCGGGCAGGACACCGCCGCCGACGCCGCCATTCGCGCCGCCGGCCTGCGCAATGCGATGCAGGGATTCAGCCACTACCGGCCGCTGTCGCAGGAAGGCGTAATCGCCAGCGCGCCGGACCTGTTGCTGGTGGGACCCGACGGCGTGAAAACCCTCGGCGGCGTGGAACAGCTGTGGAAACTGCCCGGCATCGCCCTGACGCCGGCGGGGAAAAAACGCCGCGTGCTGGTGGTCGACGATATGGCGCTGCTGGGGTTCGGCCTGCAAACGCCGGACGCCCTGATTAAGCTGCGCCGCGCCGCGGAGCAGCCGTAATGCCGTGCCGCCGTTCGCCACGGCTGGCGCTGGTGACGCTGCTGGCTCTGCTGACCATGCTGTCGCTGATTGCCGCCAACTACGGCGCGCTGACATTGTCATTCCGCACCCTGTGGCAACAGCCGTTCAGCGATGCCGCCTGGCATATCTGGCTGAATATCCGCCTGCCGCGGGTGCTGCTGGCGGTGCTGATCGGCTGCGCGCTGGCGGTGGCCGGCACGGTGATGCAGGGGCTGTTCCGCAACCCGCTGGCGGACCCCAGCCTGCTGGGGATCAGCAGCGGCGGCGCTCTGCTGGTGGCGCTGTCGATTGTGCTGCCGCTCGCCCTGCCGGCGATGTTGGCGCTGTACGGCCAGATGCTGGCGGCATTTCTCGGCAGCCTGCTGGTCTCGGCGCTGATTTATGCCATCAGCCGCGGCGGCCACGGCAGCCTGTCGCGGCTGCTGCTGGCCGGCATCGCCATTAACGCGCTGTGTATGGCGGCAATCGGCGTCTTGTCTTATCTCAGCAACGACCAGCAGCTGCGCCAGTTCTCCCTATGGATGATGGGCAGTCTGAACCAGTCGCAGTGGCCGACGCTGGCGGTGGCGGCCTCGCTGATTCTGCCCGCCTGCCTGCTGACACTGCTGCAGGCGCGCCGTCTCAACCTGCTGCAGTTGGGGGATGAAGAGGCGCACTATCTGGGCGTTAACGTGGCGCGGGTTAAATTACAACTGCTGCTGCTCAGCGCCCTGCTGACCGGCGCGGCGGTCGCCGTCAGCGGCGCGATCGGCTTTATCGGCCTGGTGGTGCCGCATCTGATGCGGCTGCGGCTCGGCGGCGATCACCGCTGGCTGCTGCCCGCCTCGGCGCTGGGGGGCGCTTGCCTGCTGCTGGTCAGCGATACCCTGGCGCGCACGCTGGTGGCGCCGGCGGAGATGCCGGTCGGCCTGATGACCAGCCTGCTGGGCGGCCCCTATTTTTTATGGCTGGTGATGCGCCAGCAGGAGCGTAACCGTGGCTAAATCCGCCAGCCTGACGGCGCAGCAGTTGCGCTATCGCCTGGGCGAGCGCCGGCTGATTCATGATGTGTCGCTGAGCATCGCCAGCGGAGAAATGGTGGCGATTATCGGCCCCAATGGGGCCGGCAAATCCACCCTGCTGCGCCTGCTGACCGGCTATCTGCAGCCGGACTGCGGCGAGTGCCGGCTGCTGGGGCGACCGCTGGAACAGTGGACGCCCGACCGGCTGGCCAAAGTGCGCGCGGTGATGCGGCAGCACAGCGAACTGGCCTTCCCGTTCAGCGTCGAAGACGTGGTGGCGATGGGGCGTGCGCCGCACGGTATGCGCGACGCGGCACAGGCGGTGCATGAGGTGATGGTGCAGACCGACTGCCTCAGTCTGGCGTCACGGGATTACCGCCGGCTCTCCGGCGGCGAGCAGCAACGGGTGCAGCTGGCGCGGGTGCTGGCGCAGCTGTGGCAACCGCAGCCGTCGCCGCGTTGGCTGTTTCTTGACGAACCCACCTCGGCGCTTGATTTGTACCACCAGCAACATACGTTGCGGCTGCTGCATAACCTGACGCGGCGGCAGCCGCTGGCGGTGTGCTGCGTACTGCACGATCTCAATCTGGCGGCGCTGTATGCCGATCGCATCCTGCTGCTGCATCAGGGGCGGCTGGTGGCCGACGGTACACCGGACGAGGTGCTGCAGGCCGAAACCCTCACCCGCTGGTATCAGGCAGACCTCGGCGTGATGACTCATCCGGAATTCACGACGCCGCAGGTGTATCTGCGCCGCTGAGGCGGCGTCAGCTGGAACAGGAAATTTCCAGGTGCTTGCCCCACTCCGGCGGCAGCGCCGCCAGCGCGTCATAGCGCGCATCGTCGTCATACGGCTTCAGCAATGCCTGGTGCAGATGCGCCAGCTTGCTGACGTCGTCCTGTTCTGCCGCCGCGATCGCCTCCTGCGCCAGGTAGTTACGCAGGATCAGTTTCGGGTTCACCGCCTGCATGGCCTGCCGGCGCTGCGCATCGCTCACCTGTTCCTGCTGCAGCCGTTCGCGGTAGCGACGATACCAGCCGTCAAACGCCTCGCGGTCGATAAACTCATCGCGCAGCGGCGAATGCGCCTGCTTCTGCTCCACCTCGCTCAGCAGACGGAAGGTGCGGGTATAGTCGCGTCCCTCCTGCGCCATCAGGCTCAGCAACTCGGTGAGCAGATCGTTATCCTGCCGCTGCTGGCTGAAGAAGCCCAGCTTGGCGCGCATGCGTTCGCCATAGGCGCGCATCAGCGCCGGCTCATACGCCGCCAGCGCCTGCTGCAGCTGTTCTGGACTCATCAGCCCCGACAGCGCCTGCGCCAGACGGTGCAGGTTCCACAGCGCCACCGCCGGTTGATTGTCAAAGGCGTAACGCCCCTGATGATCCGAGTGGTTGCAGATATAACCCGGCTGATAATCGTCGAGGAAACCGTAAGGGCCATAGTCGATGGTCAGACCGAGAATCGACATATTGTCGGTATTCATCACGCCGTGAGCAAAACCGACCGTCTGCCAGTCCGCCATCAGCCGCGCGGTGCGCTCCGCCACGTCGGTGAACCAGAGTAGGTATTTATCCTGCCGAGCGGCCAGCTGCGGCCAGTGGCGTTCAATGACAAAATCAGCCAGTTGCCGCACCTGTTCCGGCTGCTGGCGGTAGTAGAAATGCTCGAAATGGCCGAAACGCACGTGGCTTTCCGCCACGCGCAGCAGCATCGCGCCGCGCTCGGCCTGCTCGCGGTAGACCGGATGGTCGCTGGTTACCACCGTCAGCGCACGCGTGGTGGCGATACCCAGATGGTGCATCGCCTCCGACGCCAGAAACTCGCGGATTGCCGAGCGCAGCACCGCACGCCCGTCACCCATGCGGGAATACGGCGTCAGGCCGGCCCCCTTCAGGTGCCAGTCGAAATGCGTACCGTCCGGCAGGCGCTGCTCCCCCAGCAAAATGCCGCGCCCGTCGCCCAGTTGCCCGGCCCAGACGCCAAACTGATGGCCGCTGTAGACCTGCGCCAGCGGCTGCATGCCCGGCAGCAGTCTCTCTCCGCTCCAGACCGGCGTATTTTCCGCCGTAAACCAGCTGTCATCCAGCCCCAGCTGCTGCGCCAGCGGTGCGCTGTGGTACAGCAAACGCGCGCCTTCCAGCGGGGTGGGCGTCAAGGCGGTATAGAAACCGGGCAGTTGCCGGTAATAAGCGTTATCAAACTGCGGCATAGCATCTCCGTGAAAACTGAGCGCGCCGCCTCTGACGGCGGTGCGCGGGAACTCCGCCTACTCTACTGCCTGCCGCGGCGGATTAACACAGAGTAATAGCAAGGAGAAAGGGATGCCCGGCACATGACGAGTGCCGAGGGGATATGACCAATACCGTGAAACCCACGCTATTACACCCGTCAGTGATAAGGATATATCGACACGATTAAATACGTTCAGGGTTTCTTATTATCCGGCGACCCTGCGACAATAAATTCTGACGGTATTTCACGCAGCGTATCCAGCTGTTCTGCGCCGACGGCCGGCCATAAAAAACCTTGCAGTCCTAAAACACCGGCGCGATCGAGATGATTAAAGTAGGCTTTATTTTCTATCCCCCCCACGATAATACCCTTACATAGCAAATTGATATTTCTTAACAGCGAATCCATCACCGTATCGGATCCCGGGTGGGAAAACAGCTGCCAGTAAAAACGTTTATCTACCTTTACGTAGCTAAACAGACCGTCGTACAACGGCGCCAGCGTAGCCTGTCCGGAGCCGAAATCATCCAGCCAGAGCGTGAAAAACTCACTGAGCCGGCGGATGGTCTCATTGTTTTTTCCAGCCGACAGCTGGGGAAAACTTTCGCTGATTTCAATCACGATAAACGGCTGCCGCCGCAGGCGTTGGCGCAGTTCATTATCCTGCAGCAGTAATCCCGCCAACGTATCGTCAATATTAATACTCAATAACACCTGATGCATAATAAACCAGTCCGCACAGGCTTCTATCACGGCAAGCTGCTCATAAAATAACGCGGTCCTCTGCGCGGAAGGCAATAAATTAACGCCAATCTCCGCCGGCATCGCCAGTGCGCCGTCCCGGCTATTGAAACGGCTTTGAATTTCTACCGCCAGCAGCCGTCCTCCGAGGGTATAGACAGGCTGAAATACGTGACGAATGATAAAGTCGGTTTCAAATTGGATTTTCATTTTAATGCCGGAATAAAATGGCGAGCATCTCATCGTATATCAATAATTTTTATCGATCAATCATAGAGAGATTGATCGGAAATAACGATGCAAATACCAATAAATAAGTATTAGATTGATAGCTTTAAACGATAAGAAAGTCACGTATGCGGCTTAAAAATGAGATAAAACTGAGAGACAAAATAGTTTACAGCCGGCTGCCGCACACTTTTTTCACTTAATACATCGCAGTATGCTAACAATTTGACTTAATTATTTTAATTACGCAGAAACATGAACAAACACCAAGAAAAATCTTAACTTTTATTTTTTCACGCACGCCGATTTGCATTACGTCGGATTCAATCTGATCAGAGGACAATTATCGACGTTATTCCCGTCATTGAACGGCTGAAAAAATGCCCGCCCTGCATTTACCGGCATTGAATCCGCGGCAGGCGATAAATAACAAGCGACGACAAAACATATTCACCGTCGCTCGGCCTGTGCGGCGATTACCTGATGGTTTCACTGAGCCAGCGGCACAGTTCCGCCAGCTCCGCCTGCTGAGCCGGATACTCATCAATCAGTTGCCGGCAGCACGCCGCCACCGCATCGCTGCGGTAGGCGCAGCCTACCAGCAGCTCGGCCAGCCGCTGCAGCGCCGCCGGCTGCAGGCTGTCGGTAAAAATCTGCGACCGGCTGATGGCTCCCTGCTCAACGTCAAAAAAGATATCCACCCCGCCCCAGCCGAACCGCTCGTTCAGCAGGTGGCTGAAGGCCGGCGCCTTGCCGAAATTCCACTCCCAGCTGCTCTGTTTGGCAAACTGTTCCGCAAAGTTAGGCAGGTCAGGATACACGTCGGGTGAGATCACCTCCGCTACGGCGCTGCCGCCGTAGTAGGCGAAAAACGCCTGCACGATGGCGTCGCACACCTGCTGATGGGTGATCGTCGGCAAAAACTCCGCCAGATTGGCCACCCGTGAACGCACCGAGGTAATGCCCTTGGCCTGCAGTTTTTTCTCGTCGGGGTTCAGGTAGTCCGCCAGGCGGTTCAGATCGGCATTCAGCAGCAGCGTGCCGTGGTGAAAGCCGCGATCCGGTGTTTCACGGTAGGCGGAACCGGAGATCTTGCGCGAGCCCTCGGCGGTGTCGATCACCAGATCGTTACGCCCGGACGCCGTCGCCCGGATGCCCAGCGTCGCCAGCGCATGCAGGATAATCTGCGTCGAGACGCTTTTATCATAGCCCGGCTTGCCGGCCATAAAGGTAAAGCAGGTATTACCCAAATCGTGGAACACCGCGCCGCCGCCGCTGCTGCGGCGCGCCAGTCGGATGCCGTCCTGTTCCATACGGCGGGTGTTGCACTCTTTCCACGGGTTTTGCGATTGGCCTATCACCACCGTTTCCGCATTGCGCCACAGAAACAGGATTTTTTGCGTGCTCATCTCGCGGAAGATGCACTCTTCCACCGCCAGATTGAACCAGGGATCGTAAGAATCGGAAATCAATACGCGCAGGGCTGTCATCAGCGTTACCGGTCAGAACATCATGCCGGTATGATAACGGAATACAACATTTTCGCTTACCGAAAAAAGCGGGCGCCTAGATGCGGCGCGCCTGCCAGTACACTTTTTTCCAATACACGTTGTTCAGCGAGGAGCGGATCACCCCGCGGCTGGTGGAAGCATGGATAAACTGATCGTTGGTGTCATAAATCCCGACGTGCAGGCCGTTTTCCCCGTGGCCGGTTTTGAAGAACACCAGATCGCCCGGCATCAGTTCATCGCGCGAGACTTTACTGCCGAGCGAGGTTTGGTCTTCCGTCGAGCGCGGCAGCTGCATGTCAAAGCGGTCGCGGAAAGTACGATAGACAAAGCCGGAGCAGTCAACGCCGCCGCGATCCAGCCCGCCGTAACGGTAAGGCGTGCCGTGCCACTGGCGCAGCTGTTCATTCAGCTGCGCCACCACCACGATGGAATCCGCCAGCCGGCCGCTCGGCGGCGGCGCATGGCTGCTGCAGCCGGCCAGCACCAGGCTGAGCAATAAGAACCAGGTACGCATTGTTATCATCCCTTGCTTGCATACGTTGCCGCATCGCCCGCGCGGCGGGAAGTCACGGCGCTATGCGGGTAATTTATCCTCGCCGATGGAAAAAAGGCAAGTTTCAACCGGGATAATTCTGATATGGCACCAATTTTTAGCGCTTCCGGGCATCCTGCCGCGCTATCAGCCACACCCCCAGCAGTATCAGCAGCGTACCCAGACTTTTTAACCAACTGGCGGATTCGTTAAACCACGGCAACGCCACCGCCGCCAGATACACCAGCACATAACTGACGCCCAGCAACGGATAGGCGCGGCTCAGCGCCAGGGTGCGCAGCGCCATCAGCCAGCACAGCATCGACAACCCGTAGCCGGCGATGCCGAATGCCACCGCCAGCAGCGCCGGCAGGCTTCCCGCCGCCGGCAGCGCCAGACTATGCAGCGACAGCGGCGGCAACTGCACCATGCCCCACTTCATCAGCAGCTGCGCGGCGCTGACCAGCAGCACGCTGGCGATGCCCCAGATGTAGCCCTTTCTCATAACGGCGCGCTCATCAGCAGGATCCCCACAACGATGGCGACGACGCCGCACCAGTGACGCGGCGCGATCGACTCCTTAAACAGCAGGCGGGACGCCAGCGTCACCAGCACGAAATTGAGGCTGAGCATCGGATAAGCCTGGCTGAGCGGCAGCCGCTGCAATACCGCCAGCCATACCGCCATCCCCGCCGCCAGCAGCGTCAGCGCCAGCCCCAGCCAGCGCAGCAGGTAGCGACGGCGCACCCTGGCAGGTAAGCGCCAGCCGCGCGCCGCCTGTTTCTGACACAGCTGCCCGCCGCAGGTCAGCAGACACGCCAGTAAGACCAGCAGGTAGCCGCTCATGGCTGCTGCTGATACCAGTACAAAACGTAGCGGTTCATGCGCTGCATCTTATCCGGCGGCGGCAGCCGATCGGACAGGCTCTCCCCGCGCGACAGCTGCAGCGCCAGCGCCACGTTGCCCTGCCGGCGCGCCTGCGCCAGCCATGACGCGAACTCGCCCTCGCTGATAAACCGGTCGTGCGCATCCGCATAGCCCAGCCCATACCCCACCTCACCCTGTTCGTTGTACATCAGCACGTCGCCGCGCTTTAACTGCCAGGAGAGGCCGGCGGCCAGCCCCACGCTGTCGCTCAGCACGTAGCGGCTGTGCGCCAGCAGCGTCTGATTGGCGCGGATAAAGTTCTGCGGCTGTTTGGCGTCAATCACCTGCTGCGGAATGGCATAACCGATCAGCAGGCACAGCAGCAGCGGACAGGCTGCCGCCCACGTCCAACGCCGGCCGCCCTCGCCCAGCGACAGCACGGCAAACAGCAGCCAACCGGCAAACGCCGTCGCCCCCAGCGCCAGCTTTATCCCCTCGTGTGGGCCGAACAGCGGCGTGCCCGGCAGCAGACCGCTGCCAAGCAGCAACAGCGCGAGCAGCCCCAGCGCGCCGAACAGACCGTTAAGCAGCGCATTAATCCTGAATACTCGGCTGCGCAGCGCGCTCAGCCGCGCTTCGGCATAGTCCGCCATCAGCAGCGCCAGCGGCGCCATGCAGGGCAGAATATAGGTCGGCAGTTTGCCTTTGGCGATGCTGAAAAACAGCAGCGGCATCAGCACCCAGCTGAGCAGGAAGAACAGCTCCGGCCGCGCGGCGCGCTCGCGCCAGCCTTTGAACAACGCCCCCGGCAGCAGCGCCAGCCACGGCAGTGTTCCGGCCATCAACACCGGCAGGTAATACCAGAACGGCGCTTTATGTTGGGCATCATTCTCCGCAAAACGCTGGATATGCTCCACCCAGAAGAAATAGCGCCAGAAGTCCGGCTCGCGCTGAGCGATCGCCAGCGCCCACGGCAGGCTGAGCAACGCCGCCGTGACAATCGCCAGCGGGCCGTAGATCAACAGATCGCGCCAGCGCCGCTGCGTAATGGCGATCGGCAGCACGGCGATCACCGGCACCGCCAACGCCAGAAAGCCTTTGGTCATAAACCCCATGCCGCAGGCCAGACCGAGCAGCGCGTAAGCGCCCAGCCTGCCCCTGACCGAGACGGCCTGCAGGGCCAGGTAATAACTGACCATCGCCGCCGTCATCCATAACGCGATCATCGGGTCGAGCACGCTGTAGGTGCCGATGCTGAACACCAGCACCATCGACAGGAAAATCAGCGCCGCCAGCCCGGCGCAGCGCGCGTTGCGCCACATCAGCATCGCCAGAGCAAACACCAGCAGCGCGCTGACGCCGCTGCAAAATACCGCACCAAAACGCACGGCGAAGTTGCTGTCGCCAAACAGCCACTGACTGATGTTATTGATCCAGTAACCCGCTACCGGCTTTTCAAAATAGCGCAGGCCCAGCAGATGCGGCACGACCCAGTCGCCTCGCTGCAGCATCTCGCGGCTGATCTCCGCATAGCGGGTTTCATCCGGCTGCCACAGCAGGCGGCCGTTGAGCGGCAGCAGATACGCCAGCACAAAAAACAGCGATGCAACGATGGCCCAGGCGTTTTTTAACGACTTCATGCAACGTCCTTCACGTCGGTTTGGCGGCCCAGCCAGCCTTCACGGCCGGGAAAAGGCCCGCGTTCAATATCGCCCGGCGGCAGCGACGACAAATCAGCCGGCAACAGCGCGCTCAGCGGGCAGAATTCAATGCCCTGCTGCTGCGCCCGCTGCAGTAGCTGCTCAAACATCGCCGCCTGCGACATGCCTTCCACTTCGGTGTGGATGGTATAAACCGGCACGCCGGCGTCTTGCGCTATCGCCCGCAGAATATAGTCATTGAAATCCGTCATGCTGACTTCACGACCAATCACTTCATCAAAGGTCGGCAGCGTGACCGGAATCTGCACCGTGCCCAAACTGCCGTCATCAAGCCGCGGCCGGAACGGATGCGTACCGCGGCAGTCGCTGTTGTAGTCAAAAGCAAAACGCTCTTTCACCGCCAGCACGCGCCGATCGGCGCGCCAGCCGGCGACCGCCGAACAACGCACCGGCTGGCCGGCGGCAGCGCTCAGCGCATCGACGCCCAGTTGGATCTGCCGCGCCAGCTGCGCCTCGGACCAGCGCCCGGCGTTGGCCTGCCAGCCCTGATGATCCCAGGCGTGCAGCCCGACCTCATGGCCGGCATCAGCGGTCTGTTTCATCAGCGGCGCCAGCCGGCGCGCAATATGGCGGCCGGGCCAGGCGGTGCCCGCCAGTAAAATATCCCAGCCGTAGAGCGAGGCGGCGTTGGAGCGCAGCATCTTCCACAGAAACTGCGGCCGCAGCAGGCGCCACAGATGGCGCCCCATATTGTCCGGCCCGACGCTGAAGAAGAAACTGGCGCGGATAGCGTACCTGTCGAACAGCGCCAGTAAGCGCGGCACGCCGTCCCGGGTGCCGCTGAAGGTGTCTACATCCACCCGCAGGCCGACTTTTTTCATGCCTCCTCACTTTCCTGCACGCTGGTGCGCAGGAAGTAGTCCAGCGTCTCGGCAACGGTCTGCTGCATGGCGATGGTCGGCTGCCAGTCCAGCAGGCGACGGGCGTTGCGGATGCTCGGCTTGCGGTGCTCCACATCCTGATACCCCTGACCGTAATAGCTGCTGCTCTCAACGTTTTTAAAGCCGGCGAACGGCGGGAAACGGTCGCGCAGCGGGTGGTCGTTAAAGCTGGCCAGCAGCATCTCCGCCAGTTCGCGAATGCTCGCCTCATTGCTGGGGTTGCCGATATTGACGATCTGCCCGTCGCACAGGCCGTCACGGTTTTCAATAATACGGTACAGCGCCTCAACCCCGTCGTTAATATCGGTAAAGCAGCGCTTCTGCGCCCCGCCGTCCATCAGTTTGATCGGCGAGCCTTCCACCAGGTTCAGGATCAACTGGGTGATGGCGCGCGATGAGCCGATGCGTGCGGCGTCCAGGTTGTCCAGCCGTGGCCCCATCCAGTTAAACGGCCGGAACAGCGTGAACTTCAGCCCCTCTTTGGCGCCATAGGCCCAGATCACCCGATCCAGCAGCTGTTTGGATACCGAGTAGATCCAGCGCTGTTTGTTGATCGGCCCGACGATCAGGCGGGAATGATCTTCGTCGAACGCCTGGTCGTCGCACATGCCGTACACTTCCGACGTCGACGGGAAGATAATGCGCTTGTTGTACTTCACGCAGTCGCGCACGATCTTCAGGTTTTCTTCAAAATCCAGTTCGAACACCCGCAGCGGGTTGCGGGTGTATTCGATCGGCGTGGCGATCGCCACCAGCGGCAGCACCACGTCGCATTTCTTGATGTGATACTCAATCCACTCGGAATGAATGCTGATATCGCCCTCGACAAAGTGGAAGCGCGGATTATCCAGAAAACGGCTGATGGCATCGGAACCGATATCCAGCCCGTAAATTTCATAGCGATCTTCCCGCAGCAGCCGTTCAGTCAGATGGTTGCCGATAAACCCGTTCACGCCCAGGATCAACACACGGGTGCGGCGCTTCAGCGCCGACTGCGGCTTGGCCAGCAGGCGAACATCGGCCACAATGCCCATCTCCTGCGCCAGCCGGCTGCCCTGCACGTACAGACCGGCCTCATTCTGCCCGGCGATAATTTCCAGCGCGCCTTCGCCGCAGGCCACCACCAGCGGCGAAGCGCTGAGCACCGTGCCCGGCTGTTTGTCATGCGCAATCGCCAGCGGACGCGAGCGCCAGACAATCAGTTTGCGCTGCCCCAGATAGCTGAACGCGCCGGGATAAGGTTCGGTCACCGCCCGCACCAGGTTATGGATGGCGTCGGCGCTGCGGTGCCACTGAATTTCGCCGTCGGCGGCGCTGCGGCGGCCAAAATAGCTGGCCTGGGATTCATCCTGCGGGCTGAAGGTTGCGCTGCCGTTTTTCAGCTTCGGCAGCTGTTCTTCCAGCAGCTGCGACGCCGCCGCCAGCACTTTCTTATGCAGCGTCAGCGCGGTGTCATCGCCGGCAATCGCCACGCGCTGTTGGCCGACGATATCGCCGGCGTCCGGCCGTTTAACCATTTTATGCAGCGTAACGCCGGTTTCGCTTTCACCGTTAACCAGCACCCAGTTCACCGGCGCGCGGCCGCGGTAGCGCGGCAGCAGCGAACCGTGCAGGTTGAAACCGCCCAGCGGCGCCAACGACAGCACGTCGTCACTCAGCAGGTTACGGTAGTAGAACGAAAAAATAATCTCCGGCTGCAGTTCGCGGATGCGTTCGACCCACAGCGGGTGGTTCACGTCTTCCGGCGCGTATACCGGCAGGCCCATGTCGGCCCCCAGACGCGCTACCGAAGAGAAAAACTGGTTTTCACCGGGTTGGTCGGTATGGGTAAATACCGCCTGGATGTCGTAACCCGCGTTGCTCAGCGCCTGCAGACCGGCGCAGCCAATATCATGGTAAGCAAATACAATCGCTTTCATCATTCTTCTTCCTGAGTCTCTTGGTCAGGCTGTTTGCCGACCACTTTCTGAACAAAATAACGCGGACGAGCACGCACATCGGTGTAGATGCGCCCGATATACTCGCCGAGCAGTCCCATGCCGACGAACTGGGCGCCAATAAAGCTGAACAGGACGGCAAATAACGTGAATACCCCGCCTTCGGCCCACTCCGGCCCCAATATCAAACGCAGGACGATCAGCAGCAGCGCCAGCACAAATCCGCACAGCGCCACCACGCTGCCGACCACGCTGAGCAGACGCAGCGGCGTGGTGGTCAGACAGGTGATCAGGTCATACATCAGATTGATCAGCTTCATCAGGCTGTACTTGGAGTCGCCGAATTCGCGCTCGGCGTGCCGGACGTCGATTTCAGTGGTGCGGCGGGCAAAGGTGTTCGCCAGAATCGGGATAAAGGTGCTGCGCTCGTGGCAGTGCAGCATCGCCTCGACGATATGGCGCCGATAGGCGCGCAGCATGCAGCCGTAATCGCCCATCGATTTACCGGTGGCGCGTTGGATCATCATATTGATCACTTTGGAGGCGCTTTTACGGAACCAGGAGTCCTGCCGGTTGGCGCGCACGGTGCCCACCACGTCGTACCCCTGCTCCGCGACGCTGACCAGCCGTGGGATCTCTTCCGGCGGGTTTTGCAGGTCGGCGTCCAGCGTGATCACCAGATCGCCGCTCACCTGATTAAAACCGGCCATAATCGCCGAATGCTGGCCGTAGTTGCGGTTCAGCAGCACGGCGATGACATGGCTGCCTGGCCGTTCGGCCGCCGCACTCAGCATATCGGCGGAGTCATCGCTGCTACCGTCATCCACCAGAATGATTTCATACGCCTGCGTCAGCTGATGACAGGCCGCCATGGTGCGTTCCAGCAGCGCCGGCAGGCTTTCCTGCTCGTTATAGACCGGAATGACGATCGAGACTTTGTTGATCGGTTCAATCTGCGACACGTGACGCCTCCAGTACACTGAACAGCGCACCGACCACGCGGTCGACGTCCGCCTCGCTCATATCCGGGAACAGCGGCAGCGTGCACAGCCGCGCCGAGTTCCATTCGGTATGCGGCAGACTCAGCTGCGGATAACGCTCACGGTAGAATTTTTGCGTATGGGCGGCGCGGAAATGCAGCCCGCTGCCGATGCCCTGCGCCTTCAGACGCTCCATCAGCGTATCGCGGTCGCACCCACAGCGCTCGGCGTCCACCCGTACCATAAACAGGTGCCAGGCGTGATCGTGCGGATAATCCGGCAGCCCCAGCGGCTGGAACGGCGACCCCTGCAGCGCCTGCAGATAGCGTTCGGCCAGCGCCTTGCGGCGTGCGTTCAGCTGCGGCAGACGCGCCAGCTGCACCACGGCGATCGCCGCATGAATGTCGGACAGGTTGTATTTGTAGCCGGGCTCCACCACCTCCGCCTGCGGCGTGCGCCCCTGAGTCTGGCGGTCGAACGCATCCACGCCCAGGCCGTGAAACTTCAGACGCCGTACGCGCTCGGCCAGTTCCGCATCGTCGGTGGCGATCAGTCCGCCTTCGGCGCAGGTCAGGTTTTTTATCGCATGGAAGGAGAAAATCGCCGTGCCGCGCGCGCCGATCCACTCGTCCTGATAGCGGGCGCCTACCGCGTGTGCGGCGTCTTCAATCAGCGGCAGCCGGTGACGGCGGGCAACGTCGCGCAGCGCATCCAGAGGCAGTGGCGCGCCGGCATAATGCACCGGAATAATGGCTTTGGTGCGGGAGGTTATCGCGGCTTCCACATCGGCAGCGCTGACCATCAACGTCTCGCGGTCAACATCAATCATGACCGGCGTCGCGCCCAGTAACTCGATCATATTAAGGGTGGACACCCAGGTTTGCGACGGAGTAATCACCTCGTCGCCCAGGCCGATACCCAGCGCCATTAACGTAATATGCATGCCCGCCGTAGCTGAACTGACCGCCACCGCGTGCCTGCAGCCAAAGGTGCGGCAAAAGTCCGCTTCCAGCTGCTGGTTTTGCGGCCCGGTGGTGATCCAACCGGATGTCAGCACCTTGCCTACCGCCGCAATTTCTTCATCGCCAATTGCCGGGCGAGAGAAAGGCAAGAATTGATCCATAGTAAACCTCAAAGATTGCGAACGTGATTTCAATTACAATGTAAGGCGCTTTTATTTAACGGATAGTAAACGCCAGAGAAAGTCGTTCCCGGTTGTTCCATGGTCAATGTACGGCGGCAAGCTTAACTAAACCTTAAGATGAAATTCATTTTCTGCAGAAGTTTTGGCGGCGGAATCGCCGCAGGGAAATAGAATAAATCCACCAAAAACAATAAGTTATAATTATTAACAATTATCTCTTAATATAAGTGAACTTATATTAAGCCTAGCACCTGGCGTATGCTTTTCAAGGAAGGGTGCGGATTTAACGCAAATATATCAGAGCGCAATACCGGCAATGAGCCGGCTATTTTATGAAGTTTGTTTATATTCCGTTTACTTATCCTGCGCGTATAAAACGCTCAGGCGGTGGTAGTCATAATCCAGCGCTGATTGCCCGTCGACTGCATATGAAAATCCACCTCATAAATCTGTGACAACAGAGCCGGCTCCATCACCTCATGGGTTACGCCCTGCCTGACCACCTGCCCGGCCTGCAGCAGCCAGACGCGATCTGCCTGCTGTAACGTATGGTTGAGGTCGTGCGCACACACCAGCGCGCTGCGCCCGCTGCGGCAGAACTCATGCAACAGGCGATCCAGCGCCACTTTTTGCGCCACGTCGAGCGCGCTGGTCGGTTCGTCCAGCAATAACAGCCGGCTGTGCGGGTTAATGCTGGGCCACACCTGCAGCAGCGCCGCCGCCAGCCGCACCCGCTGCCACTCGCCGCCGGAAAGCTGCTGCAACATGCGCGACAGCTTATCGGTCAGCTTCAGGCTCTGACACAGGTAAAGCATGGCGTTTTCCACCGCCTGCGCCGCTGCGCCCGCCGGCTGGTGCAGAGCCAGGTACTGGAATACCGGCATCAGCGCCGCCGGCGGCTGTTGCTGGCTCAGATAGGCGCGCCGCCGTGCCAGCTCACCGGCCTGATAGTCGTACAGCGGCCGCCCGTCCAGCGCGATCGTTCCGTCCCCCGGCAACAGCCCCGCCAGCCGCGCCAGCAGGCTGCTCTTGCCGGCGCCGTTCGGGCCGATCAGATGCACCTGCAGCCCTGCCGCGATCTGCGCGCTAAACGGGGCCAGACGCCCCCTAACCCCGACCTGACTGAGCTGCAGCATCGTCTCCATATCCCTTAACGGCTCAGCGCCTGCTCCACCGCCGCCGTCAGCAGCGGATCTTCCGGCGTCATATCCGGGGCAAAGCGCTGGATCACCTGGCCGTCGCGGCCAATCAGGAACTTTTCGAAGTTCCACAGGATATCGCCGGGCTGTTTCGGCCCCTGATCCTTACTGATGCGTCGCGCCATAAATTCGCTGCCCTGCGGCGCCAGCGCAGCAGGCTGCGCGGCGATCAGCGCCTGATACAGCGGGTGACGGTTGGCGCCGTTCACCTCAATTTTGCTAAACAGCGGGAACTGCACGCCAAAATTGGTGCGACAAAACGCCTGAATCTGCTCATTGCTGCCCGGCTCCTGCGCCAGGAACTGATTGCACGGGAAGCCCAGCACCGTCAGCCCCTGCTGACGATACGTTTCATACAGTTTTTCCAGACCTGCATACTGTTTGGTCAACCCGCATTCTGAAGCCACATTGACCACCAGCAGCACATCGCCCTGATACGCCTGCAGCGTAGTCTGGCGGTTATCGATCGTGGTCAGCGGAATGTCATAAATAGCCTGTGTCATCATCGTTATCCTGTCAGTTTGAGAGTCGTCATCGGTAAAAGTCCGGCGCCTGCGCCGGATGCCTGCCACAGTCAGCTTACGCCTTCACCCGGGTCAGTAGCCAGATAAACAGCGGCGCGCCGAGGGTGGCGGTAACCACGCCGATCGGCAGCTCCGCCGACAGCAGCGTGATACGCGCCACCACATCGGCGGCCAACAGCACGCCGGCGCCGGCCAGCGCGCAGCCGGGCAGCAGGTAACGCTGATCGGTCAGGCCGCTCAGCCGGAGCATATGCGGGATCACCAGACCGACAAAGCCGATCACTCCCGCCAGCGCCACGCTGACGCCCACCAACCAGCCGACGGCCAGCACCAGCAGGTTGCGCCACAGGTGCAGCGGCAGGCCCAGCTGACGCGCCTGGGTTTCCCCCAGCGTCATCAGGTTGAGCGCCTTGCCCTGCCGGCACAGCCACAGCACCACCGGCAACAGCGCCACAATCAGCCATTTTTGCCGCCAGTCGACGCCGCCAAAACCGCCCATCATCCAGTACATCAGCTGGCGCAGATCCAGGCTGGAGCTGAAATAGACCGCCCAGGTCATAACGGCGCTGCAGACGATGCCCAAAGCCACCCCCACCAGCAGCAGGCGCGTATTGGTCAGACGTCGTCGGCGGGCAAACCCGAGCAGTAACAAGGTCATCGCCAGCGCGCCGATAATCGCGCTGAGGCTCATCCACGCCACCGGCAGCAGCCCGTGGCTCAGCAGAATCGTCAGCACCAGGGCCACGCCGGCGCCGTTGGCGACGCCCAGCAGCCCCGGTTCCGCCAGCGGGTTTTCAAACAGCGCCTGCATCACCGCACCGGCCACCGCCAGGCTGGCGCCTACCAGCATCACCGCCAGCGCGCGCGGCAGGCGCAACTGCCAGACAAACAGCCGGGCGGCGTCGCCAAACCACTGGTTCGGCCACAGCCAGAGCTCGCCGGCGCTCAGGCTGAACACCAGCGCCACCGCCACGCCCAATGCCAACAGTGACAGATAGCGCTTATCGCGCCGGCGCTGGTTTTTCAGTAAAAGCGTGAAGGTCTGGCTGGTTGGCATAAACGCGGCAATTCCCTGTGGGCCGAAGAAGCCGGCCGGATCGTTAACATCTGTAGTTAAATATTAGGGGGTTAACGACGTCAGGGAAAGCCTTTGTCGCATTGCGGAGGGGAAAATGGCGGCCGGCTCGCCCTGCCGTTAAACGGGCGAGCACGGATAACGGCGTAAGCGGTAAGCGATCAGCGATGTTCATCGCCCCGCTTTGGGTACGGTTTACCGCTATCTTGTGCGCCGTGACCACCATCATGACGATCGTTGCGCTCATGCGATTGCTCGTGTGCAGCATGCTGATGCCCGTCATGATGGCCGCGATCGTCGTCAGCGTGGTGTGCATCGCCACGGCGGCCTTCCCCGTGCCGCGCCGGAGGCTGCCAGCGGCCGCCGTCCCAGTAATACCCGCGATCGTTACGTTCGCCGATGCCGCGCCCCTGATGCGCATGCCACCACTGCGGCGGACGCCAGTCGTAGCCATCCCAGTAGTAACCGCGATGATCCCGATCGCCCAGATGCAGCGACACGCCGGGCACATTGATATCGATAGACACCTCCGCCTGCGCCGCCACCGGCAGCAGCAGGCACATCAGCAACAACATTTTATTCATGTTATAGTCTCGGATTATTTGAAGCAGGCGCCGTTATAGCAAGGTGACTATTTCCCGACTATCTCACCGATGCCTATTTGCAGATTGTTTTCGGCATCCTTACGCAATACTGACATTACGCTGCCAGAGTCAACGTAAATATGACTGCTAACAGCGCTTAACGATTTACTGACGGACGCTGCGGCCGGCTGTTATTTATAATCACTGCACCTTGTAACCAGGAAAATGATTATGACCAAACGTATTATCGCCCTGGCAGGCGTCGCCCTGCTCACCACGCTGCTGAGCGCCTGCTGTTTCGGCCCCCATGGCGACGGTGGCCCGCACGGCGGCGGACACGGCGGCCCGCAAGAGCACTATCGCCATCGTTAAGCTCAGGGGCTGCGGCCCCTTTGATATTTGGATTTTTTCTAGCAATTAATTAACACTCTGAATCGGTGTTAACTCCGCCACAATACGTCTTCAAGAATAAACTATCTGTGGAAAGATAGATAAATAGCAAACCCGCTAGCTTTTACATCTAACAGTTAATCACCTATCCCTCTACATTCTCATTAATTACTCTCGTTTTACTGAAAATGCCTCTTCCGTCTTGTAGAAAAACATTATTCACGGCTAATTTACCGGAAATATAATTCTGGATAGCCCTATTATGAAGTTTTTTTGGCTATTGCCGCAGGCGCTACCAACATGAGATGCAAAGCCCCTTTCCCGATTCTACTTTCCCAAGACTTCAGAGAGCTCATGATTGACTACCTCACAGAACATTTGCGAACGGCTCCAGATACTCCTCGGCAAGAAAATAGTGCATATCAAGGTTTCGCGGTGTCAGCTTATGATAAACGGGGGGATATTTGATCAACCAGCCCGATACGTCCCTCTTTTTAAATAAACTATACCGCGATACAAGACATGAAAAAGGCCGCATCAGCGGCCTTTTTAGTGTTACTACCCGTGTTAGTTTTTCGGGCTCGCGTTTTCCACCCGGCTTTTTAACTTCTGCCCCGGACGGAAGGTCACCACGCGGCGCGCCGTAATTGGGATGTCTTCGCCGGTTTTTGGGTTACGCCCCGGACGTTGATTCTTGTCGCGCAGGTCGAAATTGCCGAAGCCGGACAGTTTGACCTGTTCACCGTTTTCCAGAGCCCGGCGGACTTCTTCAAAAAACAGTTCTACCAAATCTTTCGCATCCCGTTTGCTAAGCCCCAGCTTTTCAAACAGGTGTTCAGACATTTCAGCTTTAGTAAGCGCCATAGGTTCAATCCCTCAAGGATGCTTGGAATCGCTGTTTTAGCGCCTCTACGCATTTTGCAACGGTAGCGGCGATCTCCTCTTCTTCCAGTGTACGGGCGGTATCCTGCAATACCAGACTGATAGCCAGGCTCTTATAACCCTCTGCTACGCCCTTGCCGCGGTACACATCAAACAAGTTTACGCCAACTATCTGATTTGCGCCAACTTTCTTACACTCCGCCAAAATATCTTCTGCCGGTACGTTTTCTGCCACCAGAACGGCGATATCACGACGGTTTGCCGGGAAGCGAGAAATCTCCCGCGCCTGAGGCACGACGCGGCTTGCGACCTTATCCCACTCCAGTTCAAACACCACGGTGCGACCGTTAAGATCCAGTTTACGCTCAAGTTCCGGATGCACCACACCGATGAAACCGATGCGTTCACCGTGTAAATAAATGGCCGCACTCTGCCCCGGGTGTAACGCCGGATTGGCCTCCGCCTTGAACTGAATCTCGGATAATTTACCGGTCAGCTCCAGGACAGATTCCAGATCCCCTTTTAAATCATAGAAGTCCACCGGCTTTCTTGCCAGATCCCAGTGTTCATCGTGAGTATGGCCGGCAATCACGCCCGCCAGCATGACATCCTGACGGATACCCAGATCTGCTGAACTATCAGGGACAAAGCGCAGGCCGCTTTCGAACAGGCGCAGGCGCGTCTGCTGACGGTTCTGGTTGTACACCACCGCCGACAGCAGGCCGGTCCACAGCGACAGACGCATCGCCGACATCTCAACCGAGATCGGGCTTGGCAGGATCAACGCCTCTTCGTTCGGGTGCAGCAGCGCCTGAACTTTAGGATCGACAAAGCTGTAGGTGATCGCTTCCTGGAAGCCGTGATCGACCAGCAGGGTTTTCACACGCTTCAGCGTCAGATCGGCCTCACGATGCTGGGTCATCACCAGATCGGCGCGCACCGGCACGTCAGGAATATTGTTGTAGCCGTAGACGCGGGCCACTTCTTCCACCAGATCTTCTTCGATTTCCATATCGAAACGCCAGCTCGGCGCCACCGCCTGCCAGTCGTCGCCCTGCTCGGTCACTTCGCAGCCCAGACGACGCAGAATATCGCTCACCTGTTCGCTCGGCACCACGTGGCCGATCAGACGATCCAGCTTCTCACGGCGCAGCGTGATGGTCGCGCGCTGCGGCAGTTCGCCTTCGTGCGTCACATCAATCACCGGGCCGGCCTGGCCGCCGCAGATATCCAGCAGCAGGCGGGTGGCGCGTTCCATCGCCTGGTACTGCATCGCCGGATCCACGCCGCGCTCGTAGCGGTGGGAAGCATCGGTATGCAAACCGTGACGACGCGCGCGGCCGGTAATCGCCAACGGGCTGAAGAATGCGCACTCCAGCAGCACGTCCTGCGTCTCTTGGTTCACGCCGGAATGTTCGCCGCCGAAGATACCGCCCATCGCCAGCGCCTGTTTGTCATCGGCGATCACCAGGGTATCGGCCTGCAGTTTGGCTTCGTTGCCGTCCAGCAGCGTAATGGTTTCCCCTTCGTTCGCCATCCGCACATTGATGCCGCCGCTGATGCGGTTCAGGTCGAAGGCGTGCATCGGCTGGCCCAGCTCCATCAGCACGTAGTTGGTGATGTCCACCACCGCATCAATGGAGCGGATGCCGCAGCGACGCAGTTTTTCACGCAGCCACAGCGGGCTTGGCGCTTTAACGTTGATGCCTTTCACCACGCGGCCCAGGTAACGCGGACACGCCTGCGGCGCACAAACGCGGATCGGCAGGGTATCGTCGATGGTGGCGGCAACCGGCGTCATATCCGGCACGTTCAGCGCCAGCTGGTTCAGAACGCCGACGTCGCGCGCCACGCCGATAATGCCCAGGCAGTCGGCACGGTTCGGCGTTACGCTGATTTCGATCGCGTTATCGTCCAGCTTCAGGTATTCGCGGATATTAGTGCCTACCGGCGCATCCGCCGGCAGTTCGATAATGCCGTCATGATCGTCGGAAACGCCCAGCTCGGAGAAGGAGCACAGCATGCCTTCGGACGGTTCGCCGCGCAGCTTCGCCGCCTTGATTTTAAAATCGCCCGGCAGCACCGCACCCACGGTCGCGACCGCCACTTTCAGGCCGGCACGGCAGTTCGGTGCGCCGCAAACGATGTCCAGCAGGCGCTCGCCGCCGACGTTAACCTTGGTGACGCGCAGTTTATCGGCGTTAGGGTGCTGGCCGCATTCGACCACCTCGCCCACCACCACGCCGGTAAACGCGCCGGCAACCGGTTCCACGCCGTCCACTTCCAGGCCGGCCATGGTGATTTGTTCGGATAATGCTTCGCTGCTGATGGCCGGGTTTACCCACTCGCGCAACCAGAGTTCACTGAATTTCATGTGATATTCCCGCCTTACTTAAACTGTTTGAGGAAACGCAGATCGTTTTCGAAGAATGCGCGCAGATCGGTCACGCCGTAGCGCAGCATCGTCAGACGCTCCATGCCCATGCCGAAGGCGAAGCCGGAATACACTTCAGGATCGATGCCCACGTTGCGCAATACGTTCGGGTGCACCATGCCGCAGCCCAGTACTTCCAGCCATTTGCCGTTTTTGCCCATCACGTCGACTTCGGCGGAAGGCTCGGTGAACGGGAAGTAAGACGGACGGAAGCGCACCTGCAGATCTTCTTCAAAGAAGTTGTTCAGGAAGTCGTGCAGCGTGCCCTTCAGGTTGGTGAAGCTGATGTCTTTGTCGACGATCAGGCCTTCCATCTGGTGGAACATCGGCGTGTGGGTCTGGTCATAGTCGTTACGGTAGACGCGGCCCGGCGCGATGATGCGGATCGGCGGCTGCTGGTTTTTCATGGTGCGGATCTGCACGCCGGAGGTCTGAGTGCGCAGCAGGCGCTTGGCGTCGAACCAGAAGGTGTCGTGGTCAGCGCGCGCCGGGTGATGACCCGGGATATTCAGCGCATCGAAGTTATGGTAGTCATCTTCGATTTCCGGGCCGGTCGCCACGGAGAAGCCCAGCTCGCCGAAGAAGGTTTCAATGCGGTCAATGGTGCGGGTAACCGGGTGCAGGCCACCGTTTTCCATGCGGCGACCCGGCAGGGAAACGTCGATGGTTTCTGCCGCCAGACGCTCGTTCAGCGCCGCGGTTTCCAGCGCGTTTTTACGTGCGTTAAGCGCTTCCTGAACCTGCTGTTTCGCCTGGTTGATCACCGCCCCTGCGGCCGGACGTTCTTCCGCCGGCAGTTCACGCAGCGACTGCATCTGCAGGGTAAAATGGCCTTTTTTGCCTAAATATTCGACGCGCACCAAATCTAACGCGGCAACATCCTGGGCATCTTCTACGGCTGCCTTGGCATTGGCAACCAGCTCTGCGAGATGTGGCATTGCTTTCCTCTTCCTCTGGCCGGTGTGGCCCGCTAAATAGTCGTTAAGGGATTACCGTTTAATAATACCTTGATAAATAAGTAGTTATCTATCTTTTCGTTCGCCTTTTGGGCAAAAAATACGTTTTCTTTCGCCCTAAACAAAAAAAGCCTCCACAGGGGAGGCTTAGGCGCTACTTTCCGTTTCTTTTCTTACGCGCAAAGCCTCCTGAAATCAGGCGCTAAAGTAAAAAAAGAAACGGAAAATAGCAGCGTGCATGCTTGCATTACCTTGTTGGTTGCGGTTTGACCACATTGATAAAACGGCGCTCAATAAAAGTCAACACCTGCCCGGCGGGCAACGATTAAAAGAGGGAGCAAGCTCCCTCTTCCACTGACTTACGCCAGAGCTGCTTTCGCTTTTTCAACCAGTGCGCCAAAGGCCACTTTGTCGAATACGGCGATGTCAGCCAGGATCTTACGGTCAATTTCAATAGAGGCTTTTTTCAGGCCGTTAATGAACTTGCTGTAAGACAGACCGTTCTGACGAGCAGCTGCGTTGATACGTGCAATCCACAGCTGACGGAACTGACGCTTACGCTGACGACGGTCGCGGTAAGCATACTGACCTGCTTTGATTACTGCCTGGAAGGCAACACGATATACGCGCGAACGGGCACCGTAGTAGCCTTTCGCCTGCTTCATGATTTTCTTGTGACGTGCGCGTGCAATTACACCACGTTTTACGCGAGCCATATGCTCTCTCCTAAAGTCTTATTCTTGAATCAAAAAATGTGGCTTATGCGTACGGCAGGCACGCGGTAACCAGGACCAGATCGTTTTTAGACACCATGCCTTTCGGACGCAGGTGACGTTTACGCTTGGTTGCTTTTTTGGTCAGAATATGACGCAGGTTAGCATGTTTACGCTTAAAACCACCGCTGCCGGTTTTTTTGAAGCGCTTGGCTGCACCACGTACAGTTTTAATTTTTGGCATTTTAATTAAATCCACTTCGCATTGTTAAACAACGAATCAGTGAGGCGAATAAAACCCACACAACGCAAGCGCTGCGCGGGTTCGATTACTTGGAAGCCTTACTGTTTCTTCTTGGGTGCGAGCACCATGATCATCTGACGGCCTTCGATCTTCGTAGGGAAGGATTCGACCACTGCCAGTTCCATATCTTCACACAGGTCTTTACGGACGCGGTTAAGCACTTCCATGCCGATCTGCTGGTGCGCCATCTCACGCCCGCGGAAACGCAGGGTGATTTTGGCTTTATCGCCATCTTCCAGAAAGCGAATCAGGTTGCGTAGTTTGACCTGATAGTCGCCATCATCGGTACCAGGCCGGAATTTGATTTCCTTGACCTGAATAACTTTTTGCTTCTTCTTCTGCTCTTTCGTCGACTTGCTCTTCTCGTAGAGGAATTTGCCGTAATCCATGATTCGGCAAACCGGCGGTTCGGCATTAGGACTGATCTCGACTAGATCGACGCCAGCTTCCTCAGCCTTTTCAAGAGCTTCTCTCAGACTGACAATACCAATCTGCTCGCCATCCAAACCTGTCAAGCGAACCTCTTGGGCGCGAATCTCTCCGTTGATGCGATTAGGGCGCGCCGGTTGAACTCGTTTTCCGCCTTTAATACTTTATTCCTCCAGTTGATGAAGACTACGGCTGCGAATCTCGTGCAGCAGCTTGTCTACGACTTCACTTACGTCCAGGCTTCCCAGGTCTTTGCCACGGCGGGTACGAACGGCAACTTTGCCTGCTTCGACCTCTTTATCACCGCACACCAGCATATAGGGAACCCGACGTAAAGTATGTTCGCGAATTTTAAAGCCAATCTTCTCATTTCTCAAGTCCGCTTTAACACGAATGCCTGCATCTTGCAGTTTTTTGGTTAATTGCTGGACGTAATCAGACTGACCGTCGGTGATATTCATCACCACCACCTGCACAGGGGCGATCCAGGTTGGGTAGAACCCGGCGTACTCCTCGGTCAGAATACCGATGAAGCGCTCCATGGAGCCCAGAATTGCGCGGTGAATCATTACCGGCACCACGCGTTCGTTGTTTTCGCCAACGTACGAAGCGCCTAAACGGCCCGGTAAGAAGAAATCGAGCTGCACGGTACCACATTGCCATGCACGATCCAAACAATCATGCAGAGTAAATTCAATTTTTGGTCCGTAAAACGCGCCCTCACCCGGCTGATATTCAAACGGAATGCCGTTTTCAGTCAGCGCGGCCGCCAGGTCGTCTTCCGCTCGGGTCCACATTTCGTCGGTGCCGATGCGTTTCTCCGGACGGGTGGATAATTTCACCGCGATCTTGTCGAAACCAAAGGTGCCGTACATATCGTAGACCATCTTGATGCAGTCGTTCACTTCGGCGCGCACCTGATCTTCGGTACAGAAGATGTGGGCGTCGTCCTGGGTGAAACCGCGCACGCGCATCAGGCCGTGCAGCGAGCCGGACGGCTCATTGCGGTGGCAGCTGCCGAACTCGCCCATACGCAGCGGCAGGTCGCGGTAGGACTTCAGGCCCTGATTGAAGATCTGCACGTGGCCCGGGCAGTTCATCGGCTTGATGCAGTATTCACGGTTCTCCGAAGAGGTGGTGAACATTGCGTCCTTATAGTTATCCCAGTGGCCGGTTTTTTCCCACAGCACGCGGTCCATCATAAACGGACCTTTCACTTCCTGGTACTGGTACTCTTTGAGCTTCACGCGCACAAAGGCTTCCAGCTCGCGGAAAATCGTCCAGCCGTCGTTATGCCAGAACACCATGCCCGGCGCCTCTTCCTGCATGTGATACAGGTCGAGCTGCTTGCCGATTTTACGGTGGTCGCGCTTGGCCGCTTCTTCCAGACGCTTCAGGTAGGCGTTCAGCTGCTTTTTATCCGCCCAGGCGGTACCGTAGACGCGCTGCAGCATTTTATTCTTGCTGTCGCCGCGCCAGTAAGCGCCGGAGGTTTTCTGCAGTTTGAAGTGGTGGCAGAAACGCATGTTCGGCACGTGCGGACCGCGGCACATGTCGATGTATTCTTCGTGGTGATACAGGCCCGGATGGTCATCGCGGCTGATGTTCTCATCCAGAATCGCCACTTTGTAGCTTTCGCCGCGGGCGGCGAAGGTGTCGCGGGCTTCTTGCCAGCTGACCTTTTTCTTGATGACGTCATAATCCTTGTCGGCCAACTCATGCATCCGCTTTTCCAGCAGATCCAGGTCTTCCTGCGTCAGGGTATGGTCCAGATCAACGTCATAGTAGAAACCGTTGTCGATCACCGGGCCGATGGCCATTTTGGTGTCCGGCCACAGCTGTTTGATAGCATGACCCAGCAGGTGCGCGCAGGAGTGGCGCAGAATCTCCAGCCCCTCTTCGTCTTTGGCGGTAATAATCGCCAGTTGCGCATCGGACTCGATCAGATCGCAGGCGTCGACCAGCTCGCCGTTCACACGGCCGGCAATACAGGCTTTCGCCAGGCCAGGGCCGATATCGCGGGCAACGTCCAGGGGGGATACGGCGTGGTCGTAATGACGCTGACTGCCGTCAGGAAGCGTAATAACAGGCATTAATAATTCCTTATCTACAGTGGTGACCCACACGACAGATCACATATAGAAAAACATTTTTGTTTAACATCGATGAGTTATTGGCGCTATTTAGCTTCACTCTGCCAAATATATACACGCACCGGCACAGAATTTGCGATGTGCCGCTGGTGTGACGCCATAACGGCGGACAGTGTATCACCTTGAACGGGCGAACTTCCACCCGTGACTTTTTCGTTTTGTTAAACGCGAAAAGATAGCGTAACGACTGACTTAACGCCCCCATCAGCAAAAAAGTCCGCCCAGCAGCGCCAGGAAAACAGCAGGGAAATTAACTACCGCCGCCACAGCGGGCCTTTCAGGCAGGATAACCCCCATTCGATGATAAACGTCAGGAGTGCGCCGACAATTTAGTAATGACGTTGGCAATTATTTCAGTCATTTTCTGGCTCATCGATGAACGCCGGCAAATACCGCCGGCCATGGCGCAACGGGAAAGCGCGGTGCCCCCCCGTTTTTCCGGTCAGGTTACTTGCCGCCCGGTGCCTGAGCGCCAAGCACGCCCTTGCCTTCAGGCACTTCGGTAAAGTTCTTCAGGATGTCGCTGTAGGTCTGCGCCGGATCCAGCGTTTTAAACTGCGCCGGGTAAATAAACTTCGCCAGATACTCCAGCCCGACGATATTGTACGGATGGTTATAGAAGTTATGGTAGATACCGTAGAAGCGCCCCTGTTTAACCGCGTCAATCTGGGCAAAGCCCGGGCGCTGCTTCATCCGGGTAAAGGCGTCGTCCACCTGCTTTTGCGTGACGCCGTAACCAAACGGCACTGCGGCGTTGGTTTTTGTCGCCCACTGCGAGCCGGACACGATATACACCTGCGGCTTCATGCTGATGACTTTCTCCAGCGAAACGTCGCCGGTGGCGCCGGGCAGCAGCTCAGAACCGATATTACGCGCGCCGACCGCCTCCACCAGCCCGCCCCAACCGACGTGCGCATGGGTAAAGCAGCAGGACTCCAGGCCATTCAGCCCGGCTTTCGCTTCGATAAACACCAGCGGCTTGGGCTCAACCGCCTTGGTTTTCGCCACGATATTCTGATAGTGCTGCTGATAGAAATCGGTGTACTGCTTGGCTTCCGGTTCACGATCCAGCGCTTCGCCCAGCAAGGTCACGCTTTTCGGCGTGTTCTCCACCGGTTTCAGCATGGTATCGATAAACAGCACCGGCACCCCCAGCGCTTTTAGTTGCTTGAGCACGCCGGTCTGTTCCAGCGAGGGTTTCGAACGCAGCTGGGCGATCATCAGGTCAGGCTGTTTGGCGATCACGCTTTCCAGATTGACCTCGCCATGGTCGCTAAAGCCCATATCGAGGATGTTATTGGCCGCCGGCCATTTGCTTTTCAGGATGTCCCAGGTTGCCCCGTCGCTCTTTTTCAGCAGGTTATTCCAGGCTACCAGCCGGCTGAACGGATCGGCGCGGTCCAGCAGCGCCAGCGTCAGAATATCACGGCCGTCCTGCACCACGACGCGCTTCGGCTCCTGCTTCAGCGTCACGCGCTGGCCGGAGGTGTCGGTTAAGGTTAACGGATATTGGGTCGCCAGGGCCTGGGCGGAGAAAACGCTGGCGCAGGCTAACACCAACGGAATAATTCGACGGGACACACGCTGCTCCTTAGTAAAATATCAACCAGGAAAGCATAATGAGAATTACTTTTATTATCAAAATCCAACGCTGCTTTTCAGCGGTTGAATTGCAAACAGGTGTTAACAACCATTAAAAGAAACCGGCGCATCCTGCGATGCGCCGGCGGTATTACATCAGGCCGTAAATCAGCGCCGACAGGGCGATCAATCCCATCACCAGAACAAAAACATTGCTCAGGGCGCGATATTTATGCATCGACGGCACCGCACGCACCGCATACATCGGCAGGATAAACAGGATAACCGCGATCAGCGGACCGCTGATGGTTTCTATGATGTGCAGCGCGCTCGGGTTCCACACTGTCGCCGCCCAGGTGAGCAGGAACAGCACCACCGCCGAAATACGGTGCGTGGCACGTGAGCTCAGCGGGTTACCCAGCGCCCGGGTAACGCCGTCAATCAGACTGGTCGCCCCTTCCGTGACGCCCAGCGAGGTGCCGAGGTAGGATTTCGCCATTGCCAGCATCGCCATGATCGGCCCCAGATAGGCGATCAGCGGATTGGAAAACTTGTTCGCCAGCGTGGTCAACACGGTAATGTTCTGCGCCTTGGCCTGTTCCATATCCTGGTAAGACAGGCTCAGTACGCAGCTGAAGACGAAGAACAGCACGGTGACGCAGATCAGCACATAGCTATAGCGCATAATGCGCGCGCAGCGGCGCTCCGCCTTATCGCCGTACAGGCTTTTCTGCGTCGAGGCGAAGGAAGAGATGATCGGCGCATGGCTGAAGGAGAACACCATTACCGGCACCGCCAGCCACAGCGAATGCCACAGCGACGGGCTGTCAAACTGCGTGCTCATCAGTCCCTGGGTGAAATGCGCGGTATTCCAGCTAGGGACCAGATACAGCGAAATCCCCATCAGGAACACCAGCAGCGGGAAGACCAGCATCCCCATAGCGGCGACAATGCCGTCTTTGCCGCGCAGCAGCACCAGGTTCAGCACCACCACTACCGCCAGGCTCAGCCACAGGCGTGGCGGCGGCGCGACGTGAAACTGGTGGATCAGAAAGCTGTCCAGCGCGTTGGTGATCGAAATGCTGTACACCAGCACAATCGGGAAAAACGCCAGCAGGTACAGCACCATGATAATTTTGCCGGCCAGTACGCCAAAGTGCTCCACCACCACATCATGGATATTGCCGTCGCGGCTGGAACCGGACAGCACAAACCGGCTCAGGGCGCGGTGCGGCAAATAGGTCAGCGGGAAGGCGAACAACGCCATCAGCAGCAAGACCAACGGGCCGTTCAGGCCGGCGTTAATCGGCAGAAACAGCGTGCCGGCGCCAACCGCCGTGGCATATAAACCGAACATCCATACGGTGTCCGTTTTGTTCCAGCGCGACGATGGCGGGGTCGCCAACGCGCCGGAATCCGGAGAAATAGTACTCATGAGACAGCTTACCTTAATCTGTAACGACAACGATTGCGCTCAACGGAACTTCCTTCTCCGTGATATTTTATTTTATAATTCAATGAATTAATCAAGGAAATCATATTATTGCCTGTTGCAAGGACGGCAAAGGATAATTAAAAATGCAGGATGGGTCTATGTTTATGCGGTTAACTGCGCGCTTCGTGAACGATTAATCCATAACTCCCGTACGGATTCAGCATAATCATGCACGATATCGTGCAAAACAGGGGGAGGATACAAAGGTTGGTATGGCGGAACGCGGTGCTGCCATTGGCTATCATATCAGGCCATGCCGGAGAGACGAAAAAGGCCCCATAGGGGGCCTTTGGATTTATCTGCGTATGCGCGCCGTTACTTATGCGCGTCCGGATGGTCCGGCACTGCCGCGCTGCCCATCTCTTTCTCGTCACGGATCATGGAGCGGTCCTTACGCACCGCGGCAACGTCCGCAGCGCTGACCGCGCTGGCCTTGTTGCCCCAACTGGTGCGGATAAAGTTCACCACGTCCGCCACCTGCTGGTCGTTCAGACGCCAGCCGAACGGCGGCATGGTGATGTTGGACACCGCACCCTTCACCGCTGGCGTGGTATTGCCGGTCAGCACGATATGGATCAGCGAGGTGGCGTCCTCGGTCTGCACCACCGGGTTGCCTTTCAGCGCCGGGAAGGCGCGCTTATAGCCCACGCCGTCGGTGCGGTGGCAGGCCGCGCAGTTATCCACGTACAGCGCCGCTCCCGGCTTGCTGTCATCGCCGCGCCACAGATCTTTGGCGACGCTGTCTTCCACCGGCGCAGCCTGCTGCTTGCCGCCCTTCGGCGGCAGCGTTTTCAGGTAGCGGGCGATGGCGGTCAGGTCTTCGTCGCTGAGATACTGCAGGCTGTGTTCAACCACATCGCTCATGCCGCCGAACACGATGGCCTTGTCGTTACGGCCGGTTTTCAGGAACTCGGTCAGCTCGGCTTCGCTCCAACTGCCCAGTCCATCTTTGTTCTCACCGCGCAGGCTGGAAGCCACCCAGCCGTCAATCGGCGCATTGCTGCCGGACAGGTAGTCGTCGCCCTCTTTCTCGTTCAGCGCCTTTTCCTGCATGGTGATGCTGCGCGGCGTGTGGCAGGCGCCGCAGTGACCCAGCCCCTCAACCAGATAACGGCCGCGCTCCGCCACCGGATCGGCTTTCGCATCTTCGACAAAATCGGCCGGCGACGGCGCAAACATGCCGCGCCAGATGCTCAGCGGCCAGCGCATCGACAGCGGCCACGGAATGTCGGAATCCTTATTGGCCGCTTCCACCGGCTGCACGCCGTGCATAAAGTAGGCGTACATGGCGCGCATATCGTCTTCTTTGATCACCGCAAACGACGGGAACGGCATCGCCGGATACAGCGTACTGCCGTTTTTAGCGACGCCCTTGCGTACCGCGTTGTCGAAATCTTCGAAGCTGTAATCGCCGATGCCGGTTTTCTTGTCCGGCGTAATGTTGGTGGAGTAAATGGTGCCGATCGGCGTCTCCATCGCCAGGCCGCCGGCAAACTCTTTGCCGCTCTTGCCGTTGGTGTGGCAGGCCACGCAGTCGCCGGCGCGCGCCAGATACTCACCCCGCTTGATCAGCTCGCTGCTGACCGTGGCGTCCTGCGCGAACGCAGAGAAACTCAGAGCACTGGCGACCAGTGCGGGAATAATTGCTTTCATCATCAGCCGTCCTTATGCCTGCACCAGTGGGCCCGGGTTCTTCAGATACTGTTCGCGAATCGCGCGCGCAGACCAGTACGCCAGCGCCGCAACGGTGCCGGTCGGGTTGTAGCCCAGCCCCTGCGGGAAGGCCGACGCGCCGATAGAGAACACATTATGTACATCCCAGCTTTGCAGGTAACGGTTAACCGCGCTGGTCTTCGGATCTTCCCCCATCACCGCGCCGCCGTTCATATGGGTGGTCTGGTAACTGGTGGTATCGAAGTGACTGTCGGCATTTTTCGGGCTGCCGATGATATGTTTCGGGTTCATCGCCTTGGCAATCGGTTCCATCTTGTTGAACATGAACTGCGCCATTTTGATGTCATTTTCCTGCCAGTCGAAGGTCATACGCAGCAACGGCTGACCGAACACGTTTTTGTAGTTCGGATCCAGATCCAGATAGTTGTTGCGGTAAGACTGGTGAGCGCCGTGGGCATCCATCGATACGTGGTGGGTGTAAGAATCCGCCACCGCTGCTTTCCACTCGCTGCCCCAATTTGGCGTGCCGGCAGGCGTAGGGACGCCGGAGATCGGCTTGGTGCCCGCCTGGTTGACCCAGAACGGCGAGCCGCCGACAAAGCCTTCTTTCGCATGGTCGAAGTTGTCGGCGTTGAAGTCATCCACCCCGACGCCGTTGCCGCCCGCGCCGATAAACGGGTTGGTGTGCACATTCTTGTCGAAGAACGCCTTGATGGTGGTCATGTTCTGATAGGCGAAGTTACGCCCCACCACGCCTTCGCCGGTCACCGGATCGTACGGTTTGCCGATGCCGGACAACAGCATCAGGTGCACGTTGTGGAACTGGAAGGCGCCCAGGATCACCAGATCGGCCGGCTGTTCCACTTCACGCCCCTGCGCGTCGACATAGGTCACGCCGGTGGCGCGCGATTTATCGTCGGTCAGGTTCACTTTCAGCACGTTGGCGTTGGTGCGCAGTTCAAAGCGTTTTTCCATCCGCAACGCCGGCAGGATATTCACGTTCGGCGAGGCTTTGGAGTACATATAGCAGGCATAACCGCTGCAGAAACCGCAGAAGTTGCATGGCCCCATCTGCGCGCCGTACGGGTTGGTATAGGAGTCCGAGGTATTGGCGGACGGCAGGTTGTACGGGTGATACCCCACCTCGCGCGCGGCCTTTTCAAACAGCTGCGCGGAATAGGTGTTTTTCTGCGCCGGCAGCGGGAAGTCATCGGAGCGATCCGGCGCAAAGCGGTTACCGCCCTTGCCTTCGCCGACCACTTTGCCCTTGATTGACCAAGCGGTGCCGGAGGTGCCGAACACTTTCTCCGCCTTATCGAAGTACGGCTCCAGTTCGTCGTAGGTCACGCCGAAATCCTGGATGGTCATATCCTTCGGAATAAAGTTTTTGCCATAGCGCTCTTCATAGTGGCTGCGCATGCGCAGTTCGATCGGATCGATGCGGAAATGCACGCCCGACCAGTGCAGGCCGGCGCCGCCGACGCCGGTGCCCGGCAGGAAGGCCGCCAGCTGGCGGTAAGGCACCGCGGTCTGGCTGTTGTTGTGGCGAATAGTGACCGTGCTTTTCGACAGATCCTGGAACAGCTTGCGGCGAATATTGTAGGTCAGTTCGTCGATCACCTGCGGGTAAGAGCCGTCCGGATAGGTATCGCGCATCGGGCCGCGCTCCAGCGCCACCACATTCAACCCGGCTTCGGTCAGTTCTTTCGCCATAATGGCGCCGACCCAGCCAAACCCGACGATGACCACATCCTTTTTCTTCATTAGCGTTGCCATTGTTATCTCCTTTCCCCACGAATTGATACCGGCGGGAAGGGATAACGTTCCCCTCGCTCAACCCAGTCCATAAAGTCGGCGCGAGCGCCCGGAAAATTAATCAGCTTCCAGCCGACCATGTCTTTATTACCGCCATGGATCGGATCGCTGAAGAAACCTTCACGGGTGTTTTGCAGCAGGTAAGAGAAAAACAGTTTGGACGGCAGCTGCTCGAACGCCGCTTTACCGGCCTCCATCTCTTGCAGCAGCGCATCTTTCTGCGCATCCGTCAGCTCGGCAAACACTTTACCGTGCTGTTTTTTACTGTAGGCGTCCGCCTCGGCGATGCCCAGGTTATAAATCTGCTTCGGCACCAGCGGCAGCTGGTAGCCCATCTCTTTCGGCACGTCAGGGTTGAATGGCCCCTGCATATACCAGATGGAGCCGGTAGCGTACGGCGTATTCATCTGACGATCGATAAACTCCGGCACGCCGGCTTCCAGCGCCCCCGGGCCGCGATCGTCGGCCGGAATCAAACGCGCCACTGCGGCGTTGATAAAGGCCCACTCTTCAGGCGTGAAGAAGGTCGGTTGGTAGTCATTGTTTTTTGGTGCGTCATCAGCGGCAACGGCCGGTACGGGAGCCGTCAGCGCGCCAACGCTGCTGCCACCGATCACCGCTGCAGGAATCAAGGTCACCGATTTCAATAAGAAATCGCGCCGAGAATTGTTAGTTTTATTGTCCGACATATCACATTCCATCCAAATATAATCACAACTATTTAACCTCAACCGTGCGGTTGATGCGGGTTTTAAAAATATTTTGTAACCTTTTTGTCTATTTATTGAAGGTCATAAAGTAAACTTTAGCAAAAATGTTACCGGTAACTTATTGAATGAACGCAAAGAATTACCTTGTCGATCCGCATGAACTTTTCGTGCGGTTTTTTCATGATTCTCGGCAGTAATAATTAGAAATGGGAGCTTGGTCGCTTTTTTTAGCTACTAAAGGGAGAAAAACCGGTCGTTTTGCAACCGGCTTGTAACATTTGACGCAGACTATTCCATCGCCTGATAGGCGGTGGTCACTTTCCACAGGTAACGCGGTGCCTGCGGCGCCGGATGTTTCTTTTGAATATGTTGGTAAAATTCGTCCGGAGTCAGCTGATTAATGCGGTTGACCGCCACACGCCGGTCCGAGGAAAACGTACGCAGCATGGCGCCCGCACCGTTAGCGTAAGAGACGATGGTGGCGTACTGCCGGGTTTTCGGATCGTTGATCCCGGCCAACTGTGCCTGCAGGATATTGATATAGGCCGCGCCCAGATCGATATTCACCGCCGGATCTTTCAGCTCCCGCGAACTCGGCTGCCCGCGTCGCCCTTTCATCCGATAGGCGTCGCGCCCGGCAGTCGACGCCTTGAGCTGCATCAGCCCGACCGCATTCGACTTGCTCACCGCCAGGGGATTAAAGCCGGATTCCACCTGAATAATGGCTTTAATCAGGTTTTCATCAACGCCGTAATTGCTGGCGGCCTGGCGAATATAATCGCTGTACGCCACCGGCGTGCCGGTGTGGTTGCTCGCAGTCTGCTGCTGCGAAGGCGGCTGCAGCCAGCCCCCGGAAGAAGTGCCGCCAGCGCCCGTTGTGCTGCTGGTGGTCTGCGGGTCTTTCGCACAGCCCGCTAAAAGCGTAATTGCCATCAGGCAACCAATCTTGGTTCTCACGGAATCCTATACTCCTTTCAATGAGTTGCGTCGCATAAACAACGGGTAAGGACGCCTGCATCACTTTTTTGGTCTATTCTCAAGCTATCCATATACCAAGAGGTGATTTATGAGTCAATCGGCAACCACGTGTTTTGTGGTGACTTTTCACTACCAGGAAGCCGGATTAACCGATTTGGCGAAGCTGACCGGCCAGCTAACCCGGGAAGGTTTCACCACCACGGTGGTGGATGAAAACGGCGTTTCTCACGAGCTGGGCAGCAACAGCTATGCGATTATTACCGCGTTGAATCAACAGGATGTCGAAAAACTAGCGCAGGGGCTGGGGCAGGTTGCGTTGGGAAAAACGCCGCAGGTTAGGTTGCTCGTCTGGGATGAGTATGTCAGACAGTTACATGAGGATACATAAAACCGTCGCCGTTAATCCGATGAAAATAATCCGCCATCAGCGAAACGTGATGCTTGACCTGCGCTCAATTGATATTGATAATCATTTTCATTTAACTCACAGGGAGTCACCATGTCGCTGAAATATCACGTATCCCCCCTCTTACGCCGGTTCGCCCGCGCCGCTACGCCGTTAACCCTGAGCGCCCTGCTGTGCGCCAGCGCCCTACTCAGCCCCGCCGCGCTGGCGGAGAAAAAACTGCGCGTGGTGACCACCTTTACCATTATTCAGGATATCGCGCAAAACGTGGCGGGCGACGCCGCCGTGGTGGAATCTATCACCAAACCCGGCGCGGAGATCCACGACTATCAGCCCACCCCGCGCGATATCGTCAAGGCGCAACACGCCGATTTAATCCTGTGGAACGGTATGAATCTGGAACGCTGGTTCCAGCGCTTCTTTGAAAATATCAAGCAGGTGCCCGCTGCCGTCGTCACCGAGGGCATCACCCCGCAGCCGATTCGTGAAGGGCCATACAACGGTAACCCCAACCCGCACGCCTGGATGTCCCCCACCAACGCGCTGGTGTATATCGAAAACATCCGCAAGGCGCTGGTAAAATACGATCCGGCCAATGCGAAGACTTACAACCGCAATGCCAAAGCCTACAGTGAAAAGATCGCCGCGCTCGATGCGCCGCTGCGTGAACGCCTGGCGCGCATTCCCGCCGCCCAGCGCTGGCTGGTCACCAGTGAAGGCGCCTTCAGCTATCTGGCGAAAGATTATCAGTTGAAAGAGATCTACCTGTGGCCGATCAACGCCGATGAACAGGGCACGCCGCAGCAGGTGCGCCGGGTGATCGACGCGGTGCGCAGCCACCAGATCCCGGTGGTGTTCAGCGAAAGCACCATTTCCGATAAACCGGCCAAACAGGTCGCCAAAGAGACCGGCGCGCAGTATGGCGGCGTGCTGTATGTCGATTCACTCTCCGCCAGCAACGGGCCGGTGCCTACCTATATCGACCTGCTGAACGTCACCGTGCAAACCATCGCCAAAGGATTTAATCAATGAGCGCAGAGGCATTTATCCGACCAGCGCTGCGCGTCGACGATGTCACCGTGACCTATAACAACGGCCACACCGCCATTTACGACACCAGCTTTACCCTCGACGGCGGCGCCATCTGCGCGCTGGTCGGCGTCAACGGCAGCGGCAAGTCGACGCTGTTTAAAACCATTATGGGGCTGGTGCGCCCCACCCGCGGCCAGGTATCGCTGAGTGACCAGCCGATCGCCGCGGCGCTGAAGAAAAACCTGATCGCCTATGTGCCGCAGACCGAAGACGTGGACTGGAACTTTCCGGTACTGGTCGAGGACGTAGTGATGATGGGGCGCTACGGTAAAATGAACTTCCTGCGTATCCCTACGCGGGAAGACCGCGAACGGGTTGCCGGCGCGCTGGAGCGCGTGGGGCTGACCGCCCTGCGCCACCGCCAGATCGGCGAACTGTCCGGCGGCCAGAAAAAACGGGTGTTTCTGGCGCGCGCGCTGGCGCAACAGGGCACGGTGCTGCTGCTGGACGAACCCTTTACCGGCGTCGACGTGAAAACCGAGAACGCCATTATCGACCTGCTGCGGGCGCTGCGTGACGAAGGGCACCTGATCCTGGTATCCACCCATAACCTCGGCAGCGTGCCCGAGTTCTGCGACCGGGTGATCCTGATCAACCGCACCGTACTGGCCGCCGGGCCGACGGCTACCACCTTCACCCAGAGCAATCTGGAACAGGCCTTTGGCGGCGTACTGCGCCATATCAACCTCTCCGGCCCCGACCTGCACGACGACAACGATCCGCGCACCCTGACGGTACTGACCGACGACGAACGTCCGGCGGTGTTCTACGGCCACAGCAAAAGCGATCCGCCGGCCAAAAGCCAGCCGAAAGGGAAAGAGGAGCAACAGTCCTGATGTTGGAAATCCTGCTGCAACCTTTTAACTACAACTACATGGTGAAAGCCATCTGGGTCAGCGCTATCGTCGGCGCCGCCTGCGCCTTCCTGTCCGCCTATCTGATGCTGAAAGGCTGGTCACTGATGGGGGATGCGCTGTCGCACTCGGTGGTGCCCGGCGTTGCCGGCGCCTACGCGCTGGGGCTGCCCTACGCTGCCGGCGCCTTCTTCACCGGCATGCTGGCGGCGCTGGCAATGACGCTGGTGCGCCATATCACCCGCCTGCGCGAAGACGCAATTATCGGCTTTATCTTCTCCACCTTTTTCGCCGCCGGCCTGCTGATCGTTTCTCTCAACCCAACCTCGGTCAACGTCCAGTCGATTATCTTCGGCAATATTCTCGGCATCGCCGATGAAGACGTACTGCAGGTGGAAATTATCATCGGCGTATCGCTGCTGATCCTCTGTCTGCTGTGGAAAGATTTGCTGGCGGTGTTCTTCGACGAAAACCACGCCGTGTCCATCGGTCTGTCGCCGCTGCGGCTGAAAATTCTGTTTTTCACCCTGCTCAGCGCCTGCACCGTCGCGGCGCTGCAAACCGTCGGGGCGATACTGGTGATCGCCATGGTGATCACCCCCGGCGCCACCGCCTATCTGCTGACTGACCGCTTCAGCCGTCTGATCGTCATCGCCCTGTGCATCGGCGCGCTGACCAGCGCCGGCGGCGCCTACCTGAGCTTCTTCCTCGACGGCGCTACCGGCGGCGTGATCGTCACGCTGCAAACCCTGGTGTTTTTATTGGCGTTCGTGCTGGCGCCGAAACATGGCCTGCTGGCGTCCAGACGCCGGGTCGCACATGTCGACAACCATCAGGAGGAGGAGCCGTGATGGAAATACTCTATCAGTGGCTGAGCGAACCGTTCGCCTACCCGTTTATGCAACGGGCGATTATCGCCGCCATCGTCACCGGCGTCGTCTGTGCGGTGCTCTCCTGCTACCTGGTGCTCAAAGGCTGGTCGCTGATGGGCGACGCTATTTCACACGCGGTGCTGCCCGGTATTGTGCTGGCGTTCGTCACCGGTATTCCGCTGGCCATCGGCGCCTTTCTGTCCGGGATTCTCTGCGCGCTGGCTACCGGCTATCTGAAAGAACACAGCCGGGTTAAAGAAGACACCGTAATGGGCATCGTGTTTTCCGGCATGTTCGCCTTCGGCCTGGTGCTGTTTTCACGGGTGGATACCGATCAGCACCTCAGTCATATCCTGTTCGGCAATATGCTCGGCATTACCGACGGCGAGCTGCGGCAAACGCTGTGGATTGCCGGCATCACGCTGGCGGTGGTGCTGCTAAAGCGTAAAGACTTTATGCTGTACTGCTTCGATCCCAGCCACGCGCGCGCCGTCGGCCTGCCGGTCAAACTGCTGCACTATGGCCTGCTGTGCCTGCTGGCGCTGACCATCGTAGCCGCGCTGCAGGCGGTAGGGGTGATATTGGTGATCGCCATGCTGATCGCGCCGGGCATTATCGCCTTCCTGCTGTGCCGCAGTTTTGATCGCATGCTGTTGGTCGCCATCGTGGCGTCGGTCTTCTCCTGCGTACTCGGCACGCTGATCAGTTTTCAGATAGACGGCGCCACCGGCCCCTGCATCGTGCTGGTACAGGCGGTGCTGTTTGTGCTGGCGCTGCTGTACAGCCGCTGGCGCACGTTACGCCGTCACGCCTCAGCTGCGTTGGAACCGCCGCGCGCCGCTGAATAATGGTCTAATAAAAATGGTGATAACCGGCCCTTTCCCTGGGCCGGTTAAACCGCAAAATGGCGCTGTTCAGGTTTTGTTAACGTCGTGGAGCGCCATTGTATGAACAGCCAGACCAAACCGTTATCTGCCGCCGTCCCGCCTTCCGGCTGGGTTAACGGCTTTATCGGCATGCTGATTTTCAGCGGTTCGCTGCCCGCCACCCGGCTGGCGGTCTCCGCCTTTGATCCCCTGTTTCTCACCGCCATCCGCGCCGGTATTGCCGGCTGTCTGGCGCTGTGCGCCCTGCTGCTGACCAGGCAACAGCGCCCCGCACGCGCCGACCTGATCCCGCTGCTGTGGGTCGCCGTTGGCGTGGTCGCGGGGTTCCCCCTGCTCACCGCCCTGGCGCTGCAGCATATGACGTCGGCGCACTCGCTGGTTTATATCGGCCTGCTGCCGCTGATGACCGCCTGTTTTGCCGTCTGGCGCGGCAGAGAACGCCCGAATATCAAATTTTGGGCCTTTTCCGTCGCCGGCGCCGCGCTGGTGGCGGCGTTTGCCCTGACCCACAGCGACGCAGGCTCCGGGTTCGGCGACCTGATGATGCTGGGGGCGGTCGCTCTGTGCGGGCTGGGCTATGCCGAAGGCGCGGTGCTGTCGCGCCGCCTCGGCGGCTGGCAAACCATCTCATGGGCGTTGACGCTGGCGCTGCCGGCCACCATCCTGCTGACGCTGCTTTACGCTCCGGCCGCCTGGCCAAAAGCCGGCGCAGACGCCTGGCTGTCACTGGCCTATGTGTCTTTGTTCAGTATGTGGATCGGTTTTATTTTCTGGTATCGCGGACTGGCGCAGGGCGGCATCGCCGCCGTCGGTCAGTTGCAACTGTTGCAGCCCTTTTTCGGCCTGCTGCTGGCGGCGCTGCTGCTGCATGAACAGGTACAACCGGCGATGATTGCAGTAATGGCCGGGGTGCTGCTGTGCGTCGTGGGCGCCAAACGCTTCGCCCGCTAGCGCCGCACACTCATCCGCACCGGCTGGCCGTCAGCAGCAGGCGATTCAGCGTGATGACCGCTTGCTCCACCTGCCGGTCGCTGTAGCCGCCCAGGCCGAGAATCAACCCGGTACGTCCGCGACCGACGGCATACATCGACGACAGCGCCCGTACCGACACGCCGGCCTCCTGCGCCAACCGTTCGACATGCCGATCGTCCAGCCCGCGCCGCAGCCACAGCACCATATGCATGCCCTGATCGCAGGGCTGCAGCTCCGCCAGTTCGGCGTTAATATGCCGGCCGACGGCGTCGATCACCACCCGCCGTTTTTCCGCATACAGACTGCGCATCCGCCGCAGGTGGCGCGCCAGATGCCCTTCCGCCATAAACTGCGCCAGCACGTACTGGTCGGCATTCGGCGGATGCCTGTCCATCAGAATACGCGCGCCGCAAAATGCGCCGACCAGCGGCGGCGGCACGATGGCATAACCCAGTCGCAACGAAGGAAACAGCACCTTACTGAAGGTGCCCAGATAGATAACGCGCGCCGGATCCTGCCCTTGCAGCGCAGGAAAAGGATGGCCGTCATAGCGCATCTCGCTGTCGTAATCGTCCTCCACAATCCAGGCGTTAGTTTCACGGGCCCAGGCCAACAGAGCGCTGCGCTGCGCCATACTCATCGGCATTCCCAGCGGGTACTGGTGCGAAGGCGTGACAAACGCCGCCCTGGCATCGGGCGCCATCATCCTGCCGGTGGCGACGTCGATACCGTCTGCGCCGACCGGCACCCGCACCATCTGCCGGTCGCGCAGCGCCGTCGAGAACAACGCGGTCACACCGGGATAGGCAGGATCCTCGACCCAGGCGCGATCGCCGGCATCCAGTAAAATTTGCGCCGCCAGATACAAGCCCTGCTGGGTGCCGCAGGTCACCACAATCTGTTCCGGCGTACAAATTACCGAACGCGACTGACGCACATACTCACAGATTGCGCGACGCAGCGGCAGCGCCCCCAACGGATCGCCATAGCCATCCGGCGCGCCCGGCCCGCGCGCACGCACCCGGTTGCCAAGTCGACGCCAGATATCCCCCGGCGCCGTATCACCGACAGGCAGCGACACGGTAAACGGAGCAGGCAACAGCGGTTTCAAACCACCGGCAAAGCGGGCGAACGCCTGCGCCTGTTCAGAAAGCGCCGGCTCGCCGCATTGGGCGCCGGGCAACACCGCCGATGCCGGCGGCGGCGAATCAATCGGCGCCACGCGCGTGCCCGACCCGCCCAGTGCCGTCAGTACGCCTTCGGCGACCAGCTGTTCATAGGCGACGGACACCGTGCCGCGCGACAGACGCAGCGCCACGGCCAGCGCACGCGTAGAAGGCAGGGGATCGCCCGCCCGCAGCTTCCCCTGCCGCACCGCCGTCCTCAGCGCCTGCGACAGCTGGCGGCTAAGTGACCCAGCCTGCCGATCAAGGGGGCCGATAGCAGGGATTTCAATAAGTTTAGCTTTGCGTGGCATCACGATAACCGTCTGAAAAAACACCGCGTCAGTATAACCCAGCCGCCATACCCGACGCGGACAAAAATCCCACAGCGGCGAACTGTATTTAAATTAATCAATAGCGTATATACTTTGAGCTGATGGCGGGCGGTAAAAACCGGAGAAAGATTAATGCCGGCTGTGCGCCACATCGAGTTTTCACGCCGTTAAAGACGCTAAGCTATTCAAACAGCAGGCAACACAGAGGGGGGAATACCATGTGGCAAGCCGTTAGCCGTCTGTTAAGTGAACATCTTGGCAGCGCAGAAATCCGCGAAAGGACTGAACTGCCCGGTGGCGAAATCCACCCGGCATGGCGCGTGAGTTACGGTGACAGCGAGGTGTTTGTGAAAAACGACGCCCGTGAGTTACTGCCTGTTTTTACCGCCGAAGCCGATCAGCTGGCGCTGCTGGCCCGCAGTAAAACGGTGCGCGTGCCGGAGGTGTACGGCGTGGGCAGCGATCGCGACTACAGCTTTCTCCTGCTGGAGCATCTGGAGCTCAAACCGCTGGAAGCGCACGGTGCCTACTGTCTGGGACAGCAGTTGGCGCACCTGCACCGCTGGAGCGAACAGCCGCAGTTCGGCCTCGACTTCGACAACCACCTGGCCACCTCACCCCAACCCAACGCCTGGCAGCGTCGCTGGGCGGAATTCTTCGCCGAACAGCGCATCGGCTGGCAGCTGCAGCTGGCGGCGGAGAAAGGCATGTCCTTCGGCGATATTGATGAGCTGGTGGATATCGTCTATCTGCGTCTGCAACACCACCAGCCGCAGCCCTCACTGCTGCACGGCGATCTCTGGCCGGCCAACTGCGCCATGACCCGCGACGGGCCGGTACTGTTCGACCCTGCCTGCTACTGGGGCGACCGGGAGTGCGATCTGGCGATGCTGCCGCTCTACCCGAATCTGCCGCCGCAGATCTACGACGGCTACCAAAGCGTCTGGCCGCTGCCGACAGACTTTATCAAGCGTCAGCCGCTGTACCAGCTCTACTACCTGCTCAACCGCAGCAACCTGTTCGGCGGGCAACATCTGGTGGCGGCGCAGCAGGCCATCGACGCGCTGCTGCATCCGCAGGACGCCTGACGTCAAACGGGGCCTTCCGGCCCCGTTATATCCTCACTCTTCCGTCGCCGGACGTTACGCGCCGGCGGCCAGTTTGCCCAGCAGGCTAATCACGAAGTAAGCCACCACCGCAATCGTCACTGGCAACACATACAGCGGGAAATACTGCAGGAAAATGCTGTGATGCGGCAGTGAAATACGCGACTCCAGCTGTTCGCGCGTCAGTCCTTCCGCCCCTTTCGCCTGCTCCAGAATCAGCTGGTCCTCCAGCCGTTCGCGGATAAACTTCACCTGCCGCGTCATACGCGCGCCGGAAGCGCGCAGCGCCAGACCGACGAAAATCAGCAGGTAGATAATAATAAACATCAGGTTGCCGCCGCTGAACAGGCTCTTATCCAGCCCCGGCACCGGCGAGTTATACCAGAACAGGTTAAGGAATGGCGTATTGAAACGCACCATATCGACGATGACGTGCACGAAGTCGATCACCACCGCATTGATGCCTTTGGTTTTTTCACTGTATTGGTAAACAAAATTCAGCAATGAAATCAGCGTCGACACTAACGCCAGGATAAACAGCACCCACCCCAGAATTTGTTTGATAATGCCAATACGCCCTGCCTGTTGATACGTCATGTGTTCCCCTTGTTAACGACGCAACGGTAATAAACCGCGAGTTTACCCGTAGTTGCCCGGCCAAGCCCACCGTTTTCTTTACACAGGCGCCACGGCTGCGCCCACAAACGGCCGTTTGTCCAGCAGGCTGGCGCTGCGTCCGGAGCGGCGATTTTGGTCGCGGCGATGGCAATGGTAGAGTAGCGCAGAGATTCCATCCACCGTATCGGCAGGAGTTAACGCACTAATGGCTTATTCGCAACGCATTGAAAGCGCAATTTTTGATATGGACGGCTTACTGATTGATTCAGAACCCTTATGGTTGCAGGCCGAGCTGGATATTTTCGGTTCGCTCGGCTTGGATCTTTCCGACCGTGACAAACTGCCGGATACCCTGGGGCTGCGCATCGATCTGGTGGTAGAGATGTGGTATCAGGCCATGCCGTGGCAGGGGGCGTCGCGGGAGCAGGTTTCCGCCCGTATTATTGAGCGCGCCATTGAGCTGGTGCAGGAACGCCGCCCGCTGCTGCCGGGGGTTACGCAGGCGCTGGAGCTCTGCCGCAGCCTCGATCTGAATATCGGTCTGGCTTCCGCCTCGCCGCTGCATATGCAGCAACAGGTACTGAATATGTTCGGTCTGGAACACTATTTTGACCAGCTGGTTTCCGCAGAATATCTGCCGTACAGCAAGCCGCACCCGGAAGTATATCTGATTGCCGCCGAGCGGCTGGGCAGCGATCCGCTGCGCTGCATTACGTTGGAGGACTCATTCAACGGCATGATCGCCACCAAGGCGGCGCGCATGCGCTCTATCGTGGTGCCGGCCGCAGAGTATCGCCAGGATCCGCGCTGGGCACTGGCTGACTATCAGTTGACGTCGCTGGAGCAGTTGACGCCGTCTCACCTTTCCTGACGATTACCCTCTTTCTGCACCCGCCCCCGCACGCCGTTCTGCCGGCACGTGCGGGGGCGTTCAGTTTTAAAAACGTCGACCTGCGTCAAAAAATAAATAAAACGCAATTTCATTTTTATTGAATTCACATACCGACCGCTCTATGCTGTGAACACCACAGAAAACGCCGGGCGGCGGTTTTGCTGTCACTGCCACGCAGCACGCCAGTCGCCCGGCGTTTTCTCCCCCTCACCACAGCGAGGCCCTGAGATGGACGTCCGTCAAAGCATTCACAGCGATCACGCCAAACAGCTCGACACCGCCGGATTACGCCGAGAATTTCTGATTGAAAAGATTTTCGAGGACGACCAGTACACCATGACCTACAGCCATATTGACCGCATTATCATCGGCGGCATCCAGCCGCGCCGGCAAAGCGTCACCATCGGCGATGAAGTCGGCAAACAGCTGGGCGTCGGTTACTTTCTCGAACGGCGGGAAATGGGCATCATCAATATCGGCGGCGCCGGTTTGATCGAGGTCGACGGGCAAAGCTACGAGATCGGCACGGAAGAAGCGCTGTATATCGGCCAGGGCGCCCGACAGCTGTCGTTCCGCAGCGTCGACGCCGAACGACCGGCCAAGTTCTATTACAACAGCGCACCGGCGCATACCCACTACCCCAACAAGAAAATCACCCTGGCCGACGCCGCGCCGCAGACCCTGGGCGACGACGCCACCAGCAACCGGCGCACCATTAACAAATTTATCGTGCCCGACGTGTTGCCGACCTGCCAGCTGACGATGGGGCTGACCAAGCTGGCCGCCGGCAGCCTGTGGAACACCATGCCGTGCCATACCCATGAACGGCGCATGGAGGTCTACTTTTACTTCGATATGGAAGATGAAACCGCAGTGTTCCATATGATGGGGCAGCCACAGGAGACCCGCCATCTGCTGGTGCACAACGAACAGGCGGTGATCTCCCCCAGTTGGTCGATCCACGCCGGCGTCGGCACCAAGCGCTACACCTTTATCTGGGGCATGGTGGGCGAAAATCAGGTGTTCGGCGATATGGACCACCTGGCCGTCAGCGAGCTGCGCTAACCCCCGCCGCCGGCCTCTGCGCCGGCCGTCAAGCTGCAACCCTGTCCGTGCGGCCCGACCGCACAGCGAGAGAATATGTCTATGACCATCAATTCCTTTGATTTAACCGGCAAAGTCGCCATGGTAACCGGCTGCGACACCGGGCTCGGCCAAGGTATGGCAGTCGGGCTGGCACGGGCCGGCTGCGATATTATCGGCGTCAACCGCAGCGATCCCGAACAGACCAGTGCACAGGTTAACGCGCTGGGCCGGCGCTTTCTCAAGCTGCATGCCGATCTCAGCCGTACCGACGTCATCCCCGCGCTGATTGACAGTGCCGTCGCCGAATTCGGCCATATCGATATTCTGGTGAATAACGCCGGAATTATCCGCCGGGAAGACGCACTCGATTTCAGCGAGCAAGACTGGGACGACGTGATGAATATCAATACCAAGACGCTGTTTTTCCTGTCGCAGGCGGTGGCCCGGCAGTTTATCCGGCAGGGCGGCGGCGGTAAAATTATCAACATCGCCTCCATGCTGTCGTACCAGGGCGGCATCCGCGTGCCTTCTTATACCGCCTCCAAAAGCGCGGTGATGGGTCTGACCCGCCTGCTGGCCAACGAGTGGGCCAAACACGGCATCAACGTCAATGCTCTGGCGCCCGGCTATATGGCCACCAACAACACGCAGCAGCTGCGGGCCGACGCGGGGCGTAATCAGGAGATACTGGAGCGTATTCCCGCCGGCCGCTGGGGCGTGCCGCAGGATATGATGGGGCCGGTGGTCTTTTTGGCGTCATCGGCGTCTGACTATGTCAATGGCTACACGCTGGCAGTGGACGGCGGCTGGCTGGCGCGCTAAAACACGGCGTTTACCGGCTGGCGCACTGTTGCGCAGCCGGCATATCGCTGACGGAAAAGCAGGCTCCCCCCATACAAAAGCACCCAACTCTTTGTAAAGCAGAGTAAAACAAACAATTAGTTACAGCGTCACCTATTCCATTACTGGGAAAATCCCCATATACTGGATAAATTACCAGTTTACCAGTCGGAATAGCAACCAGCATGACCGCGGAAGGACACCTTATTTTTTCTGTCGCTTGCGCGATCTTCGCCAAGAAGGCGGAAGTGACGCCGGTACTCGCCGACGGCGACTGGTGGCATATCATCCCCGCCGCCCTGCTGACCTCACTGCTGCCTGATATCGATCATCCCAAATCGCTGCTCGGCCAGCGCCTCAGCTGGATCGCCAAGCCGATCGCCCGCGCCTTTGGCCACCGTGGCTTCACCCACAGTCTGCTGGCCATCGCCGGCGGCATGATGCTGTTCCAGCTGAACGTACCGCGCAGCTGGCCCATTCCCGCCGATGCGCTGCACGCCATGATTATCGGCTACTTCAGTCACCTGGTCGCCGATATGCTCACGCCGTCCGGCGTGCCGCTGCTCTGGCCCTGCCGCTGGCGCTTTCGTCTGCCTCTGCTCAATTCGCAGCAGGGTAATCAATTGGAGCGCGTGTTGTGCCTCGCACTGGTCGCCTTTGCCATTTACTGGCCGGGCGGCTGCACCATTCCGGTGCAGTCATATTTTGAACAGTTGAAAAATATTAGATGGTGATCACAAAAAACCGACCGTTTTATCACCCAACTGCTGAGATTTCAATCAAATTAAAAACAAAAGTTATATAACATTCCATTTGGGTATAAGCCCGCACCCCGGCAAACTGTTACGATATTTACATCGCTACACACTGGTGCGTAGCCATTTTTATATAAGAAAAGATTTGGAGACACGGGGATGAATTTACCGCTCGTCATTAACGTGGTGGTTTTTGTCGCCCTCCTTTTGCTGTTGGCGCAATCCCGCCATAAGCAATGGAGCCTGGCGAAAAAAGTACTGGTAGGTCTGGTGCTCGGCGTAGTGTTTGGCCTGGCGCTGCAGCTGATCTACGGTGCGGAAAACCCACTGCTGAAAGAATCCATCAGCTGGTTCAACATTGTCGGCAACGGCTATGTGCAACTGCTGCAAATGGTTGTCATGCCACTGGTGTTCGTCTCGATCCTGAGCGCGGTCGCCAAGCTGCATAACGCCTCCTCACTCGGCAAGATCAGTTTCCTGTCGATCGGCACGCTGCTGTTCACCACGCTGATCGCCGCGCTGGTGGGGGTGTTGGTCACCAACCTGTTCGGCCTGAGCGCCGAAGGTCTGGTGCAGGGCACGCAGGAAAGCGCACGTCTGGCCGCTATTCAGAGCAACTATGTCGGTAAAGTCGCCGACCTGACGGTGCCGCAGCTGGTGCTGTCGTTCGTGCCGAAAAACCCGTTTGCCGATCTGACCGGCGCCAGCCCGACCTCGATCATCAGCGTGGTGATTTTCGCCGCCTTCCTCGGCGTGGCCGCGCTGCAGCTGCTGAAGGACGATCAGGCGAAAGGCCAGCGCGTCCTGACCGCTATCGATACCCTGCAGTCCTGGGTGATGAAGCTGGTGCGCCTGGTGATGAAGCTGACGCCATACGGCGTGATGGCGCTGATGACCAAAGTGGTTGCCAGCTCCAACATTCATGAGATCATCAAGCTGGGCAGCTTTGTGGTCGCCTCCTACCTCGGCCTGGCGATTATGTTCGGCGTACATGCGCTGCTGCTGAGCTTTACCGGCGTTAATCCGGTGAAATTCTTCCGTAAAGTGTGGCCGGTGATCACCTTCGCCTTTACCAGCCGTTCCAGCGCCGCCAGCATTCCGCTGAATGTGGAAGCGCAGACTCGTCGCCTGGGCGTACCGGAGTCGATCGCCAGCTTCTCGGCATCGTTCGGCGCCACCATCGGTCAGAACGGCTGTGCCGGTCTGTATCCGGCAATGCTGGCGGTTATGGTTGCGCCAACCGTCGGCATCAACCCGCTGGATCCGATGTGGATTGCCACGCTGGTTGGTATTGTCACCGTCAGTTCCGCAGGCGTTGCCGGCGTGGGCGGCGGCGCCACCTTCGCCGCGCTGATCGTACTGCCGGCGCTCGGCCTGCCGGTCACGCTGGTCGCCCTGCTGATCTCCGTTGAGCCGCTGATCGATATGGGCCGTACCGCGCTGAACGTCAGCGGTTCAATGACCGCCGGTACCGTCACCAGCCAGCTGATGAAGCAAACCGACAAGTCGGTGATGGACAGCGAAGACGACGTGGAGCTGGCTCACCAGTAATTCCCCGTCACAATGACTAGTCCTGATATAGGTTGACACTTTTCAGCCTTATAACGCCCGATGAACCTCATCGGGCGTTTTGTATTGTAGCGACAGATGCGGTCGCCGTGCGTTGTAGATTTCCACAGACTGCCTGACCATCTTTCTTGCCTGCACGATGTCTTTCGGTTTGCCAAGCAGGTATTCCGTTTTCAGTATCCCGTTTATCCTCTCCGCCAGCGCATTCTGGTAACAGTCATACCCGTCTGTCATCGAACAGGTGACGCCATGTCGCTTGTGTAACGTCTGATATTCCTGCGAGCAGTACTGGATCCCCCGGTCCGAGTGATGTACCAACGGAGCTGCGGTGCGCCTGCTGGCCAGCGCCATTTTGAACGCACAGGCGACATGCCGGGTATGCAGGCTGTCATGCACATGATACCCCACGATTTTTCTCGACCACGCATCCGTTATCAGACTGATATACGCCGTTCCTGTTTTCAGCGGCAGATAGGTGATATCCGCTACCCACACCTGTTCCGGGCGGCTGGCTATAACCTGATGTTCTCCCGCTTTCAGCAAGTTGGGATGACGGTAAAAACGATGATGGCTGTGCGTTGTCTTATGATACGCCCGTTTAGGCATCACCAGTAAACGGGCGCAGCGCAGTATCCGGAACAGGCGGTCTCGCCCCACATGCACGGGGGCTTCCGGCTGCTGTCGCAGTAAGTGGTGCAGCTTGCGTGTACCCAGTCGGGGCTGGTGTAAGCGGATAGCGGTCACCTGCTCCACTATATGGTGGGCTTGCTCTTCTCTTCCACGTTCACGTTGCAAGGACTGATACCATGCCTGCCGGCTGATACCCATCCACCGGCAGGCGCGTGCTACCGTGAGTCGTGGCGCTTGTGTTTGCGCGATAAGGCAGCCAACTGCTTTTTTGTCAGGGTAGCTCCGAACTCGGTATTCATCACTTTTACGACGGCTTCAAAGAACTGCGCTTTGACTTCAGATTCAGCCAGTTGCTGTTCGAGTTCTTTGATGCGCTGTTCAGGAGTCAGGGGTAACTTGGGCATATCATCTCCGCACAGTCTGGTTGAAGAGGACGAACGCCAGTCGAGTTGGCCATATTTACGCAGCCAGTTCATGACGGTATGACTGCCCTGGATACCGTAGCGGTCTTGTGCCTGACGGTAAGTCATCTCGCCTTTTTCGACCTGTTGGACGACGGCCAATTTAAAGGATAGAGGGTAATCGCGTTGCGTGCGTTTAACATACTGGTTCATCACACTTTCCTCTGTTCGTGAGTAAAATGTGTCAACGCTATTTAGGACGGGTCACAACAAAAAAACCGGCGCCCTGAGCGCCGGTTTTTTATGCCTGCCGCTACGGCCGCTCGCCGTTTGCCAGCCGCCGGTCGATCGCGTCCAATATGCCCGGCAACTCCGCCAGCGTGTCAATCACGTAATGGGCGCCGGCGGCATAGAGCTTCTCCGCCGCCAGCCCACGCCGCCGCGCTACCTCGGCGGCATCCATCCGTTGGTACTCCTGCCACTGAACACCGAACTCATTGCCGGACAGCGCCAGTCCCACGCTCCACATGCCGGCATTCAGCCCTTCGGCAATGCCCGGCACGGCATCATCCACCTTCACGCAGTGGCCGACGGCGTCGACGCCCAGCGCAATCACATTCTGCAGCGCCATCCACGGCCCCGGGCGGCCGCCGGCAGCCAGATCGTCCGTCGCCACCCAATAGTCCGGCGCATAGCCGCGTGCAGCGGCGGCCGGCGCCAGCACGTCCATCACCGCGCGCGGATAGCCGGAACAGGAGCCGATTTTTATACCCTGCCGCCGCAGTTCGGCAATCACCTCGGGCACGCCGGCAATCGGCTCGGCGAAATCCACCACCTTGGCAATCTGCAGCGGCATAAACGCCTGGTACAGCGCATCGATATCCTGAGGAGTCATTGAGCGCCCCAGCTTCGCCCGCCAGCGGGCGTCAATCCCGGGCAGTTTGCCCAGCGCCTCGATATGCTGCCATTTGCCCAACCCCATCGGAATACGCGCCTCCTCCAGAGTGATGTCGATACCAAAGGTCTGTTGGAAGGCCTCGACGAAAATCTGTGTCGGCGCAAAGGAGCCAAAATCCACCGTGGTGCCGGCCCAGTCGAGAATAACGGCGTTAACCTGTTGCATCACAACTCCTTATTGTTGCCAGTACATGGCGCGACCGACGGCGTCCAGCAGACGGTCGATATCCTGCGGATAGACCTCGCCGATGTTGCCGATACGGAAACAGTCGCTGTGCGACACTTTGCCGGGGTAGATAACAAACCCCTGGCGTTTTAAACGTTGGTAAAACTCGCCGAAGCGGTAATTTCCCGCCCGTGGGGAGTAAAACGCGGTGATAATCGGCGAGTGCAGCGCATCATCCAGCAGGGTTTCAAACCCCAGTGCGCGCATCCCCGCCACCAACCGGCGCTGGTTTTCACCATAACGCGCATAGCGCGCGGCGATACCGCCCTCCAGATCCAGCTCACGCAGCGCCTGCGCAAAAGCCAGTACGCTGTGGGTCGGTGAGGTGAAACGCCACTTTCCGGCGTGGTCTTCCATACAGCGCCACTGGGCATACAGATCCAACGACAGAGAACGCGAACGGCCGACGCATTTTTCCAGTTCGCTGCGTCGGGCGATCACAAAGGCGAAACCCGGCACGCCCTGAATGCATTTGTTGGCCGAGCTGATCAGAAAATCGATCCCCAACTGCTCCACGTCCAGCGGAATGCCGCCGAAGCTGCTCATCGCGTCAACGATAAAGGTCTTCCCCCGGCGTGCCGCCAGCGCCGCCACCTGCGCCAACGGATTAAGCATGCCGGTGGTGGTTTCACAATGCACCATTGCGATATGGCTGATGCGCGCATCGGCCAGCAGCAGCGCTTCCATCGCCGCCACGTCAGGTTCCGCCACTTCTCCGCAGTCATAACAGTGGTGATCGATGCCCATCAGCGCCGCCATCTCCGCCATTCGCGCGCCATAGGCGCCGTTGCTGACGATCAGCACCTTATCCTGCACGCCGAACGCCGTCCCCAGCACCGCTTCCACCGCATAGCTGCCGCTGCCCTGCAGCAGCACCGAGGTGTAGCCGGACGAGGCGGTGGCCAATGTTTCCAGGCGGGCGCGAATCGTCTGGACTACGCCGATATTGTAATCCTCATCCCAGGTACAGCTGTCGAACAGCATTGCCTGCTTCACCGTATCAGAGGTGGTCAGCGGGCCGGGCGTCAACAGCAGGTAATCGCGATCGTTCATCTTTTTACCCTTCCGATTGGTCTATACCAGATGCGCGCATTGTGCCGGTTAAGCATTCCACAGGTCAAACGCCAACCGCCCCTGAAACAAAAAATTCATCCGGGCATGTATAATGGAGCCTGCCGACATGCCATAGCGAGATAACATGAAACACCCTCAGGGCGATCTCCCCCACTATCTGCAGATCAAAGCGCAGTTACAGTCACGGATTAGCAGCGGTGCGCTGAAGGCCGGGGATAAGCTGCCCTCCGAACGGGAGCTGTGCGTGGCCTTTTCCACTACGCGTATCACCATTCGAGAAAGCCTGGCGCAGTTGGAGGCCAGCGGCGCCATCTATCGTGCCGACCGCCGCGGCTGGTTTGTCACGCCCGAACGGCTGCGACTGGACCCGACGCAGAACACCAATTTTCACCGTTTATGTCAGGAACAGGGACGGCAGGCGCGCACTGCGCTGCTGGCGGGGGAACACGTCGGCGCATCGCCGGAGGTGGGACAGGCATTGGCGCTCGAGCCAGGCGCGCGGATCTACCTGCTGCGCCGGGTGCGCTATGCCGACGAACGGGCCATCTGTTATTGCGAGAACCACTGTTTACCGCAGCGGGTGCCGGGGCTGCTGCAGCACGATCTGAACGGCAGCCTGACCGAGATTTATCAGCAGCATTACCAACTGCTCTACAGCAGCATGCACCTGTCGTTTTACCCCACCGCGCTGCCGCCCGAGGCCGCCGCCGCGCTGGGGGCAATGGTCGGCCTGCCCGCCCTGCTGCTGCGCCGTCTGAATTACGATCGGCACGGGCACATTCTTGATTTTGATATTGAGTACTGGCGCCATGACAGCCTGCGTATTGAGGTCGATACACAGTAAACGTCTGCATGGAAGTGGAATCGGCGCATGATGGAGTCAGCGTCAGTTAATCATACAGCCAACGCCCGGCCTTGGCAGACTCGGCGAACATACGCACGGTTAAAGGCTTTCTGGTCTTTTCTACATCAGCTTTTTGGTATTTGGTCCAACGCTCCCAACGAGATAAATTTTCCCAAGGGTAGTAGTAGCGCATATCGATGGACGATACATCTACATCGAATTTTTCAGCGTAGTCCTCAATCGCATAGAAGAATTCGTCACCTACAGCGTAGTCCTGCAGCATAGTATCCAGTTCAAGCGGAACCATCTTCATCGTCCAGGTAAGAGGAACAGATAACTCATCGCGGAAAAAATCTAAAACCTCCTGCTCCGTTACCATAGCTTGTCACTCCCACGGGCAATAGTGTTGTACTTAACCACCGTCCGAAAAGAAATCTCGGTAATGTCTTTCGCCAAAATAATCCACCCAAGGACAGGTACAGCGCGCCCCACAAATGTTCCCAACTTACGCGTTAAAATAACTCTCATTGTAGAGGGAGGATATCCTCCAACAACAGACGGTAATTTTATATTACCGGGAAAAGTTTTGTTGCCGAATACCTTACGAGCCCCCCGGGAAACATAGGAGGTATCAGTAATATTTCCTCTAAATTTGCCCCGGGTTTTTGAAACATTGAATCCCCCCAAGATAGCGGCAACCGCCCCAACATCCTGAATGCCTAATTGGTTAGCTGTCTCTTCACAGAAGATCATGAAAAACAGCTCACCGATGCTTAGATGATATCTCTCCGCATAGAAATAGCGCCCACCTAATTCTTCAATCGTGTCCATTTACCGTGCTTTCCCTTTGTTGTTCTCCTGGTAAAAGATACTAACGCTCAGAAAACCGGCAGATAATCAGAGCGTTCTCGGGTTGGTGGTGATACTGAATTGGGCTCAGCAAGAAATATAAAAAAACCTGTCGTGAAGACAGGTTTTTCGGTCATCGGCAGGCGCTCATCATCGCCTTATACGGCACGCACTCAGAACGGGTAGTCGTGATAGCCCTGCTGTTCGGAAATAATACGCGCCGCATGGTGCAGCTGATGCACATAGCCGGCCTTCGCCTCTTCGGAGAAGCGGATGGTCGGGAACGAGATGCTCAGGCCGGCAATCACTACGCCGAAGCGGTCAAACACCGGCACCGCGATACAGCGCAGCCCTTCTTCCTGCTCCTCCACGTCTTCACCAAATCCTTGCTGGCGCACCTGCGTCAGCACCGGCAGCAGTTGCGCCGCGCTGGTGATGGTATGCGCCGTGCTGCGGGTGAACTCGATCTGCGACAAAATATCGCCCACTTCGGCCTCATCGCGCCACGCCAGCAGAACTTTGCCGATCGCCGTACTGTGCAGCGGGTTACGGCGACCGATACGGGAATACATGCGCAAATTGTATAAAGAATCAATTTTATGGATGTAAACGATACTGTCTTCATCCAGCGCGCCCAGATGGATTGTCTCGCGGGTCTGTTGCGACAGTTCGCGCATCTGGATATCCGCGCTGCGGATCAGATCCACATTCTGCAGCGATTTGGCGCCCAGTTCGAACAGCTTCAGCGTCAGGGAGTATTTTTCCGACTCCCCCTCCTGCGCCACGTAGCCCAATGATTTCATGGTTTGCAGAAAACGGTAAACGGTGCTTTTGGACATCATCACCCGCTGAGAAAGCTCGGTAATACCGATTTCGCGTTCCTCACCCAGCGCCTGCAAAATACCAAACACTTTCAGCACCGATGAAACCGCATCCGGTTGTTTATCTAGATCCGTATTCGCCATCAACAATCCCAGCCTATTTCCGTTTTAAGAAATTTAAACAAGGGTTTCAGTATAAGCGGAGCGCTTCATCCTGTGCAATGTAACCCGCAGAATAAGCGCTAGCCGCTCACCGCTGTTTACAATTAGCCGCCATCGGGCAGATACAATTAGCGTAAAAATTGTTAGCATGGTCACATTCCGCACGTTTATCTATGATTTCACTATGACACTCTCCAGCTCTGACGGGTTGCCCGTGCCGCAGCGCTACGGCGCAATCCTGGCCATTGCCCTTGGCATCACCGTTTCCGTACTCGACGGGGCCATCGCCAATGTTGCGCTGCCCACTATCGCCCGCGACCTTAACGCCAGCGCGGCCAACTCTATCTGGGTTATCAATGCTTATCAGCTGGCCATTACCGTCTCGCTGCTGTCGCTGGCCTCGCTGGGAGACTTGCTCGGCTACCGCCGTATCTACCAATGGGGGCTGTTGGTTTTTAGCCTGACGTCGCTGTTTTGCGCCCTGTCCGACAGCCTGACTACCCTGACTATTGCTCGCGTGCTGCAAGGGTTTGGCGCCGCAGCCATCATGAGCGTCAATACCGCGCTGATCCGCATTATCTATCCGCAGCGTTACCTCGGCCGCGGCCTGGCGATTAACGCGTTGATCGTCGCCTTCTCGTCCGCCGCCGGGCCAACGGTTGCCGCTGGCATTTTATCGTTCGCCTCCTGGCCGTGGCTGTTCGCGATAAATCTGCCGATCGGTCTGGCAGCGTGGCTGCTGGGCATGCGCTATCTGCCGGCCAACAGCCAGAAAAGCCGCGGGCGCTTTGACCCGCTCAGCGCCGTGATGAATGCGCTGACCTTTGGTTTGCTGATCGCCGCCCTCAGCGGCTTCGCCCAAGGTCAGAGTCTGACGCTGGTGGTGGCGGAACTGGCCGCCCTGCTGGTGATTGGCTGGTTTTTCGTACGCCGTCAGTTGCAGCAAAGCGCGCCGTTACTGCCGGTCGATTTGCTGCGTATCCCGATCTTTGCGCTGTCGATGGGCACCTCAATCTGCTCGTTCGCCGCCCAAATGCTGGCAATGGTGTCGCTGCCGTTCTTTCTTCAGCAGGTGTTAGGGCGTGACGAAGTCGCCACCGGTCTGCTGCTGACGCCCTGGCCGCTGGCGATCGTGGCAGTTGCGCCGCTTGCCGGCCGGCTGATTGAACATGTCCACGCCGGGCTGCTGGGCGCGCTGGGACTCGGCCTGTTCGCTCTTGGATTATTCCTGCTGGCGACGCTGCCGCAGAACCCGGCCGATCTGGACATCGTCTGGCGGATGGCGCTGTGCGGCATCGGTTTTGGCCTGTTTCAGTCGCCAAACAACCACACCATCATCTCTTCGGCGCCGCGTCACCGCAGCGGCGGGGCCAGCGGCATGCTGGGCACCGCACGCCTGCTGGGTCAGACCTCCGGCGCCGCACTGGTGGCGTTGATGTTCAACCTGTTTCCGGAGAACGGCACACATGCATCGCTGCTGCTGGCCGGCAGTTGCGCCACCTGTGCCGCGTTGGTCAGCGCCTTACGCATCCGTCAGCCGCGCGCCGCTGCGCACTAAATCGTCACCTTGTGACATAAAAAAACCCCGGCAAGCCGGGGTTTTTTAGTGATGCTGGATTACTTCAGATACTGACCGGAACGCAGCGCTTCAATACGCTTGTCCAACGGCGGGTGCGACATGAACAGCTCGCTGAAGGTTTTGGATTTACCGTTAATGCAGAACGCCATCATGCTGCCCGCTTCCTGCGGCTCGTAGCTGGTTTTCAGACGCTGCAGCGCAGCAATCATCTTCTCACGGCCCACCAGTTTGGCAGAGCCGGCATCCGCATGGAATTCACGGTGACGCGAGAACCACATGGTGATAATGCTCGCCAGAATGCCGAACACCAGCTCCAGCACCATGGAAACCGCGAAGTAGATCATCGGATTGCCGTTGCCTTCCCCTTCACCGTCACGGTTACCCAGGAAGCCAGCGGCCACCTGCGCCAACAGACGCGAGATAAAGATCACGAAGGTGTTCACCACCCCCTGAATCAGGGTCATGGTCACCATATCGCCGTTGGCGACGTGGCTGATTTCATGGGCGATAACCGCTTCCGCCTCATCACGGCTCATGCTTTGCAGCAAACCGGTGCTGACCGCGACCAACGATGCGTCACGACGCGCGCCGGTGGCGAAGGCGTTAATGTCCGGCGCGTGGTAAATCGCCACCTGCGGCATAGCAATGCCTGCCTGCTGAGACTGGCGACGTACGGTTTCCAACAGCCAGTTTTCGGTTTCATTACGCGGTTGTTCAATCACTTCCCCGCCGACGGAGCGCAGCGCCATCCATTTGGACATCAGCAGGGAGACAAACGCGCCGCCGAAACCAAACAAACCGGCCATGATCATCAGGCCCTGAACGCTACTGGATTGAATTCCTGTCAGGCTGAGCACCAGCCCGAAAACCAACATCACCGCCAGGTTGGTGAGCAGGAACAGAGCTATACGCATCATAAAATGTTTACTTCCTCATAAAATGTTAACAAGACGCTGCTGTAGATACTTTAGCAAGTATGGGCATCCGGCCCAGTTTCAAGCCAGGAAAGCCATTAACCCACTAAAAATACGAAACTTTACAAAAACGGCGTTTCCCGCCGGATTTACGAATTGTAAACGATTGTTGCGGCCGACGGGGAAGTTTTAGAGAAAACCCGCGGCAATTGCAGGTTTTTTATGCGGCCATACCGCACTTGCCGCTTGATGGCAAGGCGGTATAACGTGATAAGGTAACGGCGGCAAACGTATGGCGGGGCTTTACCCTCTTCCGTGAAGCATAATCACGATGGAAGATTAAAAAGCAGCATAATATGCCCGACGATAACGATCGCCGCGCAGGTCAAACGAAAGAGACGCATGTTGCTTCACTCAGTCTGGCAGATAAATCGATATTTACAGCTAAACACAAAGAAAACAACTGGAAAAAGTCTGATAAGGCCCACGGTCACAACGGATTGGAAGAGTATATTTATGATGTTCAACAAAGGTTTTATACGATTGGCGGGCGTGATATCCGTTGTTTCTGTCGCCACTGGCTTCACCCGCTGGCCTGACCTCATGTTTATTTCCAGCTGTGCGATGATCGTTATCTGGGCTCATGCCGAATGGGACTGGCGCCGCAAGGACAAATCCTGATCTCTGCACGCTGATGACCGCCCGATGGATTGAAACTTGGTTGCCGCAGGGCCGCCCTATGCGTCGGAAAGTCATAGCAGGCCATCCGGCAAGATTGCGCACCGACTATGATTAGCTAGCTGACGGCTCTCCTTCCAGCGTATCTAAGCGCCGGTAGTTCTCTGACGCGCTACAGAAGTCAGACTGATATTTAAAAGCGCTGCCGCGCCTGTCCATTCCCATAGTGATGTAAGCGCAATAATCGGTTCTATAATGCTCCCAGGATGTCTGCGCGGTTTCAAAAGCGACGCGATACTCAACATCCCCGAGTGCCGCCAGATCCTTTCTTATTTCCGCCAACCGCGCGTTAAGCCTCTGCTCAGAACGTGCAGATAAACGCGTGACGCACGCTAACAATGCCGGATAGTTTTCATTAACATTTATCTTCCGGCATGCCGCAGGATCCTTGGATATCAGCCCTTCAATGTCGGAAACGGCACCGGAAAAAACCGGCATACCGGCCAAAATGATAATGCCATATCTTTTCATCCTTTCGCTCCCTCGTTAACCCTCACCGCACCGCCCTTCGCCGTTGAAGTCATACATTCCATGTCATACGCCGGTCACCCTCTATGGCCAATAATCGCTGACTGGACTCCAGCCCCTATCACAATTTGTTGAACTTACGCCCATAAAAAAACGCACCCTAAGGTGCGCTTTTTACGTTCATCGGCCAGAAACTATTTACCGGCGGCAAGCTGCTGGGCCGGCTGCCCCTGCTCCAGATGGGCCAGATCCAGCGCAATATGCACGCTTTCATCCAGATACGGATCCGGCTCTTTGTAGTCTTTCGGCAGGTTGTCGAGCGACTTCAGCGGCTTCTTGCCGGCACGCTGCAGGCGTTCGTTAATCCGCTTCAGGCGCGTAGCGTCATCGTCGTGGTTCTCTTTCTCGCGCTGGGCCAGATTAAGCGAGACGATATTACGCTTGTCTTTCAGCGCCTTGTAGTGAGCAATATCCTGCGCAATGTATTGGAACTCCGGATCCTTGGCGATGCGTTGCTCGTGGTCCTTCAGCAGTGCCGGCTCAAACGGCTTCAGATCGCCAACCCGGCCGTAGGTGGCAGCGTTAATGCTGTCCCACGGCATCGCATTGTCTTCGAAGCTTTCTCCGGTTTCTGCCGGATCGACGCCGGTCGGCATCAGGATATCCGGCGTCACGCCCTTACGCTGGGTACTGCCGCCGTTCACCCGATAGAATTTCTGGATGGTGTACTGCACCGACCCCAACGCCGGCCACTCAGGGCGCAGCATCTGATCGTAGATACGGCTCAGCGAGCGGTATTGCTGTACGGTGCCTTTACCGAAGGTCGGCTCGCCGACGATCAGCGCACGGCCGTAATCCTGCATCGCTGCCGCGAAAATTTCCGACGCGGAGGCGCTGAAACGGTCAACCATCACCACCAGCGGCCCTTTGTAATAGGTCACGCCGTCGGTATCCGCATCTTCGCGGATTTTACCGTTGTTATCACGCACCTGCACTACCGGGCCGCTCGGGATAAACAGACCGGACAACGACACCGCTTCGGTCAGCGCGCCGCCGCCGTTGGTGCGCAGATCGATAATCACGCTCTTGACGTGCTGTTTGGCCATCTTCTGCAGCTGGACTTTGACGTCATCGGTAAGCCCGACGTAGAAGCCGGGAATATCCAGCACCGCGACTTTCTCTTTGCCGACGGTCTTGATAGTCATTTTCACCGCACGGTCTTCCAGACGGATGCGTTCACGCGTCAGGGTTACCACGCGGGTTTTGCTGCCCTTGCCGGCCGGCAGAATTTCCAGCCGTACCTTGCTGCCCTTCGGCCCTTTGATCAGGGAAACCACATCGTCAAGACGCCAGCCGATCACATCGACAATCGGCTTGCCGGTCTGGCCGACGCCGACGATGCGGTCGCCGACGGTAATCGACTTGCTTTTCGCCGCCGGGCCGCCCGGCACCATCGAGTTGATCAGGGTATAATCGTCATCCATCTGCAATACCGCGCCGATGCCTTCCAGCGACAGGCTCATCTCAGTGTTGAACTGTTCGGTATTGCGCGGAGAGAGATAGTTGGTATGCGGGTCGATTTCATGCGCAAAGGCATTCATCGCCAGCTGGAACACGTCTTCGCTGTTGCTTTGCGTCAGACGCTTGATCGCGAACTGATAACGCTTGGTCAGCGTTTCGCGAATTTCCTTATCGTTTTTGCCGGCCAGTTTCAGGCTCAGCTCATCGTACTTGACCTTGGCGTCCCACAGGCGGTCAAGTTCGGCATTATCTTTCGCCCACGGCGCTTTGCTGCGGTCGACGTCGATCGTATCGTTGCCGGTGAAATCCATCGGTTTTTTCAGCAACGACAGCGCGTAGGTGTAACGTTCGAAGCGGCGCTTCTGCGCCAGGTTGAACAGCGCGTATGACGTGGTCAGCTTACCGGTTTTCAGCTCTTCGCCGAAGGCGGTGCGCTTATCGGCAAACTGCGCGACATCGGAGGCCAGCAGAACGTTGTGGTTGTAGTCGAGCATATTCAGGTAGCGATCGAAGATCTTGCCTGAAAAATCCGCGTCCAACGCAAACTGACGATAATGAGAGCGAGTGAAGCGCGCCGTAACGCGCTCACTCACCGTAGCATGCTGCGGTTCCTGATGCAGCTGCGGCAGTTGGTCGATGCGGATGTTGGCGGTATCCGCACCGTAACTGACGCCAGCCCACATCAAGGCAGCGACTGCCGTTAATCTGACAAATTTGTTCATGCCTTAGTTGGCCTCCGTATCAGAACTGCAAGTGTTCTGCGCGCACAATCATCGCCAGACCGGAAGAGAGCTGTACACGTACGCCATCTTTAGCGATTTCGAGTACGGTAGCATCCATCGCGCTCTTGCCTGCTCTGACCTTGATTTCCTGGCCGATCTGCAGTGCGGAGATATCCGTGACGGGTACATGACGCTGCTGACTTTCTTCTTTGGCAGCGCGAGGCTTGCGGGCTTGCTGAGGACGCGGCTTGCGGTTTTCCGCTGCGGCGCCTTCACGGCGCGCAGCCGGTTTTTTACCTGCGGGACGCGGGCGGCGCGGCGCGGCGGCATCGCCGGCGGCCTCGCGCTTCTTGGCGTTCTGCTCGGCACGCTGGGCCTGAACGCGCGCTTTGGCTTCCTCAAGCTGCTGACGCGCGTGGTCAACGTGCTGCTGTTCCAGCTCGCCGCACGGGTTGCCGTCCAGGTCAACGCGCTGCGCGCCGACTTTAACGCCGTACAGGTAACGCCAGCTGGAGGTATACAGGCGCAGCGCAGAACGCAGTTGCGTTTTGCTCAGGTTTTCCTCCCCCTGCACGCGCTCCACCAAATCCTGAAAAATACCGATTTTAAGCGGGCGCGCTTCGCCCTCGGCGCTAAAGCAGAGCGGAAAACGCTCGGCAAGAAAAGCAATAACTTCTTTACTAGAGTTCAACTTAGGTTGATTTTCCATGAAATTTCCTGATTACAACGGTGTTGCCAACAAGCCGCAGGCATGAACAGGCGTCATTATAATGACGCCATCGCTAAATGCCACGTTAACCGTAGATCAACTTGCCGCTACAGTGACGTATTTCGCACAATCGCACTGCTCCAGCTGCGCGCAAAGCCCCGCCACCACTGCTTTCAGGCCTGCTTCATCCTGTTCGTCGAAGCGTTGATAAACTGTGCTGTCAATATCGAGAACGCCGATAACCTGACCGCCGACTTCCAGCGGCAGCACAATTTCGGCGTTGCTGGCGGCATCACAGGCGATGTGTCCCGGGAAGGCATGGACATCACCGACGCGCTGCACAGCGTTTTCTGACACCGCAGTGCCGCACACGCCCTTACCCACGGGGATTCGCACGCAGGCGATCTTGCCCTGGAACGGCCCCAGCACCAGTTGCCGGCCGTCCATCAGGTAGAAACCGGCCCAGTTCACCGCATCCAGGCGTTCGTTAATCAACGCACTGGCGTTGGAGAGCGCGGCAATAAAGTTGGTTTCACCATCCAGCAACGCACAGAGATCGCGTTTGAATTCCGCGTAGAATTGTTCTTTTGTCATGTAATAACCATTAAAACGCTGTAGATAACTTCAAGCCCGGGGCTTAACCCCTATAAAATAAGCATTAAATGCGTATAGTCACAAGGTTAATCATCTGTTACTTCACAAAACCCCGTCCGACAGGGTATGTTTGCCTCGCATAAACCGCGCTTTGCCGCGCTTTTTTCTCCTACGGGCAAAGGCAGCGTAATTTTCCAGCTACGCTAAGTAAACCGGCGGGCTTCAGAGCTATTGTTGACGATGAAAATACAGGCAATCACCGCCCCCCTTTCCAAAGCGCGCTACCAGCGCTGTTGCGAATGCGATCTGCTGTTCAGGCTGCCGGCGCTGAACGGCGGTCAGGCGGCCTATTGTCCGCGCTGCAACGCCAAAGTGGTCAACGGCCGCGACTGGTCGATGGCGCGGCTGACGGCCATGGCCGTCACCATGCTGCTGCTGATGCCGTTTGCCTTTGCCGAACCGCTGATCAACATTCGCCTGCTTGGTACGCCGATTCACGCCAGCCTGCTGGAAGGCATCTGGCAGATGAGCCGTCAGGGCGATCCTATCACAGCCAGTATGGTGGCGTTTTGCACTATTGGCGCACCGCTGACACTCGCGCTGTCGCTGCTGTACCTGCGCATCGGCCACCGACTGGGGATGAACCTGCGCCCGGTGCTGCTGATGCTGGAGCGGCTCAAAGAGTGGGTGATGCTGGATATCTATCTGATCGGCATGGCGGTAGCGGCGATTAAAGTCAAAGAGTACGCCGATATCGAAGCCGGCAACGCGCTGCTGGCCTACCTGGCGCTGACGCTGCTCAGCATCCTAACTCTGATACATATGAATCTGGAGCAGCTGTGGGAGCGTTACTATCCGCAGCACCAGCCGGAAGGTGCGCCAAACGCGCTGCACGTCTGCCTCTCCTGCCACTTCACCGGCTATCCGGACGCGCGCGGCCGCTGCCCGCGCTGCCACATTCCGATGTGCCGTCGCCAGCCCTACAGCCTGCAGAAAACCTGGGCGGCGCTGATCGCCGCAATGATTCTGCTGCTGCCGGCCAACCTGCTGCCGATCTCCATTATTTACGCCAACGGCGCGCGCATGGAAGACACCATTTTCTCCGGCGTGGTGTCGCTGGCCACCTCCGGCAATATGCCCATCGCCGCGATCGTCTTTATCGCCAGCGTACTGGTGCCGTTTACCAAGGTTATCGTACTGATCACGTTGCTGTTCAGCGTACACTTTAAGACCTGCCACAGCCTGAAAACCCGGATTCGCCTGCTGCGGCTGGTGAAGTGGATCGGCCGCTGGTCAATGCTCGATCTGTTTGTTATCGCCTTGATGATGTCGCTGGTTAACCGCGAACAATTATTGTCATTTACTATGGGACCGGCAGCCTTTTACTTTGGCTCTGCGGTCATTTTAACTATTCTTGCCGTTGAGTGGCTGGATAGCCGACTGATTTGGGATGCACATGCAACAGGAAACGCCGAATACGCCGACTGAAGCGCGGGTTAAAAACAAACGCCGCATTTCACCTTTTTGGTTACTGCCGTTTATCGCCCTGCTGATCGCCGGCTGGCTGGTGTACAACAATTTCCAGGAGCGCGGCACCACTATCACCATCGATTTCCAATCGGCGGCGGGCATCGTCGCCGGCCGTACGCCGGTACGCTATCAGGGCGTGGATGTCGGCACCGTCCAGTCGATCCGGCTGAGCAAAGATTTGGGCAAGATTGTGGTGGAGGCCAGCATCAAAAGCGAGCTGGAAGATTCACTGCGCGACGGCACCCAGTTCTGGCTGGTGACGCCGAAGGCCTCGCTGGCCGGCGTTTCCGGGCTGGATGCGCTGGTCGGCGGCAACTATATCGGTATGATGCCGGGCAGCGGCAAGGCGCAGACCCACTTCTCCGCGCTCGATACTCAACCCAAATATCGGCTCAATACCGGCGAGCTGATGATTCACCTGCATGCGGAAGATCTCGGTTCGCTGAATACCGGCTCACTGGTGTATTACCGTAAAATTCCGGTCGGCAAGGTGTACGACTACACCATCGCCAACGGTAATAAAGGCGTCACCATCGACGTGCTGATCGACCGCCGCTTCGCTAATCTGGTGAAAACCGACAGCCGCTTCTGGAACGTCTCCGGCTTTAAGGGCGACTTCAATCTGTCGGGCGCCTCGGTACAGATGGAGAGCCTGGCGGCGCTGGTCAACGGCGCCATCGCCTTCGACTCGCCGGAAAAGAGCCAACAGGCCAAGGCCGACCAGAGCTATCAGCTGTACCCTGACCTGGCCCGCAGCCAGCGCGGCGTCAGTATCACGCTGGATCTGCCGAGCGGCAATAACCTGAGCGCCAACCATACGCCGCTGATCTATCAGGGACTGCAGGTCGGCACCCTGACCAAACTGACGCTGCAGCAGGACAACAAAGTGACCGGCGAACTGACCATCGACCCGTCGGTGGTGGATCTGATGCGCAGCGGCACGCGCATCGCCATGCGCAGCCCGAAAATCAGCCTGAATGACGCCAAGCTCAGCCAGTTGCTGACCGGCAACACGCTGGAGCTGATCCCAGGCGACGGCGAACCGCAGCACCACTTCAACGTACTGGACAGCAGCGAAACGCTGCTGCAGCAGCCGGGCGTGCTCACCCTGTCGCTGAATGCGCCGCAGAGTTACGGCATTGACGTCGGCCAGCCGCTGATTATTCACGGTATCAAGGTCGGACAGGTGCTGAACCGCACGCTGACCAACAGCGGCGTCACCTTCCGTATTGCCGTCGACGCGCAGTACCGCGCGCTGGTGCACAAAGACAGCAAGTTTGTGGTCAACAGCCGTCTGGACGTCAAGCTGGGGCTGGACGGGATGGAAGTGGTCGGCGCCAGCGCCCAGGAGTGGCTGGACGGCGGCATCCGCATTATTCCCGGCAGCCGTGGCGAACCGGCAACGCAGTATCCGCTGTACGCCAACAGCGACAAGGCCAAGGCGGGCATCACCGGCAATGCGCCGGCGCCGACGCTGACGCTCACCGCCTCCAGCCTGCCGGACGTGCAGACCGGTTCGGTGGTGCTGTACCGCAAGTTCCAGGTGGGCGAAATTCTCGACATCCGTCCGAAAGCCAATGCGTTTGAGGTCGATGTGTATATCGACCCGCAATACCGCAAACTGCTGGGCAAGCAGACCGTCTTCTGGGCCGAAGGCGGCGCCAAAGTCCAGCTGAGCGGCAGCGGCCTGACGGTGCAGGCTTCACCGCTGAACCGGGCGCTGAAAGGCGCGATCAGCTTCGATAACCTGCAGGGCGTGGCGCTGGGCAAAGGCGACAAGCGGGTGCTGTACAGCAATGAAACCGCCGCCCGCGCGGTCGGCAGCCAAATCACCCTGCGCACCTATAACGCCAGCAAACTGGCCGCCGGCATGCCGATCCGCTACCTGGGCATCGATATCGGCCAGGTGGAGTCGATGCAGCTGTCGCCTGACCGCACCCAGGTGCTGGCGAAAGCCGTGCTGTACCCGGAATACGTGAACAACTTCGCCCGCTTTGGTACCCGCTTCTCCATCGTCTCGCCGGAGATTTCCGCCGCCGGGGTCAATAACCTTGATACCCTGCTGCAACCGTATATTAACGTTGAGCCAGGCCGCAGCAGCCGCCCGCTGCGCAGCTTTGAGCTGCAGGAAGCCAGTATCACCGACTCACGCTATCAGGACGGGCTGAGCGTGGTGCTCGACGCCGCCGAAACCGGTTCGCTGCAGATCGGCACGCCGGTGCTGTTCCGCGGCGTTGAGGTCGGCACCGTCACCGGCTTCTATCTGGGCGCGATGTCCGACCGGGTGCATGTCGCCCTGCGCATCAGCAAGAAATATCAGCATCTGGTGCGCAACAACAGCGTGTTCTGGCTGGCTTCCGGCTATAACCTGCAGTTCGGCCTGACCGGCGGCGTCATCAAGAGCGGCACCTTCCAGCAGTTTATCCGCGGCGGCATCGCCTTCGCCACGCCGCCTACCATCCCGCTGGCGCCGAAAGCCGCCGCCGGCAAGCACTTCATGCTTAATGCGGAAGAGCCGAAGGGGTGGCAAGCATGGGGAACCGCCATCCCGCGCGATTAACCTTAACGGGGCCTGTAACAACAGGCCCCGTTTTTTTGCGGCGCTGTGCTACAATTCCCCCCTTCTTTCTTATTTCTCGCAAGAGTTTTCTGTGGTTAAAGCTGCTTCCGTATTTCTGCCGCCGGCGTTTCTCGACGCCACGCGCGCCATCATGCCCGCCGATCTGTCAATGGACGATTTTATCGCCGCCTGTCAACGCCCGTTACGCCGCAGCCTGCGCGTAAATACGCTGAAAATCAGCGTCGCCGATTTTCTGGCGCGGGTAAGCGAGTACGAGTGGCAGTTAGAGCCTATTCCCTGGTGCGCCGAAGGCTTCTGGATCGCACGCGACGATGAAAGCCTGCGGCTGGGCAGCGCGGCCGAACACCTCAGCGGCCTGTTTTATATTCAGGAAGCCAGCTCCATGCTGCCGGTCAGCGCGCTGTTTGCCGGCGGTGAGACGCCGAGCCGGGTGTTGGACGTCGCCGCCGCTCCGGGCTCAAAAACCACCCAGATCGCCGCGCTGATGCATAACCAAGGCGGTATCGTCGCCAATGAATACGCCGCCAGCCGGGTCAAAGTGCTGCATGCCAATATCAGCCGCTGCGGGGTCAGCAACTGCGCGCTGACCCATTTTGACGGCCGGGTGTTCGGCACCGCCCTGCCGGAAGCCTTTGACGCCATCCTGCTGGACGCGCCCTGCTCCGGCGAAGGCGTGGTGCGTAAAGACCCCGATGCCATGAGCAACTGGTCGCCGGAGAGCGTCGCCGACATCGCCGAAACACAGCGTGAGCTGATTGACAGCGCGTTCCATGCGCTAGCGCCGGGCGGCGTGCTGGTCTACTCCACCTGCACGCTGAATGCGCAGGAGAACCAGGCGGTGATCCAGAGCCTGCTGGCCAGCTATGGCGATGCGGTCAGCATCGAGCCGCTGGGCGAGCTGTTCCCCGGCGCGCAACAGGCGCTGACGGCGGAAGGTTTCCTGCACGTGTTCCCGCAAATCTACGACAGCGAAGGCTTTTTTGTCGCCCGCCTGCGCAAGCACCGCTCGGTGCCGACGCTGGCGAAACCGACCTATAAAGTGGGCAAATTCCCCTTCACGCCGATGTCGCGCAAAGACGGCGAGCTGGTGCGTCAGGCTGCCAACGCCGCCGGTCTGGCCTGGGATGACGCCGCCCATGCCCTGTGGACGCGTGACAAAGAGATCTGGCTGTTCCCCAGGGCGCTGGAAGCGCTGATCGGCAAAGTGCGCTTCTCACGCATCGGCCTGAAGCTGGCCGAGCGCTTCCCCAAAGGCTATCGCTGGCAGCATGAGGCGGCGATTGCGCTGGCGGACGGCCAGGGGCCGCAGGCCTTTGAACTGGACGCCGCACTGGCGCAGGAGTGGTATCACGGCCGCGATCTGTATCCAGACGCGCCGCCGCAGGGCGGTGAGTGCATCGTCACCTACCAGCAACAGCCGCTGGGCATCGCCAAACGCATCGGCAGCCGGATAAAAAACAACCTGCCCCGGGAACTGGTGCGCGACGGCGCGCTCGATTTCCATCAGTAATCTCCTTTCATTCACGCTCCCGATGGCGGCAAACCGGCCGCCATCGCCACCTTCGCGCCAGATAAAATTTTTCGGTGACATTTTGTGCACCTTTGTCTATGCTCATTGATGACGGGCCAACTGGTCATACCTCCTGCATCAGGCTGAAAAGGAGTATTCATGAGCGTATCCGTAGTGAAAATAGGCAGTTTTGAGGTCGATGATGCCATTCATTCCGCCGCCGCCGAACAGGCGGAGAGTAATGGCCTGCTGACCATTCCGTGCAAATCCGACCCGGATTTATGCATGCAACTGGATGGCTGGGACGAGCACACCAGCATCCCCGCCACGCTGAACGGTAAGCAGCTGTTGCTGTATAAACAGCATTATGATCGTCAGCAGGACGCCTGGATTATGCGCATCGGCTGAACGGCGATAAGGAGAGTCACAAACGCGCTGCGCGGCGAACGCAGCGCGTTTTTTTATTTCACCGTGATGACGCGCCCGGCGAAAAAGCGGCCGAATGTTTCAGGTGACACAGTCACGTTTTCCTGCGTTTCCGGACGATCGCCAGACGGGTTATGGAATTGCAGCTGCCCCGCCGGCGCCGCGGTGATCAGCACCAGATGCCCGCCCCGCTGCGGCGGCGTCTGCAGCGGCTGCCGGATGGAGGGATGCACCGAGGCGATAATATAGTGCCACTCGGTGAGCAGCGCCGGCAGTTGTTCGGCCGTCATATCAACCTGCACCGCCGCCTGCAGCGCAAACTGTTCGCCCACGTAACGGACAAAAGGCGCATAGACCAGCCCCTTTATCCGTTCGTCGTCCTGCCGCACATAAGCGCCGTACGACAAGCTGCGCCGCGCCAATGCCAGCAGCGGCGGCGCGCTGCCGTCCCGGTGAAGCAGAATCATCCGCAGACAGGCCATGCCGCACACGTGGTTGGCCCATTCCAGGTATTCCGCCTGTTCCAGCGCTCCGCTGGCCGCCCAGTTCGGGTCATCTGCCAGCGTGGCGCGGCCGGCAATCAGGTCGGCCGCCAGTTCCGGCGTCGCCCACTGGCAGCAATACGGCACCGCGCACATCGGTCTAAAACGCCTCAACCACGGTAAAATGCATCAGGATCAACGTCATATCCGGCGAAAACATATCATACGCTTCAAAGAAGCGCCGATGCTCGCGGCGCCAGTAGGCCAGCGTGCGGTCGCCTTCCCCTTCGGCGAAGGCGTGCGCTTCATCAACCTGATCGTAACTGCATACATCGACCGAGGTCAGTTTGATCGCGCAGGCCGGTTCTCCCCGGCCGTCTACCACCACGAAAACATCGCCGGCCTGCGGAATGCCGTCGTCATCCAGATTGGAGCAGGTGGCGGTCTTGTTGCCGTTCAGGATAAGCTGCACCAGCTCATCCGCTAATGCTTCGTTATCGCCGAACGCCCAGCGCTCCGCCTGTTCATAGTGTGCCGGTATTGTCTTGGCCATGGTGTCTACCTGTCAAAAAACGTATTGATACCGCGAGCATACTACAAACCCGACGGGGCGTCGCAGCTTCGCTCAAGCGCCGCCGACCAATCTTTACCTGATATTTACGGAAATACCCTGTGCCCGCCGCGTTATGGCAGGCATACTGGGGACTCATTCACGGCTGGCGAATAGCCTTAGGCGAGTAGTATTATGAAAGAGTACGGCAAAGACCCCGACGATACCTTCAGCGACTTATTGCAAGCCGTCACGCTGGTTGTGCTGGTGGTGGTCGGGCTGGGCATCGGTTTTCTCAGCGTCTGAAGCACGAGGAGGCACTGTTGGTCACCAAACGTATGCGCGCCAAGCATGGCAAAATGCTGCTGGTGCTGCTCGGCATCTGTCTGGCCCTGCTGTTACTGCGCTGGGCGGCGATTGCCTTCGGCTAAGCGACCGGCAGGCCGACCGCTTAGCGGTTTAGTGCCGGGCGACAGGCTTTCTGGCCGTCGGCTCCAGCAATTCACGTAAATAGGCTACACGTTCTTCTCCCTGCGGCAGCCACCAGCGACAAAGCGGATGCTGAACTTCCGCCGTACGCGATGCGCGGTAATAGGCCGCCAGTTGTTCTACCAGACTCATCATTTTCTCTCCCGCTGTTTGACACTTCTAAGTATTAAGCGCTGAAAGCAGAAGAAATACGGATGGCCTGTTTTTTATACTTCCGGTTTTACGCCCGCCCGCGTGCGGCGCTGGCGTCGACGGCGGCCAACTGCTACATTGAGCGAAAAATCACCGACCGAGGTAAGCGATGAAGTTCTCGGAGCAGGAGATAAAACCCGTTTGGGATGAAGTTGCCCGCCTGATTGGCGACGGCGTGATGCAGTTGCGCCACCGCGGCGAAGCGCTGTCGGTGGAAACCTTGGCCAGGCAGTTGGCGCGCCAGTCGGCGGCCTGTCAGGATATTGAGCAGCGTATTCTGCTGGGCGCGGCAATTAATATGCTCAAAGGGGGAGAATGAATCGCCAACCGTATGGCTGGCGACTCGGCAGACATCCAAGGTATGCAAGCCCAGACGTCTGGAAAAAATTATCTCACGAACAATCTGAAAATTTAATCAGAATTATCGGCATTACGCAGAAAAACTGATTTTTTTCCTGAGATTACCTCAGCGTGACAGCCAGCCCAGCAACAGCGTCGCGCCAATAACCGTCGATGCCCCGCCGATACGCGTGGCGATCTGCGCAAACGGCATCAGCCCCATACGATTTGATGCCGACAGAATCGCCACATCGCCGGTGCCGCCCAGCCCGCTATGGCAACAGGTGACAATCGCCGCCTCCACCGGGAACATCTTCAGCCGCGGCGCAATCAGAAAACTCACCAACCCCATCGACAGCACCACCGAACCGCAAACGACGACATAGCCGACGGAGAATACCGCCACCACGTTCTCCAGCGGCACATACAGCATGCCCAGGCCAATCATCAGCGGCCACACCAGCGCGGCGGAAACGAATTTATAGAAACTGTGCGCGCCGCTCTCCATATTGGCGGGAATAATCCGACAGTATTTGCACAATACCGCAAACAGAATCATCAGCACCGGGCCGGGAATATGCACCAGATGTTCAAACAGCCCGCCGACGATAAAAAAGGCGCAAATCACCAGCAAACCGCCGCCCATCCAGTGGAAATTAACCGCGCCGCCGCTCTCCTGCTGCGTGAACAACGCGTTATCCTGTGCAGAGCGAATCAGCATCCCGTCGCCGCTCAGCGCGCGACGTTTTATGCCAAGACGCGCCAGCGCGCCGGCGGTGACGATGGCGAAGATATTGCCCAGCACCGCCGCCGGCGCCAGCTGTGCGACATATACGTCCGGCGTAGCGCCGAGGATCGCCGAATAGGCCAGCGACAGCGGCAAAATCCCCTCACCGATGCCCCCGCCGATAATCGGTACGATAATAAAGAAGAAGGTGTGATAAACGCTGTAGCCAAACAGCTGCCCCACCAGCAGTCCGGTCGCCACCGCAGCCAGCGTCCCCGCCAGCAGCGGCACGAACATGCGAATCATCCCCTGAATCAGGATAACCCGGTTCATACCGAGGATACTGCCGACCACCAGGCTGGCGATCACAAAATACAGCAGATTGGCCTCTTTCATCAGCAGATTAACGGTCGCCAGCACATTGGGCTGAAAGGCATTAAAATAGACCAGCACCGATGGCACCATCAGGCATAAAATCGCCGGCCCGCCAATCTCCCGCAATAGCGGAATAGATTTTCCCAACTGCGCCAGGGCAAAACCCAGCGTCATGATGATCGCCAATCCGCCGATCATATTTTTCGGTAAAAAGTTGGCGTAGGCAGAAGTACCGACGATGGCGCAAATAGTGACAAACAGCGCAATCGGCACCGAGCCGATATCCACCCTCCGTATTTTCCATATTATTCCGGACGAGTCTGATTGTGGCGTGATTTTGTCGCGACCGAGTTCAACATTTATCTGTTTCATTATTCACCTTACCCGCAAGTGTCTGATAAACCATGGGCCAATCTCGCCCGAAGCAAAATAACTAATAAATAAAAACATAAGGTTACTGTCCGGCATGTCGATATGCGCCGGGTTATTAGAGGTAGATAAAACAGTAGACAAGGCCGAAGATATGATAAAAAATAAAAAAGCAGAACAAAATTAATCCGTAGAAATTAAATAGTGTGACACTCCGCCAAGCTTGGCGTTAATTAATTATCGTCAGCATTTTGTAATTAAATAAAGCGGGATTATTTTTGTTCCCATGTTATAGGAATCGGCAAATAACTGCTGATTTGCAGAAATAAGAACCGGAAATATCACGGCTGAATCCGGTCAGCAAAATAAAACGTCTGATGCCGTTACGCCTTGTCGTTAGCCCGTCGGACACACTATAACGGTACCTCAGGTAGCTGACCCGGCGGTTTACGCAACGACGGCGTCACACCGAAAGGTATGATAAGGAAGTAGACTATGTCTTCAACCGCTGTAACCCCACAAACCCTCGCCCGCTACGGTATCCATCAGGTTAGCGATATCGTTTACAACCCTGATTACGAACTGCTGTTCAACGAGGAAACCCGCGCCGATCTGCCGGCGCTGGAGCGCGGCACCCTGACCAACCTCGGCGCGGTCGCCGTCGATACCGGCGAATTTACCGGTCGTTCACCGAAGGATAAATATATTGTGCGTGATGACGTCACGCGCGACACCGTCTGGTGGTCGGACAGCGGCACCGGCAAAAACGATAATCAGCCGATGTCGCAGGAGGTCTGGCAACAGCTGAAATCCCGTGTAGGCGATCAGCTGTCCGGCAAGCGTCTGTTTGTGGTTGACGCCTTCTGCGGCGCCAATGCCGATACGCGTCTGAAAGTGCGCTTTATCACCGAGGTCGCCTGGCAGGCGCACTTCGTGAAAAACATGTTTATCCGGCCGAGCGACGAAGAGCTGGCAGACTTTGAGCCGGACTTCGTGGTGCTGAACGGCGCCAAATGCACCAATCCGGACTGGCAGCAGCAGGGACTGCACTCGGAAAACTTCGTCGCCTTTAACCTGACGGAGCGCATGCAGCTGATCGGCGGCACCTGGTACGGCGGCGAAATGAAAAAGGGCCTGTTCTCCATCATGAACTACCTGCTGCCGCTGAAGGGCATTGCCTCCATGCACTGCTCGGCCAACGTCGGCGAACAGGGCGACGTGGCGGTGTTCTTCGGCCTGTCCGGCACCGGCAAAACCACCCTGTCCACCGATCCGAAGCGCCAGCTGATCGGTGATGACGAACACGGCTGGGACGACGACGGCGTGTTTAACTTCGAGGGCGGCTGCTACGCCAAAACCATCAAACTGTCGCCGCAGGCCGAACCGGAAATTTATCAGGCGATCCGCCGCGACGCGCTGCTGGAAAACGTTACGGTGCATGCCGACGACAGCATCGATTTTGACGACGGTTCAAAAACCGAGAACACCCGCGTCTCCTACCCGATTAACCATATCGACAACATCGTCGCGCCGGTGTCCAAGGCCGGCCACGCGCAGAAAATCATCTTCCTGACCGCCGATGCCTTCGGCGTGCTGCCGCCGGTCTCCCGCCTGACGCCGGAACAGACGCAGTATCACTTCCTGTCCGGCTTCACCGCCAAACTGGCGGGCACCGAACGCGGCATCACCGAGCCGACGCCGACCTTCTCCGCCTGCTTCGGCGCCGCCTTCCTGACGCTGCACCCGACGCAGTACGCCGAGGTGCTGGTGAAACGCATGGAGGCCGCCGGCGCGCAGGCCTATTTGGTCAATACCGGCTGGAACGGCAGCGGCAAACGCATTTCAATCAAGGACACGCGCGGCATTATCGACGCCATCCTCAGCGGCGAAATTGAGCAGGCAGACACCTTTACCCTGCCGATCTTCGGCCTGGCGGTGCCGAGCGCGCTGCCGGGCGTCGACCCGGCGATTCTCGACCCGCGTAAAACCTACGCCGACGAATCATTGTGGCAGGAAAAAGCGCAGGATCTGGCGCAGCGCTTTATCGATAACTTCGCCAAATACACCGTCACTCCGGCGGGAGAACGCCTGCTGGCCGCCGGCCCGCAGCGCTAACGCCGCAGACCTCGACAGGGCGCAATCACTGCGCCCTTTTTTATTCCCGCCGCCCAGACAAATAAATAAAACTCATACCTCGTTAATCATTTTCCGGCAGACAACCTGCGGCGCACTCCCTAACGTGGTTAGCGAGGCGTCAGCAACAATTAATATAATTCATTGATACAAATCAATTTAATGCTATAAACATTTAAAACACATCGGCTGACGCTCATCCAATACGTTTCCGGCCTGCGGCCAAAGTTTTAATCCGATCACATATTAATAAAAAAAACAGAGAGCGTACCCGATGAGCAACCACAACATTGTTGACGTCAAAGCGTGGATCGATTCGCGCCCCATCTCCGGCTATCAGTGGCTGGTATTAATCCTGTGCTTCATCATCATTATGTTCGACGGTTACGACGCCGCGGTGATGGGCTTTATCGCCCCGGCGCTGATCGAAGACTGGGGCATTTCACGGGGCGAAATGGGGCCGATCCTCGGCGCGGCGATGCTCGGCGTCGCCCTCGGCGCGCTGATCGCCGGCCCCTACTCCGACCGCTTCGGCCGCAAGAAAGTGCTGCTGCTGTCGATCCTCTGTTTCTCGCTGTTCAGCCTGCTCAGCACCTTCGCCCGCACCCCGCTGGAAATGGCCGTACTGCGCTTTCTTACCGGCCTCGGGCTGGGGGCGGTGATGCCCAACTGCGTGACGCTGGTGTCCGAATATATGCCGGAGCGCCGCCGCAGCCTGATGATCACCCTGATGTACAGCGGCTTTAATATCGGCTCCGGCGCCGGCGGTTTTATCGCCGCCGGCATGCTGCCGAGCCTGGGGTGGAAATCGGTGCTGTTCCTCGGCGGCCTGCTGCCGCTGCTGATGCTGCCGCTGCTGATGTGGATCCTGCCGGAATCCACCCTGTATATGGTGGTGCGCAACCAACATAAAGACAAAATCGCCCGCATCCTGCGGCGCGCCGGCGGCGTATTCAGCGCCGGCACCACCTTCGTGCTGAAAACGCCGGTGATCGCCAAGAAGGCCCGGGTGCTGCAACTGTTCAGCAACGGCTACGCCAGAGGCACGCTGGTGCTGTGGCTCACCTATTTTATGGGGCTGTTCGTGATTTATCTGCTCAACGGCTGGCTGCCGACCATCGTGCGCGGCGCCGGTTTTTCGCTGGAGCGCGCGGCGATTATCGCCGGCTTATTTCAGCTGGGCGGCACCATCGGCGGGCTGCTGGTGGGTAACCTGATGGATCGCTTCGTCGCCAAACGGGTGATCGCCCTGTTCTACCTGATGGGCATGTGCTGCCTGCTGGCGCAGGGCATCTGGGGCTTTGGCCCGACGGCGCTGGCGGTGCTGGTGTTTATCAGCGGGGTGTGCATCAACGGCGCGCAAACCGGCCTGCAGGCGTTCTCCCCGGCATTCTACCCGACGGAGATGCGCGCCACCGGCGTCAGTTGGATGCACGGCATCGGCCGCAGCGGCGCAATTATCAGTTCATCGCTCGGCGGCGTGCTGCTGGGGATGTTCCCCGGCGCCACCAGCATTTTCATTATCCTCGCCACCCCGGCTCTGCTGGCGGCGATCACCATTATCAATCATCAGCACGCGCGTCCGGCGGAAAGGGTAAAAGGCATTGGCCTTAACGACCTGCCAGCGCTGTCGCGCACCATGAATAACCGGTAAACACTTTCAGACAGAGGTAACAGGATGGCAACGATCATTGGCGGACTGGCCGTGTCCCACACCCCCACCATCGGCTTTGCGGTGGATCACAATAAACAGCAGGAGAGCGCCTGGGCGCCGATTTTCGACGGTTTCGCCCCGATGCAGCAATGGCTGGCGGAGAAAAAACCCGACGTGCTGCTGTACGTATTTAACGACCACGTCACGTCATTTTTCTTCGACTACTATTCAGCATTTGCGCTGGGGATTGACGACAGCTACGCCGTCGCTGACGAAGGCGGCGGTCCGCGCGATCTGCCGCCCGTCGCCGGCCATGCGGCGCTGTCCCAGCATATCGGCGCCAGTCTGATGGCGGACGAATTCGATATGGCGTTCTTCCAGGACAAACCGCTGGACCACGGCCTGTTCTCACCGCTGTCCGCCCTGCTGCCCTGGCAGGACGGCGGCTGGCCGACCCGGGTAGTCCCGCTGCAGGTCGGCGTGCTGCAGTTCCCAATTCCGTCAGCCCGTCGCTGCTATAAACTGGGCCAGGCGCTACGGCGGGCGATCGAAAGTTTCCCGGAAGATCTGAAGGTGGCGGTGGTCGCCACCGGCGGCGTCTCGCATCAGGTGCACGGCGAACGCTGCGGCTTCAATAACCCGGAATGGGACGCTCAGTTTGTCGATATGCTGGTGAACGATCCGCAGCGCCTGACCGACATCACCCTGGCGGAATACGCCACCCTCGGCGGCCTGGAAGGGGCGGAGGTGATTATGTGGCTGATTATGCGCGGCGCGCTCTCCGCCAACGTGGAAAAACTGCATGAGGCCTACTACCTGCCCTCGATGACCGGCATCTCCACGCTGATTCTGGAAAACCGCGCGCGCGAAGCGCCGGTCGACGTGCAGCAGCGCCAGCGCGACAAAATCAATCAGCAGTTGGCCGGCGTGGAAAAACTGCCGGGCACCTACCCGTTCACCCATGCCCGCAGCCTGAAGGCGCTACGCATCAACCGCTTTCTGCACCGGCTGATCCAGCCGGACTGGCGCGCCCGTTTCCTTCAGCAGCAGCAGGCGCTGTTTGATCAGGCGGCGCTGAGCGACGAAGAACAGCGCATGCTGCGCGAACTCGACTGGCGGGCGATGATCCACTACGGCGTCAGCTTCTTCCTGCTGGAGAAGCTGGGCGCGGTGGTCGGCAGCTCCAACCTGCATATTTACGCCGCCATGCGCGGCGAAACGCTGGAGGAGTTCCAGAAAACGCGTAACCAGCAGGTGCTGTATTCGGTC